>LYSV01000074.1:0-14852 GCA_001657315.1 Flammeovirgaceae bacterium BBD 1991-12 | reverse complement strand
CACTCGTGAGCAGAATGAATGGTCCAAATCAGATCCCGTTAACGGTAAGGTACCCGGCCCCGGTGGCGGAGTGCTCATGCAGGCCTTTTACTGGGATGTACCCGCCGGAGGTACATGGTACAACACAGTGAAGAACAAAATTGCAGCCTGGGATGCCGCGGGCTTCTCGGCCATCTGGCTCCCTCCGGTTTCCAAAGCGCAGAACGGACCGTTTTCCATGGGATACGACCCTTTCGATTATTGGGATTTTGGCAACTATAATCAGCAGGGGTCCACCGAAACAAGATTTGGCTCCAAAACAGAGCTGCAGAGCCTGATCTCAACAGCCCACCAGCACAACATCGAAGTGTATGCCGATATCGTGATCAACCATAACAGCGGGGGAGATCTGGAATGGAATCCCTGGGCCGGCAAGAATACCTACACCGATTTCAATCCGCTTTCAGGCAAATTCTACCGGAGCTACAATGATTTTCACCCCAACGGCATCCGCAATTCGGACGAAGGTATATTCGGCGGGTTCCCGGACGTAAGCCATTCCGTACCCTACGTACAGGACTGGCTGTGGAAAAGAAATGACAGTATGGGAAAATACTACAAAAACACCATGGGCTTTGATGGCTGGCGATTTGACTACGTGAAAGGCTTCGGTGGCTGGGTAGTGCGTGACTGGGTGAATGACGTAGGTGGATTTGCCGTAGGGGAATACTGGGATGGCAACGCCGGTCTTTTGCAGAACTGGGTAAACAGCACGAACAGAACCGCTTCGGCATTTGATTTTGCAGCTTATTACAAAATGGACGAGGCCTTTGATGGTAACAATCTCAACAAACTCAACGATGATATGCTTTGGAAAAGGGATGCGTTTAAAGCCGTTACTTTTGTGGCCAACCATGATACCGATATCATTTGGGACAAAATGCATGCCTATGCCTACATCATGACCCATGAAGGATACCCAACGGTATTTTACAGGGACTACGAAGAGTGGCTGGATAAAAGCAAACTGGATAACCTGATCTGGATACACAGGAACAAAGCTGTGGGCTCTACCTCCATTCTGTATACGGATACTGACGAATACATTGCCAGAAGAAATGGTTCACCGGGCCTGGTCGTCTATCTGAACGACTCGAACAGCTGGGTAGAGCGATGGATACAGACCAACTGGGCCAGTACCAGGATCAAGGACTATGCTGGTAACTCCAGCTGGGAGCCCGTCACTCAGGGGGATCAGTGGGTGGAGATCCAGTGTCCTCCCAACAGCTACTCGATCTGGTCGCCAAAGTAAATACCCTTTAATGGATCGGGGATCACTTCGTGATTTTATTGGTGTCTTCGAGCCTCCGATAGCTATCGGAGGTTCAAAGACACTAAGAGACCCGTTATAAACCTTTTAAAACTCTTGAGGTCATTTCAATACATATTTCTGTTGCTGATGCTTTCCTGCACACCCGACCATGAAAGATCGGCGCAAAAGTATTTTACAGATCAGCTCAATGTCTACCCTGACTTCAGGCTGAAATTCCAGTCAGTACCCGAAGCACCAGATCCGGATTACCAACTTATGGGTCAACTGGTCGCTGACCCGGACCTGGGACTGCTCAGAGCGGACATTGTATTTGTCAACAGATCAGACCAACAGGTAGTGCTGGAAACTGCGCATGTCACGCTGGAGACTGAAGGAGGCAACTTTTGCGAACCTACGGATCTCACAGACCCATGGGGCATTGGTCCGGGGGCAAGCGATAAAAAAAGCCTGAGATTTAAGCCTGTCAATAACAGGTGGCTGTTCATGAAAACCGGGCTTTCAGGTGATCTGAATCATGCTTATGTGTTAAGGATCAACCTTCCTTCAGGCGCTGTATCCACCCGTTTTCAGCTTTCATCAGGCGATTGGGAAACATACAACAAACAATACGGTACGGAGACAAGCCTGACACTTTTTTCTCCCCATATTGACATCACCAGGCAACAGCAGTATCAGTCATCGCAGGGGAGATCAGGTTTTGTTTATGCCGATCAGAATGAAATATCCATTGCCGGTGCCAATTTACAGTTCGGTGCCTACCAGTTGAAAGACACACTTTATCTGAACGTAAAAATTGTGAACCATGGTAATGACGTGATCCATCTTTATCCCGGGCAGTTAAATCTGGTCTCTGATGAATCGCCACAGGTTGACACAGAACCTTTCCTGCTGAAAAAGTCCCAAAGGTTTATCAGGAGCTATCAATTCCTTTCACCGGAGGCGCCTGATAGCTTCTCCCTATCGAAGCGATTTATTCTGATCCCCTCGGGGCAGGGGGAAACAGAACTTCTTGTCAGGGATATTCGATTCCTGCGGGACTCGGTCAATTTCCAGGACAGGCCCGGGATCAGACGGTTTGAAACCGTCAGACTTGAGGCTGGTGCCAAATTCTCATTATTATAATGCTGATTTAATACCTAAGAAGCATAGGAAAGCTACATTCAAGTTACCTAAAAATCGTGATTATGAAAAGATTCATTTTCTGCCTGGTTGTGATCATTTGTACATTACTTTCCTGCTCTGATCGGCCTAAAACCAACAACAATGTAGCCTATAAACAGCTTTACCCTAATCCGTCGGATGGAGACCTGAACATTGTGGTAATGGTCAATTCCCCGGTTACCACCTCTCTGGAGATCATCGATCACCATGGAAGGCTCACTTTCAGCCGCTCATTTGAATTAAACTCACCGGAGCTTGAAGCCTACCTGGATGTGTCCTCCTTTCCGGAAGGTATGTATGTTATGCACATTCGCCAGAACAGTCTGCGGTTAACCAAGAGGTTTGTCGTTGTTCATTAATACCTGATATCAGGCGGTTAGCTTCAAATTTTTGCAATACCCTACGGCCCTCCTGGCGGATTTGCCCCCTCCCCGCATGGGACAGCAGAATTACCAGCGTATAAAATGACATTCCTGCAACCTTGTGCTTTTAAGGTGAGTTACTAAATTTATACATATCCGTGGTTGGATCGTGATCAGTTAAGTCCGGACTTCCTGTATCAGAAACATGTATTAAAACGATAAAAGAAATACTGTATCAACACTGTTGTTGGCTATGAAGCAATGAAAGAGCTGGAAACATTATATGTAACAAAAAGAGAGGACTGGCGGAACTGGTTGTCAGCCCACTTCAACTCCAGGAAGGAGATATGGCTGATCTATCCGAAAAAAAGTACCGGGAAACCGCGTATTGAATACAATACCGCTGTTGAGGAAGCTCTTTGCTTCGGCTGGATAGACAGTACCGTAAAATCACTTGACGATGACCACACCATCCAGCGGTTTACAAAAAGGAAGGACAAAAGCACCTATTCTCAGGCCAATAAGGAAAGATTAAAATGGTTGCTTAACGAAGATATGATCCATCCTTTGGTTAAGGAAGATCTCCAAACTATAGTAAATAAGAAGTTTGATTTTCCGTTGGACATATTGGAAGAAATAAGAAAGGATACCATAGCCTGGGAGAACTACCAAAAATTTTCTGACCCCTATAAAAGAATAAGAATAGCCTATATTGACAGCGCCCGAAAACGACCGGAAGAGTTCAGAAAACGCCTTTTGAATTTTATTGGCAAAACGAGAGAAAACCGGCTAATAAAAGGGTTTGGAGGGATTGAGAAATACTATTGAAGAAAAATGGACTGCTGCAAGGCACGCCTCTGCGAATAGAAATGCGAACGTCATTATGGTTAAGAACTAGCTGAGAAATACCATAAGCTTAACCCATGATTTTGAATTGGTTGTGGGGGCAGGATTTGTTCACGATCAACAAAGACCAATAATTTCTATGATGGCATAAAAACGATCATGCTATAACGACTTGACTATAGCTTTATCTCTAATCAAAAATATGCACTAAAATCAAAATAACTAAAATGAGCAGGTCCTTAAAAAATGATGAAAGCTGGGCATTAGAACTTTTAGATCCGTTGAGTATAAAACGCTACCCAAGTGGATACAATGTGGAAATTCCTCCTAGCGATCCACCTGATTGTGTCCTTGTTCCAAATGATCCTAATGATTCTGAAACAAGAATAGAATTTTCTGCATTAGGTCCGCAGAAACTTTTCGAATTCTACGCAACAGCACTAAAGGAAAAAGAGCCGTTCTTTGCCGAAATTAGGATTCCTTACGAACCCGAAGCATGGCTAAAAGAAGTTTTGGACCGTAAAAATTTTCTAAAGGATACAAGATACGACATTCTTTGCACTCATTTTTGCACGCATTATACATTGCCTGGATTTGATAAAAGAGCACATCATAAGGATCAAACACTTAATCCATTTGTGCTTACAAACGATATGTTGTATCGGTTTATTTCTACGGCGTGGGATGTAGCGCAGGGCACTAACAAAGAAAAAGCGATTGTATTAGTCCATCCTGAAAATCAACCTGAACGATTACTTCCTCTAGCTTCCCCTCCAGTTCCTAAAGTTATTGATACTAGTGAAGGGTATCCCACAATACAATTTTTGATAACCAATTTTCCGGTAAATAAACCGATAAAGTGGAATAACATAAAAAACATAAGTCCAAGTTTTAAACCCTATAATTCTAAATGGGTCGTTCCTGACAGATTTCGTATTCGAAAAATTGAAGAAGGAATAACTTATTCAATTGTAGATAAAACAGATGGGAGTGAAAGGATTATTGATGGTACTCTAATCTTTGAAGTCAAAGGGGCTAGTATGCCTAATCTAAAATTCAAAGATTGAGAAGATTAGAGTCTTTCACTCGACGAGGAAATAACCACCGAACAATTGATCCAAATCTGTTTTCCATACCATCTGTTATCACACCTACACAGGCAATAATTGTTCTTGGAGAAAATACTAGCCTCTACTGGTGCCGGCGAATATATCTCTATAAAATACCGAAACACTAAAATGAAAAATGTCTGAATATGATCCAAAGCAGACATATGGGACATAGCAGTAAATGAATGGAAATCGGGTCAAATCTTTCAGGACTAGCTTTGGCAAATCTTTGAAATTTCATCGATTGACTGCATAGTAATACTCAAGCGGTTTTCGGTGGCTCTATACCGCGCGCCCCAGTCTCTATACTGGGTATTGTAGCTCAGCAGAACGGACCTCACTAATCTGTCAGGATCTTCACCAAACCTGTCATTCAAATGACGTTCTACACAGTCAAGGTCGAGATATGAGTCCGTTGCTAAAAGGAATTTTGCGTTTTTGATAACCTCGTTGCGAATGTCCAAGTCGCAAACCTCAAGCAGGTCGCGAAGCGCAGACAAAGATTGGTTATCAAATTTGTTGAATACATATTCGTCCATTGCAATTGGTCCGTCGTAATCCGAAACGTGAACGTTAAGCACATAAAGGAATTGTTTCTTCCCAGCATCATTGGGAAGTGTGCTAAGCGCTTTTTCGACCCGTCGTGCATAGGAGAGTCGACTGAATGGATCTCTAATCGTGTCTCGGAAGAAAGGAGATTCTCCACTTTTCGAGATGTAATCGTCGCCGCAAGTCCAAGTAATCTCGCTTCCAGACAATGAACCTTGTCCAACGACTGTACAATCATACATCCCGTACCCGAGGTCTTGATCAACTCGGATCAAATGTACAGAAGATACTTCCAAACACTCTGTTACGAGGTCTGGACGAATTGCGACGTTCCAACCGCCGAAATTTGCCACGCTGGGATAGAGAATCTGTTCAAATCTGTCATTTTCCAGCATAAGAGAGCTGTACAAAGCAGTTGCACGATATCCCTCATCTTTATCGTTCGGAACAATCTTTCGAAACTGGTCAGCAATAAACGCGTCAAACAGTATTTGTTTAGTAGCGCCTTCAGGTGCTATTTCCTCTATTAATTCCTTCGCTGTCTTGGCCTGGTTGTTGTGCAGTGCTCTTAGCAGCGGTGGCGGTGAGTTATGTCGTCGCAAGTAATCTAGCCAACCAACAATCACAGTATTGAGTAGAGTGTTTTCTTTTGGTGACATCTCCAGTACCTGATAGAGTTCTCCTTCTTCTGCATTACTTTCCAGAAGTGCTGTTTCGATATTCAACGCCGCGTAGTAAGCTGAGTTCTCTTTGGTGTTACATCGATTATATTTGTCGTGAGGCGGCTCCTTCGCTATGAGGCCTTTGATGTCAGATACAAATTGGCCATCTTCCGCATGTCGTATTCGAAAGCTGCGCGTATTCATATTCCAAGTATTTATTTGGCCCCCATTCATCATGCGTAAGAGGTGCGTTTTTATTTGGGTGTCTGATAGATCTGCAAATGGGGAGTCTCTGAGAAGGCCAATCGCATCTAGCATTTCATCAAATGTATAGGGAGAGTATTTATCATTAGGCATTTTAGTAGCTTTATGAATGTGCTGTGTTCGAATTTCGATTCAATCTTATGTAGTATGTTGTCCGTGGCATTAAGTGCAATAAATGTCTGCAAGAAGCTCGGTGAGTATGAAAGATCGAAAAAGATTGAGCCAAAAATCCGATTTGTTTTACATATGTTTTACAGAAAATAAAAAAGGCAGCTACTTTTGATCGTAACTGCCTGATTTTTCTAGTAGCGGGGGCAGGACTCGAACCTGCGACCTTTGGGTTATGAGCCCAACGAGCTACCAACTGCTCCACCCCGCGATTTCAAAATTGGAATGCAAATGTACGGGTATAAATTTAAAAACACAAGTGCGACCTGTTTTAATATTTTGGAGTTCTTATTTTCTGCCGTTCTGCCGCATTCGCACGCCTCAGATCAAACACAAACGACACATTTTCAAAGGGCACGATAAGCCGGTAGTATTTGTAGAGGTAAACATTCCTTACATATATCTTTCCCCGCACACGCTCCCCCTGCTTTACAGTATTCGCTATCAGCATTTCCTGTGGTAAGTATTCAAGGTCCTCCAGTGTTTTTACGTATTCGTGATCATTGATGTCGCTTACCACGCTCATAGCAGCCAGTGAGGAGATTGTAACCAGGTCCCGTGTAATGCTGTTCCTCTCTTTTTCACGCGTCCAGTTCTCGTCACTATAGTCCTCGGCGTCCATCACGGCATCGTATATGATGAGCCCGGCACCCAATACCGCCAATAGCACCCCTACTTCTGCTTTTGTTTTCAGCTTTTGCTCGTAGAAGTCATTCACCTCTTCAAGTGTCATGGCCTGGGTCTGCAGTACTGCTGGCAGGAGCTGTTGCTCGTGACTTTGGTTTTTTCTTTCAACATTTGCTTCTCCCTGACTTCCGATTGCCTTGAATTTTGAGCTGGAGGAGTAGCAGTAAATGGAAGAGAGGTCAATGGGTATATCGTAGCTGGTGCCATTCAATATTTCCATGTCAAAGATCATATACTTCTCTCTGAGTTCCAGATTTTCAAGCCTTACGGTCACATTCTGGTCTGTAATTTCTGTGAGAGGTCTGTGGTCAGTAGCCACATCGTACCAGGTAGGTACAAGTCTGTGGGTGCAGGATGCCATAAGCATCAGCAGGCCGGGAAGGTAGAGATTTTTCATGGGGTCAGGCTTTGTTTTATATCAAAAGCAATATTCATACCATCTCAGAATGAAAAAAAATCAAGTACCTTTGCCCCCTGAAAATGGAAAACAGTACACCCCATAGAGCTGGTTTTGTTAGTATTATAGGAAAGCCCAATGTAGGCAAATCAACCCTTATGAATCAGATGGTAGGAGAAAGACTCTCCATCATCACTTCAAAGGCCCAAACCACACGCCACCGCATCATGGGCATCCTCAGCGGTCATGATTTTCAAGTGATATACTCCGATACACCCGGGATCATCAAACCGGAATACGAACTGCACAACTCAATGATGCGCTTTGTCAGGTCCTCGCTGGAAGACGCGGATGTGGTGCTCTTTGTTACCGATATTTACGAAAAATTTGATGAAGAGATCGAAAAGAGCCTGAAAAAGGTGGAAGCTCCGGTCATTTTTATTCTTAACAAGATCGACCAGGCGAAGGGTACGCAGGTGGAAGACAAGCTTACATGGTGGCGCGAGATGGTGGATGCCAGGGAATATATCCCGGTTTCGGCACTGGAAGGGATCAACGTCCAAAAGGTTTTTGCCGCCATACTTGCTGAGCTTCCGGAGCACCCGGCCTATTTTCCAAAGGATGAGCTGACAGATAAGCCGGAGCGATTCTTTGTAGAAGAGGTGGTAAGGGAAAAGATATTTCTAAACTACAAAAAGGAGGTACCTTACAGTACACAGGTGGTGGTCACCGAGTTTAAGGAAGATGAGATGATCATCAGGATCAGAGCAGAAATATATGTGGAGCGTAAAAGCCAGAAGGGGATCATCATAGGTAAGGGAGGACTGGCTTTGAAAAAGGTAGGTATGGAGGCAAGAGCCGATCTTGAGCAGTTTTTCGATAAGCAAATTCACCTGGAAACCTTTGTGAAGGTAGCGGAAGACTGGAGGAGGAAGGAAAGAGCCCTGAGGGGGTTTGGTTATTAGTTATCAGTTATTAGTTAATTGTGTTGTTAGGTGTGAGCCTGGTTATAGCAACCGGCATCTTGAGTAAAAGTTAATGGCAAACATAGTAGCAATAGTAGGGCGACCCAATGTAGGCAAATCAACACTTTTTAATCGCCTGATTGAAAAGAGAAAGGCCATTATGGACAACGAGAGCGGAGTGACACGCGACCGGCATTATGGCTTTGCTGAGTGGAATGGTCATCATTTCACAGCCATTGATACGGGTGGTTATGTCACAGGGTCTGAAGATAAGTTCGAAAGTGAGATAAGAAAACAGGTGGAGCTGGCTCTGGAAGAAGCTTCTGTGGTACTCTTCATGGTAGACAGCTACGCGGGTCTTACTGACCTTGACAAGGATTTTGCCCGGGTGGTCCGTACCTCCAGAAAACCGGTGTACGTGGTAGCCAATAAGGCAGATACTACCGAACGTATGCACATGGCCGCAGAATTCTATGCTCTGGGCATGGGTGAGGTCCACCCCGTCTCATCAGCAAGCGGGTCCGGTACGGGAGACCTGCTGGATGAGGTAGTATCCCACTTTGATGAAGGAGATGAAACCCCTGAGGAGGGTATACCCAGAATAGCCATACTGGGGAGACCCAATGTGGGAAAGTCTTCCTTTCTGAATGCGCTGCTGGGGCAGGAACGTACTATCGTCACTGATGAGGCAGGCACCACAAGGGATTCCATAAACACACGCTATACGCTGTACGGTAAGGACTTCATTCTCACCGATACTGCCGGTATCCGGAAAAAATCAAAAGTAAAGGAAGACATTGAGTTCTATTCCGTGTTGCGGTCCATTCAGGCGCTACAGGACAGTGATGTATGCATATTTCTGGTAGATGCCCGGCAAGGTGTAGAAGCGCAGGACATGAGTATCATCAATCTGGCAAAAAAATATAATAAAGGTATGCTGCTGATGGTCAACAAGTGGGATCTGATAGAAAAAGACAGTAAAACCGCCGATGCATTCAGAAAAGAAATTGAACAAAAGCTTGGCACACTTGACTATATCCCTGTTCTTTTCACATCGGTGATCAAAAAGCAGCGTATTTTTCAGGCTATTGAAAAATCAGTGGCTATTTACCATGCCAGAAGCCAGAAAATACCCACTTCAAAGGTGAATGAGGTGATGCTTCCGGAGATCGAAAGGTACCCTCCTCCAGCGATAAAAGGTAAATATATCAAAATAAAGTACATCACTCAGCTACCTGGTGTGACCCCTACTTTCGCTTTTTTTTGTAACCTGCCACAGTACATAAAGGCCCCTTATGAGCGTTTTTTGGAGAATAAACTAAGGAAACACTTTGATTTAGAGGGGGTTCCTGTTCGTTTGTTTTTCAGGAAAAAATGACATCCGGTTGACTCATTGCTTTCTTTGTATATATCTTAGCGCCTTATAATCAAAACCTGTGTAATATGAAAAAACTATTAACCCTGTTGTTAGCGTTCGGCTTTACATTTGCTTTTGTAGCATGTGGCAACACAGCAAAAACAGAAGAGTCCGCTACAGAAGAGGTGGTTGAAGAGACTACTGAAGCCACTGAAACAGCTGTAGAGGAAGTAGCCGAAGAGACAGAGGAAGCAGTGGAGGAGGTTGAAGAAGTTACTGAAGAAGCTGATTCTGTAGTTCAGGATTCCTAGTGATTCATTGAAACCATTTTTCCTGGCCACACCTTCCGTGTGGCCTTTTTTTGTTTTAATATTGAGTGATGAACAGAAAAAGTTTTTCACTTGAATAACCGCGAGATCCTCCAGCGATTTTTTCCTCCTCTTGCCGTAGACTATTGCATGAAACTGTGGCAGCATCATGGTTTTGTATTCAGGATCAAAAGGAAGCGTGCCACCAAGCTGGGAGACTACAAATACGATCCGCGATCCCGAAAACATACCATCACCGTCAACAACGATCTCAATCCGTATTCATTTCTGATCACCTATATTCACGAAGTAGCTCACCTTGTCACCTACAAAAAGCACAAAAGGTCCGTTCCGCCGCATGGCCGCGAGTGGAAAAACAGCTTTAAGGAATTAATGATTCCTCTGCTGAACACCACTGTGTTTCCACAGGAGCTGCTGAAGCACGTTGTCCACTATCTGCGCAACCCCAGCGCATCTTCATGCAATGATCACAACCTTACCATGGCCCTGGCCGGCTATGATACAAACCGGTCTACTGTGCTTCAGGATATAGAACTCGGCTCCCTCTTCCGCCTGGGTAAACGAACCTTCAAAAAAGAGGCGTTGAAAAGAACACGTTACATCTGTCTTGAAGTAAAATCAGGGAAGCGATACCTGATCTCCAAATCAGCATCTGTGGATAAGGTGGTTTAGTTTGATAGTGATTGGTTGATGGCTGTTGGTTAATGAGCGATTACTGTTGATCTATTGTTAACTGGAAGTACAGTTATGGAGTTTCGACCTAAACAACTATCAACGAACAACTCACTAACCATCAACTAACTCCCCAAACGATAACGGATCACCTTATCTATCTGGTTGAAAAACTGGTAAGGCATCATGGTCCTCCACCTGGGAAACTGTAGCGTTCCCCCCAAGTTGATGTAGGCGTCAATATTATAGTTTTTCAACTCATCTATAATAAAATCCGGAAAATTGACCCCTGCGATCCAACCGGATTCTGAAAACTCATCCAGGTCTTCCACATTCTCAAACCATTCTTCATAATAAGAGTCATCCGAGCCGTGGAAGTTAAATACATTTTCGCCGATGAGTATAAACTTGTTGATCCTGTTAATTAACAGGTGATCAATGATATTCCTTTTGAGGTGCATGATATCATTGTTGATGGTGTCATTCCATTCACCAATAAACTCGATAATTGAAAAGCCCCGGTCATAATCTGCGAACAATATTTTTATATACAAGGTCTCCGAACCCATAAAATCCCATGCCGGATCTATATAATAACCGTAAATGGTTTCCGAATAAAGATCGTGATTGTACTCCTTGCCGTGGTAGGGTGACTGGGGATCTTCTGCTACGTTATAAAAATTAAGCCAGTTATAGTACGGTTCAATTTCATGCATCTCTACGAATAAAATCTATCACCTTTCTTACCGATCCGTGCTTGTCCAGCAGTTGCTGTGCTTCCTCACGACCAATGGACAACTCTTCCATCAACATCCTAACGCCACGGTCAACCAGTTTGTTGTTACTCAACTGCATGTCGACCATTTTATTTCCCTTCACCCTTCCCATTTGGATCATTACGGTGGTGGAGATCATATTCAGTATCAGCTTTTGTGCGGTGCCGGCTTTCATACGTGTGCTTCCCGTTACAAATTCAGGGCCCACTACCACCTCCACCGGGAAGGTGACGCTTTTGGCCAGCTCCGAGTCACGGTTGCATACTATGCACCCTGTGATCAGCCCTCTGTTGCGGGCTTCCTTTACCCCACCAATGACATACGGAGTGCGACCGGAAGCAGCGATACCGATCACTACATCTTTATGGTTGATCTGGAACTCTTCCATGTCCTTCCATGCCTGGTGTATATCATCTTCAGCAAATTCAACAGCCCTGCGAATAGCACCGTCGCCACCAGCAATGATCCCTATGATAACCCCGTGAGGCATACCAAAGGTGGGAGGTATCTCGGAAGCATCCAGAATACCCAGCCTGCCGCTGGTACCCGCGCCTATATAAAAAAGGCGTCCTCCCACTTTCAACTGCTTCACTATTTCAGGTATGAGAGCCTCTATCTGAGGCATGGACCGCATTACTGCCTTGGGAACTGTGCTGTCTTCCTTGTTGATGTTGATCAGCAGATCCCGGACTGTCATTTTTTCCAGATGGTCATAGTGTGATGGGGATTCTGTGACATTCATACCTAAAATTAGCTTTTTTGGTGGAATAAGGTCAACCCGGCTATCGGCCCCTCTACAATATTTTTCAACACTACCCCTTTGTCATTCGCCACCTGCCGTAGGATATTGCTGAAATAAAAGGCTATTGACCCTGTAAAATGTACAGGCACCTTATCCACCTGTGCGTATTTCATAACATTTTTATCGAAGAACAAACTGAAGCCATCATAGATCAACCGGTAACACCAGGGATCCTTGATGTTCTGAAAGATGAATCTGGCAAAGCCGGCCAGAAACCGACCTGGCATTTCCTGATGGTAGACCCTGTCCAGCACGGCATTACGGTCCAGCCCAAAGCGTTTTGTGAACCGGTCTGCAAGACCCTGTGGCAGGTCCTTTCGCAGGTAATCTGCTATCAGTACCTTGCCAAACCAGGCGCCGCTTCCTTCATCACCAAGGACATATCCAAGAGAGGTCACATTCTCTACAATATGCTGCCCGTCAAAATAGCATGAGTTCGCCCCTGTGCCTAAAATACATGCTATTCCGGGCTTATGGCCACATAAAGCCCGGGCTGCTGCCAGCAGATCATGTGATACTTCAATTTCAGCATTGGTGAAATGCCTGCCCAGTATATCATGTATGATCTTTTTATTATTATCGGAACTACATCCCGATCCATAGTAAAATATTTGAGCAATGTCCGTGTCTACCCTCGGGGCCAGTGCTTCACTAACATCACGATCCAGTTGCTCACCGGACTGGTAATACGGGTTAAAGCCGGTAGTCTCATATTGTTCAATGCTGCCGTCTTTCCGGATTAGCCTCCATGCTGTTTTGGAAGCCCCACTATCTGCTACTAAGATCATTGTTTTCTGTTTTTAGGTTGAGAGTCGTGGCACCACTTTGATATCTATAATCTGTCATACAAGGTTTTCATTTTTTCTAATTATTGAAATCATGGTTCTACTACTACAAACAAAGTTTCGGTCTTTATTGATCTTTGAGAGTCGTGGCACCACTCCAGATTTTACTTTGTTGAGTTATATAAACATGTACGAATAAGGTTCCTGTCATCTTTCATTATCTAAGTATCAGTGGTGCCACGACTGCTGCCAGTTAATATATGTGGCAACTATTCCATGATTTTCCTGATCAAATTATCATCTAATAACGAATAACTCTGCTTGAGAAATTCTTGTGAATCCATCGGGATCCCAATAAGTTCATAAGCTCTGTGCCTGTTGCATAATTTTACTGCTACCTTTTCCTCAAGATACTCGTGGATCGAAGAGAATTCCCATTCCTCCATTTTACCGACCAACCTCGCCTTCAAAGGGTTTTGATGAATATAGTTCATGCAAATTAAAGGGTAATTTTCAATATCCTTTGTTTTTGAGTTCTGCTGAAAAAGTGACCCACTGCGTTGTTCCTGATGGTTGATAGCCCGGGTAAAGGAACTTAGCATAGTTCTTAAACCTTTTGAGAAGCTGGTATTTTCGAATTCTGACTTTGTATAAAGTAAGATGTGGAAATGATTAGGCATCAGACAATAGGCCAGAATATCTGCGCAAGGAGCTAAGTGTGTTTTTATTTTCCGGAGAAAGAAGATGTAGTTCCTTTTCTGAAAAAAGATAGGCTGTCTGTTATTGCCTCTATTGAAAAGATGGTAGAATCGTTCAGGTAATAGCCTTGCCTCTTCTTGAATAAGTTGCTGCATTAAACCAAGGTTATTTGTTTATCATTCGGATTAGGAGTCGTGGCACCACTGCAGATTTTACTTTATTGAGTTATATAAACATGTACGAATAAGGTTCCTGTCATCTTTCATTATCTAAGTATCAGTGGTGCCACGACTGTCACCGACAAGGTTTCGGCCTTTTGAGCTTTGGATTTTAAGTAATATATGCATCCATATGTTCTAAGTCGTTTGTATATTAAATCAGGTTCATTTTGTCACCATTCGGCTGAGCGTCGTGGTGCCACGAATGTTACCGATGCTTAGCCACTGTTCCTACTACGTCAAACCGGTCAAAAACATTTTCATCATGAGGGGCATCTCCCAGTTCTGCTGTCAGGTCCTGGCCAGCCCAGTGCTCATAGTGTTGCCCTTTGCTCCACATTCTTGATTTTGTCACATCATAGATCTTTCCTTTATAGGCCACCCATATCTCTTCACGGTCCTGTCCGTTTCGCAGTGCCAGTTGCTCCCTTGAATACTCCTTGTTACCGCTCATTGGGAGGTAAAATAATTATAATCCTTAAGGACGGTGTACAGGAATTTTATGGGAGGCAGATCACTTTCGATATTGAGATGCTCCTTCACCTTTTGTGTAACCGCAACGGCAGGCTGTAAATTCGCCTGTTCCTTATTTACTTTGAGTGCTTCCTTTATGATATTGGCCTCTTCGTCGCTCAGGTGCCTCGCCTCTGTAAATACCGGTTTATACTCGTGGTTCAGGTTTTTGATCAGCTGATGGGATGTGACGTTCACCTTTCCCCCCATTTTAATGAC
>LYSV01000073.1 GCA_001657315.1 Flammeovirgaceae bacterium BBD 1991-12 | reverse complement strand
GAAAAAACTACAATCTTCCTCGGTGGAGGAAGTGTGAATACATGTCACTCTTTATCAGTCAGTTAACTCTTAAGTTAATGGCTATGGATAGTTATCGGGGGCTTCGGCCGTGCCGGTTCGACTCCGGCCCTGGGTACTAATAAATCAAAAGGCGTTCCTTCAATGAGACGCCTTTTTCTTTGATGCATTTTGTCTACGTTATCAAATCCTTTGGGAACTCCTTGCTTCAGTTAACCCAGCGCCACTTGGTCCTGTCCCACAAATTTTGCCTTGCCAAACCTTAACAAACACATTAAGTCAAGGGTCGTTCACTCACTAATTTGTAATGTAGGATTTCAACTACAGATTAAAGCCAGTAGAGCCCCCAGTTTCATCCAGGGGATAATATCTTAGTATGTGATGTTAATATTTTTAGTATCCCATATGCATATTCCAGTCAACAATCTGTAATTTGCCGGGCGTCAACAACATAGTAAACAATTCTTCAATCGCTCAAGCAAATGGAAATAGTAGCAGGAATAGATATTGGAGGTACCAAAACCAAAATAGGCCTGGTCAATAAAAGCGGAGAGTGCCTGGTAAAGACCAACTTCCGTACCAAAGAATATCCTGATCTGGAAAAGTATCTGGACAAAGTGAAGCTGTCCATCGATGAATTAACGGAAAAGCTATCGTCGGACATGGATCTCCTGGGCATCGGCATAGGTGCGCCCAACGCCTCCAGTCGGCTGGGTACCATTGAGCATGCCTCCAACCTGCTATGGAAAGGTACAGTACCCCTGGTGGCCAAATTACGTGAACGCATTGATGTACCCATCAAGATCACCAATGATGCCAACGTGGCGGCCATAGGTGAAATGCTTTTTGGCAATGCCAAGGGTATGAGTGATTTTGTAGTGATCACACTAGGTACGGGGTTAGGCAGTGGCATCGTTTCCAACGGAAAACTGGTGGACGGTTATGATGGATTTGCCGGTGAGTTGGGACATTTTGCCATTATGCCTGAGGATGGCCGTATGACCGGTTTGCAGGTAAAAGGTGGTCTGGAAGCTTATGTATCAGCCACGGGACTGAAACGCACCGTATTGTACATGCTGAGCAAGTATATGGAAGACAGCCGGTTCAGAAATATAGCCTTCAATGACCTCCACGGCGAGGAGATTACCCAAGCCGCGGAAGAAGGTGATTTTATCGCCCTCAAAACCTATGAATATACGGGTGAAATACTGGGCAAGGCACTGGCGAATTTCACCACTTTCTCACAGCCGGAAGCTTTCTTTCTCGTGGGTGGACTGGCGCTTAGTGGCAAATGGATCTTTGATCCTGCAAAAAAACATATGGAAGAAAATCTGCTTCAGGTCTATAAGGGTAAAGTAAAGCTACTCCCCTCTGGTATGCTTAACAAAACAGCTGCCGTTTCAGGAGCAGCTGCGTTGATCTGGTCGGATTTTACCTGATCCTATCGAGTGATCCGGGCTTTATTATACTCCCAGTTCATTCTTGTGATGTTGGCAACCGATATTTCCTGAGGGCATTCCACCTGACAGGCTTCAGTATTGGAACAATGACCAAAGCCTTCCTTATCCATTTGGGTAACCATATTCAAAACCCGCTGTTTTGCCTCCGCCTGCCCCTGAGGTAGTTTGGCGAGGTGTGTGACCTTTGCTGCGGTGAACAGGGCTGCACTACCATTCTTGCAGGTAGCGACACAGGCTCCGCATCCGATACAGGCTGCCGAATCAAAGGCTGATTCTGCTTCATCATGTGTAATGGGGATGGCATTGGCCTCCGGAGCATCACCCACGGAAGTGGAGATAAAGCCACCGGACGTAATGATCCTGTCAAAGGCTGAACGGTCTATCCGAAGGTCCCTGATCACTCTGAACGGTCCTCCACGGAAAGGTTCTATATAAATGGTATCGCCATCCGAAAAACTTCGCATGTGCAACTGACATGTGGTCGTACCTTCCAGCGGCCCATGCGCACGACCATTAATAAAAAGTCCGCAGGTACCACAGATCCCCTCTCTGCAGTCGTGGTCAAACTCTACAGGCCTCTCATCCTGCATGATCAGCTTTTCATTGAGGTAGTCCAGCATCTCCAGAAAGGACATATCCTGTTGCACCCCGTCGAGGTCATAGTCAACCAGCTTCCCATTACCGTTGGCTTTTGGTTGTCTCCAGATCTTTAGTTTTAGTTTCATTATTATTGGATATTGGTGGTTTGTTGATTGTCAATGGCTAGTTAAGCCGATCAACCAACAACTATCAACCAATCACTTTTTATAGTTTCTCGTGATCAATTTCGTTTCCTCAAAGGTCAAATGTTCTTTATACAGATCTGGTTTCTTTCCTTTCCCGGGGTAGTCCCAGCATGAAATAAAGCAGAAATTCTCATCATCTCTCAAAGCCTCGCCATCATCCGTCTGGTACTCCTCGCGGAAATGTGCTCCGCAGGACTCATCCCGAGTAAGCGCATCATGACACATAAGCTCTCCCATCTCCAGATAGTCGGCCACACGCCCTGCTTTTTCCAGCTCTGAGTTCACTTCTGCCGCAGTCCCCGGCACCTTTACGCCATTCCAGAATTGTTCCCTCAGGGTATGGATGCTTTCTATCGCCGTTTTCAGACCGCTTTCATTACGGGTTACACCACAGTAATCCCAAATGAGTTTCCCCAGCTTTTTATGAAAGTAATCCGTGGGCAGGCTACCTTTGATCGAGGTGAGCCGGTCGAGCATACTTATCACAGACTCCTCAGCCCTGTCAAATTCAGGAAGATCCGTGGCAATGGCGCCCGTCTTGATATCATCCGCCAGGTAATTACCAATGGTATAGGGAATAATAAAATAGCCATCCACACAAGCCTGAAGCAGGGAATTGGCTCCAAGCCTGTTAGCCCCATGATCTGAAAAATTACATTCCCCCAGCGCATACAGCCCGGGTATGGTGGTACCAAGCTCGTAATCCACCCACAACCCACCCATGGAAAAGTGTGCTGCCGGACTGATCTTCATGGGCTCCTGATAGGCATTTACCCCTGTGATCTTTTCGTACATTCGGAAAAGATTACCATATCGCTCCCTGATGGTATCTTCTCCGTATTCGGCAATGGCCGTTTTAAAGTCGAGGTAAACTGCATTTTTCAAAGGCCCCACTCCATGTCCTGCATCAATTCTCTCTTTGGCCGCACGGGAGGAGATATCGCGGGGGGCAAGGTTACCAAACGCCGGATACCTTCTTTCAAGGTAATAATCGCGTTCTTCTTCCGGTATATCATTGGGGGTCCGGTCATCTCCCTTCTTTTTAGGCACCCATATTCTGCCATCATTTCTCAGAGATTCCGACATCAGTGTAAGCTTGGACTGATGTTCACCGGATTGTGGCAGAGAGGTGGGGTGTATCTGTGTCCAGCTGGGAGAGGCCATGAGAGCCCCTTTTTTATGCGCCCGCCAGATAGCCGATCCGTTACATCCCATGGCCAGTGTAGACAGGTAGAATATCTTTCCAAAACCACCGGTAGCAAAAATCACAGCATGAGCACTGTGCCTTTCAATTGCGCCTGTGTCCAGGTTACGGGCGATGATCCCTCGAGCCTTACCATCGACCACCACCAGTTCCAGCATCTCATGACGGGTAAAAAGCTCTACCTTTCCCTGATTCACCTGCCGCATGAGGGCAGAATAAGCCCCCAAGAGCAGTTGCTGGCCGGTCTGACCGCGGGCGTAAAACGTCCTCCTAACCTGCACACCACCAAAAGAGCGATTGGAAAGATAGCCACCATACTCACGGGCAAAGGGTACTCCCTGAGCCACCGCCTGGTCAATAAGACTTACCGAGCACTCTGCCAAACGATATACATTAGCCTCCCGGGCTCTGAAATCGCCACCTTTCAGGGTATCATAGAACATCCGATAGACGTTATCGCCATCATTCTGATAGTTTTTGGCAGAATTCACCCCACCCTGGGCGGCCACCGAATGCGCTCGTCTGGCTGAATCCTGAAAGCAAAATGATTTTACATTATAACCGGCTTCAGCCAGCGATGCAGCAGCAGCGCTGCCGGCAAGACCAGTACCCACAACGATAATGTCCAGCTTTTTCTTATTGTTAAAACTTACCAACCGGCATGTGGCCTTATAAAGACTCCACTTTTCAGATAATGGACCCGTTGGGATCTTTGCGTCCGGCAGTCCCTCCGTAGTCCTGCGATCCTGCGTTTTCTGCGATCCAGTTTCCATAGTTAATGATATTTGAAGAAAACAAATACAGGTATGATAATGTAACCGGCTGTGAGGATCAATGTCAATCCGACACCACCATAATACAACAACCCTGAAAGTTTACGGGGGTAGGTACCCAGCGTTTTAAAAGCGCTGTAAATGCCATGAAGCATGTGATAACCTAGTGCCACCATCGCCACTACATATAACGCGACATACCAGAGCTCTCCAAAGGCGCTGATCACTATTGAATAAAGATCCTTATTCCCTTCCTGGTCCTGCGGGAGAGAACCGAACTTATATTCATACCAGAAATCCTTCATATGAACGATCAGGAACAACAGGATCACACTACCCAAGAGTCCCATGTTGCGGGAATACCAGGCACTGGATACTCCCCTCCGATCATAGGCATAACCACTACCGGAAGCCGTCCGGTTTTTGATGGTAATAATCACAGCATACACCACGTGACCTACAATGGAGGCATAGAGGAGGTAGGAAATGGTTTTGATAAGGGGATTACCCGTCATGAACTTTGAGTAGGTATTGAACTGGAGGGCTGCTTGTTCCGGCGGCAACAACAGTTGCAGGTTACCAGCCAGATGAACCACCAGAAAAAGACATAAAAAAAGCCCGGTCAAGGCCATTAAATTCTTTCGTATAAGGGTTGTGCTCATGAGAGGACAGCTTTGTACTGATCTGTAATAATGATTTAGTGGCTAAATAAAATCCCGAAAGGCAGAAAAACAAGGAACAGCCCCTTAAGTTCAAAGTGATATTGGTCACATCCCAAGATGTTGAAAATCACAACCAGAAAGTATGTTACCGGAGCTACTTTTTTTAGTAAGAATTGTTATATGTCGGGTGTTGATCGCCTGTTTTGGATCTGTTGAAGCACATCTTCAGCAAAACCGTGACCAGCCTCTGCATACAGGTTAAAAGTGATGCACCCCAGCTCCTTCAATGCCTGCTGATCATCATTGTAACGTGCCACTACGGCTATATCACCGATGTAGTCAAGCTGCTTCAGCAGCCGGACCACCTCTATGTTTTCACTATGATTGGACAGGCTAACAAAGATCAGGTCACGACTGGCCAGGTCTGCATGAAGTAAAAATTCACTATCTGTAGCATCTCCATGTACACAGCGAATCCCGTCGGCGTTGTGCCTTTGCACCTTGTCCAGGTTGGCATCAGCACCTATTACATCATCCGGATACAGATCACACAAATACTGATAGGCTCCCAGCCCCACTCTGCCCATGCCCAGCACCACTATTCTGGCTTTTCCAAGCGCTACAGGGGTCTCGCGGAAGATCAGCCGCCTGCGCTCAAATTGTTGTAACCGCGAGGCATAGTGAGCATAGATCAGGTGCACACGGGTATTGAAAGGTACTGCTATAAAAAATGACAGGGCCATCGCCAGCGCCAAGGTAGTCACCCATTCTCCTGATAATAATCCACTGTCAAAAGCCAGTGCAGCTACAATTAATCCAAACTCACTGTAATTGAACAGAGAGAGCGATGTAAGCAGAGAAGTACGCGACCGTAGCCTGAAGAATACCAGCAGGAAAAAGTAGATCGCAGGACGTAGAAAAACCAGGAGGCATAACACCAGTACCACGATCAGCTTGTCATTTGAAGGAAATCCGTTGTAACCAATGTTAATAAAAAACCCTATCAAAAAAATATCCTTGAAGTTGATCAGATTCTTATACAACTCCTTGCTTTTGAGCGTGTTACCGATAAGTATGCCAAACATCAACCCTCCCAGACTGCCCTTGAGTTGCACTCCTTCAAATATAACCGCACCCAATACGGCAAGACAGATGCCAAAAAGCACCAGTAGCTCGCCATGCCCTACTTTACGAAGTATCCACAGTAGTGGCGGACGTAAAAGCGGCAAAGCTACCAGTACAATAGCAGATACACTGGGCAGTTTTCCCGAAGATATAACCAAATAAAAGACTGCCATAAGATCCTGTACAATCAGGATACCGATGGCAATTACGGCGTACAAGGCGGCATTCTCACCACGTTCGTCAAACATTTTTACCGCAAACACTGTGCTGGAAAAGGAAAGTGCAAAAGCCATGAGCCACACTGTGGAGGTGTCCATAGCTGTGGAAGGTATCAGAAGGCCTGTGACCACAAATACAAGTGCTGTCAGAGGCATCATGATCAGTGTTTGCATGCCCGCCACGCCCCACACCTGTGGTGCGGCCAGCTCTCTCAGATTGAGTTTGAGGCCAATGGTAAATAAAAGCAGCAGAATACCGAGATCAGCGACAGGAACAATGGCTTCGCGGTCACCCATACCCAGACCATGGGCAACAAACCCCGCCAACAGGTAACCCAGCAAGGGAGGATAACCTGCGCTTTTGAAGATCAGCCCTGCCACAAAGGCCAGTAAGATGACAAGAACAATTGGCTCCAACATGGTTGATCGGTTGTGGTCCGTTTTCGGTTTTCACCACAATTATGATCAAAATATCAGAGGATATAACATTGAGAGAAAAAACAAATAACGACAGATTTGATTATGAGATGATAAACAGCCTTTTAAGGCATATTGAGACCCCTATACTCTTCAGTGGGCATGCGAGAGATTCGACCCGTACCATATCACAATAGCGGCCAGACCAATATTCATAACACTGATAAGAAGGCCGATAATATCCTGATGAGCATAAAAAACAAAGGTACTCACCAGCGTGAGTGCAAAAATGAACATAGCTGCCCATTTGCGTGATTTCGGAATGAGCAAACCGGAAGCCAGTACTATTTCACCAAAGCCGAGGATGGCAATAAAGGAGCAAGAGTAGCCCCATGCACGTAATGCGAAATAATCATGGCCCTGCAACTTGTCAAAACCATCTACCATAAATTCACTGAAAAGGATCAGCGCTATAAACCAAAGAAGGTAGTTCTTCATCTGATAGGTCATAACCCCTGAAACGCCGGTGGGCGTGCAAGGTTCTGAATGTTAGACCAATAACCTTTGAAGTCTTATGAAATCGGGATAATCTTCCATGAATGGTGGGAGGTGGGAAGTTGGAAGTTAGAAGCTGGAAGTTAGAAGTGGGAAGCTGGAGGTTGGAGGTTGGATGGGGTAGGTTCTCTATGAAGAGAGCAAGGGAATATCTATCATTGCACTTTACTCACTTATCGCATCTATGCCTTCACGTACCATTCCATCTGTTCTGATACTGGGAGCCAACTCTGATGTGGCCAAACAGTGCATTTTATTATATACAGCCAAAGGTCATAGGGTAATGGCGGCATCCCGGAGTACAGAGCCATTAAAAACATTTACAGCAGATCATGCTCTGGCGGATAAGGTGGAGGTTTTGTACTTTGATGCTGTGGATTTTGACAGTCATCAAAAGTTTTATGATGAACTCCCTGAAAAACCTGGAATAGTGGTATATGCCGCTGGTTTTCTTAAAAACAATGAAGAAGCGCTCCAGGACTGGGCGGGGAGCTATCAGATGATGAAAGTGCACTATTGCGGAGCTGTCTCTATGCTGAATATTATTGCCACTGATAACAAAAATCAGCTTTTGGAACGGATCATCGGATTATCTTCATTGTCTGGCGTACGGGGGCGGAAGAGTAACTTCATTTACGGAAGCACCAAGTCAGCGTTTACCCAATATCTTGCAGGCCTCAGACAATACCTTTTTTCAAGAAAAATACAGGTCAATGTGATAGTTGCCGGCTACATACGCAGTAAAATGACCGCCGGGCTGGACCTGACGGAATCTCTTATGCTGGAACCGGAATTCATCGCCAGGGCTGTGGTCGATGCCAAAAACAGGTTGATCATTGTACCGGGTATCAGGTGGAAGATCATTTATCAGATCCTGAGATGGCTTCCTGAACGTCTGGTGGCAAGACTACCTTAGAGCTGGTGATTGGTGGGCCGCTGGCTACTGGCTGAAAAGCATAGAGCCCGGCGCATGGCGCAGAGAGTAATAGCTGGCACACGGCTTGTGCTCATCAATCTACCGTAGTAGCACCAAAATGTTTCACCAATCCTGCACTTTCGCCCTAAGGGCTTAAACAAGGCATTATTTAGGCCTGATTTCTGATGGGAAAGGCGCAACCAAAAGCCTTCTTCATTGTTAGTCAGGTACTATGGAATCACACCGATCTGTCATGAAACGCAATATAGCATTTGTGTTTTACAACCATCCGAAGCTTGTTTTTTCGGTGGGTATTGTCTGGCTTTTTCACATTTCAGGCATGATCGGTATTACGCTTGGTTTTGAGAACTGGTTTATTGCCAAAACCCCTCTAAACCTGCTGTTATGTCTTGGACTACTGATCTGGAATTTCCCTCTGGATTCCATTCGTAAGTACCTGCTTACTTTTCTTTTCTTCTGTGTGGGTATGTTCGTGGAGTGGATAGGTGTACATAATGATTTTCTTTTTGGCTCCTATTCCTACGGAAACAGCATGGGTATAAAAATCGATGGTGTACCCTTGCTGATCGGTGTGAACTGGGCTGTACTAACGCTGATCACCGGCACTATAGCCACACAACTGGCGCACAGGCTGCTCGGCCGTGTGATCATCGGCGCTTTTCTCATGGTTTTTCTTGATTTTTTTCTGGAGGTATCAGCACCTGTGTTTGACTTCTGGCACTGGGAGGCTGGACACGCCCCCATGAGGAATTTTGTAACATGGTTCCTGGTGTCATTCCTGCTGCATCTTGTCCTTCAGGCCTCCCGATTGATTGGTAATGTTCAATTTTCTACCCACCTTTATGCTGCACAACTAGTCTTTTTTGCTTATTTCTATGGTTTCCACCACATATGACTTTGCCATAATAGGTGCCGGGGCTGCCGGTTTAAATCTGGCGCTTTGTATTTTGGATGAGCCTTTTTTTGCAGATAAGAAGATAGTCATCTTTGACGGAGACCCCAAGCAGACCAATGACCGGACATGGTGCTTCTGGGAAAAGGGCACAGGCCAATGGGATGCCATAGTTTCCAAAACATGGGAAAAAGCCATTATTACAGACACCACCGGGCAGCAAAACACTTTCAGCCTTCTCCCCTTTTCCTATAAAATGATCCACGCTATTGATTTCTACAACTATGCCCGTAAAAAGATTGAGAACGCTTCTAACATTATATGGGTAGCAGCAGAAGTGGAAGAAGTAGCAGAAGAGGATGACCTGAGAATAAAGGCAGGAAAAGAGTATCGAATTTCCCGGCACATTTTTGACAGCCGGATCAGCACAGATTTTTACAAGGATGAATCGTCGGTAAAGCTGTTGCAGCATTTTAAGGGATGGGTGATCGAGACTCCCGATGCAGTGTTTGACGATTCTACATTTGTGATGATGGATTTCCACATCCGCTGGAAGGATACCACCAGTTTTATCTATGTCCTCCCCTATTCAAAAAACAAGGCGCTGATAGAGTTCACTCTCTTTAGTCCTCACCTGATTCAGGACAATGAATACGAAATGATGATCCAACAGTACCTGTCAGAAGTTCTGAAACTTAACAAGTACACTGTCACCACCACCGAAAAAGGCGTGATCCCCATGTCGGATTATCCCTTCCACCGCCTGAACAACCGTAAGGTCACCAAAATAGGTACAGCCGGATCATGGGTAAAACCATCCTCCGGGTATTCATTTAAAAATGCAGGAAAACTATCCCGGAAAATTGTAGAGAACATCAGAAATGGAGAGCTTCCCTCCAGAGGTCTGATCAACAAAAAGTTCAGGTTTTACGATTCGCTGTTCCTCAACGTTCTTTACAACAAAAATGAGCTGGGTCCGGACCTGTTTACCATGATGTATTGTAAAAACCCCATTCAAAGGATCTTTAGCTTTTTGAATGAGGAAACTACATTACTACAGGATCTGGGGATCATGAACAGCTTCCCCAAGGCGCCCTTTAACAAAGCGCTTATCAGAAGACTTTATACAAAAGCCTTCTTTTGACTATGACAAGCTGGTTCAAATTCCTGGGGTCAACCCTCCATGAAGCCGCTCTTTTGCTCTACCTCGGGAAATGGACTTATCAGATTCCCCCCACCCCATGTTCCCACCGACCTGTAAGGCCGGAACCGTGCAAAAAGCTCTTCCCCGTACCAGTTCAGTGAGCGGGTCCTGCGAATGGCCCCCCTATGCTCTGAACTATCATAGGCAAATTTGTGAAGCCCCTCCTCATTTTCCCACAGACTAAAAGTAGCCATTTGCAGCAACGGCCATTCACCAATTCCTTTGGTGTAGATCAGGCCCTCAGCATGTGACAAGGGCCGTTGAGACCGGGGTACGTACGACCAGAAACGGATCAGCTTGTTCCATTTAATAGTAGCACGGGTGATAACAGCAATTGGTCCCGTTGCAGTGCTATGGTCAATGCCCACATCAAATGGGTTTCCCCCGGACCATGCACCATAAGCCTTAATGGGTCGCATAAAGAGGCTCCATAGCTCACAGACTTTGGCCCGGTATCCTTCCATAACCGCGGAACGGGTGAAAAATGCCATAGCGTCATCTTCACTTTCCCAAACCTGAAGCAGACTATATACAGACCAGTCAGGCCACGGATTGAAACCAGCACCTCTTCCACTACCCATAAGCTTGTAAAAACGCTGCCCTTTCACCTTTTTCAGTTGCCCATGCGCAAATTGCATCATGCCAAGTGCCCAAAACTGATTTCCGGCCCCTTTTAATCTGAAAAAGGTGATAGTAGTGATCTGACTCATAGTAGTAGTTGCCAATTGTATAACAATTATTCAACGAAGAGTTCTGTTATTCTCAGGTGGAAAATCGAACGGTTATTCGTTTCTCAGTATATCGGCAGGATTGGTCATAGCTGCGGTAACAGACCGGTACCCTACTGTAAGCCATGCGATCAAAAGGATCAGCACAGCGCTGAACAGCAGGATATACCAACTGATGTTGATACGATAGGCAAAGGCTCCCAGCCATTTCTCCATTATAAAATAAGACAGCGGTATCGCGATCATCAAAGAGATCATGACCTGCCTGGTAAAACTACCGGATAGCAAAAAAGCAATAGACCGGGTTGAGGCCCCCAGCACCTTTCGTATGCCTATTTCCTTACTACGCTGAAAAGAAGTATAGGAGGCAAGGCCAAAGAGTCCAAGACAACCGATGAGCACCGCAATAGTGGCAAAGACGGTAAAAATGGTACTAAGCTTCTGTTCTTTGGCATATAACTGAACAAACCGGTCATCCAGGAATGTGTAGGAAAACGGCTCATCAGGAAAGAAGGTTTTCCATCTTTGCTCTATCGTTTCCAGGGTTTTTCTGATCTCATTGGTTCTAAGTTTAACCATCAATTGCCTGAACATGAACATGCCGTCTTCGCCAGGCATGTAAAACAGGGCCATGGGTTTGATCTTTTCATGTAGCGATGAAAAGTGAAATTCACCAACTACTCCTCGTATCGTACCCCATTCGCCTCCCCATATCATCAATCTTTTTCCTATGATCTCTTCTTCAGACCACCCAAAGAACTTTACCACCTCCTCGTTAACAATGAACTGGTACTCATCGGCAGGAGCTGAAGGATCAAAATCTCCTCCCAGTATCAGCGGCAATGAGAGCGTTTTCAAATAATCGTTATCAGCCGATGCGGCCCGGAGTAGTTGCCGGTTTTCCTGACCTTCCTTTTCTGCAAAAGTAGTCTCAAAAGACACCCGGCCCGGGAGCTGATATGTAGCGGCAGTGTAAAGAATATCTTCATACCGGGTCAGATCATCCTTGAAAGGGATAAGCTTCTTTTTCACCTCTTTATTTAAAGGAATCGAAATCACCTGTTCCTGATCAAACCCAAGGTTCTTACTTTGAAGATACTGCAGTTGTTGATAAACGACGATCGTACCTACGATCAATGTGGAAGATACACTGAACTGAAAGATAACAAGTGCCTTTCGAAGTAACGAACCCTGTGTGGAATGTTTGAAACTGCCTTTCAGCACATTGGTAACCCGGAAACGTGACAGTAGCAATGCCGGATAACCCCCCGCCAGAACAGCCACTCCCACCCAGAGATAGAAAAGCGTGACGATGAGCTCATTCCGGAACAGCAACGCTGGCTCCAGGGACTTTCCCGTCAACATATTGAACAAAGGCAGAAGCAGGACTATAACACCAAAGCCAACAAGCACAGCAATGAACGTGGCAATAAAGGACTCACTCAAAAACTGGAGGGAAAGCTGTTTTTTAATGGCTCCCATCACCTTTCGCACGCCTACTTCCTTTGCCCGCTCAACAGACCTCGCTGTCGTCAGGTTTATATAATTGACACAGGCTATAAGGATGATCACCAGACCCGTCAGCCCGAAAATGTAAACGTATTTTATATCACTTATTGGCCCTACACCTGTAGACATATGACTTTTCAAATAGATATCGGTAAGGGGCCTGAACGATATAGAAACGGCACTTTTTCCATCAAACATTTGCTCCATCCAGGCATTGGTTTTACGCTGAAGGGCAGATATGTCAATGTCATTTTCTGTTAGAACGTAAGTCATATAAGCACTGTTATCGAAATCCCCCGGACCCTGGGATTCCGGTAGAGAGGAGAACGAAGCAATGGCCTTGAACTGAATATGACTGTTGTCCGGCGGACTCTGAATTATACCTGTAATGAGATAATCCTGTCTTTCAAGAGTCAGTGTCCCTCCTATGATAGGGGCTGCTCTCCAGTCCGGGCCAAAATACCTGGCGGCGAGTTCTTCGGTAATAACAATTGACCGGGGCCTGACCAACGATGTCACAGGATCTCCTTCGATCAGTGTGAAATCAAAAAACCTGAAAAATGATGAATCTGCATACAGGACACCTTGCTCCTGGGCTGTTATAAGATCAGTTTTCATCACTACAGTGCTGGTATTACGAAACCTTATGAAGTCCAGCACTTCCGGAAACTCATCTTTGAGAAGAGGTCCTACATTGGACGTGGCCCGGGCAGTGGGCAGATCCGTATGGCCAAAATGCCATGTAAAAGGCACGGTATAGATCTGCGCCTTACGGGAATGGAACCGGTCATAGCTAAGCTCATGCTTTACATACAAGTAAATGAAAGTAAAACACACTATCCCAAGGGCGAGGCAGAATATGTTGATAGCTGCATAGGTTTTATTGCGAAGCAGGTTCCTCACAGCAATAGTCAGGTAGTTTTTGAACATAGCAGTAGAATTTACAGATGAACGTTGCGCCTTTTTGAAGGCATAGGGTTTCAGGCATCGGATAACATCCCATGCATATAAAAGCCGGGCTTTCCTGACAGAATGATGTGTCAATCGTTGCCGGAACAATTCATGCAGATCACCCTGGATCTCCTCCAGGCGATAGCCACTGCAGTACCAGGCAAGAAACTTATCAGCCCACCCGGGCGGTTCTATGGATCTTTTCACTGCTGACATTAGTTAAACCCTGGAATGAGACGGTACATTTCCTCGCGGACCAGCTTGAGACGCTCCAGTGCTTTTTTACCCGTGGCGGTCGGCATGAAGAACCGTCTTCTCCTACCTCCTCTCTCTTTGGTAGCCCCACCCATTTCAGACCTGAGAAAGCCTTTGTCTTCCAGTCGGTACAATGCGGTGTGCACTGCACTGATGTTAATCTTTCTTCTCAGCCTCTGCTCAAGATCCTCCTTTACATTCACGGCATAGGCCTCCATTCCTATCACACAAACGGTCATAAGCACCAATTCTTCAAAATCCCCAAGTTCAGTGGCTTTCATTCAATTTATTATCATCATAAATGTAAATGTAATACTTACATAATGATATAAAAACCGCTACATGATGATAAAGGCGTTCTTTTTGACCAGCAAGCGTTGTAGATCAACTCCGGGTCGATCAAAAATTAAATCCTATTCATTCCTCAGTATTTCAGCAGGATTGACAGTAGCCGCTTTCATTGATTGGTAGCTTACCGTAAGGAACGCCACCAGTAAGGCACAAAATATGGAAAAAACGATGGGTAAAAAACCTATCGTTATTCTGTATTCGAAGTCATTGAGCCATTGATCCATGAGCCAGTAACCGAGAGGGCCGGCAATTAAAAAGGCGATCAGTACCAATCGGGAGAAGTCTTTCGACACCAAAAAGAAAAGGCTGGCAACCGAAGCGCCCATGACCTTCCTGACGCCAATTTCTTTCGTACGCTGCTGTACAGCAAAGGATACAAGTCCAAACAACCCCAGACACGCGATAACGATGGCCAGCACGGCAAATGTGGTGAAGACGTTACTTAGCCTCATTTCACCACGATACATGGCATCATACTCATCGTCCAGGAAGTCAAATACAAAAGGCCTGTCGGGAACGATCTCTTTCCAGCGATCTTCCACAGCAAGGATTGTTTTTTGAAGGTCCTGCGACTTTACTCTGATAAATATCTTATGGAACTGCCATGGTTCAATAAACAATACCAGAGAGCTGATCTTAGTGTGCAGGGAAGTAAAATGAAAGTCGTCCACCACACCTATGATCTCACCTTGCCTGCCATTCAGGTTTATCTTCTGGCCCAGAATGGATCCTTCGTCCACCATTAACGTTTTTATCAACTCCCGGTTGACAATAAAGGAATACTGCCGCTCCTGCCTTTTTTCTCTTGTGGCCATAGCATAGTCGGAATCATTAAAGTTCCTTCCTGATACCAGCTCCATTTGCATGGTGCCAAGAAAATCCGTACCCACGGTGATAGCCCGTACACCCAGATCGTCAAAATAACCGGGAACAGAAAGGCTGTACCCTCCGCCAATATCCGTAGGACTTTCGGAAGCAATGGAAACAGCTACCACATCATCCCTTTGTTCCAGTTCGGTCTTGATAGTTGCAAAGTTTTTGTTGACTACATTATCCGTAGGTAGCACCAGTACATTCTCCTTATTATATCCCAGCTTTTTGTTACGCATATAATTCAACTGCTGGTAGATGACCAGTGTACCAATGATCAGGAATATGGAAATGGAAAACTGAACAATCACCAGCGCCTTTCTCATCCAGATACCGGACTTCGATCGCTTAAAACTTCCCTTCAAAACGTCACCGGGCGCGAAGGACGAAAGGCTGAGCGCAGGATAGGCTCCGGCAAGGAAACTGACCAGTACAAAGGTCACTATCAGCCCTGCGATGAGTTGACTGCTGAATACATCCCCAAGGCTCAGTGCCTTACCAGTGAGTTGGTTAAACGCCCCTATGGACATATTCACAAGGATCAGAGCAATGATCATAGAAATGGTAGTGATAATAACAGACTCGCCCATGAACTGATGGAAAACCTGCTTCCTGACAGCCCCCAGTACCTTACGCATACCTACCTCCCGTGCCCGCTCTATGGAACGGGCAGTAGCCAGATTCATGTAGTTTATACAGGCGATCACCAAAATGAGTAACCCTACGATGCTGATGATATAGATATACCTGATGTCTCCCTGGGGTTGCATTTCCCAATCGGTATCGGATCGCAAATGAATATCCCTCAGCGCCATGAGGTCAAAGCTGATCTGTGTCTCTCCCATGAGGTCGCCCAGTTGTTTCATGACCAGTTCATTCATCCCCTCCTCCAGCTTATACCGGGTGTCCGCATTGCTCAACACCACATAGGTAGCGTAGTTTGCACTACTCCATATCTCCTGCCGGGAGGCCTTCCGCGATGAAAAACTGGCCAGAAAATCAAACTTAATGTGAGAGTTATCGGGTATGTCAGCCAGTATTCCGGTGATGGTATAATCCGTTCCATCCACCTTTACCACTTTACCGAGTGGATCTTCATCATTAAAGTATTTGGAGACAGACGATTCAGTAAGCATTACAGACATTGGTTTTGCAAGAGCCTTCTCAGGATTCCCACTCACAATCTCAAAGGAAAAGACATCAAAGAAAGTGCTGTCAGCATAAAAAAACCGCTCTTCCTGATACTTCGCATCATCCTTTTGCACCACTACCGGACTGAACATACTGATATTAAAAACACGTGTGCCCGTAGTTACCTCATTAAACTCACGCCTGAGATTTGGCAATAACGCCGTAGGGGTGGTATAGGACTTCCTGGAACCACCCGTGGTGCTATACGTTACGTTGGCCCGGAAGATATTATCAGCCTGGGTATGGAATTCATCATAACTCAATTCATGGATAACATAAATACCAATGAGCATACAGCAGGTGAGCCCAATGGCTAATCCGAAAATATTGATCAGGGCATAACCCATTTGCCTTTTCAGATTTCTCAAAGCAATAATGATGTAGTTCTTAAGCATATCAATATGATTTGGTACATGGTATTTTCTTTTTAAAAGCAACCGCGGGGTTGACAGCAGCAGGAAAACAAAGGCCTTTCTGTCAGCATGTCCTTTCGTTTTCCTCCGGACCGTTCCATCGTAATGTTCCAGAAAGTCCCCTTCCACCTCGTCCTGCAGATGAGCGGGACAGACAGTCTCAAGGAATCTGATCATCCATTTAGGTGGAATGTGATACGTATTCATAAATTACTTTTGTACAACGACATATCGGGTATGGATGACCACAACCCCTCCCTTAACTCACGGATATCCTGCAGAGCCCGTACTCCAAAGGGGGTTATCTCATAGTACTTTTTGCGCTTTCCTCCCCGTACAGCCGTTGGCTCACCTCTGCGTGACTTAAGAAAACCCTTTTTCTCCAGCCGGTGCAGTGCGCTGTGTACGGCACTCAGGTTGATCTTGCGGTTGGTCCTGATCTCCATTTCTTCCAATATGGCGTTTCCGTAGGCCGCTTCCGCGAGTACGGCAACGGTCAGCAATACGATCTCCTCAAATTCCCCGAGGTAGGTTCCCTTCATGGTTTAATATTTTCTATAAATGTAAAAATAATAGAAGGTTATACATTAGACTATATCACAGGGAAAAGGTTGCACTATTTTTGAATTTTATTCTCATGTGTCGGCAGTGATGGTTGATAGCTGTTTGTTGATGGTTGAGGGATATCAGATGACGGTGGCCTGGCGAAAGACCAGCAACTATCAACCATTTACCACAACCCCATCCTGAGCCTAACTAACATTAGTTAATTATTATCTATATTTGCGCGTCTTCAATATCTTCATTCTAGCTATATGACCTACTCAAAAATTGCCGGTGTGGGCCACCACGTACCGGAAACGGTGATCACCAACGATTATCTCTCGGGCATCATGGACACCAACAATGAATGGATCGTGGAAAGAACGGGTATCCATGAGCGGCGATTCATAGATCCGGCCAGGGACACTGTGGCTAACATGGCCGCGAAAGCCAGCCGCATGGCGCTGGAGAGAGCCGGAGTAAAGGCAGAGGATGTGGATTTCATTTTATTCGCCACCATCACGTCCGACTATTACTTCCCCGGCTCCGGAGTATTACTTCAGCGCGAGCTGGGGCTTGAAAGTATTCCTGCCATGGACATAAAAAACGCCTGCTCAGGTTTTATATATGCACTGTCTACAGCGGATCAGTTCATCAAAACCGGTATGTACAAAAATGTACTTGTGGTGGGTGCTGAGATACAGTCTACCGCACTTGACCTAACCACAAGGGGCAGGGGTACAGCGGTGATCTTTGGCGATGGCGCCGGAGCGGCTGTCCTTCAGCCCTCGGAACAACCGGGCGTGCTCTCTACTCATCTGCATTCTGACGGGCGTTTTGCAGAAGAACTGTACGTGAAAGATCCGGGAAGCAGCCGTCCGCATGAAGAGCGGCAACCGGAACAGATACTGGACACCTCCGGGTTTAAGGTACATATGAATGGCAACCTCGTTTTCAAACATGCTGTGGTACGTTTTATGGAGGTGATAAAGGAAGCATTGGATGCAAATGATATGACCAGGGACGATATCGACCTGCTCATACCTCATCAGGCAAACCTCAGGATAAGTAACTACATACAACAAAAGCTTGGATTACCTGATGAAAAGGTGTATAATAACATCATGAGGTACGGTAATACCACGGCGGGGTCTATCCCGATAGCCATGAGTGAGGCATGGGAGGAAGGAAAACTTAAAAACAATGACCGGCTTTGCCTTGCCGCCTTTGGCAGTGGATTTACGTGGGCCTCAGCCTTAATTAATTGGCAGGAGTAGAGTATTGAGTCTTAAGCCCATGGTCTTAGGACTTGCTTACTTACTACTTAAGACTACACATCAGCATGAAGACAAAGGAATACAATCCCAGCAAACTCGAGGTACAGTTTGCTCAGGCCATTGAGGACCTGAAAGACCAGTTACAGGAAAAGCTTTCTGACAACGAGATCATCAAGGTAGAGAACAAGATCTCAGAGGACAATCCCATGGTGAAATTTTACCTGAAAGATGATGACAGCGATCCTCATGAAATAGTTTTTAAGATCATTCAGACACCAGACCGGTTTTAGCAGAACAGACGGACGGTTAGGCCTACTCCCCCATAGTTTCTCCAATTCCATGTAGTCTTTTTCACTACAGCCAATATCACCTCATTTACGTGACAGGAACAATATTAATTTTCCTTAAAATTGATAAAAGTTACCAGTTATGAGAAAACAGGGAGTATTAGTGATCATTGCGATTAGTGCTGTTGTTACTTTATCGTTTGGCCAAAAAGTCTCAGAAGTAAGTTATCTGGATGCCACTGTCAATCCAGGGGTTGTTTTGGATGAATTCCCTCCTCCTCCCCCATCCATGGAAGGAAGCTATTTTATGGATGAGGAATGGGCCAATGCCACTCTTGAATTAAATTCCAACAGGTCGATCAGGAATGTACCCGTGCGCTATGACCTGGTGAATGAACAACTAGAGATCAAGACCAGCTATGGTATACGGGTATGTAATCTTCAACTCCTGAGAGCATTTCAGATCACCGAACAGCACGATTCATCATATTATTACAATACTCAATCCCTTAACTGGGGAAGTAAAATTCCTTCAGGAATTGCCAAAGTCGTCTTAAGCCGGGATGACTTCAAGGTGCTCGAGTTTTTCTATACTGAAATACGTGAGCCTACCTATGTACCAGCGCTGGATATGGGATCCAAAAACAAGAAGATCCTGAAAAAATCTGACCTCTACCTCCTGCAAAAAGGAAAAGCTCTTAAGGTCAATAAAAAAATCAAACGTAATCAGCATATTTTTAGGGAGCACCTCCGGTCAGTCGAGGAATTTACCAGATCCAATAATTACCGATTAAGCGAGTTTGAGGGGGCCTTTGAAATATTCAGTTATTATCATTCATTAATTGAGAAGAAACCAAACTGAATCATCAGGGAAATTCAGAAGATCCTTTACACAAAGTTCCGATAGTAACCTACTTTCTGAAGTAGGGAGTCCTTGAAAATCACAATTAAGGTAAAAACGTTGATTCTCAGTTAAAAAGACGTATTTTATTTACTTCCACGGTGAATGCAAACCTCAAAATGAGCAGTTTTTATTGAGTTTTGGGGTTTTAATTTCGGTTTTCATCCCGCAAGCCTGCGGGACGAAACAAAAGAAAAAGGCACCACCACCAAAAGCCATTTCCTCACGGAACGCACTTTCCGCCCCCTATGGGCCGCTTACCCGCAGGCCTCAAATGTCTCTCGTTCCGAAAGCCAGCCGTCAACGGAATTTTCAAGGATACCCTGAAGTAGTGGTCTTGCACAATTCATACTGATCTGCCTATTCGAGGATAGTATAAATCAAAACCCTAAAAATGATCACACCTTATATAACCCTGATCATTAAAAAGGCCATTTATTCAATGTTGAATGTCTATACAGTGAAACTCAAAGTATAAATGATCAATGAGTAAATCTGTAACGATAAGGGTAGTTAAAATAACGTTTGCAAAAAAAGAAAGGCTGCCTCCAAAGAGACAGCCTTGAGTTTTGTTTAATGACCCGGTATAGGATCAGCTGACAAGATCAGGCCATGGTTCCCCATCCGTTCTTGTCATTTTTATTCTGATATTGCCGAAGCACCCCTCTGGGCCACCGGTAAGTTCGATCGTCATTTCCGAGCCTGAAAGTGATTCAATCTCCAGGAACCAGGTACATCCAAATCCATCGGTAGGTGAAATACTCAATATTCCACATATCTCGCTCACCTCAAGTGCAGTACCTCCTCTGACCTGCTCACAACAATTAAAAGCGCTCTGATAGACGCCAAATGTAAAGGTGTCCCATGTATAGTTAAAAGGCGCTGACCCTACCATCCATGTTAGTGTACCTGTACTTGGGCCCAGCGAAGCACCACCGTCGTCCACAGCCTCCAAAACCTCATAATTCACCACTACTCCATCAAGTTCAGACGGACATGAAATAGGAAAAGAAATGTTGGAAGTGAAGCTGGTGGTGGCCGTGGCCGTGATCAGCGCGTTCTCAATGTTTACAAAGGGCTGACCATCCAGTTTTACAGTATCAGGAAAGACCAGACCCTCTGTTGTAGTCACGATATTATAGAACGTAAAAAGATCGCCTCCTGCCAGGTCGTCAGTGTCCACCCCGAATAGATCAGCCAGATCAAACAGTCTTGCTGTAACCTGTACGGTACCATCATTGGTCAACCCGCTACCCTGCAACGTAGTGAAAGTAACTCTATCCGTTAAAGTACCGCCAACAGGAAGGTACTCTACCAACATGTTGACGTTAGCAATATTGCCACTTTCAGTATATGTAGTAAACGTTATCATCGGGTCGTCGGCCAGCAGGTTGAATGAAGCAGCATCCGGTACAACGCGGAAATTGATACCCGGCACACTTTGATCAAGCCCAAACTCCGGATTATCATCACAGGACATGAACAATACGGCTCCCATGAAAAGAACCATTATATAGTTGTATATCTTCATAATAGTCTGTTTTTAATTTTAATCAATTAGGATCCCAGAATATACGCGCATTATCAGTAGCTATCAGCTTCTGCGGCGGTGCGTTGGCGTTGATCTCCAGATTGGCATCTACCCATGGTAAAGCAAAAGGAAAATCACGTACCTGAGTAGTGACGCTCAGATTATCGGTATTTCCATCATGCAGTACCGGGAATCCTGTTCTCCTGTAGTCGGTATAGGTATCACAGGCAAATCCATAACTGGCGATCCATTTTTGGGTCATGATATGCTCAAGCTTACCCTGTTCGTCCTGAGTTACGTAATCGGCCATTACAGCATCAATATAGTCTTCTATGTCATTCACCTCTTCATCCCCATCAGTCAACGGTATCGTGGGGATGGGCGGTGTAGCATTGGCTCCTGTGGCAATCTCGTTCACTTTGCTGAACGAAGCCTGCAGAGCGTCTCTGAAGGCCTGCTCATCATTTCCTGTTGCTACACCTGTCAGATAAAGCTCTGCTTCAAGATACTTCAGGGAGTAATAGGTAAGAAAACGTTGGGGAACAGTGGGAGACCCATTGAAGTTTGCCGCTGCACTTCCAGGGCCTGTATCAAATGCCCCACCCAAAGGGTACAATCCTGCAACAGATTGAGAGGTCCCCTGGGCGAACCCTTCATTAGGATCAATATTAAAGGAAAACATATAAATGGATACCATTCCTGTTTCTGCCAGTTCCGGAACCTGAACCACAAAATTCCCTGTGCCCGGATCATTATATCCATAACAATAGCTACAGGGATTTTCCGGTGCCGTAGACGCCCTGATGGTATCAATTTGGTTGTAGAAGTAATATGGAATCCTGGGGTCAACAAGTCCAAGGTCCTCACCATAGCCCCTGTGGCCAAAGGTATTCAGCCCGGCCAGCGTCTCATAAAAGAAGGGGTTGATATAGTATCGTGCCGCTCCGGGACTATATTCCTGTACGTATGCCGAATTCCTGTTTTCCGGTCCTGTAGAAGTTCCAAAAACAAATTGAAAATCATCGGCCGAGCTTGAAATCAAATCATTTTCAGCCAGCAAGGCATTGACTTCAGTGGATACGTCTCGTACCAACCGTATTTGTGTATACATTTTCAGCTTTACGGTTTTCGCAAATCTTTGCCACTGACCCAAATTCCCTCCGTAAAACAGATCGTCCGTGCCCATCGTTATCGATGATACTTTATTCAGGTTCTCAATTCCCTGGTCAAGTAGTAAAAACAACTCGTTGTAAACGACCTCATCATCATCATAGAAAGGGCTTACCAAGGCGGTGCCCTGAAAAGCTTCACTAAATGGAACATCGCCGTACATATCCACCATAAGGCTTAGAGAGTAAGCCTTCATGATCTGGGCCACGCCTACGTAACTCCATGCCTCCAAATCCGTTCCCTGGCTTATGATCTGCTCTATATCCATTAATGCACGGGTGTACAGAATATTCCACGGGGTAATAACCTCGAAATCCGAACCATTTACTCCATAGTCCCCCTGAGTGGTTCCCCTTTCGAACATCTGATGCATATAGGCCTGAGGTATAGCTGACAACCCGCCCATGCTGTTGCCTAATGCTCCGCCAATATCAACCTGGGCCGATGGTAATAACAGGGATACAGCACCTTCAGTTGGATTATTCGGATCATCATTAATGTCAAGAAAATCATCACACCCCGTCAGTGAGATCCAGAGACCAGCACATAACAGTAGCGTATATTTCAATGTATGTTTAGTTTTCATATTCATGACTTCTTTAAGTGAGATTAGAATGAAACCCTAAGATTAACCGCGTATCTTCTCGCTGAAGGCGTGGTACTGAATTCCATACCCTGATTGTTTCTTTGCCCTCCAAACTGGTTGGTCTCAGGGTCGAAATTGGTGTCCTTGGGGAAATTTGGTGCAAGGAACCAGAGATTGCGTCCTGTTAGTGAAACAGTGACATTGCCGAAAGGAAGAGTCTCCAGCAACTTCTGTGGCAATGAATAGGACAATGAAAGCTCTCTTAAACGATAAACCGTTGCGTCAAAAACCGCCCATTCATCAGAACCATTCCCCGCAAAGGTCTGTCCGAAGTACAACGCATTGGTCTCTATCATAGTCTGATTGGGTATGGTATTTCCATCCTCATCCAAAAATGGAAGTCCGGTAGTAGGATCACCGTAAACTCCCGGGATGATCCTGTTGACCTCACGATCGCCCTGATAAGCCAAAACACCACGGGACATCATCTGCTGTATGGTATTTGACCAAAGGTCTCCACCTTCTCTCCAGTCAATTACTGCTCTCAGGCTTATTCCCTTAAACGTCACCGTATTTGTGAGCCCAACAATAAAATCCGGATTGGGATTACCGATAATACCCCGTGTTACATCGGGGATCAGACCTCCGTTGGAAGGATCGATCAGCAGATTGCCTTCACTGTCACGATAGTCAACAGAGCCCAGCAACTGACCAAACTCAAGGCCTGGACGATGAACCGCAGTTACACTACCTGCAAAGCCTGATCCAAACTGGATCTCGTTCACACCTATGCCCAGTTCCTCCACAAGGTTCCTGTTTCTGGTAAAGGTTCCGTAAAAATTCCAAACCAGACCACTGGCAGTAGATACGGGTGTTACATCAAGGCCTATCTCAATACCCTCATTACTTACCTCTCCCAGATTGGTAATTACACCTCTAAAACCGGTTTCATCTGGCAGAGGCACGTTAATGATCTGATCTACCGTGTTTCGCTTGTAATAGGTGGCATCCAGACTGATCTTATTTTCCCAAAACGTTACATCGAAACCAGCTTCAATTTCCGTCGTGATTTCAGGCTTCAGATTTGGATTACCCGCAGTCTGATTCAATGATACACCCGGTATTGAATTGAAAGGTTTCTGTGGCGTGGGTCCATTGGGTGGAATAAACGGAAAAGCATCATTCACCTGAAAGACGTCAGTGGTCAGATAAGGGCTTGTATCGTTACCTACCTGAGACCAACCTCCCCGTAGTTTTAGTGAATTCAACATATTTGATTGAATTCCCAAAGCATCTGTCAGGATCACTGATCCGGTCACGGCCGGATAAAAGAAGCTTCGGTTACTTGCTGGCAATGTAGAAGTCCAGTCATTTCGGCCTGTTAACGTAAGATAGGCCCAGTCCTTGTATCCTACAACGGCATCTCCATACACTCCATAAAGCCTCCTGCGGCTAAAAATACCACCATTGGGAATTACCGCATTGGTATTATCCAGATCATCAATATCAAATATCACATAGCCTGTACCCTGAAGTCGCTGAGCATCATTAGTCCTTTGATTAACGTTGAAACCCAGGTGAGCACCAAGGGAGAAATCCTCAGTCAGATCCTTGCTCAGTGAGAATAGCAGGTCAGAGTTGATCTCAAGTTGCTTGACGGTATTTGTATTAACAATACCTGTAGCATTAACCGTACCATTCGGCCTCATAAATTCAAGTATGTTGGTTGAATAGCCGTTCGCCCCTATTTTGGCATTTACATTCAGCCAGTCAAAAATATCATAGCCAATATCGAATGTTGCTACATATCTGTCGGTATTGGAGGTTGTTCCGGTGTTTTCAACTGACCAAAGTGGGTTATTGGCAGTTCCCCTGTCTACGAAGAATTCACTACCGAGATCTGTAGGGTTTTGAAAAGGTTGGTTGGGATAATCCCAGTTCCTGCCCAATAAAAGGCTTCTGGTAAAGGGCGAAGGATTACTACCTCCCAGGTTACCAACCCCGGTAATAGCACCATCCTGTACTGATCTGGAATAAGATATACTTGCACCCATGCTAAACCCATTTTCCAGTTGACCTCTTCCACCAACACTAACACTATGTCTCTGGAACTGGGTATTAGGCACAAACCCTTGCTGATCCAATTGTGACAATGTTGCACTTATAACCGAATTTTCATTACCTGCTCTTATGCTCAGGGAGTTTTCAAAAACAGAACCATCTTCAAAGAAGTCCTCAACATTGTTGGGGTATGCTCTGTAAGGTACGTTGATATCGAATACTCCCCCCCAGCCGGGTCGTCCTGAATACCAGTGTGGAATAGAATCGAGAGATGCATAGGGAGTAGCACCAATAAATGGAGCTCCCCACGAACCATTGGCCTGCTGATACCCAAAATTTGTTCCTGTACCATACTTGTTCTGAAGATCCGGGAGGTTTCCGATCTTTTCAATGGCATAGGATGTACTAAAAGTGATCTCAACACCCTTTCGGCTGGCTCTGGCACTACCTGTTTTGGTAGTGATCAAAACCACACCATTTGCAGCCCGGGAGCCATAAAGTGCCGCGCCGGCGCCTCCCTTAAGGATGGTTATGGATTCTATATTATTGGGATCGAGGTCAGATATCCGGCTTCCAAAGCCTCCTCCTTCAGTAAGACCTCCGAGATTGGAATTCACGCCATTGGCTGCATCTACAAAATCATTGTTGTAGGGCACACCATCCACCACAAACAAAGGTTGGTTGTCATTAAGTAGTGAAGAATTACCCCGTATGGTAATCCGGGTGGAACTTCCTGGCGCACCACTGGACCCGGTAATGTTCACACCTGACACTTTTCCCTGCAGGGCGCGCAGTGGATCCGGCTCGGAAACCTGCTGTACACTGTTACCTCCTACTGTTTCTACAGCAAAACCCAACGCTTTTTTCTCGCGTTCTATACCCACGGCAGTTACTACGACCTCGCTCAGTTGAGTAATGTCTTCTGCCATTTGAGCATCAATTATCGATCTGGCACCAACTTCAATTTCCTGTGAGGCCAATCCAATAAAAGAAAACACAAGAATTCCTCCATCTTGCGGTATTCTCAGGCTGTAATTACCATCAACGTCAGTCACGGTCCCTGTTGAAGTACCTTTAAGCACCACATTAACACCAGGCAATGACTGCCCATCGTCTACAGATGTTACCTTTCCGGTAACAGTCCTTTCCTGCGCCCTCGAATCATGGAAAACGAAAATGCAAACCAGGAAAAAACCCATTAGTAAAAAGTTCTTCATACTGATTTATTTATGTTAAAGAATATATTATCAGCCGTCCACTTAGCACACAGACATGAAAGTATTCGTGATATGTAGATAAGGTGGTTTAGGCCTTGTGGCAAAGGTGACTAAACGGGGGATAAGAAAAATCCCCCAATAGGTTGGATATTTGGGGGATTTTTGTCACTTAACGTGTGTATTAATGGGGTAATTCAATCACCCTTCCTAGATCAGTTTCTCCTTGGTAGCTTTGGCTATGGCCTCTGACTTGCTGTTCACCTGAAGTTTGGAGTAGATGTTCTTGATATGAGATTTGGCTGTCTCCTTGGTTATGAAAAGCTCCTGAGCGATCATACTGTAGCTTTTACCCTTCGATAAGAGTTCCAGTACCTGTGTTTCCCGTGAGGACAGAGGAGAGTTGGGATTTTTCTGAAAGGAGTTTACCACCATCTTTGCTATTTTGGAGCTCATGGGCGCTCCGCCGTTGATCACTTCGTCAATGGCATCAAGCAATTCTGTATGGCTGCTGTTTTTGGTGATATAGCCTGTGGCACCTGCACACAATGCCTGAAACACCAATTCGCTGTTTTCGTAAATGGTGTTTACGATTAGTTCAATATTGGGATTGGTCTTTTTGATGATGCCGATAGCTTCTATCCCGTTTATTCCGGGTAGCTCAAGATCCATAAGTATGATTTCCGGGGCATCTTTTCTTAAATTTTTAATAGCCTCCTCAGCATTGTCGTAGGCCTTTACTACATAGTAGTTGCTTACACTGTTGATAATTAATGAGAACCCTTCTCTCACCGCGTCATTGTCTTCCACAATGACAATCCTTGACCTAAAGTAATTGTTCATAACATAGTTGTTTAATAAAGTTTGACCTCTTTTTTCTGGGGTTCTGATTGCAATTTACTTTTTAATTCTATGGATAATCCATGGTTTTTACTTTTACTGATAATATCGAGAGAGCAGCTGATCTGCGCTGCCCTTGAAGACATATTTTTAAATCCATTTCCCTTTTTTATATTATCCAAAACCGCTCCTGTGCCATTGTCCCATAATTTAAGTACGAAACCATGCTGATTGAGGTTTAATTCCAGGTGCACCTCACTTGCTCCGGAATGCTTCAGCGCATTGGTCATGGCCTCTTTGAATATGAGCACGATCTGACGGCTCCATCCGGAGGGCAACGGCTTTTCAGCAAAATCATCCTTGGCGGAAAAGAAGTCTATATTGGTGTTTTCAAAAAGCTCCTCTCCAAAATCCTTGACATAGGTGAACACCTCATTCAGGTTGTCACTGTCCGGATCAATGGACCAGATAAAGTCCTTGGTGCCGTTGAACAGTGACTTTGTATGCTTTTCTATGTTCTCCAGAAGATCATTGATCTCCTGCGACTTATCCTTGAGCTTGAGACTGATGAGATTGGTAAATACGGTTATGCTGGCCAGCTGATTTCCCATGTTGTCATGAAAATCACGGGCCATTCGTTTTCTTACCTTTACCAGCTCCTCTGCTCGTATCCTTTCAATAGTCAGGATCTTATCAAGGTTTTTTCGTACCCTGTAGTCATTAAAGAATTTTATACCCATCACCAGAAGTACGGCAACAAGAATGTAAAACCATACTTCCATCCAAAACGGAGGCACTATACTGAAGCTGAACTCGGCATATTCTCTGGACCAAACTCCATCACTATTGGCAGCTTTTAGCTGAAAGGTATATTCACCGGGAGGCAGATTGGTATAAACTGCTTCTCTCCTCACCGTTGATGGAGACCAGTCATTTTCCAACCCTATAAGCCTGAACTGATAACTTACCTCCTGCGGGTTTCTGAGACTGTTGCCAAAGTATTCGATAACAATGCTGTTTTCATCATATGGCAAACGCAGGTTTAACGGGATATTGTACCAGTTGGATATTTCATTGGCATAATCCAGCCAATCCACTTCATTGTAAAATAATTTAAGTCCTGAAATATAAACAATGGGTTCAACACGGTTCACGCGCTCCTCCAACGCCTTGTATCGAATAACTCCCTGACTGTTGCCAAACCAGATGCTGCCATCCGGATCCCTGTAAATGGAATTGTATGAGGTTCTGATACCATCAAATCCCTCTGTTTTGCCATAATTCTTTATTCTCACCACTTCGTTGTCCTTATTCAGACATAGCTTGTCCAGCCCTCTTTCAGAGCCCACAATGAGATTTCCGTGATCATCAAAGACAAGGTTGTAAATAAGGTCCGATGAAAGCCCGTTATCTACAGTAAAGTAATCCATGGCAGACCTGCTCTCCGGGTCCTGTGGATCAGCTCCAATTTTCACAATACCGTGGCCTGAATAACCTATCCAGAAATTACCCAGTCCATCCTCTACGCAAACATTTACTCTTTTTTCAAATACATTTGCATCCAGAGATATCTTTTTCAACTCTCCGGATATGCAGTAGCTCAAACCTTTTCTTGTGACGATCAGTATCTTACCCGGTTGTGGTTCTGAAATCCCCCATATCACGTTATCACTCAGGCCATCACGTGTAGTGAAATTTCTAAACGACCTTCCATCATAAATGCTTAGCCCATTGGCCGTACCAATCCACAGATTATTCTGACTGTCATTGAAAAGCACCCTGACCAGATTATAGGCCAGTCCTGCATCAGCAGAAAATGTCTGGCAGGTTTCTCCATCATACTTGATCACGCCGGAATTCCGGGTGCCAAACCAAATGTTTCCCTGTTTATCAGTAGTACTGGAGGTGATCTGCTGACTTGCCAGTAACGGATCCAAAACTGTCATCACCTTACCATCACCCGATATCCTGCTGACACCGCCACCGTAGGTTCCCACCCAGTAGTCTCCTTTAAGGTCTCTGGATATGGCTGTTACCGGCCGGTTTGACAGGCCATGTTTCGACCCGTAGAATTCAAAAAAATCATTACTTAGTTTGTAAAGTCCGTCACCGTCCGTAGCAAACCAGTCGTTTCCCTCCCGGTCACAAAATATTCGGCTCACGGGAAAATCCGTAAAACCATGGTCACTCGTCATCACCCGCAGTACTTCGTCCTTCACCCGTATGGCTCTGTTGGCTGATATTACCCACAGCTCATTCTTGTTTTTATAGGAAGAAGAGGTGATAAACTTATCCTGCAGGCTAATCCGTGAGGAACCTGGATCAAACGGATTCAGCTCTACCAACCCCTTATTTGAGCCCAAAAGGAAAGAAGAATCTGAAAGCACCTGAATATCCAGCAAGTAACCTTTAAAATCCGAATTGCTCAGGACATGCACCGTCTTGTTGTTATGATACCTGTACAGTCCCTTAATGGCCGAAACAAAATAGATCCTGCCTTTGGAATCAGATA
>LYSV01000072.1 GCA_001657315.1 Flammeovirgaceae bacterium BBD 1991-12 | reverse complement strand
TGTAGCCAATATTCATGATCGAAAATGGGAAAATTAGTGCAACATTCTTTTTTTTAGTCATCTCGTAGTGTAAACGGAGAGATCTTTGCCCTGAAGCAGGTAAACGTGTCTTTTCTTTGTGGCAAAGATATCTTCACTATGTTACGATATGACTTAACGGGTTTAATGCAACGCGACAATTTGAAATGCACCCCTTTGACCGGAGAAAGTATAAAAGAAGAATGATGTAACAGGCATATAAGAGAATTATAAATCAATCCTTTGCCTCATGCATAAGAGGCTGTTGTCACACTTTATCAGGGCTCAATTATGAAATAAAACACCTTTTTTACGTTCCACCCAGAGGTCTGAGGACAATAGTGCCGTCCACCCGGCTCTGTGAGCCCACTGGACCCTGCGGGGAACCTGCTTTCTCGCTTATCGTCATTCCCGGCAGCCTAGGTCAGGCGTGCGCGTGACCGGGAATCTGCTTTCTCGTGGCACGAAAACCCCGGCGCTCTTCAAAGTAAGGCGTACACGCTTAGCGAGGAAGTAGATTCCAGCTCACGCAAAAGTCAAGCGCAACAGCTGGCTGGAATGACGCAGTGGGGACGCAGCCGAATAGTAACGACTCTGCATTTTCATGCGCTAATTCACACAACGGATTCTAAATAGATGAGTTTTAGGTGATCTGCCCATATTGACATGCGTAAGGCTATATGGTCTGATCCTGGTTTAAACCAAAGTTTTTCGAATCCTTCCTTCCCATTCCACCCATCATTGGGTTACTTTGCGCCAAATCAAATATCTCATGATTGTAGTCACTGGTGCCGTGGGCTTTATAGGAAGCCAGCTGATCAAAAAGCTGAATAATGAGAATTTTAACTACATCGTAGCGGTAGATAATTTTGACAATCCTGTCAAGAACAAAAATATTGCCGGGTTATCTATTCTTCATAAGATAGATCGTGATCATTTTATGGAATGGCTGGATCAGCATTATGAAGAGGTGGAGTTCATATTTCACATAGGAGCAAAAACAGATACTACCCTGTTTGACGTTGAACTGCTGACCCGATTAAATACCATTTATACCCAGGACATCTGGAAACGATGCGTAAACCATCAGATACCACTGATCTACGCGTCATCCGCTGCCACGTATGGCCTTGGCGAACAGGGCTACGATGACAATGAAAGTAGTATTCCTCAACTAAAACCACTCAATCCCTATGGGCAGTCAAAGCAGGATTTTGATATGTGGGCACTGGAGCAGGAGGAAAAACCCTTTTACTGGGCGGGGCTGAAGTTTTTTAATGTTTACGGCCCCAATGAATACCATAAGGGCAGAATGGCATCAGTAATCTGGCATGCATGGAATCAAATTAAGGATACCGGTGGCATGAAGCTCTTCCGTTCCCACCGTCCTGATTTTAAAGATGGTGAACAGATGCGGGACTTTGTGTATGTGAAGGATGTAGTGGACGTATGTTACTGGTTGATGCATCACAGAAAGGATCCTGGCATTTATAATCTGGGCAGTGGTCGGGCCCGCACCTTTCTGGATCTGACCAAAGCTGTCTTCAGGGCTATGAATAAACCGGAGAATATCTCATTTATAGATACTCCGGAAGACATAAGGGACAAGTATCAATATTTTACAGAAGCGAAGATGGATAAGCTTCAGAAGATAGGATATTCAAAAAAATTCCACACCCTTGAAGAAGGTGTGGAAGATTATATCAGGCAAATGAGCTGATCATCTGAATTTTAAACTATAAAGGTAGTCTTCAATTTCCTTAACAGTCTTTAGTTTACCTAGGCCAGCCTCCACTGTACGGGTATCATAATTTCTCAATTTTATAGCGATATTCAATACCCTTTTCATACTTTCATAGGAAGACGCCTCAGCCAGTTTATTTTTTTTTACCCCCTTCTCGTAGTACTTGTTCACCTTCTTCACAGCCTTATAGATAGGCGCTTTCAGCACAATCTTTTCCTCCGTAGAATAGGCGCCACCGGACTCTTTATAATAACTGTAGTCATTCTCAAACTTATTCAGGAGCATGGTAATCGTATCTCCCAGAATATGGGGGCCTACATAATACCCTCTTTTAAGGGAGTTATCTATATCCGCTTCATTCTTATTCAGGTATATGGCTCCACCCCCATCGGCGGCTATGGCCTGCCCCTGAGATATGTTAAAGGAACATATCACTAACAGGATACTTAAAAAGAGTTGGTTCATTTTATGAATATTCTTCTATTTTCAACTTTGTTTTTTGTATGAATTTTCAACGTGTAAGGGCCTGGTTTCAACTTTTCCGTTAAAAGCTCAACTTCTGTCAAATTCCCGGCATCCTGTTCCAGAACTGTTGACCCAATGATATTAAGTACAACAATTCTCATGATTCCATTCCTTGCAGACTGAATCCAAACATTTCCCGACGATGGATTTGGGTAGACAGCTAAATCATTTGTCTTCGTTTCCCGTGATTCTACAGATGTTATGGTATTGTCAAAGCTGATAACTCCCACGGTATCAGAAGTAATACCACTTCGGCCGGTCGCAAATAATCGATACTCGTAAACTCCCTCACCTATGTCTGTATCCAAATATATCTGAGTATTCTGATCCAATGAAATCGGTTCAAATTCTCCGCCATTAAACGACTTCTCAAGTGTAAAACCGAGTTCGTTGAACGACTGATCAACCCATCGTATGGTCAGGACATTACTTTCAAAATCCACAATCCTAAAGAAATCAGGTGCAAGAAGCGTAAGATCGGGTATTATTTCCAAATTATCTATGTAGAGATTGTTTCCATTATATGATGTATTTATAAATTTGAAAATCGCCGATTCTTCACCACTTAGCTGGTATTCAAGTTCCAAATGCCGCCATTCGTTCTGGTTTAAGGGCACAAATGCATTTGAAGATACATCTGTTGAAGCCAGCTCCCGACCACCTTTTTTCCAAATGCTTACATCATTATTCAGACATCCGGTATTAAAAACAATTTCCAGAGAATCATAAATAAAAGTATCTTCTCCAAGGCCAGGCCTGTAAGTATAGGCGTAATCAAAACTCAGTTTATATTTATACACACCTATGGTATTCATGTTCCCGGGATGAATAACGTCAATATTACCCGGTGTTTCTGAGAGATAGTCATAGTTGTTAATGAACAGTGACCCTGTACCAGATTCAAAATCGGTTTCAGACCTTTCAAAGGTTACACCTTCATCCGGGTTTTCCACACTAAAATCCAAAAGCACCTCGTTTTGACTAAAATTATATAGAATCGTATCAGTCCTTGCATCAAGCAAGGGATCACTTACCTGAATATAATTTCGTTTGACAATTTCAACCTCTGTACCTACATTGTTTCTAACCAAGAGCTTAACATCGAAATTTCCTCCATCATTGTAGGTAACACTTGGATTTTGCAATTGAGAGGTTGATGGCGTACCACCCTCGAACTCCCATTCCCATGAGGTCACTCCAAAGCCTATACCATCGAAACCGACACTACTTTCATTACATATTTCTCTTTGATCTGCCGTAAAATTTCCGGTAAACTGATCTGTTTCCCAATTGAGATACAACCGGCCCAACTCAAAACCCGTTCTGATCTTTTCATACTGACCTGGTGTGAACAGATCCTGACATTGATCCGGAGCATAGGACATGATATTTTCTACCTGAGGATTATAAATATCTCCGTTTGCATCTGTATCATTACCCACATAGACACAATTCGATACCTTTCCACTTAGATTGGGGTCTGCGGGCGTGTCACACAGTCTGTCTCCGGCATTACTACAATTCGACCCATTGACCAATTCATCAGTAGTGCCGGTATTTGTAGTTCCGTGAGTATGAAATAACGTAAAATAATGCCCTAATTCATGCTCCAGTGTAGTTCCCCCTGTAACACAACTATAAGTTACAAAAACCCTGTCACTGCTGGGGGGAAACCTTGTGTAACCACACAGAGGTGTACCATTGGTTACTATACTATTAAAAAAGTAAACATTGATCACTCCTCTGATATCATTACTGGCGGCTACGTTGCCTTCACTTCCATCCCAGTCATAGTCCTCCGTCTGTCGTATAAGATTCACGTCATTGAAAAAGAAAAATTCCATATCAGCGCGGGAATAATATCCGTTCAATCTGTTCAAAATGTTAATGGCCTCAGCACTTGATAGTCCTCCGGAACCATCATCACGTGTAACAAAGTGGAATTGAATTGGCACCCTTATATCAACAGCTTTAGTTCTTTCAGTGCTATATCTACCTTTTTCCTCTATGGATATAATAAATTCCATTTGTTCCTCCGTCACTATTGTACCACATTTTTGTGCCTGAAGATCCGTCAGAGCAAGAAACAATGTCAAAAAAACAAATAAACTTCTCATGATTATCTATAACAAAAATAGGCGATCTTAAGATCGCCTATTCAATAATTGATTTAAAATCAAAATTCTATGACCTGATCCAACTCATGTACAACACCATTTGAATAAAGAAAATCAATATCTACAATGTTTACCTGATTATTGTCTGGATCCTTGTTATCCAATATGATCACCGCATCTCCTCCATTCTCAGCGAAAAACAGTTCATCTCCACTCACAGCGGTAACAGTCGGAAATTCAGTCGTTAAATATACTGCAAAATCCACCTCAGTAAGAGTATGTATATCAATCACACCTGCCAGCTCTGCAATTAGCCCGGCATCATCCTCTACATCTGGATCCAGCGCTTCAATTGCCGCTGCATTCGGCAAACCTATGTAAGATGATAACACAGCATTGCTAACCGTAAAAAAAGTATTGTCTCCTGCATCGAGATCTTCATTCTTCTCTGTAATTAACAAAGCCGCCGCCATCATGTCATAGCCATTGGCATTCAGTACATCTACAATGTTGGTCTCTGGTATTGGAATAAAGGTAGAACTGAATCGAAATGTATTTCCATTGTAATGATCATATACAAACCCAGGTCCGCTCGAAGTAATTATGTTTCCTGACAAGCCATTAACATAAGCAAATCCGCTAGCATCAACAGCAATATAGTATTCATCATTACTCAGGCTTTTTACTTTATCTCCGTTATCAAGGTCGGCAAAATTTACAAAACCTTTGAATGTATGAGCCTCTAAGAATGCCAAGGCATCAGCATCAGTCGCAAATGAGGTATAAGGAGGCGCATCAAAGGGTATAAAAACGGTAGATGTATCGGTAATCGATAATAATCGCGAATAATTTAGCCCCTCAACAATGGTACCCAGGTTATCCAAAGCATTAGGAGAACCATCATCACCGGACGTTTTGAGAGTATTGCTATCAGGGTCCATGAAATCGAAAACCGTTCCCAGCTCGAACAACATATTGTCAGTGCCATGAATCACCCCATTGGTTGCCAATACATTGGTAAGCTCTACAGAAGAAACAGATAGTTGTGATCCGGGAAACAGATAAGTCTTAATATCAGTATCTTCTATGATTAATTCTTCCTGACCTTCTGATTCGGCACCTAAGATCGTGGCAACTTTTGCCGATGAAGGCAATTGCTGACTAAAGATCTTTCCGGAAATTACATGAAAACTCAACACATCGGCAAGTACGGCTGGATCTGTTGAATTAATCGAGTCTATATCATTAAATCCGGCATTTATAAAGGCGTCATTATCCGGTGCCAGAAGAGTAAACTCATTCGACCCACTAAGCGCTCCATCCAATCCTGCATGCACTATAGCAGCAGACAAAAATGAAAAATTGGGATCGGCAGCAAGTACTTCCACCATGTTTCCTGCAGGCTCTGATAATACCTGATTTATTCCATGGATGGCACCATTGGTGCTTACTCTATCAGCATCCACAACAGAAGCTTTCCCATTGATATTTATAAGCAAATCATCTCCGCTACCCGTGACTACAACATTCAAAACGCTACCACTTAATGTAGTTTGTGGTCCTGAGGTTAAGTCTGAAGATAATAGTTCACCATTTACCACATGATAAGAAAGAACTTGTGATAGAACGGAATTATCTATTTCTCCAATAGAATTAACACCTAATTCCATAAACAGTTTTTGAAAGGCTTCATTGGTCGGCGCGAAAATCGTCACAGGACTTGTTCCAAGATCAAAAGCCGTTTGTTCAAGTGCACTAACCAAGATTGCATAATCATTAGCTTTCAGAACATCCAAAGCATTAAGCTCGGGAACTGGGCCTACATTAACGTCCGGATCATATTCACTACATCCGGCCAGAAAGAGTAAGCTCAACAATGTATATATGTATTTTTTCATTTTTACAGTTTTACTTAATTCCCTTATTTTTTCTCGAGTTCAATAGTATATTCTCCAAAGTTAATACCAGCTACATTACCCAGGTTTCCTACAAGAGTTATGCTACCTAAAGAATAAGAGCTACTCAGCAGGTTAAATGTTGCTTGCTCGTCATTAACATTAAACCCTAATAGTAACGGATTTTCGTTAAAACTTACAGTGCCGGCACATGTAATGAACTCTATTGGGGTATTGGGAAGCCAAAAGTCATCTCCTGCTGCCGTTTCATCTTCATTGGCGGTAAGAAAGGCTCCTGTACCTGCTAAAGATTCGGGATCCGCTGTAAGATCTGTAACATTATTGAAGCCAAAGGAACGGCCTTCATTGGTTCCTGCTGTAAATTCCTCGGACAAGGTGTAGGAGCCAACAAATTCACCGGCGAGATCTATTGGACAATCATCATCAATGACTGTCACGTCAATCACATTACGAGTTTGCTGCTGTCCCAGGCTGTATGAAGACTCCGAAACGCTAGTCATGGAAAGTGTGATCAGTTTATCACCAGCACTGAAGTTGTCATTAAGCGCTGTGATCGTTATGGTTTTAGATGCTTCACCATTCGGAATAGTAATTGACGATAGATCCTCAGAAAAAACAACTGTTGAGGACGCGTCATCACCGGCGTCTGCAAACTCAGTGTCCGAAGTAAAAACGACACTAACATTCATGTTAACTGTTAAAGCACCAGATAAATCAGACGAAGATCGAATTATGGTAATACTTTGGGTATTGCCAGCGACTGCAGACAACCCATCTGCCGTTGTAGTGACGCTACTTTCCTGAAAACTCACACTACTTTCAGTAAAGGCAACATACCTTCCCAGATTATCCTCCGTTGTTTCAAACTCGGAATCATCACAACTCAAAGCCATCATCAGGATGGACAATGACATTATTATCGAATATAATTTTTTCATCATTGATTCTTTTAATTCTAATACCCGTCATTTTGCGGTAACAAATTCGGATTCTGCTCAATATCCCTTTGAGGTACGGGCAGAATGTGGTCATCCCGGGTGAAGTCAGGATTTATCGCTGACATTACAGAAAATGCCTTGTCGGTCCGGACCAGATCGTTCCATCGATGTCCTTCAAAAGCCAACTCTACGTATCGTTCGTTCAACACGTCATCCAGTGTAGCTCCGGATACACCAGGTAAACCGGCCCTTGTTCTGAGCAGGTTGATGTCAGTATCTGCTGATGCTGATCCCAGATTGGCTTCTGCCCGGATCAGATGCATTTCTGCCAGCCTGAACACAGGGATACCGTCTGTACCCGTGGATATATCGGTATATTTATTCACATAATACCTGCCCTGAACGTCTGCCTCATTAAGCTCTATCAAAGCCCGGGCATCATTTTCACCATAAGCTGCCACCAAACCAGGGCCTACTGCATATTCAAACCGTCCATCAGGCAATAGCTGAAATGATATATCATTTTGGTCTACAGAACTGAAGAATATGCCAAAGATGATTTCGTCATCCCGTATTGGTCCAGGCCCAAAAAGATCGGAATAACTACCGGCCAGTTCAAAACCACCATTGGTGATGATCTCATCAGCCAGTGTACCGGCCGCTGAAACATTCCCCGCATACAGATTGGCTCGTGCCCCAAGAGCTCTGGCTGCCCATTGCGTAGAGCGGAACTGAGTATCAAAATTCAACCCGGTCTCGTCTGCATTGTAGGAGGCCAGCTCCGTAGCAGCCTGTGCCGCTTCAGTGATCACAAAATTGTATATCTCAGCCTGAGATGTTCTGGAAATACTGCTCAGTACGTCGAGGTCTGTTGTTGTAGCCAGAGGTACCGCACCATGCAGGTTGGACAACATGAAATGCGAAAGCGCTCTGACAAACCTTGCTTCTCCTATGATCACCGTCTGATCTGCCACGGATAACCCAGGATAGGTCTGATCTCCTTCCAGCAACTCCAGTATGTTGTTACACTGGAATATGGCTGTATAGGTTTGTTCCCACGCATCATCCACGGCAGCATTACCGGATGTAGCATTGTTCAGATCCAACGCAGCAATGGAAGGGAACGAACCGCTGTGAGTAAGCTCGTCACTGAGAACCCCTGGGGTAAGCGTGAAGGAGATCTCAAACATTTGAGCGGTCTGCAACCTTGAATAAACACCCAAAATGGCTGCTTCCGCACTCTCAGCATCAATAATGACCTGATCAAAGGTGATCACATCCACCGGCTCTTCGGTCACGAAATCCTCGCAGGATGTAACCACCAGCCCCAGAATAGCCAATATATAAATAGTTATCTTTTTCATTTTTCGAATTGTTTAGATTACAAACCCAAGTTGATCCCTACAGAGTACATCTTCATTTGCGGGAAGGTGAGGAAATCAGTTCCCAGGGAAGTATCGGTTGTTCCAAAAGTACTCACTTCAGGCTCCGGACCATTGTAGCCAGTGAGGGTCCAGACGTTTTGCCCCTGAACATATACTCTGGCACTTCTGAGCTTAAATTTGTTGACCAGATCCGTAGGCAGATTATACGCCAGTGTAATATTCTTGAGCCTCAGGTAAGAACCATCGCTCAACCACCGGCTGTTATCCTCCTGGAAATCAACGGAGGAAATCTGGCTTGCCTTAGGGACATCTGTAACATCACCGGGTTTCTGCCACCTTCTCAGAATTGCTCTGTCCAGCCCCCAGGGAGAACTTACATTGCTGTTGAACGCCCATGTATTGTTATATACATCCACGCCATCAATGAACTGGAAGAAAACGTCCAGAGACAGGCCTTTGTAGGTAATGGTATTTGTAAAGCCGCCGATATAGTTTGGTGCATGATCACCTATCAACTGATAGTCATCGCCACCAATGGAACCATCGCCGTCGATATCCTCAAAAACAGATTCACCAGTGGCAGGATCAACACCCAGCCATTTCAAACCCCAGAAAGAGTTTAGTGGTTCGCCTTCCAGGATCACACTTGCAAAACCAGAACGAATAGGCTCGGGATTCGCCAGCTCGATCACTTCATTTTTCAACCACGAAATGTTAAATGTAGACTTCCACTTAAAATCACCGGCATCGACATTCACCGTCGTCACATCCAGTTCTATACCTTTGTTTTCCACCTCTCCTACGTTACTCTGGAATTCCTCGAAGCCTGTGGTCCAGGGAACCTGTTCATCAAACAGCAGAGCAGTAGTGTTTTGCTGGAAGACTCCCGCATTGATGTTTAGGCGGTTCCCGAACATGGCCAGTTCGAGGCCCAGATCGATGGAGCGGGTTTCTTCCCATTGCAACGCTGGGTTCTCCAGCCTGTCCGGTGTGGAAGCTGCCCTGTCAAGGTAATTGGCGTCACCACCAAATGCACCTACGTACTGGAACTCACCGATCCGGTCATTACCGGTTACCCCGTAACTTCCGCGGATCTTTCCAAACTCAATAAAATCCACGTTGAAGAAATCCTCCTCAGAGAAGTTCCATCCGGCAGAAACCGCCCAGAAGGTTCCAAACTTTTGATCGGGACCAAACCTGGAAGAGCCATCCCTTCGTACAGAGAGCGAAGCGAGGTATTTCTCATTAAAGGCATAATTCACCCGGCCAAATACGGAGTTAAAGCTGTAATCTCTGCGAAGTGAGTTACCATCCGTGAAATTGGCAGCGTCAGTAATATAGGTAAGAGTAGGCCTCGCCCAACCGGTAGCCTCAACAAGCCCGTTGAAATCCTGGCGCGCCTGCCATGTCAGACCTGCCACGGCATTTATTTTGTGGCTCCCATCAAAGCTTCTTGTATACCTTAAAGTGGGCTCTATAAGCCATGTACCAATATCTTTAGTGGTGTAATTTCCAGACCCGTCCGTACCCCGTCCCTGAGCGGTAGTTGATGGTACATTTTCATCTTCACGCACATAATTCCAGTCGTAGGAAAAGTCTGCTCTGAGATCCAGCCCTTCTATGATGTTGTAATTGACATATACATTCCCCAGAAATCTGAAAATGGATATATCCTGCCGTACCAATTCTGCCGCCCGGACCGGGTTGGTATTGAAAGAGGGCAATGCATCTACGAGTTCACCATTTTCATCCCTTATAGCTCTGTAGCTTGGAGTCAGGATGGCAGCAGAATAAATACCATAGATGTTATTGTCATTTGCTGCTACCTGCTGAAAGGTTCTTGTAAAATTGATACTTGAGCCAATACTCAGCTTATCCGTAGCGTTGTAATCTGTATTTACCCTTAAGCTATACCGGTCAAAGCCTGCCCCAAGCATAAATCCTTCCTCATCACGATAATTACCGCTGATGTAATACTTAAAGGCTTCAGTACCGCCAGACGCGCTTACCTGGTATTCTGAGATCCTGGCGGTTCTGAACACTTCATCTATCCAGTCCGTATTGGTAACACCATCCCAGCCTAAATCAGCATCAGAAGGGGGCAATGCACCTATGTTGTCATTCAAAAATCCCTCCCTTTCAATGGCGATCTGTTCAGCAGCCGATAGTTTATCATAGGTCTCCGTAGGCTCGCCCCATCCTGTCCAGTATCTGGCATCGATTTTTGCTTTTCCAGGTTTTCCCCGCTTGGTAGTGATCAGCACCACACCATTTGCCGCTCGTGCACCGTAAATTGCGGTACTGGCGGCGTCCTTCAAAACTTCGATGGATTCTATATCCTGAGGATTGAGAGAGTTCAGGGCATTTTGGTCAGAACCTCCAAATGTATTTTGTGTAATATCACCTGACTGAACGATAATACCATCGATCACATAAAGCGGGTCATTACCGGCATTGATAGAGGTTTGCCCTCTTACCCGTATGTTAACCCCGCCACCCGGAGCGCCGGATTGCGCACTGACAAACACACCGGACGCCAGTCCCTGAAGTGCCTGATCGGGAGTAAGTGTAGGTAGTTTCTCGATCTGTTCTGCTCCTACGGTGGCAATTGATCCGGTCAGTTCCTTTTTCAAGGTAGAACCGTAACCTACAATAACCACCTCGGAAAGCTGTTCGATGTCTGGTGACATCTGGACATCAATCACCGATCTGGCGCCAACTTCTACTTCTTCGGTAGCTAAACCGATGAAAGAAAACACCAAAGTTCCACCTTCGGAAGGAACCGAAAGGCTGAAGTTACCGTCAATGTCGGTAACCGTACCGGCCGTAGTCCCCTTGAGCACTACGTTCACACCAGGTAAAGGAGATCCCTCTTCGAGAGAAGTCACTTTACCCGATATTGTTCTTTGCTGAGCCATTGCATCGTTAAAAACGAGCGCAAGCATCAACACGAAGTTAAGTAGTAAATACTTCTTCATATTGTTTTGTTTAGGTTAAAAATTGATTACTCGAAGTTCTCAAACTTAATGAGAAAGTTTTAATTGGGGTAAGTTTTATAAGCTAAATATCCCTCAATTAGTGGTATAAACAGAATTTTTTTGATCAGCGGTCATTTTTTTACAGATATGTTTTAAAAGGAAATATTATCTAAATATTAATTACATATTAAAAAAATAAATTTTTTAATGTGTAATATTTTTAAATAACTATTCTTAATACTAAAAATATATTTTTCTTAATCCACGTTGCTCATTGCTTTATGTAGCTCCTTCATACCAAAACACCTACGGTAATTAGTTGATCATTAGGGGCATGGAGCACATATCTTAGCGAAGGCATTAAATCTATCCCAATGGAATCCCTCAATTTGCGGTAGTATATTTTCTTAAGAAAGTGGATTCTGTACAAGCCCAGCCAGAGTAGTTCAAACCATTTATGAGAATGGCGTAATCATCAACCCAACTCTGACACTGATGGCAGCCCTCTGGCAACTATCCAACAGACTGTTACCAGGGATAGGGTGCTTGTGATTAAAAGCTAAAGATCAGATAATGAGGTTTTCCAACCAACAGTTACCTGCTCAATGACTGTTGTCTGAGATCTCTTTTGTAAAATAAATTCATGCATTACCTTGTCATAATTGTAAGAAGCAGGTCACACTCGTAGTGATTTACTACCAGTAAATGACTGAATAACGGGATTACAACATGGTTGCCTGGTAATTTTGTTAAAGAGTGATAATACATAATACCAACGACCGGCCAAATGAATGGTCCGGTCGTTGATTATGTAGTATCTACTGTGGCGGGTTATCAGGGAAAGGTATAAACATGTTGCTCATTCGATATAAAATCGAAGGCGGGAAAGTTGATGGTCACATTAACTACAACTTCACCAGTTTCATCATCCCAGGTTCCGGAGCCAACGATATTGCCATCAGGATCACCGAATGCGGGTGTTGATTGCTGAGGTACCTGCACAGTACCATCGCAGGGTACAAGAATAAAAGTTGCTGCTATATCAGAATCCCAGAAATTATCCGTACGGATGGTATTAGGTGCTATTGCCGTTGTGTTCACATCATACGGACCCGTAGTACCGTTCTCTATCACACTGGCTGTTCCTACAAATTTCTCAAAATCGTAGGGGCAATCGTCATCGATAATGGTAATGTCCGTACTTTGACTTAAAGGCGCTCCGGCAAAAACTCCTTCCGGGGTTCCCGTAATTGACAGACTGATCACCTTATTTTCGTTCTGAACATCATTCGTGATGGGTTCAATGGTAAAAAAAGAGGCTACAGTATCTACGGGTATTGATATACTGAACGTCTGGTCACCTGTACTGGCTGCATTTGGAACTGTGAAGTCTGTCCCCAGCACCGCACCGGATACCGTAAAGGTGATCTCAATATCCGAGGAAATATCCCCCAGATCATAAAGCAAAGGGATGTCTATACTCGAACTGCTAATACCTGTCCCTTCAAAAACAGTACCTCCACCGGGTATTCTTTGCGATACCATGCCAATATACTTATACTCTGCGGGTGCAAGGTCATCAAATTCTTCCCTGTCGCAGGAAAGAGCAAGTACTCCTGCGATTAGAATTATGTAAGAAAGTATTTTTTTCATTTTCGTTGATTTTTGAAGTTCAATAACCAGGTTTGTTGTGCTGCCAATACCGGATTTACTGTAGTTTCACTAGCTGGTATTGGCCATAGAAATCTAAAATTATCATATGATATTGCGCCAATACCCTTAACCAGAGACCCGGCATCACCTACGGAGTACGTACTGCCATCCACATCAGCCGAAAACATTTTAGCAGGAATACCGTCGGTACTGAATAAAGGGTCCACCGCATTCCTGTGGATATCCTTCCATCTCTGGCCTTCAGCAAGGTATTCTATCCGTCTTTCTTCCAGAATCCGTCCTGCCAATATATTGGCATCTGCTATAGTCCCATAAGATGTCATCGTTCCTGATATTGCCCTGTCCCTGACTGCATTCAAAAGTTCTGATCCTCTGGTCGTATTACCATTTCTTGCTTCAGCCTCGGCCAGGTTCAGTATGACTTCGGCATAGCGAAGTATGGGTGAAAAATCAGAATTGTTCACGTAATCCCTGTATTTACTTGTAAAAAGTCTATCGCTGGCGCCGGATTCGACAAGAAGCGTTCTTCTGAGGTCATCGGGATGCCAAAATGATTCATTCCAGATGATTGGACTGATAGCCACTTCGCCCCTGGCTCCTAAAGATGAAGAGCCGTACATATTTGCCAAAGCGGCGTTGACATTAAGATTGTCATTGGCGCTCATGTTCATCGAAAAAATATTCTCCTCGCTTTGATTATTCGCCCAAGGCCCTTCAACAGAGGTCGTCAGGGCATGATCATTAATGGGGCTTATGAAGGGAGCAGACCCCGGCACCAGCTTATTCCCCTCGGTGACGACTCCATCCCAATCTCCCTGATGTAATTTAACACGTGTTTTCAGCGCTATAGCAGCACCACGAGTTGCTCTGGTAACATTCAGAACACCACTTCGCGATTCCGGTAGGTTGGCCTCGGCATAGTCCAGATCTTCCAGTATGAAGGTATAGGTCTGGGCTACTGTTGACCTTTCGATGGAAGAGTTTTCTTCAACAGACCCTGAACTGTTATTACCAACTGTGTGTAACGGCAAACCAGGCTCTGATCCATTACCATCCCGGTACGGCCTAGCAAAATGAATAAGCATTTCATGATAGGTCAGGCCTCTCAGAAATCTGGCTTCTGCAATATAACTGTTCCCTTCGTCTGCTGAGATAATTTCACCTTCCACAGCACCTGTTACACCTTCAATAAAAAGATTGACAAGGTTCACCACCCTAAAGCCATTCTCCCAGAAATACCGGTTGTTTTCTGTAACTGGTGTATATGTTGCCTGATAAGTGAAGCCATAAAAGGTATTTATCAAAAGCATATCCTCACCTCTCATATCACCTTGTTGAATATGAGCCGCTCCAAAAATATAACCCCGGTTATTGTTTTCATCCGCTCGATAAAAGCCGGATTGGGCTGCATCATACACACCATTCATGGACAGTTCTATACGATCCGGCGTAGTGAAAGCCGCTTCTTCAGATATAGCGTCAAAAGGTTGAAGTTCCAAAACATCGTCCTCACACCCTGCAAACAGGATAATAACGAGTAATAAAAAATATCTATAACTTTTCATGATTGTAGTTTTAAAATGTAATATTCAGTCCCATGGTGTAGGTTCTTAGCAGCGGATTGGTATTGAGGTCAATACCCGACTGAATGTTTGAAGTATTACTGAAGCTCAACTCAGGATCCAATCCCTTGTAACCTGTAAAAACAAAGGCATTCTGTACCTGGGTGTATACTCTGATTTGTTTAAAACCAATGTTTTCCAACAATGGCTTAGGGAAAGTATACCCCAGAGAAATGTTTTGCACTCTTACATAATCACCGTCCTCTACGAACCTGGTCAAAGCGTTACCGTCCTGATTAATGAAATTATCATTGTTCAGTGAAAGACGGGGAACGTCTGTATTAGGATTGGCAGGAGTCCACCTGTTCCTTATTTCAGACGTGTTATTAACAAAAAATGACGAAAGTCCATCCTGTCTTGTCGCATTGTAAACTTTCTGTCCAAAAGCATAGGTCAGAACAAAACTAAAATCGAAACCTTTATATGAGAAGTTATTTGTCAGCCCTCCAAATACCTTTGGATTAGTCTGACCCAATACCACCTTGTCATCCTGATCCAGGGTAGATGTCTCAGACAGGTCGGTGGGATCCTCCGGGTTGTAAATATAATATGTATTATCATCAGGGTTACCTTGTATCAAGGTACCATCAGCTTTCGTATAGAGAGGATTTCCATTGGCTGAATTCACTCCATTGTAAATAAATCCAAATAAAGCCCCAATGGGTTCTCCCACCCTTAATATGTTATAGGTACTAATAACATCTGAATTGTTATTGGCCAGATTTGTGATCTCGTTTTCAGCAAAAGTCGCATTAAAAGAGGTGGACCAGGTAAAACCGTTGGATTCAATGTTTAAGGAATTTATGGCTATTTCAAGTCCTCTGTTCTCAATGGCACCTACGTTTTGTGATATTTCATTTCCAGGTATACCCAGGCTAGGCGGTGTAGGCGCTCTTAAAACCAGATCCTCGGTTTCATTGAGAAAATAATCAAATGAACCGGTTATTCTGTTATCAAGAATGGCAAAGTCCAAACCCAAATTGTACTTAGACGTGGTTTCCCAAACCAAAGATGAGTTCCCTACATTTTCAAATCTGATAGCGGTTAGGTCTCCATATAATTCAGGACCGTAGGTTCCCAATGCAGGAAATAATCCACCCGGCAAATCATCATTGCCTGTTTGAGCGTATCCGGCCCTGATCTTGAGCTGATTAATAGCTCCAATGTCAAAAAAATCCTCCTGAGAAATGTTCCAACCCAAAGAGCCTCCGAGAAAGGTATCTTTTCTGTTTTCCTCAGGCAAACCGGAAATGGCATCATTTCTAATACTTAATGAAACAAGATATCTGTTGTTAAAATCATAGTTCAAACGTCCAAAAAGTGATGAAAAACCTTCCTCACCAAAGAATCCGGAAGAGAATTGGGTATCATAAGATCCAGTGATCAAACCATTTTCCAAAAAAAACGGATCAGAAAATCCTTGCCCCTCTCCTGTAAATTGATCCTGCACACTCTTCTGATATTCATTACCTAACACTACATAAAAATTGTGCACATCTGAAATGGTTTTCCTCCATGAAATTGTGTTTTGCCAATTCCATCTTGAAGTATTATACAAGCCTCTGAATACTAAACCAGTAGGCGCTCCATCACCATGTATGGGGTTCCAGGACTGAAAATCCCTGGTATCAGAAACATCAAGTCCAATTTGTGTCCTTAGTTGAATATCAAAGGGCAGATTGAACTGCAGATAAGCATTGCCAAGCAGTCTTTGTACCCTTGACTCAAAGATATTATTATCCAGAACATACCGAATATTCGGTAAGTTGAAAGCAATATTTTGTAAATTATTACCTCTACCCAGTGACTGGTTGTCATCGGTTAAGTTATAGCCTGTCGGATGATCCTCATTAAATACAGGCACATTTGGAAAAGCTTTGAGTGAGTTAAATAAATTACCTGACAGGCTGCCTGTGCCAGCATTCAAGCCTTCATTCTGCTGCTGAGAAACCTGCATTTTCACTCCAGCTGAAAACCAATCCTTGCCGTTATAATCTATATTTGCCCTGGCTGTATATCTTTTGATCGAATTACGGACCGTCGAGCCTTCCTGATCGGCGTAACCCAAGGAAACAAAGTACTGTACGGCATCACTACCTCCTCTGAAACTCAGGGCATGATTTTGTACGAATCCTGTTCTCAACACTTCGTCCTGCCAATCAGTATCCACATTGCCCGGGCCAGGAAAAGCCTGAGGGGCAATCCCTGCACTGGCAAACTTTTCATTACTTATCTGGACAAATTCCTCAGCATTTAACAGATCAAACCGATTGGCGGCCTCATTAAAACCTGCAAACATGTTATAATTGACTTCAGGTTTTCCCGCCTGACCCGTCTTGGTAGTGATGAGAATGACACCATTGGCGGCCCTTGAACCATAAATAGCGGTAGCAGCGCCATCCTTCAGTACTTCGTAAGATTCTATATCTGATGGGTTAAGGTCTGCCAGCGCGTTGTTTTCCGCAACTTCACTGAAATTGCCCGTTTCAATCGGAACTCCATCCACCACGAAAAGTGGGCTTGTCCCACCAGAAATTGAATTAACTCCCCTGATCCTGATCTTGGGCGCTTCGCCTAAAAGGCCTGAAGTAGTGGTCACCTGAACACCCGCCGCTTTCCCCTGCAAGGCCTGATCAAAACTGACCACAGGCATTTCAGAGATCTCCGCGCCATCAACCGATGCAACCGAACTGATCAGTTTTCGTTTGTCTACTTCTCCATAGCCTATGATTACAACTTCACTTAATTGCTTGAAGTCGGCGGTCATGGCAACGTCTATGACAGATCTGCCACCAATTTCCACTTCTTCCGTGGCAAGGCCAATGAAAGAAAAAACCAAAAGCCCTCCTTCGGTAGGAACAGACAAGCTGTAGCTACCGTCAATGTCGGTGACTGTTCCGGACGTAGTACCTTTAAGTACTACATTAACTCCTGGTAAAGCGGATCCTTCTTCTACAGAAGTCACCTTACCCGATATGGTACGTTGTTGAGCCGTAGCATCGTTAAAAACGAGCGAAAACATCAACACGAAGCCAGATAGTAAATACCTCTTCATATTGTTTTGTTTAGGTTAAAAATTAATAATTCAAATCTTAGAAGCTGGTCCGAAGATTTGTTTCAGGTGAAAATAGTGGATGAAAGTTAACCCAAAATTAGGTATTAATAATGCCGGAAATCCATTTTAAGTTTAATTTACCCCATATTGGGGGATATTTTATCGGCTGATTATCCTGAACTCTATTCGTCTGTTAAGCTGCCGGTTGGTTTCCGAATTGTTTTCGGCAACAGGACGGTCAGGACCATACCCCCTGAAGCTCAATGCATTGGATGGGATGCCCTTCGAGCTCAGGTATTGGTATACTGACTCGGCTCTCTTTGTGGACAAGGTATAGTTGTAACTGAGGTCTCCTGTATCATCGGTGTGACCGGTGATCTCTATTTTTACAGTGGGATTGGCGGTGAGAAAGCTTATTACCTTTTTCAACTCTGTTCTGGATTGATCCTTTAGCTCATATTTGTCCAAATCGAAAAAGATATTTTTTAAAACAGTGACAGCCCCTTCCTTTACAGGTGAAAGATAAATATCAAGTTCCACAGGTTTAAAATCATCCGCTTCGTAGTTAAATGCAAGGCTTTTGAACAGATATCCTTTCCTATTGACATACAGGGCATAGCTGGAACCTTCCCTCAACACGATCAGGTAATTCCCATTGACAGAATCCGATGAAACGAGGGATACCCTTTCATCACGGGTCAGGTCAAAAAGTTCGATCTGTGCCTTAAGGGGTTTGCGGGACTCCTCTGAAAATACCTTACCAAATACATGAGAGGTACGATATTTTACTTTCGAACCTTCCGGAACATCAAACTCATATATTCGCCCCTTCCTCCCAGGATCGTTATTGTCCTCATGTGAATAGTAACCTTTCTCCCCATCGGAGGTAATGAAGAGGGATACCTGATCTTCTCCGGTATTTATAGGATACCCCAGATTGACCGGCTCACCCCACCCTTCAGCTCCGGTTTCGGTATAGTAAATATCAAAGCCTCCAAATCCTTTTAGCCCATTGGAAGCAAAGTAAAGGGTGCTGTTATTGGGATGGATAAAGGGTGAAACCTCGTCATAGGGCGTGTTGATGCCGGCCTGCAGGCACTCCGGCTTACCCCAGTTATTGCTGTCATCCAAATAACTGACCCAGATATCTCTTCTACCCACACCACCCTTACGGTTGGAGATATAGTAAAGTGTCCTGCCATCTGCTGAAAGGGAAGGCTGGGACTCCCATGCTGAACTGTTGATATTGGGACCGAGGTTTTCGGGCACCGTCCAGTCTTCTCCCGTTTTATGGCTTATGTACAGGTCACAACTACCATAACCATTACGTCCGTAGCATGACGTGAATATTAATGTCCTTCCATCCCCCGAAATGGTGCAGGTACCCTCATTGAATTCAGAATTGATATTTTCAGATATAGACATCGGATCTCCCCATGAACCATCCTCATTTCTCAAGCTGATCACAAGGTCCTCGTCATGTTCCATCGTAGTGCCCAGGCGACGGGTGAAGATCAACGAGTTCTGATCTACCGAAACAATGGGGAAATACTGCATAGGAAAGGCGTTGACCGTATCACTTAATGGTCTCGGGTTGTATTGTGAGGCCAGATCAGCATTGTCAATACCAAATTGTGCATTCTCTTTTATTCTTTTGGCTTCCTGCAGACGCTTTTGATTTCTGGAGCCTGAGGCAAGGAATTTGTCTATATAAGATAGGGACTGCTCAAAATTATTAAGCTGGAGATAAAGCTCCCCCAGCTCAAAATAACTCGGGGCATTATTGCCCGGATTCAGTGTTATTACTTTATTGAACAACTGCTCCGCATCAACAAGATCACCCTTTGCCTTGTGAATGATCGCGATCCGGAACCAGGCCTCATGAAAGTTCTTGTCCTTTTGCACAGCCTGCTTCAGCAGATCCAGGGCGGTCATATACTGGCCTCTTACACGAAAGTTGTCCGCTTCGTAATACAGCTCTGCCGCCTTTTTTGATCTTGTGCTAAGCACAGACTGAGCGCTGACCAAAACCGAACTTAGACAAAAAAACAGGGTAACGGCCGTTCTCATTAAAATACTATTCTTCCTCGGTGGTTTTCCCTGGCTAATCACTGGAATACTCTCAACGTCTGATGGTAGCCAAAGTTTACATTAAACCTATAGAACTCCAACGACAATTCCCAACAGGAATTGTTCCCTTCAGTGCCTTGCTTTCGTGGCTTTTAGTGTATTCAACAGTAGAGAGGCAATGGTCATGGGACCCACACCACCGGGAACCGGTGTTATGTAGGAGGACTTTGGCTTCACCTCATCAAACTCCACATCTCCTTTAAGCATATAACCCCTTTGATTATCTGAAGGTATACGCGTGATACCTACATCCACGACCACAGCGCCTTCCTTGATCATATCCGCCTTGATCAACCCGGGCTTGCCGGTAGCTACAATCAGAATGTCTGCCTGACGTGTATAAAATGGCAGATCTTGTGTGTAGATATGACAAACTGTAACGGTAGCATATTCATGGTAAGCCATAATAGTGCTCATAGGTGCACCGACAGTCCTGCTGTTGCCTACCATTACACAATGGTTACCCTTGATCTCAACCTGATAGCGCCTTAGTAATTCCTGTATGCCATAAGGCGTAGCCGGCATTAAACCCGGATTTTTAGAAGTAATACGTCCGTAGTTCTCGTTGGTAAAGCCATCTACATCCTTTTCAGGCGAAATATGTTCAGTTACTTTTACAGCAGAAATATGTTCCGGTAAAGGCAACTGAACTATCAAACCATCAACATCTTCATCGTTGTTGATCCGGTCTACATTGGCCAGCAACTTTTCCTCTGAGATGGACTCCGGAAACTGCAGCAGCGTATATTCAAATCCTACTTTTTTACAAGCTTTGATCTTACTGTTCACATAAGTCTGGCTGGCTCCGTCATCCCCAACCAATATAGCCGCCAGGTGAGGCACTTTTTTTTTCTGGTTTTTCAGCTCCGCTACTTCTAAAGCAAGCTCATCCTGTATTTGATTGGCTATCTTGCGGCCATCGAGAATAGTTGTTTCCTTTTTCATTGTAAATTATCCAGAGCAATTCATTCTTTTAAAAAAGTTCGAGGCAAATCTGATCTGTTTCCGAACCAAAATGCCGGATAGCAACTGCATTGTTTTTTAACAGATCCGTAATATGTCTGGTAGAAGAGTTTCCTGATCTGACCCAAATGATTTTTGGTGGTATACCTTTGATAAGGGCAATATCATAAAGATCAGAATCCTGAGTTATTATGGTAAAACCATTTTCCCTTGCAAACTGGTGAATAACCAGATCATCAGCTTTGGTCAGATCATGGAACCTGACATGACTTGAATCTGGAAACGAGTCCTTTATCAGATCGACCAACTTGTATGAAAGGTTTTGATCGATCAAAAGTTTCATGAGGCAATGACAGTTGCCTTCGCTTCCCTTGCAGAAGCAAACTTTAAGGCGGCAGTTAGGTCTTCATTAGTCAACTCAGGAAAATCGTTTAGAATCTCTTGCCGCCCCATTCCACTGGCCAGCCAGTTCAAAACATCATACACAGTGATCCTCATGTTCCGGATACAAGGTTTCCCTCCTCTTTTTCCAGGCTCTATAGTAATGATATCTCTGTAATCAACTTCCTTTTTCATCAAATTCCGGATATGACTGTGTAAATTTAACCCATAATTATTTAATCCAGTTTCAATACCGCCATAAATGCTTCCTGAGGTATCTCTACGTTACCCACCTGTCGCATTCTCTTCTTCCCTTTCTTTTGTTTCTCCAAAAGTTTCCTCTTTCGCGTGATATCGCCTCCATAGCATTTGGCCAGTACGTTCTTTCTCATGGCCTTCACGGTTTCCCTGGCTATAATTTTAGTGCCAATAGAGGCCTGTATGGCTATTTCAAACATCTGACGTGGTAGTAATTGCCTTAGTTTCTCACAAAGCCTTTTGCCCCATTCATAGGCCTTGTCGCGGTGAACAATAGCTGAAAGGGCATCTACCTTTTCCCCGTTGAGCATGATATCCAGCTTCACCATGGTGGATTGTCTGAAACCAATAAGTTCGTAGTCCAGCGAGGCATAACCGCGTGAGATGGTTTTCAGCTTATCGAAAAAATCAAACACGATCTCCGAAAGAGGCAGTTCAAAGGACAGTTCAACCCTGTCAGAGGTCAGATAGACCTGATTTTTAATTACCCCACGCTTGTCCATACACAGGCTGATGATATTTCCGATATATTCTGCCTTGGTAATGATCTGCGCCCGGATAAAAGGTTCCTCGATATGGGAAATCGTATTGGGCTCAGGCATTTCAGAGGGAGCATTTATATCTACCACTTCATCGTCAGTGGCGATAGCATGGAACTGAACAGATGGCACTGTAGTGATCACGGTCATGCCAAATTCACGCTCCAGCCGCTCCTGCACAATTTCCATATGCAGCATACCCAGGAAGCCACAACGAAAACCAAAGCCCAATGCCGCGGAAGTCTCAGGTTCCCATACAAGGGAGGCATCATTCAGCTGTAGCTTCTCCATAGAATTCCTTAGTTCTTCAAATTCACTGGTATCTACAGGGTAAATACCTGCGAACACCATAGGTTTTACATTCTCAAAACCTCTGACTGCTTCAGCGCATGGGTGATCCATATGGGTAATGGTATCTCCCACCTTCACTTCCCTGGCCACCTTTATACCAGAAATAAGGTAGCCTACATTGCCTGTATGAATAACGTCGCGGGGTTCCTGCTTTAACTTCAGCACCCCGATCTCATCGGCATCATAGGTCTTACCGGTGTTGACAAACTTTACCTTGTCACCTTTTCTGATCTCACCGTTAAACACCCTGAAGTAGACTTCAATACCACGGAATGAATTAAAAACAGAATCAAAGATCATAGCCTGAAGTGGATCACCAGGATTGCCTACCGGAGCAGGTATTCTTGTTACTATCGCTTCCAGAATATCATTGATGCCTATTCCTTCCTTGGCACTGGCCCTGAGAACATCCGCCGGATCGCAGCCTATCAGCTCCACGATCTGCTCAGTAACTTCTTCAGGCATTGCACTGGGCAGGTCGATCTTATTCAGCACAGGAATGATCTCCAGATCATGCTCCAGAGCAAGGTAAAGATTGGAAATAGTCTGTGCCTCTATCCCCTGGGCAGCGTCTACTATCAATAAGGCACCTTCACATGCCGCTATAGACCTCGAAACCTCATAGGAAAAATCCACATGCCCAGGGGTATCAATAAGATTGAGAACATAATTCCCGCCTTCATAACCATAATTCATTTGAATGGCATGGCTTTTTATGGTGATGCCCCGCTCACGCTCCAGATCCATATCATCCAGCAACTGCTCCTGCATCTCCCGGTCACTAACTGTACCTGTGGCCTGCAAAAGGCGGTCAGCCAGTGTACTTTTTCCATGGTCAATATGAGCGATAATACAAAAATTCCTAATGTTCTCCATCTAAGCTTTCCTTCAAAATATGAAATGCGGGTTTACCGGATTTTTCGAAGCGCAAAAGTAGCCAATTAATCCGTAGTAGTAAACACAAATCCCGGCGGCAATAAAGACAAAGGAATAACAGTTCTCCTTAATCTTTACGTTCACCGCGGGTTTTTAGCATTTTAAAAAAGCCGGAAGTCAGGAGGATATCAACTCACCCCTTGCTCAAACTTTGTTTGAACGTTTCCCCACTCTAAGCTTAGAGTAGGGAAGTTCCACCTTAAGGTGGAATAAGTGGAGAGTTGAAATACCAAAAAAAATCATAATGCCTTGAATACAGGTACATCATAAAAGTTCCTCATGGGTAACGGTCCGATTCTCTGCAATCGCCAATCAGGATACTTCGGCTGCGGCAAGTCTGGAGAAGGGAGAGCAGCAGACCGGGTATATTGTTAAATGTCGCTATATTTCTTTGAGAATGGCCAGATACTGATCCATATCATCCTCATGTACGATCTGAACCTCAAACCCTGCCTCTGCCGCATGCCTGCCCAACGTTTTCTGATCGACATAGAGCCAGTTGAACCATGGATCTTTTATGCCCTTATACTCATACTGATAGCTGATCTCACCCAATGTATTGTCAGATTTAAGATTTTCATACAAGTAGCTGAGATCGCTGGAGTCCAGCAATATTTGTCCCCCCCGGTTAAGTAACATCTTCAGATGCAGAAAAAAATCCGTGAGCTTGCCTACCTTCCCTATCAGGCCTATCCCGTTCATTATCATAAGCAGAGTGTCATAACGCCTTTCATGGTATTGCATAACATCAGCATTTACCACTTGTTTTACCCCAAGCATGCGGGCTATTTCACAGGCATCCGTAGATATTTCCAATGCGGTAACATCATGTCTTTCCTGTAGGATCATGCTAAAAGCGCCTGCACCGGCACCAATATCGAGAATGCTACCGCTGCACAAACGAAGGGCACAATGCTCCAACGGTGTCAGGTCCCCCTCTTCCCTGAAAAAGACACTTACCGGCATTTTTTCCGGCGGGCCATAGGAATTATGCAGTGTCAGATGAATATCATGATTACCGATCATGTAATCAAGCAACGCAAAGCCATAGGCATCTGAAGGCTTCAAGTCAGGAATGCAGATGGTTTACTACCTTTTGTCTGATCTCCCTATGATTCACACCTTCTCCGGGGTCTACATAAGTAGTGGATACCATATCAAACAGTACTTCTTCATTGTATCCGAGCTTTTTCAGTACTTTAAAACAGAATTTCATTTCCTCTTTATGCACTCTGCCATCAATTTTCATAACGAGGATAAGATTGGTCATCAGGTCAGCCTTGGCTTCGTCTGAAAGATGTTCGAGCGAAGGCAGCGTATTTTCAGCTTCTGTTTTATGAATAATCTCGTCAATATCTTCTGCAGAAACGTTTTGGGAGGCCCCTATTTCGCGGATCACCTCCAGTTCAGCCTCATCAGTCTCACCGTCGATCATTGCCAGTTGCACCAGAATATTCAAATGCGGATTGTCTGTCATGAACCAGTGTAATTTTAAGGAAAGTTAAATATAGTCAATTTAAAAAAGCCTTCATAAAAGCTTAGTTTTATCACTGATGAATTTTCTTGCCCACGCATATCTGTCCGGTAACAATAACAGTCTCCTGGTAGGCAATTTCATTGGTGATTTTGTTAAAGGAAAACAATACAAGTTGCTGCAAGAAGATGTAGCCCGTGGTGTACTGCTGCACCGGTCCATCGATGATTTCACTGACCAGCATCCTGTGGTAAGTCAAAGCAAAACATGGTTCAGAAAAAAGTACAGACATTATGCATCAGTGATAGTGGATATGGCCTATGATCATTTTTTGGCTGCCAACTGGAAGGATTATCACACCCAGGATCTGCTGCAATACACGGAAGATCTTTATGAGATACTGTATTCCTATTATGATATTTTACCTGAGAGAATGAAGCTGGTACTTAAGTACATGAAACAGGATAACTGGCTGTATCAATATGCCGACCTGGATGGCATACACCGGGCACTGACGGGCATGTCAAGAAGGACGCGGTTCGATTCAAAAATGGACGAGGCTACGATGGATATCAAAAGACATTACAGCAGCCTTCAGTTTGAATTTGAATCCTTCATGCCTGATATCCGGGATTTTGTTCAGGACAATGGTGTAATTTTTGACTAATTGATGGTAATGATCAGGATCAGGCCAGACTTTGGCAATATGAAAAAAGACCTTAAGGCCGTCCATTTGGTTTCATTTCACTCTCAAAACACGACCAGGTCGTCGAATCTACGTTATAGTGTTTAATGGTGGGATGACATAAATCATTTTTTCACCTGGTTTTTGAAAGATGAGAATGGACAGGGAAGGCTTATCTTAAAAAGAACGATTAAATTGTAACAAGCTAATATTGAACATCAAATGATCAGCGGTGCTACCCTTAACAAAACTTATGTAAAACAACGGACTCTTGGCACATACGTCACCAATCAGGAAGGACCAGCTGTCATTTTTATTGTAGGGCTTCACGGCAACGAACCCGCGGGTATCATTGCTCTTCGGGAAGTACTCAACCAACTCAACACCTCAAAACCTTCCTTCAAAGGGTCTCTGACAGGCCTGGCCGGAAACATGGCCGCTCTTGAAAAAAAAGAACGTTTTATTGACGAGGACCTGAACAGGAACTGGGACAGCTATTTTGAAAATACCTGTGATCACAATGGTGTCGTTTCTTCGAAAGCTGAAGATGCAGAAAGGGACGCTATAACCCGAGAGATCATCAATATCGTGTCGCGGACAAAGGGTAGGGTCTTCCTCTGCGATCTGCATACCACCTCCTCGGAAAGTGTACCGTTCATAGCAATAAATGACACACTGCGAAATCGTGAACTGGTCAGCAGCATACCCAGCCCCATCATACTTGGACTGGCGGAACAGATCAAGGGTACACTAAACAGCGCCTTTAATGACCTGGGCATGGCTACGGTATTGTTTGAGGCGGGCCAGCATGATGAGCTCTCATCCATAGAAAACCACGAAGCCTTTATATGGCTGATCCTTGAGCAACTGGGATGTGTCAACGCCAATGATATTCCACATTTCCATAAGTACCGTGAGATACTGGCCCGCGTGGCACTTGATGGACGCAAGATCTACGAGGTGTTTTTCCGGCATGGTATAGCAGCCGGCAGCGGCTTCAAAATGAAACCAGGCTTTGTGAACTTTCAGAAGGTAAAAAAGGGCGCTTTACTCGCCCACGACAGCAATGGTGAGATCAGGGCAGTGAGAGACGGAAGGCTGTTTATGCCACTGTATCAGGGTAAGGGGGATGATGGTTTTTTCCTGATCAGAGGTATCAGCCCATTCTGGCTCAGGATCTCCGAACAACTTAGAAAGCTCAGGCTTGATCGCTATCTCCATTGGTTGCCCGGGGTACGTAAAGACAAAAAGGCACCCTATACTTTTGTCATCAACCGACGGATCGCTCTGTTCTACAGCCTTCAGATCTTTCACCTTATGGGCTACCGGAAAAAAGAAATAAGAGCCGGCAGACTTTTCGTATCCAGATTGCCTTATGATGATGAGTCTCCGGCAAACGAAGAGATTATGCGCAATTTCAGGGAGCTGGAAGTTGGAGGTTAGAAGTTGGAAGCTGGAAGTCGGAAGTTAAAAGCTGGAAGTTAGAAGTTGGCGTAGTTACCCTATGCGCCATGCTCCATGCCCTATGCCATTTATCAGGTAACCGGAACCGGCAACAAATCAACTATCAACAACTGCCTGTTTGGTCACTTGCTATTACGGTAGTACTCCATGGCCTCCGGCATGTTGGCATTCAAATCCTGGATACGTGTTTCCGGACTCGGGTGAGTGGACATAAACTCAGGTGGGCGCTCTCCTCCAGCATTGGCTTCCATTCGTTGCCAGAATTTGGGGGCTTCCTGAGGGTTATATCCTGCCATGGCCATAAATATCAAACCTATCTTGTCTGCTTCGGATTCATGGGTTCTGGAAAACTTCAGCATGCCCAGTTGCGTACCCACACCTACAGACTGCATAAATATTTCCTGAGTTAGTGTAGGGTTTTGCCCCATGGCAAGACTTACAGAGCTTAGCCCCAGATTGGTCACCAGTCCCTGACTCATTCGCTCCCTGCCATGATTGGCTATAGCGTGTGCCACCTCGTGTCCCATGACCACAGCTACACCTTCCTCGGTTTTGCAAATGGGCATGATCCCTGTATAAAAAGCCACCTTGCCGCCTGGCATACACCATGCGTTTACCGTTTCCGATTCTATCAGGTTAAATTCCCATTCGTATCCTTCCAACTGATCCAGTGCGTTCTGCTGTCTCATAAATTTTTCAGCCGCCAGTTGGATATTCTTTCCTGCTCTTTTCACCATAGCCGTCCACTCCTTATTATCCGACAGCTTGTTTTCCTTCAAAACCTGCGTATACTGATCGTAGCTCAACGGCAGTATTTCAGAATTGGAAACCAGACTGAGCTGTCGTCTCCCCGTGACGGGTACAGTAGCACAGCCATACAACACAAAGCCAATTAAAAACAGAAAACCTACTTTTTTTCCCATAGTCTAGTCATCACAATTAATACCAAAAGTTTTGCCAATTAACGCAAATGTATAACACTTTTGTGTTTACAGTTTCAAGCCTTTGCAAAATTAAGCATATACATTATGAAGATATTAGCTATTGGACGTAATTATGTTGAACATATCAATGAACTCAACAATGAGCGTCCCTCCGAGCCTGTTATTTTTACAAAACCCGATACTGCCCTGCTCAAAAACAATGCCCCTTTTTACTATCCTGATTTTTCGAAGGATATACATCATGAAGTGGAGCTGGTGTTAAAAATATGCAGGGAAGGAAAAAACATTGAGGAAAAATTTGCCCATAAATACTATGATCAGATTGGCATAGGAATAGATTTTACGGCACGTGATTTGCAACAAAAAGCTAAGGAAAAGGGTTTGCCCTGGGACATCGCCAAGGGGTTTAACGGCTCTGCCCCGGTTTCCGGATTCATGAATACGGATACATTCCCAGATCTTACCAACATAACTTTCAGTCTCACTATCGATGGTAAGACAAAACAAAAGGGGGATACAGGCCTGATGTTGTTTAATTTTAATTATATTGTGGGATATTTATCACGATTTTTTACGTTAAAAAAAGGGGACCTCATTTTTACTGGGACACCCGCAGGTGTAGGTCCCGTTCAAATTGGCCAAAAACTGGCCGCGTACATAGAAAATGAAAAATTACTGGAGTGTGAGATCAGGTAACACACTGATCGGGATTTGTCTGTTGGTGATAAGTAGCGGAGCTATAGCCCAGTTCAGCGAGGATCTTCATTTTGCTGAAAACTACTATCTTTTTCCTATTAAACCTGGTGTAAGGAATACTCTCGCCGGTACCATGGGTGAGCTGCGCTCCAGCCATTTCCATTCAGGAATTGACATACGGACGGAGGGAAGAACAGGCCTGGCCGTGCACGCAGCAGCCGATGGCTACATTTCCCGTGCTTCCATATCCCCTACCGGCTATGGCAATGCCCTTTATATTCAGCATCCAAACGGACAAACAACCGTTTATGCACACCTCGAAAGTTTTACGGGAAAGCTGGCTGAATATGTAAGAACAGAACAATACAGAAGAAAAACATTCAAAGTCAACCTGTATTTCCGCAAGGGGCAGTTTCCGGTTTTCCGGGGTGATACCATAGCATTTTCCGGTAACAGCGGCTCTTCGGGAGGCCCTCACCTTCATTTCGACCTCAGGGACGCCTATCAGAGACCTCTGAACCCTCTTACCTACGGATTTAATGAGGTACAGGATCATGTACCCCCCATCGCCTCAAAATTAGCTGTCAAAACGATGGATATCAATGCCCGTATTGAAGGGCAATTCGGCAGGAAGGAATATGACCTTAGAAGGGCAGGAAATGATTACATCATCGATCGGCCCATAAATGCCCGCGGCCTGATCGGCATAGAGCTACTGGCGCATGACAAACTGGACTACTCCCGGTTCCGGTGCGGGATCAACACCATAGAGATGCAGATCGACAGCAGCAGAATTTACAAACATCATATAAAGTCATTTGCCTTCAGCGAGCAGCGCAACATCCTCAAGCACATGAACTATCATGAGCTGGCCACCTCAGGCAAGCGTTTTCACAAATTATACCAGGATGACGGCAATCGGCTGAAGTTTTATCAAACCAATAAACTAAAAGGAAAATTCAGAACTGTGCCCGGTCAGTTGCACAATGTAGTCATCACTATGACAGACTCTTATGGCAACTCCAGTAAGCTTACCTTCAAATTAAAAGGTCAGGAAAAGGAACAACAGGTACAGGGTAGCCTGATCGTTGATGACGAAACGAGAGTAATGGACAATACATTATTGATCCGCACGGACACCCGCGATTCTTCCATGCTGAGCCTTTACCTACCGGAGCACGTAGAGGTGTTACCTGAATTTGTGGTCAACAACTCCAGTGCCATCTATCTGTGGGACCTCAGAAACGGAGTGCCGGGAAGTATAGAGAAAGGAGATTTTTACAAAAGCCTGGATCTGAGGGATATGATCCCCTCTGGTATCGATTATGACTTTTTCAGTGAATACGCTGACATATCCTTTTCGAGAAAGTCACTGTTTGACACGGTTTACCTGGAAATAGATCATTATTATGATTCTCTGGGGGGCGTGGAAGTATTTGAGATCGGCAAACCCACCGTGCCTTTGAAAAGCTATATCAATGTTACGCTAAAACCAAAGCACAGCCGTAACGACCTGAAAGACTACCATGTATTTGGTGTCGACTCAAAGGGAAATATAACGGATTATGTGGGAGGCTCATGGGCCGGTGGAAAGATCAGCTTCCGTACCCGTAGCTTCGGACGGTTCACACTGGCACGCGACACCGTCCCACCGACGGTGACCCCTGTTGTGATCAACTCCAGGGATATCCGATTCAAAATAGACGATACACTGAGCGGTTTGAAGGAATACCAATGTTGGGTAAACGGGGAATGGGTGCTGATGCGTTATGATTACAAAAGAAACCTGATATGGTCGGAAAAACTTATCAAATCACAACCTTTTGAGGGGGAGGTCAAACTTGTTGTCAGTGATAATGTTAATAATAAAACAGAATACAAAACACAAATTAACTAATAACTATGGCATTACAACAAGGCGATCAGGCGCCAGATTTTGAAGTGAATGATCAGGATGGCAATCCTGTCAAACTTTCCGATTACAAAGGCAAAAAAGTGGTGCTTTATTTCTACCCGAGGGACAACACCCCAGGCTGTACGGCTGAAGCCTGTAATTTACGTGATAATTACAGTGAATTTCAGAAGCAGGGGTATGAGATCTTTGGTGTGAGCACCGATAGTGAAAAATCACATCAGAAATTCATCGAAAAACAAAATCTGCCTTTCAGGCTGCTCGCGGACACCGAAAAACAGATCCATGAGAAATACGGCACATGGATAGAAAAGTCCATGTACGGTAAGAAATACATGGGTACCGCGCGTCATACTTTTGTGATCGACGAGGACGGAAAGATCTCAAACATCATTGAAAAGGTGAAAACCAAGGATCATACCGCCCAGATCCTGTAGTAGATTACACTAAACAGATCTTCTGACATGCCATCATACCATGTGATGGCATTTTTTTATTTAGTGTACACGACATTCCGTTGTGTTACGTGAGCTTTGTGGTAAACAGTATTACAATATACGTCTTTGATTGTATTCTCTCACCAGCTGACGAATGTCTGCATATCGGTATTTCTTACGCTGAATGGCTTCACTGAGTACGGGATCATCATTAAAATATGATATCATGCTCTTTCTGAAACCTATCCATGGCACATGGATAAATTGATGCTCATCCGCTTTTTTCAGATAAAACCTGCCTTCAATGGTGGGGCCGTCATGATCTATAAACTCATCTTCATACAGAGTAAGGTAGCCGGATACATGTACCTTTAGGAATCGTCGTTCTCCTTCGTTAAGACCAACAGCGCTAAAAAGTAAATTGTCATGGGTAAAGTGAAGGCTTCGAAAAACCTGATTTCCCCATCCATATGCCCGAATAGCTGCCGGCCCATAGAATCGCTTTTTCCCTTTCTCGTTCCTGAATTTGACCTTTTCATACAATCGCGGGAAAGAACCGGATTTGCGATCCTTCAACATTCCATAGAGTGTATCACCACTATTCATCACCACATAGCCTTCCTCATACCCTTTTTGACCAAACAGATCGGCATATATCCATGACAGCATGAGCGTAAACAAGGCAAGGTATATCTTTTTCATCGTATTCCCGGATTTAGACAAATTTGTCATTTTGAAAAGCCAGTGTCATTTCCTGCAGCCTGGGCTGAGTGTCAAAAACTTCTCCTGGAAGCTATATTTCTCCCAATACCATCAAGAAACTCTATAACTCCCTGTTGTTCAATGTCCTTTCAGAATATTGGTCAACAATAATGCCAGGTGAGCCTCAATTCGGACCGCTGCCAACAAAAATCATGACTAAAAAATTAGTTATATTTATCTTTATTATCCTTAACTAACTAAACAACTAATGAATGATCTAAAACTTTACACTACCGGTGCTGCCTTTCTGCTGGCTTCGGCTGCGGGTTTTGCACAGACAAAACTCATCGAAAAAGTAGAGGCAAAAGACGGCGAAATCGTTATTCCCTATGAAAAATATGTACTGGACAACGGGCTCACACTTATCATCCACGAAGATGACTCCGATCCTCTGGTGCATGTAGATGTAACCTATCACGTAGGATCAGCAAGGGAAGAACTGAACAAATCCGGATTTGCCCACTTTTTTGAACATATGATGTTCCAGGGGTCGGACAATGTAGGCGATGAGGAGCATTTCAAGATAGTGAATGAATCCGGTGGAACACTGAACGGCACCACAAACCGTGACAGGACGAATTACTTCGAAACCCTTCCGAAAAACCAACTGGAAACTGCGCTGTGGCTGGAAGCAGACCGAATGGGTTTCCTGCTGGATGCGGTGACGCAGGAGAAATTTGAGGTACAACGCGAGACCGTAAAAAACGAAAAGGGTCAGAATTATGATAACCGGCCTTACGGACTTTGGCGTGAATATAATTCCAGTACACTCTATCCCTATGGCCATCCCTACTCATGGCTCACCATTGGGATCCTGGAAGACCTGGACCGGGTGGATGTAACCGACCTCAAAAAATTCTTTTTGAGATGGTATGGTCCCAATAACGCTACGGTTACTGTAGGAGGTGATGTGGACACGAAGGATGTAGTAGCCAAAGTAGAAAAATATTTTGGCGATATTCCCCGTGGCCCGGAGGTAGAACCTCTGAAAATAGATCCGGTCTCCCTGGACAAGGACCGTTACATTTCCTACTACGACAAGAATATCCGGTTCCCGGCATTGCTGATGACCTACCCTACCGTACCGCAATACCATCCTGACGAAGCTGCGCTGGACTGCCTGGGTGAAATTATCGGAACAGGCAAAAACAGCTATTTCTACAAAATGTTTGTGGAAACACAAAAGGCGATCCAATCAAGTGTATTCCATAGCACCAGCGAGCTGGCCGGAGAGTTCACCATGTTCGTGCTGCCTTTCCCGGGTAAATCCCTGAGCGATTTTGAAGCAGAAATGCGCCAGGCACTGGATGATTTCGAGAAAAACGGTGTTTCCGATGAAGATATTCAGAAATTCAAGGCAAGGTACGAGTCAAGACGGATCAACGGACTGGCTACGGTAAGCGGAAAAGTATCACAGCTGGCCGCATATGAAACATTCGCTGGAAATCCCAACTACCTTCAGTCCCAACTGGATCAGTACCTGTCCGTCACCAGAGAAGATGTAATACGGGTTTATAACAAATACGTTAAGGGAAAGTATGCTGTGATCCAAAGCGTACTGGCCAAGGAAGACGGTCAGCCGGCAAAACCTGACAACTTCACTGCGCAAACAGAAGGAAACAATCCCTTTCCGGTTACTGATTACTCGGGCCTGACCTACAATAAGCCAAAAAGCAGCTTTGATCGCAGCAAAAGACCTACCCCAGGGCAGAGTCCGCTGGTACAGGTGCCCAAAATATGGACGGCCACCACAAAAAACGGCATAAAAGTAATTGGCACGAAATCTACGGAAATACCTACCGTAGCCATTGAGCTTACTATAAACGGGGGACATAAAATGGAGGTGAGCAACCCTGAAAAATCCGGTCTGGCACAAATGACTGCAGCCATGCTCAATGAGTCTACCGAAAACTACACCGCTGCACAAATGTCTGTTGAGTTGGAGAAACTCGGTAGCAGCATCAGTGTCTTTGCCAATGATAACAGTACGGTTCTTTCTGTAAGATCATTAACAAAGAACATTGACGCTACCCTGAAGCTTGCTGAGGAAGTGCTTAAACGACCGAAATTCTCACAGGAAGATTTCGAGAAGGTCAAAAAACAACAGCTTGAAGGTGTGAAATCGCAGCAAAAACAACCTGTTTCCATTGCCAACAACGTTTACCGCAGGTTACTCTATGGTGATGAACATATCTACTCCGTACCTGCCTCCGGTATTGAGGAAACTGTTGAGAATATTACACTGGAGGATGTAAAGAACTTTTACGACACCTATTATTCACCCGGCATATCGGAGCTGGTTATAGTAGGTGACATCGAAAAGGGTGACATCATGAAAAAGATCACTTTCCTGGAAAACTGGGAAGGTAAGGAAGTCAAAATGCCTGAACTAGCCACGCCTGAAGGAGGTGAACCTACCCGTGTCTATCTTGTGGATAAGGAGAAGGCGCCTCAATCGGAAATAAGGATCGGATACCTCACGGATATGACCTATGATGCTACAGGAGAATACTATGAAACGTATTTGATGAATTACAATCTGGGGGGAGCATTCAACAGCCGTATCAACCTTAATCTGCGTGAAGACAAGGGCTATACCTATGGGGCACGTTCAGGATTCAGCAGTGATGATGAGGCGGGTCCCTTCACTGCACGCGCAGGGGTAAGGGCAAACGTTACTGACAGTGCTGTGGCTGAATTCATGAAGGAAATAAAACTGTATGCCGACAAGGGTACAAACGAGGAAGAGCTGGCCTTCATGAAAAACTCCATCGGTCAGCGTGATGCACGCTCCTATGAAGCTCCATGGCAAAAAACAGGCTTTTTAAGACGTATTGTGCATTACGACCTCGATCACAATTACGTGAAAAAGCAAAATGAAATGATCAACAACATGACGGTCGAGCGTATCAATGAACTTGCCAGAAAGCATCTGCCCTATGACAAGATGAAGATCGTTGTAGTGGGTGATAAGGCATCTGTAGAACCTGGCCTGGCAAAACTAGGCTATGAAATTGTGGATGTGGATGCCAAAGGCAATGTAGTTGAAGACAACACGAAGATAAATACTTCGAAATAGTTATTAGTTACTGAGTTATTGGTTATTGGCTAGTTCCCTAATAACCAATAACTCAGTAACTATTCACCAGATCAAGCCGGGCGCCGCTGCGGAGTGATATACAATGTCTTTATCTGCGTGCCGCGGATCACCTTCAACTCGCAGGTCCTGCCAATGGTGTCTTTCCCCAGCATTTTGAAAAGTGCAGATGAGTCCATTGTATCGTTACCATTGAACTGAATGATAATATCACCCTTAAGCAGGCCAGACCGGCCGGCAGGTGAATTCATTTCAAGGTCTGATACAAACAAACCACGATCATACTCCAGCCCGTAGTAATTCACGATCCTTAGGTTAATATTTACCTCCTGATGCATAATACCGAGGTAGGACCGGGATACCCTCCCATCCTTGATCAGATCACCAGCTACCTCCTTAGCCGTGTTGATGTCTACTGTAAAACTCATACCCTGGGCACCTCTGAGTACGGCAGTGTTCACACCTACCACATCACCGTTGGACTGGACCATAGGTCCGCCCGAATTTCCAGGGTTTAACGCTATATCGGTTTGGATCACGTTTTCTATGACCTGGCCGGTGTCCGTTCTTAGCGTCCGCCCCAGGGCACTTACCACCCCTGTAGAAACAGTATGCTGATATCCGTAGGGGTTTCCTATAGCTATTACGAGCTGACCAATCTGCAAAGCGGAAGAATCACCCAGATGGCTTACTGAATATCCGGAAGAATATATCTTCAGTACCGCCAGATCCGTATCGCGATCACTCCCGATGAGCTCAGCCTGCTCTACACTGCCATCCAGCAGCGTAACTTTAATACCACTTGCACCGTGCACCACATGACTGTTGGTGAGAATATAACCATCCGAAGAGAATATAAAACCGGAACCCGCACCGCCATTTTGCTCCCTGCCCCTTATCCGCCTCGTCGTATCAATCTTAACTACTGCATTTTTAACCTTATCAACAGCATTTACCACTAATGATGAAAATGAATCTAACATATTTGCCTCCTGTAAGTCTAACCGTTCACTACGGAACTGTTCAAATTGGTTTAACTGCCTGCCATTCGGTATAGCCAAAAAGGTTAAAAAGAAAGCCCGGGATCAGTAATTAGCCCACAAACCATACCTATGGACAAGACCAGTCCTGTACGATATTGTTACTGTGTAGCCAAAACCTTTCCATAAATATCAGACTTACAAACTGTCATGCTTTCAGGACGAAATGTCATGGATAGGGGTAACAGAGTGATGCTAAACTGTTCCCATACATTTGAGAACTGTGATCATTTTGCCATACAGATCATAATGGAGCGTGGTTCGAGGCGACAAACCTTGCCCTTTACTTTTCCGGATCCTCGCTTACTGTTCTGCCCTGCTGGCCGGGAAGTGTCAATGACTGTATACCAGCCCTTCTGAGATTTCCCGATAGCGGGTAGCTCGAAAGTCAGAGGATTCCAGTATGCATTGATCATAACGTGAATAGTACTGGTTTCCACATGATGGTTCAGGGTAAATGCCAGCGAATGCGATGTGGAAGACCAGTCCGGTTCGAATGACTTTGTGCCATGCCATTGAATACGGGATGCACCATGACGAATATCCGTCCAGTAAATATCTTCCTTGAGATGGGGGGTATTTTTTCTGAAATCGATCAAAAGTCTTACAAAATTCAAAAGATCTTCATGCTTTTCTATCAGCTCCCAGTCCATCCAGGTGATCTCATTGTCCTGACAATAGGGGTTGTTGTTGCCGTGTTGTGTTCTTCGTACTTCATCACCCATGGTAAACATGGGAGTGCCCTGGCTTATCATGAGCAGTGTAAAAAAATTCCTGATCTGCCGGACCCTCAACGCCTCCACCTCCGGATCATCTGTAGCCCCTTCTACTCCACAATTCCAGCTGTAGTTCGCGTCCATACCATCACGGTTATTCTCCCCGTTGGCATCATTATGTTTTTGGTTATAGCTCACCACGTCGTTGAGCGTAAATCCGTCGTGAGAGGTAACAAAGTTGATACTCTGATTGGGATCCCTGTGTTCGATCTGAAAAACATCCGGGCTTCCGACAATGCGGTTTGACAATTCAGGCACCATGTTTTCATCCCCTTTTACAAATTGTCGGATGTCATCCCGGTATTTGCCGTTCCATTCAGCCCAGCGTTCACCTGTGAAATGACCCAGCTGGTACAGCCCTACAGCGTCCCATGCCTCAGCGATGATCTTGGTGGTCGCCAGCACAGGGTCTGAGTCTATGGCCCACAATATGGGAGCGTTGGCGATAGGGATCCCTGTTTCATCCCTGGCCATGACCGAGGCCAGGTCAAACCTGAAGCCATCCACATGCATTTCAGACACCCAGTAACGCAGGCAATCCATTATCAACCTACGGGTAACGCTATGATTGGCATTGAGCGTATTCCCCACACCGGTATAATTCTGATAGCGCCCTTTGTTATCCATGATATAATACGCCCTGTTCTCCAGTCCTTTAAAAGACAGCGTGGGGCCTACCTCACTATCTTCAGCAGTATGGTTAAAAACTACATCCAGGATCACCTCTATTCCGTTCCGGTGCAGTTCCCTGACCATGTCCTTGAACTCATTGACCGGCCCCAGTGGAGACCGGTCAGTGCTGTAGTCCAGATGTGGGGCAAACAGAGATACAGGGCTGTATCCCCAGTAGTTGGAAAGGCCCTCCGGGGCATGTTGTTTATCGAAATGCTGTATGGGCATAAGCTCTACTGCAGTGATCCCCAGGGATTTCAGGTACGGGATCTTTTCAATTACTCCGCGGAAAGTACCTCTGAGTTTGTCATCCACTCCTGATTCCGGATGCATGGTAAAACCCTTAACATGCAATTCATAAATGATCGTTTCCTTGTATGCTCTTCGCAGTGGGGTGGTGTTCTCCCAATCATAGTCTTGGCCATCTACCACTACACTTTTCATGGCGTACGCGGCATTATTCCCAGGCCGGGAAGCATGTTGACGGTTATACTTTCCTTCTACTGTAGCCTTGCCATAGGGGTCCAGGAGTAGCTTTTCACCGTCAAATCTCCGCCCCACATGAGGCGTGAATGGTCCTTGTACCTTGTAACCGTACAGCTGCCCTGGTTTTACGCCTTCAATGAATATGTTCCAGTAGTAACACGTCCTGTTTTCTTTTGTATCCAGTTTAAAAACGTGAGAAGGTTCACCATCCTCAGGATGGTCAAAAAACCACAGCTCCACCGCAATACTGTTTTTGGAGAACAAGCTGAAATTTACCCCATTATCCCTGTATGTAGCGCCAATGGGAAAGCTGAGGCCGGGTAATGCTTTTAGTTTGCGCATGAGTCAGAATATGGAATTTTACTATGCAATAAACACATTTCTTTTTCCAGAATGTATCACAATTTGAAATTATAAAAAGACCTGTAGGCTAGTATCGAAGTGAATACTGGATGAACCATCAATTTAATTGATACTTATTGAGCATTTCCTGAACGATACTCCGTGAATCCCTGAACCTTAAAGGCTCCGGAGGCACTTCCTGCTCCTGAACTTCCGCAGCCGAAAATATATTCCGGTCAATCATCAGATCATAACATTCCTTCAGGCACTGGGCTATTACGTTGGAAGTATTATTCAAACGGTTCTCAAGGACATGGATATACGGATTGTACCAGGCCGGCACCCTTCTCAGGTATAGCAGCCTTACAAAAAACTCCGACAGGCTCTCGGTGGTATCAGTTGAACGATAAAAGCGGTTGAGTAGGGTGCTATTGTACTCCTTACGCTTGTAGAGACACCATATTCTCACCACTGAGGTGTTCCTCTCATGCTCTCTGAGATAGAGGATATCGCTGCGAAACCTCGAAGAAATGACCAGAAAATCATCGTTGGCCAGACTTTTCATAAGGCTCTCGCAGGCAAACAGTTCGTCTCCCTTAAAATAGAATCCTGGTGCATATTTTCCTTGTATACTGATTAAGTTCATCCCATGATCTGTCTGTTCTTATAAGACCAATTCAACATAATGCTCTACCGTGAATTTTTTCCATATCATGATCATATCGCACGGAACGCCTTCTATGGTAGAATCCACGTTCCTTGTCAGCAAACGTTTTCACTATATGAACCTTGTCAGGAGATAATAAGTTACAAAACATGATATAATAAACATTTATTGCTTTTATTTACGCATAATCATTACTTATATGACACTGAACCAACTGAAGTATGCCCTTGCCCTTCAGAAACACGGTACTTTTAAAAAAACAGCTGAAAAGTTATCACTGTCTCAGCCAGGCCTGAGCTTACAGATCAGGAAGCTGGAAGAAGATGTGGGCCTTGTCCTTTTTGACCGGTCCGCCAACCCTGTTACGCCTACCAGTGATGGGTTGGTTTTCCTTACACGCGCTCAGGAGGTAGTGGTCAGCGCCAACAATCTGATGCATTTCACCTCAAGGTTCGGAAATGACTATACAGGTATACTGATCATCGGGGCCATCCCTACGCTGGCCCCCTTTCTTATACCGCTATTTGTAGATGATCTCCAGCAGGATCATCCAGGATTAAAACTGGATGTACATGAAATGACAACGGAGCATGTTATACGGGGTGTACGCAGCGGAGAACTGGACGCAGGGTTGATCTCCACACCCGCCAGGCTCTTTGGCATCCGTTCCATACCCCTGTTTTACGAAAAATTCTATTTCTACTCTTATGGTGTAAATGAAACAAGATCGGAGATCAGGCTCAAGAACATAAACTACAAAAAACTGTGGCTGTTGAACGAAGGGAACTGTTTCCGGGATCAGGTGAATAACTTCTGTGACCTTAAACAAATACGGAAAGACAAGGATTTTGTATACCGCAGCAATTCCATAGACGCACTCATAAGGATCGTGGATACCAAGGGAGGTATGACCATCCTGCCTGAGCTCACCACACTTACCCTGAATGAAGATCAGGAGCAAAACATCTCACCTATCCATAACAAGGCGCGGGAAATAGGCATGATCGCCAGAAAGAATTATGATAAGGACCGTTTCATCGGTAAGCTGGAGGAATATATCAAAAAGAATATCCCTAAAAAGATGCTATCCTCAAAAGGTCTGGAAGTGGTGGATCCCGGTATTAAAATGGAATAGGTGAAGGATCAAACCCAGGACTCCCGATCATTGTATGGTCAATTTCCTGGAAAGCTCCTCCAGGGTCTTGCCTTTCGTTTCCGGCATCAGCCGCCATACAAATAATAGTTGTAAAGCCATCATAAAAGCGAAAAAGGCAAATACCGGCCATGGATTACTTCCAAAGATACCTTCCTCGCGGTCAATGAAGATAGGCGTGAGTAAGGTGATCAACGCCGCAAAAACCCAATGTGTGCTTGTGCCAAGTGACTGACCCTGAGCACGTACCTGATTGGGAAATATCTCTGAAATGAACACCCATATCACTGCACCCTGTCCAAGGGCATGGGAAGCAATGAACACCAGAATGAACGACAGCAACTGTATGGAGCCCAAACCAGCATAAAAAGCGTAGGCTGTCATGGTCAAACTGACCAGATAGCCCAATGACCCGATGTACATCAGGACCTTCCTGCCCTGCCGGTCGATAAAGTACATGCCCAACAGTGTGAAGATAAGATTGATGCCTCCTATGGCTATAGAGTTGAACAGTGAGTCGCGTGAGGCCAATCCGGCCATTTCCAGTAACTCCGGCGCATAGTAAAGAATAAAATTTATACCGGAAAGCTGATTGAAAAAAGCGATCAAAAAAGCCAGTATAACAGGTCTGATGTATCTCCTTGAAAAGAAATCAGGCCGGGCACCCGCCGGCTGTATATCGTTTTGTATGTCTTTCAGGCGTTGTTCAGCCGTTTCAGGGTCAATAACCCTGAGTATATTCAAAGCCCCTGCATGATCATTTTTTTTCAGCACCAGCCACCGCGGGCTGTTGGATACCCTCAGGATCAGCATACAGAAAACAAAGGCTGGTATTGCCTCCACCCCAAGCATCAGCCGCCAGTCATTGGCACCCCCTACTCCGGTAAGCAGATAGTTGGATATAAAGGCGATCAGAATACCAAAAACGATCATGAATTGATACAGCGCTACATATTTTCCCCTGTTTGCGGAAGAGGAAATTTCAGAAATGTAGGCAGGGGCCGCCACGGAAGAAGCGCCCACACCCAGGCCGCCGATAAAACGAAAAAAAGAAAAGGAATAAGGCTCAGGCGCCAGCGCTGAACCCAGCGCTGATACAAGATACAACACTCCGATCCAGAACAATGTCCTCTTGCGTCCGAGTTTATCACATGGAATACCTCCCAGCAATGCACCCACCACCGTGCCCCACAACGCCATAGACATGATGAATGTACCGTGAAAGGCCGGTGAGGTATTCCACAAAGCTCTGATAGGCAGATTTGCCCCTGAAATAACGACAGTATCAAAACCGAAAAGAAAGCCCGACAGCGCCACGGCGATGGACCAGAAAAGGACATTGTTTTTCATGAAAATGACAGGTATTGAGGCCGTTAATATAAGGGAATTATTTTTTCCCTTTCCAGGTACCTGATCCAGCTGGTATTATTCATTGTTGTTACCTTTAAAAATAATGCCTTGAACACAAGCGTTTTGGATGTATGAGAATATTGCTGTTTTTGACGGCCATCATGATCACCGGAAGCCTGCACAGTCAGGGTATCCAGCAAAAGATCCCTGAAAAGACACGGATATTGTTTCTGTTGGATGGCTCAGGCAGCATGCTCGCCTCATGGGAGGACAGCCACCGAATGGAGGCCGCCAAAAGCCTGCTTAGCGAGCTGACAGATTCTTTAAAGGCCGATCAACGTCTGGAGCTGGCCCTGCGGGTTTACGGGCACCTGTATTCCAAACAGGCTCAAAACTGCCGTGATACCCGGCTGGAAGTGGGGTTCAGCAGGAACAATCACAACCAGATCATCACCAGGCTTCAGGCCATCAATCCAAAAGGCACCACACCCATAGCCTACTCGCTGGAACAGGCCGGCAAGGACTTCCCTACCGCAGCAGGATACCGTAATATCGTGATCATCATCACCGACGGGATCGAATCATGTGATGGCGACCCATGTGCAGTATCCCTGGAACTTCAAAAAAAGGGCATATTTCTGAAACCCTTCATTATCGGTATGGGGATGGGACAAAACTTCCGGGAAGAGTTCAAATGCATAGGTGAGTTCTACGATGCAAAAGACCAGGCCGGCTTTAAAGAAGCCTTGAATAAAGCGGTCAATACCACCATGAAAACCACTACCGCCAGTGTAGAACTGCTGGATGAAAAGGACCGTCCCAGAGAGACCAACGTGAATGTAAGCTTCATTAACAACTTCACCGGTGCATCCGCTTTTGACTTCGTTCATTACCGTGACCGGCAGGGCAGACCGGATTCCGTAACGATCGACCCGGTACTGACCTATGATGTAGTGGTAAACACCATCCCTCCTGTCTCAAAGCGTAACGTTCGCCTGACCCCCGGGAAACACAATGTTATCTCCATCAACTCTCCGCAGGGTTCACTGAAGATATCACAAAGCGGAGCTTCTTCCTACAGAATGGGAGTATCGGCGTTGATAAAGGATAAAAGGGGCAAAGTACTGCATGTCCAGCCTGCCAACAGTACGGAAAAGTATTTGTCCGGTGAATACCGGCTGGAAGTACTTACCCTACCCAGACAGTACATGACGGTAAAGATCACCCCACGGGAAACAACCATGATCACACTCCCCGCTCCGGGGATACTGAATATCAACAATAGCTCAAGAGGCTATGGAAGCATCTATGCCCTTGATGACGGCGATAACCAAACCTGGGTGTACGACCTCGACCATGATCAATCGCGGATCGCTGTGGCTTTACAGCCGGGGAGGTACAAGGTGGTTTTTCGTGTAGACAGGGCACCGGGCAGCAAATACACTTCTACAAA
>LYSV01000071.1 GCA_001657315.1 Flammeovirgaceae bacterium BBD 1991-12 | reverse complement strand
GGTATAAGATGGACGAATACAGCATCACCAAAGCGGAGCTGGACTACCTGGCGGAGAAGGTGGAGCGGCTGAAGGGGCTGGTGGAGAAGCTGTGTGTGGAGAAGATTGGGGAGATTGGGAGGGTGTGAGAAGGAGCTCCAGTGTGGTGTGGCCCGATATGAGAAGAACTGTACCCGGTAGCAGTAAACGGGTTAAAATCAATAAAAAAATCTGCCAGATTAGTATAATGGATATATGTGTAATAATTACATATAGCCACATTAGCTTTCATATCTCCTCACTCCTGTCCCTGCATTTAATTGAGCCTAATTGGTAATTAAACGTGTTAATTTGTAGTTTTGCTACAAATGAGAGCCTATAATGATACTAGAAGTTCGATTAAGTAATTTTTTCTCAATTAAAGATGAGGTCATCTTAGACTTGAGAGCTGGTAACATCAAAAGCAGACAGGCTAAAGAACTTGAAGGTCATTCATATTCTTATGGAAAGGACAATGTTCTAAAGACTGTCGCTATCTATGGGGCAAACGCTTCTGGGAAAAGTAATATCATAAGAGCAATTAGATTTTGTTGCAGAATGATCTTTAATTCTCACACCCATAATGAGAATGCAGTATTCAATTTTCTACCATTCAAATTTGAAGGTTACCAAAACAAACCCAGTCAATTTTTCATACGCTTTGTATCAAATGACATTGAATATGAATATTCATATAGCTTGACAAGAACTGAAATATTGACTGAAGAACTATACTATTATCCCAATAATCGGAGAGCAAAAATCTTCACTAGAAATGAGGGAATTGAAGGTGGAAAAAAAGATAAATATAGTTTTTCCAATATCATCAAAAGACCACTTGATGTTGCTGAAAATACGTCTGTTAAGACCTTATTTATTTCAAGAGCGAGTCAGATGGATAGAGTTATTGGAAAAGAGCTATTTAATTATTTCTATGAGAAATTTATATTAGGCTATACAGGATTCAATAGCCATTCAATCGAGCAAAATCTAATTGAAAACAAGAGTTTTCTTTTAAAAGCACTTCAAATTGCTGACAGTGACATCGTTGACATTACATATAGGAGAGAAAAGGTCAAGCTCAAAGGGTTTAAGCTTTCATTTGGGGCTCACGAAGATTCTGTCAGCAATAAAGATAAGGAAGAAGGGATTCTAAAAATAGAAACATATCATAGGGCTGCACCTAATATTGCTTTTGATTTTGACACAGAAGAGTCTGATGGTACAAGAAAATTATTCATAAGTCTCTTAAGTATTCTTGACATTGTTAGAAATAACAAGACACTTCTTATAGATGAATTAGAAACCAGCTTGCATACAAAATTGGTTGAATTCATTATTAACCTATTTCATGCAAGTGATAAAGCACAGCTTATCTTCACTACTCACAATACGAATCTTCTAAGTATGAAGAAACTAAGAAAGGATCAAATATTCTTCGTCAACAAACTCCAAGATGGTTCAAGCGATATGTACTCCCTTTATGATTACAAGGATTTCCGTGAAAATATGGATGCAGAAAAAGGCTATTTACAAGGTCGATTTGACGCCATTCCATTCATTGATGAAACAAAGTCCAGCTTAACTACAATTCTGGATGGCGAGTAGAAGAAAATCCAGGGGTAAAAGGATAAATCCTACCTATTTTGTTTTCTGTGAAGGTGAAACAGAGGAGGAATACGTTAAATACCTTCGAAGCGTTTTCCGAATTCCTATAGAGATAAATTCTAAACGAACAGGAGACAGTATATCTAAACGATTCATAAATGGCTATCTAAACACCAAAACCAGGCACGCAAAGGACAAGATATTTCTAATGTTTGATTTAGACGTAGATGGAACTCTGCAGAAGTTGAGAGAACTTGGAGGAATCCTATTAGCTTCAAATCCATGCCTTGAACTTTGGTTTGTACTACATCATAGAGATCAAAGTGCAAACATTTCAAGTTCAAATTGCATTAGAACCCTGAAAGAAATCTGGCCGAATTATCAAAAGGGTAAATTAACTGAAAGCCAAAAGAGAGAACTAATTGAAAATATTAATGAGGCAAAAGCCAGAGCACAGCAATTGAGATGTCATGATAACCCATCAACCAGTGTGGATTTGCTTATTGGATACCTGGAACAGGCTCTTGAAAACAAAAACGAAAGCTAACAAACATTAAAATGAATATGCGAACTGAGCTATTTGATATGGTACTACAAATTAGAAGCCTAAGTGCTTCTAGCAACTGATGGATATTACGGTTCGATTTATGCCAGGCATTTCGGCGTGACTATGCCAGTGATTTCGGTTGAAAATAACCAACTGAAGCGTATACTCATTTTAGTTGAACGTTGTGCTTCATTATCCCCAGAATGTAGATGGAAATTTTCAGACAAGTAACTGCTAATAACATCTCCATGAAGTCCTACCCTTTTTGGAATGAACTTGCAATGGAAGCTTATCTACTTGAGAACGAGGAAATACTCAAGTTGGACGAACAGAATTTTTCAGATGTGACAGTGCTTGATGCTGAGATAGCTCTCAAAAAAGGCAGAAAGTCAGCACTCAATGGAACCCTGTAAATATTCAGAATTTCATTAATCAAGCAAATAAACTGGGGCTGAATATTAATCTTAAATAATCATGTTTGACGGAAATAGAGATATAAATGTAGGTCGAGATATTAACATCAACTCTCATAATGACTATTCAACATGGACTGATGAAGAGTTAAATCAAAAAAAGATGGATTGCCACTCAATAAAGAATAAAGAGAGTAAAAAGAAATTCAAGCGGTCAATCAATCTGCTCATCTTTATCTCAGTTCTTTTCGTAGCAATATATTTCTCTGTTCCATACTTATTGGACTATTTAATTCAAAATAGTACAGGCTTTATCAATAAGATGATCCCGAGAGAAATAGACCCTAAGTTGCAATTAACCCTTATGGTGAGTCTTTCTTTACTCGCCATTTTAAGACCAATCACAGATATTTGGAGCACCACAAAAATTGAAAAAAAGCAAAACGAAATTTTAAGTGAGATAAACGTAATTCTTAAAGAAAGAAACTACCTTAAAAAGAAATAAACGAAAGCACAACGTGTATAATTAATTGCTGCGGATTTAAGGTACAAAAGTGAGGTTTAGCAAAAGCGGTCCTACGACCTAAATCAACCAGAGCCTTTGGCAGACAGGCGTCCGCTCGGCCTTTATCGTGAAGAAAAACGTTCTCTGCGTATTTAGCATATTCGAAATATACAATAATATCTGGATTATCGTTATCGTCCTACAGGCCCACCAATACCTGCAAGTTTTGTAACTTGCTTCGCTGCATTTCAAAGATTAGTATTGAAGAAACGACAGCTGAAAACTGTCCTGGATCTGTTGAATTAAGTTGCAAACGTAATCTAATGGAGAAGTGAATCATATTCGTTGTTATGTCATCTCTACGGCTTTTGTATTAGCATCCACTCTCGTTGTAGCTCATTCCAACAAACAATTAAGCTCACTTTTCTCAAACTTTTGAGCTCAAAACAACTTATATTTGAGCTTGAAATAGAAGTACATGACTGAAAGAGAAAGTGAAATAATCCGCTCATTAGAAGACAACGGGCCGTTATCCTCGAAGGAAATATTCAACCTTTTAAAAACAGGTCCAAGCTACGCGACTTTAAAGCGAGCTCTCTCAAAGCTACAAGAACAAAATGTAATTGAAACCCAGGGACAAGGTAAAGCAACAAAATACGTAATTGCTCCGGCATTTGCACTACTTGAACCCATTGATCTGACGGTTTACTACCAACAGGAAATTGACGAAAGAAAAATAATAGAAGAATTCAATTTTTCAGTAATTACAGACACGCTTGAAAAGGCCCGACTATTCACAAAAAAAGAAGAAGAACACCTCAATAACCTTCAAAAAAGGTATACGAATAATATTTCTGATTTAACCGAACGAGAATTTCTAAAAGAATTGGAAAGACTAGCCATCGATTTGAGCTGGAAATCCTCTCAAATAGAAGGTAACACCTACTCTTTATTGGAAACGGAAAGACTGTTAAAGGAAAAAGAAACAGCTGCAGGAAAAACCAAAGAAGAGGCCATTATGCTGTTAAACCACAAAGAGGCCATTGATTTTGTAATTGAAAACCCTGATTACCTGATTCCATTGGAAATCCGAAAAATTGAGGACATTCACTCTATACTTACAAAAGACCTGCAAGTTGAAAGGAACCTTAGAAAACGCAGGGTGGGCATTTCCGGAACAAATTATAAACCCCTGGACAATGAATTTCAAATAAGAGAGGCATTATTGCTTTCCTGCAATCTGATTAATGGTAAAGCATCAATTTTTGAAAAAGCGTTGTTAACATTGGTCCTTATTTCCTACATACAGCCTTTTATGGACGGAAATAAACGAACGGCCAGAATAGTAAGCAATTCAATACTAATGAACCATAACCACTGTCCGCTTTCCTTTAGAACAGTAGACTCAATTGATTATAAAAAAGCGATGCTTCTGTTTTACGAGCAAAACAACATTTCGAGCTTTAAACAGATATTCGTGGATCAATTTGAATTCGCGGTTAATACCTATTTTTAAAAAACGAGCAAATCGTTGACAGTCATTAAAAAAATTGAATCTTTATCATAAACATGGCAGCAATAGAAAAGCATCTTTTATTAACATGGTGAACTTTTAAGTGATCACAAATACAAAACCTTCACTTCAACCGGTTTGAATTCAGGGAAACGGTTGGTCTCGGGTATGCCTGCCCTATTGAGGAGGTGAAAAGAGTCCGGTGGATAGGTCTTCATCCGGTCTTAATTTATACAGGCAGCCATCAGACCAGGGACAGGCTGGAGGAGGCAATTTCATTGATGAATATATGTTTTTTCTAACGAATTTTACCCCTGGCGATGTAAATCGGGCGGACGCCCTATGCCATAATGGGGGAAAGTATTGGCCTTTTGATTGAAGCTTGGTGCAATAAATAATTAGTCTTTTCATCCAGCTTGTGCCTTAGGGACGGTTAGTGAATCCTTCATACACTGTTAACATATTTACATAAGAAAGTAGTTTTTAAAAACTTAAATAATGAAATAAACAAAAATCGTGAGTGATGAAAACTAACTATACCGGGTTTAGTAAATTCCTAAAACACATAACAAAATATGCCCCATTAACGGAAGAAGAAGCCGAGTTTGCCCGAAATCATTTCCCAATTAAAAAATATTCAAAAAATGAAGTTTTTTTCAAAGAGGGAAATACTGCAAGGAGCATAGCCTTCGTAATTGAAGGCTGTGTTCGACTTTTTTATAGCGTTGACGGAAATGAAAAAACCGCATATTTCTATACCGAAGGAAAGTTTTTTTGTGCTAACGAAAGCTTTGCAAGGAACACTTCTGCAAGGGAAAATTTTCAAGCCCTTGAAAGTACCACGATAATGTTATTCCCTAAATCACTCGGTGATGAATTGTTTGAAACATTTCCAAATTTTGAGATGGTAGAACGACTTGCATTAATTGATGAGCTGATTACAAATAACAGAATCATAGAATCGTTTGTCTCAAAATCACCTGAGGAAAGATATATCGAATTGCTTAAAACAAATAAGGAGTTATTTCAAAGAGTTCATCAGCAGTATATCGCTTCATATCTTGGAATATCACCACAATCGTTAAGTAGAATTAGAAAAAGGATTACTAAAAATTCAAGCCAGGCGGTTATTAACTTAAGTTAATAGAAGTGTATTTCGAGGAGATTAGCTTTGTCTCGAGTTTAAAGCAAACAAGCTGTACAATAGGCTTTTACAGGCTTTTTGAAGCAGTTATTAAGTTTATCAATCAATAATTAAGAGACAAATGAGTAACGCTTTTTCAAGAGAATTCTTAGGTGAGAGCCCCACAAAAAAAGACCAGGTACTGGTTTTTAGTATTGCTATTTTAGTAATGGGCGTCATCGGATATTTTAATTACGAACAGCTTTCTGCAATGCCACTTTGGAAGCCCATACTGTTTTTATTAATGATTTTAGATATTGTATCCGGAGCTGTAGCCAATTTTACTAAATCGACGCAATTGTATTATAGGAACAATAATAAAAGAGTTACCTTCTTACTAATACACTTCATCCATATTGGTTTGCTTGTTCTGGCAGTAGGACATATTTGGTATTGTTTGGCTGTTTTAGCGTTTACGTTGGCAGGAGCTTTAATTGTGAACTTCACAAAATCACTACAGCAGCAGGAAATTACTGCTGCTGTAGTAGTTAACTTAGGTATAATTCTCTTTTATGTTGTTTTTCCAGCTCCACAAATTTTGAACTGGCTGCCCGGAATTTTATTGATGAAACTTGTTTTTGGTTTTGCAATAAATAGAGAGAGTAAAAGCAACCTTTCATCCGCAATAAAGGATTAGGACATACGGAGTGTAATCCTACTTCTGAATCAAAAGTATGGATCGGCACTATTGTAAGGTCATCAATGGTAATAGGTGATGAATCCCGATGAAGGAAACTCTGATGGATAAGAGCCTGAGGTTTGCCTCACTACGCTTAACGTTTCATCTGGCTGTAACTGAAAATAGAAATAGCCTCCCGATGCAGGTTCATAGCAGTGTTCAGTGGTTACTTCCTGCGGATCAGCATGGGTAGCTGCTAAAATATACTGACTATAAAAAAATCAATCATACAAGCATGAGTTTACACTTTGGGCTGATCAGCCAACTTAACGGGCTTTTCAGCAAAGTGCGGTAGCTATTCCATTCCCAGTTTTGCGCTGAGCAATAACAAGCAGAGAAAATTCTAAACGACATTGGTAAATGGCACATAAAGATCAAACCGGGATTATACCACTGTTTATCATGATCGTTGACATCAGCGGCTACACAAATTTTATCCGACTGCACAGGGTATCACTCTTACATGCGGAACGGATCATTGGCGAACTCATGGAATCCATCCTGAACAAGGTAAAAGCCCCTGTGGTAGCTCATGAGATCATGGGGGATGCCATTAGTCTGTATGCCATAGATGATGGATCACCTGATCTGGCAGATGATATTTACCGCCAGGTAGAGATGTATTTCCATGCTTTTCGTGAAAAAGAAGCTGTTTTGATAAGTGAATGTGGAATTTGCCCCTGTGAGGCCTGCAGGAAAGTGGGGAAGCTTAAGCTTAAAGCGATCCTACACGCAGGCCAGGCCGCGTTCACACAGGTGCTGGACAGGCAAAAGATAGCCGGAGAAGACATAATTATAGCTCATCGCCTGCTAAAGAACACCATCTCAAGCCATGAGTATATCTTCGTTACGGACACCTATATTGAACGATGCCAGTCATTTGATCATCAGGGTTTTGGAAGACATGTTGAGGTCTGTCATGAGCTGAGGCCAGTACCCGGGATGGTAAAAAAATTCGATGCTTTCAAAATAGTGGAGAAAAAAGTTAAGTTCTGGAAAAAACTCAAATTCCTGATGAAGCTCGATGGTTACCTGATCAGTCGCATTTTTAGTAAGGCCGGGTTAAAGTTCAGAAACTTACCGGTGTAATCCGATCACCAATATCACCATCATTGATGGTTTTGATATGAATTGACTGCGGGTTCAGATTCCATACCTCTGAATAGTTTCAAAGCTGTTAAATATCCGTTAGATTAGGGAAAGATGCAGTGTAGGTAAAACACGCTCCGTATTTTACTCATTTGCTATTCAGAATAAAACAATAAAAAATGATCAGACCCTACGTTTTAGCAGATACCAACTGGAAACATTTGAAAAACGCTGATTTTGAATTGGCTGTGTTACCATGGGGCGCTACAGAGGCTCACAATTATCACCTGCCCTATTCAACAGATGTAATTGAGGGAACAGCCATTGCGGAAGAGTCAGGAAGAATTGCCTGGGAAAAAGGCGCTAAGGTAATTGTTCTCCCCACCGTACCCTTCGGAGTGAATACCGGTCAATCTGATATTTACCTGGATATGAACTTGAATCCAAGTACGCAATTCGCCATCCTGAAAGACATAATCAGTGTACTGGACCGGCAGGGTATTCGCAAGTTTATGATCTTGAATAGCCATGGTGGAAATAACTGGAAATCCATAGTAAGAGAACTCGGTCTGCTATTTCCAACTATGTTTTTATGTGTTGGTGAATGGGTAAAAGTTGCAGATAGAAAAGAATATTTCGATGATCCGGGTGATCATGCGGATGAAATGGAAACGAGTCTTGTCCTTCATCTTGCTCCCGGCCTGGTCCTTCCCAGGGAGGACTGGGGTGACGGAGCTGAAAAAAAGAATAAAATAAAAGCGTTTAATGAAGGGTGGGCCTGGGCGGAAAGACCGTGGTCTAAGATCAGTGAAGATACTGGCGTAGGAAATCCCGGGGCTGCTACCCAGGAAAAAGGAGCACGGTTTTTTAAAGCAGTTTGTGAAAAATTGGGCGAGCTATTCGTGGAGATCTCGTCCGCTGACCCTGATAATTTATATGAATAAATGCTAGTCACGGCCTCGTCCCATTGCCTTTAAGGGAACATCCTACCTTATTGAATTCAATCTAGCGGCTAATTCCTCGGTAGGTTTCCCGGCCTTGATCTCAATAATTGTTCCATCTGGCCCTATGATCATATGATGTGGAAATGCCTTCATGCCGTGAATATTCACATCATAACCTGCCTGGTCCAGCATTCGGCTGAATTGTTCCCGACTGACGAACGAGTGCGTGCCTTTCAGATCGTATTTTTGGATGAGTGCTCTTTGCTTTAGTTTCTCTCCCGGAACTGATCGATCCGCCCCTATAAACATAAAATGTACGCGATCTTTGTCCACAAGCTTTCGAAACTCATCATGCTGCTCAAATTCCTGGAGACAGGGACGACAGCCAGAGTGCCAGAAATCCAGATAAATGGTTTTTTGCTCACTTATGGCAAAACCCTGTACCTCTGACAGGGTATTAATGTTGTAATTAAAATAAATTTCCTGCTCATCCAGACCCTGGTTCAGGTAAACATAGCACAACGACACAACCAGGGATAGTATCGCCAGGGATATACCCGTTATCCTTATCATTTTGCGCCGGGGTTGTCTGAATAACCAGATCAATCCGCATGTAGCCAATCCGAACAGCACTGAATTTCCAAATACGATGAGCGTATGTTGAAACAGGGAAACCCTGAAAAAATGGACCAGTTTTAACTCATCGGAGCCAGTTTCTGCTAAATAAATGACCCTTAACACGTGACTTGTGAGTGTCATGATCAAGGCAATAACACCAAAGATCTTACCGTACTTATTCTTAAAGTTACTATTGGTATAAAGCAGGAAAATTCCATAATATGTACTAACGACCAGTAATCCTTCCGTGAGATTATATAGAAAGCCTTTAAGTGAGGCGCTGCCTGATATGGAGAAGAACAGTACTGCGGCTGAGATGATCCATAGAATAATTTTAAAGTGTGACGTGAGCTTTTTCATGTTGACTTTTTCTCAAACATGCACCGGATCACCATGTCTCAAAAACCAATTGGGCAGAGAACCTGAGCATTATTCAAATGACCACTGAAAAGTGACGGGCAGCATTTTATGAACAGATCATGTCGCCTGCCCTTGTTTTCATGTTGTCTGCACCATTTGGTGGCATAAAAACTCAAATACAGGTATTTTTTCGGTATGAAATGGATAAACAAGCGTAACCTCTACTATTTTCTGTTTTGGAGCATGTGTTTCGTGATGTGGTGTTTTTGGGTGCAGGAGAGGATCGACATTTTTTCAGGGTTTGCTGATGAATACAAAAACATAGGTTATTATATAGACACTAACGACGATCAATTGAGCTGGTACGTTCTGGTTACCATCGGAAAGGCGGTTTTTTTAATCACTATAGTCCATTACATACTTCCGAATTTTGGTTTTCATAGTGCTGCTTTTACCAGAATATTCATTCTGTCATTGATGATGGTGGGCCTTGAATATTTAGCAGCAAAAGGTTATTTCTGGTATCTGAAATCTGACATTTCTGGAGATCTCAGGATTAGCTGGAACTATGGATTTTTTGATGTCTTTTCAGTTTACCTGGGGTATGGCCTTTCGTCGGTCATTCTTGTGGCTGCCAAAAACTGGATGGAAGAATATCAAAACCTGAAGTCTCTGTATAGTTCTCAACAGGCCTATACACAACTTCGGAAAAAGTTAGATCCTCACTTTATCTTCAATACCTTGAATAATATGTATGAAGTAGCCGTGACTTCCGGAGAGGAGAAGATCCAGCAATCACTACTCCATTTAACAGATACGCTTAGATATACCATCGGGTCTTCCGATAAAGATGATGTTCCTGTTTCCGAGGAGATATCAGCGATAGAAAGTTATATTGAATTGCAAAAAGAAAGGTTTGACTCCAAAGAGGTCCATCTTGGTGTCGATATTTCCATAGATAACCCACAATTGAGGATCAGCCCGTTGATCATGCTAAATTATATTGAAAATGCTTTTGAGCATGGTTATAAACATGGTCTGTCCAGCAGCATTTACATTGATCTGAGTGAAAAAAATGGTCAACTGGACCTGTATGTCAAAAATACAAACAGGGCACGGAGGAATAATGAAAATGGCGGCAATGTGAAAACAAAAAAGCTGCTTAGGATCAGGTACCCAGGCAGGCATGGGCTTAAGATCGATAATACCGAGGACTACTATAGTTTACATTTATGGATGCAGGTTGCATAACATGTATTGCTGTAGATGATGAGCCTCGCGCTCTCGGCATCATTGAGAATTTTACCCGGAAAATTGACTTTCTAAAGCTCATTGAAACGTTCAGAAACCCTCTTGATGCCATTGGTTTCCTAAATCAGAACAGGGTGAACCTTGTATTTCTCGATATCAATATGCCGGAGCTTACCGGAATTGACTTTGTAAAAAGTTTGCCTGATCCTCCGCTTGTCATTTTTACCACAGCCCATGCTGAGTATGCCGTGGATAGCTATGAATATGAGGCACTTGATTATTTGCTTAAGCCCATTCCTTTTCCCCGGTTTTTATCGGCTGTACAAAAGGCAGTGAGGCGACTATCTGCCCATCAGGAAACCCGCAAGGAAACCAATCATCAGCTTATCGTAAGATCGGGAGGCACGATACATCGTGTAGCTTCTTCTGATATTCTTTATGTGGAATCACAGGGAAATTATTTAAAGATCGTGGCAAGTAACAGAACGATTGTTGTTAACTCCGGGCTGCAGGAGTTTCTGGATACTTATAAACTGCCTGACCTGGTAAGAATTCATCGTTCATTTGCAGCCAATATGGCTAAAGCTGACCAGATCAAATACAATAAAATATTTATCCAAAATCAGGAATTAACTATAGGCAGACTATACAAATCAAATGTTACCCGGTATTTGGACGGTTTAAGGAAGTAAATCCTGTTGTGAGACAGGATTTGCAATCGGCGTATTTTTGGCTGACCGATGACATGCCCTATAAGCAGATGTGTCTACAGATACCATCTTTTGAACAGTTTCAAACCTGTTAAATATCCTTTAGATTAGAGAAAAATACAGTGTAGGTAAAACACATGCTGTACATACAGAATTACTACTGCCAGCAAACCTGACTATACATATGAAAAAATATGCCCACCCCCTTCTTTGTTTCGTTTTTCTTTCCTGTTCATCTTTTGCTCAAATTGAGGAAAAGGAAGCCATTGACCGTCTGTTTCTGGAATGGGACAAGCCTGATGTCCCGGGTTGTGCCCTGGGGATCATTAAAGATGGCGATCTTATTTATGCCAACGGTTACGGTATGGCCAATCTGGAATATGATATTCCCATTGACAAACATTCGGTTTTCAGAATAGGATCCACTTCGAAGCAATTCACAGCCGCATGCATCGTGCTTTTGGCCGGGAAAGGTAAACTAAGTATGGAGGACAGGTTAAGTAAGTTTTTTCCTGATTTCCCTGGATATGCTGATAACATCACTGTGCGACACCTTTTGAATCATACCAGTGGGATCAGGGACTATCTCACACTGTCCTCACTTAAAGGATACGGCGGTGATGACTTTTACGAGGACAAGGATATAATGAAATGGCTGGTTAATCAACAGGATCTGAATTTTGCTCCGGGCTCAGAGTATCTCTACAGCAATTCCGGATACTGGCTTTTAGGGCAGATCGTCAATCAGGTGGCTGGGAAAAACATGGCTGAATTTGCTAAAGAAGAAATATTTGATCCTCTGGGAATGACAGAAACACATTTTCACAACGACCATACAAAAATTGTGAAGAATCGCGCAACAGGATACAGACCAGTAGGTGACGGACCCTATAAGATCAGTATGACTACACTGGATATGATCGGTGATGGCGGCATTTTTACTTCGGTTAACGACATTCTTAAATGGGACAATGCTTTTTATTCTTCAGATGTTCTAACACCAGATTTTTGGTCGGCTATGACAGAACAAGGAGTTTTAAACAATGGAGATACGATCGATTATGCTGCAGGATTGTTTATAGCCGATCATAAAGGGCTGAAGACGGTCAGTCATGGAGGAGCATTTGTGGGTTTCAGGGCTGATCTGATAAGGTTTCCTGAGCATAGATTGTCAGTGGTTGTTTTCGCCAATCGTGCTGATGCCAACCCAACAGGCAAGTGCTTTCAGGTCGCGGATATTATGCTAAAAGACTATATGGATGATGAGGATGTATCGTCCGGTGGAGAAAATGCAGATCCGGTGCAGGTGACTGAATTTGACAGGGATCAGTTGGTGGGTACCTATGAAGTACGACCTGGTATTGCCCTGGAAATCCGTGTACAGAATGATTCTTTAAATGTCTTACAGAAATGGAACGGATCGACTTATGGCATCTTCAGAATACAAGGCAATACATTTCAGATACCAGGGAATGAGGAATTGAAATTCACATTTTCAGATATTGTGGAAGGCAGTACCTCAGAACTGGTGATCCTCCAGAACGGCAGGAAAACTGTTGGCAAAAGAATCCCCACAATTGACCCTGCCTCTGTTAACATGGATGAATTCGTGGGTAAATTTTACAGTGAAGAGCTGGATGTTGTTTATGAGGTCTCAATGAAAGATGATTCACTATCCGTCACTGTAGATGACAATGAGCCTGAACGGATTACACCTTATGATAAGGATCAATTCTCTCTTAACTACATGCTTATGCGGTTTCAGCGAACAGGTGATTCAGTAACAGGTTTTCTTTTAGATGCCGGAAGGGTGAAGGATCTCAAATTTCAAAAAATGTGAACAGCATTATATAAATAACCTTTCCATTCCGGTTAATGAAAGAACTATTCCTGGAAGTTTACCCATTCTTATGCTCGTGGAGAGGCTGGAGGGGATCCCCTGACAGTTTTTCAAACGTGTAAAATATCCTTTAGATTAGCGTCTGTACAGTATTATGTGTACATGACAAATCATTGGCTTCCATTAAAGAGCAAAAAACAAAAATGACCCGAAAGAGCACAAACCCAAAAGACCTATTCAATTCCATACAACATGGCTTTTCACAAATTGTAGAAGCCAAACCGGGCAGGTTGGTATTTATATCCGGTCAGGTGGCGTGGGATGAAAACTCGAAAATTACAGGAGAAAATGACCTGGAAAAGCAAACGAAGAAAGCATTCGATAATCTGAAACTGGCTATTGGATCAGTTGGAGGGAGTTTGGACGATATAGTAATGCTAAGGATATATATAGTTGATTACAAACAGGAAGACGGTCCCATCATTAGTGAGGCATTAAAGGAAACTTTCGGAACTGGATCACCTCCGGCAAGTACATGGATAAGCGTAAAAGGTCTGGCCAGTGAAGAGTTCATGATAGAAATAGAGGCACAGGCTGTGATATAGTTCTATTCTGCTCAGTTTTTAAATGTAAAGGTTTGAGGAGGAAAGTTGTACATTCTTTATCTTCCTTCAACTGTGTTGGAGATAATTCCTTATTTCCAGTTCAAAAAACAAAGCTCTGTTTATTTCGGTTAACTGTAACCATTCCAATAACGCTCTGGTCTAAGTTGGAAAAAGCGGAATGAGAAAAAACATTCATGTAATTACTTTGTTCACATTCCTCATGATTGCGGACTTAAGCGTTTGCATCAGTGGAAGCCAGTATGGATCTGAGCTGGTACCCGGGCCGGATAGTATAAAAACCATTAATGGAGAAAAACTAAGTGTTGGTCATCTTGATGAGTTTATCCTTAAGGCTATGGATTCGGTAGGGGTGCCGGGCTTATCCATTGCCATAATCAATGATGCCAATATTGTTTACCACAGGGCTTTTGGAGTAACTGATATCGAAAAGAAAACACCAGTGACTGACAAAACGATTTTCGAAGGGGCCTCTTTATCAAAACCACTTTTTGCCTATTTTGTGATGAAAATGGTGGAAAAAGGAGTTCTCGACCTGGATGAACCATACTTCCCTGCTTTGGCAACCGTTTTACCAGGCAACATTACAGAGGTCGTAGATAGTGCCTCTCTGGATCATTATAGATCGATTACCCCACGTATGACCCTCAGTCACTCCACTGGTATTCAGAATTGGGCCCGGGGGAAACCCATTCAGATTCAGTTTAAGCCTGGGACGGGTTTTTCCTATTCCGGAGAAGCCTATCAGCATTTAGGAGCAGCTATAGGTACGATGTTGGACATAGGCTGGGAAAGTCGTCTTGACTCTGTATTTCAACAGGAAGTTGCTATACCTTTAAATATGAAGAACACCTTCTATGTATGGAATGACCAAATGGAACCCTATAAAGCCATGGGACATCGAAAAGGAAAGGTAACATCAGATATTCGCCGGTATAAGGCCTTTGGTCCGGCGCACAGCTTGCATACGGAAGCTCGTGACTTTGCTTTGTTTTTAATTGAAATGATGGACCCCAAATACCTGAAAAAAAGATCTGTAGATGAGATGTTAAAGGAACAGAATCAGTTCAGACCCGGCAACGAGCTAATAGCGCTTGGACAAACGGGCTGGGGTCTTGGTTTTGCAAGAAGGCCTACGGCTCATGGGATCAGGTATATGCATACAGGAAATAATCATGACTTTCAGGCTTATGGCTGTTTCTACAAAGAGAAAAAGCATGGTCTGGTCTTTTTTGTGAATTGTGATCAAATAGAACCTTTTTATGACCTCCTGGGAAAGTATCTCGGCGATGAGTTTTAACCTCTGTCCTTGTGATCTTCTGCCTGCCTGAAGAACTATAACTGTCCTTCGTTTTGGCTTTTAAACAATGAGTAGACCGGCTCAAAAGATCACCCGTATATAAGATGGGCTGATTTGAACTGGTATGTTGAGATAATTCACCATTAATGCAAATTCCGCCGGGTATAAATGGGCTTACCTTTATCTGTCTGGTATATAGAATGACTGTAATGGTCCTCCTGCTTTTTGAAATAACCTTTGAACTTTCTTCTCCTTTCGGGAAAAACTTTCAGCCTTAAACCTTTTCTGGATTGTAAATGCACCAGAGGTGAGTGCCAGCATGAGCACGATCCCTACTATGTCGGGATCAAAGATAAGCTCAGAAATAAGCAGAACCCCGAACAGCAGGTACAGGGCATAGCTTACAACAAAAATGATATACTTCAGGCTGTTCATTGAAGGTCTGAAGGTATTGAGTTTTAATTGTTTGAGCAATTGACGTGATACAACTTAGTGAAGTCTTTGTGTATTCGTGCCTTTGTGGCCGGAAAAGTGGTAATGTCTTGGCTATGATGTCTTTATAAAGACGAGAAATATTTCAGGGTCTCAGATTTTAATTATCTGTTTCAATATTACTCCATTCCTTATTAAAACGTTTCATTATCCGTTTCACCAAAACTTTGTTTTCATTAAAAATTAAGTTTTAGCATTATCACTCTATTAAAAACTTCAAAAGTCTGGCAATGATGGCCATCTTTTGAGGATTTTCGTTAATTTCATCAAGATGAAGACGGAATATCTGCAATATATTTCTATAGATCCTTCCATAAGATTTGGCAAGCCATGCATTAAAGGGACCAGGATAGCTATTTCGGACATTTTACAATGGATGGCCTCTGGTATGTCAAAAGAAGAAATACTTACCGACTTTCCCTCACTGAAAGAAGAGCATATACGGGCGGCACTCTTCTTTGCGGCTCACCGGGAGGAGGTGATCAAAGTAGTGGCCTAAATGAAAATCCTTTTGGATGCCAATATTTCATGGCGATTGGTAAACCTTTTGCCTGACTATTGTGAGCAAATCATTCATGTAGAGAAAACGGATTTGCCTGTTCCTGCCAAAGACATAGACATTTGGGAGTATGCAAAAAGCAATAATTTCATTATTGCCACTAACGATGAAGATTTCCTGAATATATCGTTAAGCAAAGGGTACCCACCAAAGGTTATACTGTTGAGAACCGGCAACCAAAATACCACAGCCATTGCCGGATTATTCAAAAAACATAAAAAAGAGATAGAAGGACTCCTGCTAAAAGAACACCTGGGAGTATTGGAGATATTTGATCAATCCTGACCATTTCTCATAGTCGTTTTTGAGTTATCTTGATGTGTACTCTTCGCCGTAACGTTTCATCAGCCATGATTTCAATAAAGCTTTGTACCCCATTAAAAAACGAATAGCACCGAATGTTCGTAAAATGAGCAACGACATACCTGAAATGAACAGTAGACCGCTCATAAAGTATATTAATAAATATGTAAAACTCACTGCTGAGGAAGAAGAGTTGTTGCTGAGCAGGATCGTCTCCAGAAAATACCTGAAGGGGCAGTATGTGGTCCAGCAGGGGGACGTATGCAAGTACGAAAGCTTCGTCATCAAAGGCTGCCTGAAGACCTTTTATGTGGACAATGACGGGAATGAACACATTGTCATGTTCGCTGTAGAAAACTGGTGGACGGCCGACCTTGGTAGCTTCATCACCCAAACACCTGCTGACTACAATGTTCAGTGCCTGGAGAATGTGGAATTACTGCAATTTCCCTATGAGCAACTGCAGGAGCTTTATGTGCTTGTCCCGAAGCTGGAGCGGTTCTTCCGGATCATCATTCAAAAGGCCTATGTAGCGTCGGAAAAACGCATTATTGGCAGCTTCAGCCTGCCCGCAAAGGAGCGGTACCTCAGATTCAGGGAGCAATATCCACAGATAGAGCAAAGAGTACCACAGTACATGATCGCTTCCTACCTTGGGATAACGAAGGAATTCCTGAGTAAGATCCGAAACCAGCTCATCTTTGAACCCTGAGACATGCATGGACTTTATTGTTTTCCAATCAAGGCTGAATTGACCCTAAAAGTATTGCAATACAATCGTAAAACACTTAAAATCAGATTTTAATCCTGCTGATCCTGCCCATCCTGAACAATCCAGGTTAATCTGGTTTAACCTCCTTTATTAATCTGGTTCATCGCATCCCTGTGTCCCGTTACGGAGCTTTGTCATACACTTTAAATGAATAGTTTATGACAACATTATTGGAAAAGATCAGTGACCTGAATGACCTTGTACTACAAGGCAAGGTCATGGAAGCGTTTGAAAAGTATTATCATGAAGATGTGGTAATGCAGGAAAATGAAGAATCACCCACCGTGGGGAAATCCGCCAACCGGAAACGTGAAGAGGAATTTCTTGCTTCTCTGGAAGAATTCCGGGGAGCCAAACCTTTAAAGGTGACCGTAGGCGAGGGAATTTCCATGGTGGAGTGGCTCTATGATTTTACCCATAGGGAGTGGGGCGAGCGGAACTACACTCAGGTATCAGTTCAGGAATGGCAGGATGGGCAGATCATCCGGGAGAAATTTTACTATAAAAACTAAAAAAGGAAGCAGACATGGAACGTTTAAAAAGCACACTTGGCACGCTGGCAGGAGCGCTTCTGCTCTCGGCTACCGTTCATGCGCAGACTACTACCTGGGATCTGGACCGGTCACATTCTTCCATAGGCTTTTCTGTGGATCACCTGGTCATTTCGGAAACGGTAGGAGAGTTTAATGACTACACTATGACGGTGCGATCGGACAAGGACGATTTTACTGATGCAGAATTCGAGGTGATCATTGAAGCGAAAAGTATTGATACAAAGGATGAAAAGAGGGACGAACATCTGAAAAGTGCGGATTTTTTCGATGTGGAAAAACATCCAGCCATTGTTTTTAAAGGGAAAAAGTTCAGCAAGATCTCTGCGCATGAGTACAAGGTGATCGGAACGCTTACGTTGCACGGTGTGACCCGGGAAGTGAGTCTGGATGCTGAGTTTGGTGGAATAGTAAAGGATCCCTGGGGTGGCACCCGTGCCGGACTGAAAGTATGGGGAGCCATAGATCGTTATGATTATAACCTGGAATACAACTCCGTGCTGGAGGCAGGTGGGCTGGCCATTGGCAGGGAGGTGCGTATTGAGTGCCGTGTGGAGTTGATCAAAGGGTAACACAATCTTTCATCGGGAGCGCAAAGACAGCCACAAAGAGAATTTGCCGCCTTTGCGCTCTTGTATTAATTTGCGTGAAAGCGCAGTAACAGAGCATCTGAAAAAGTAACATGTTCACAGAAAGCTCCAACATCTATGACCTCGTATACAGCTTTAAAAACTACTAAAAGTATGGACATCCAACCAAAGAGTGATTTCCCTGTCCACCAGCTTCTTTTCAAGCCAGCTTCCATCTGTGCCGATGTTCCAGTCAAACCGATCGATACTGAACGACGCTGTATAGTGATGCCTGCCTTCACTTTGAGTACCTTCTTCAACAATTATCGCAACATTTCGGGTTACATCTTTAATTGTCAGGTCACCCGCAACCTGTAATCCGTATCCGTTTTTATGCTCACTTACCTGTGTGATCGTAAATTTTGCAACCGGGTGCTGCTCCGTGCCAAGGTCACTGCTCAGGTGATTGGTAAGATTTTGAATGGCCGATGTTTCCGCTGCCGGCATATCCGTCACCCGGATGCTTTTCATATCCGTCACGAAATACCCACCGCTTAGCCCTGAGTGACTGAAATGCAGAATGCCTTTCTTAAAGTTAAAGTGTGCCTTCATGTTTTCCTGTCCCCATGAGTTTGGTCCCTTTCCATTTGATGATTGATCGGACAGGGTCAATGTTAACCTTTGTCACAATACTATTGTCCCTTTGCGGTCCGGCCTCAGTGTCTGCCTTCTGTCGTGCTGGTTTTTCAGAACATCCGGCCATGATCAAAAGAAGTGACAGGCATAACCTGAACCCGGTGTTATTCATAGCCCGGTATGTTTTTTCCCAACACAAAGTCACGGATACCAACCTGCAATCCTCCCTCTTTTTTTAGCTTCAATAGTCCTGTACTACCTCCCCGGGGAGACTTTGGCGACCGTTCCCTGTCCGTTAATAGCGGATCATCTTCAAAATGGTATCCTCCCAGCCAGTAATACCTGCCATCCGGCTCCAGAATTATAGGGTGAATATGGGCTGAGATGGTTCTGCTGGGGTAGGCACCGGGTTTCAGCGTATAAAACTCATAACGACCGGTCTCGTCGGTTTTGATCCACCCCCGGATGTATCCGTGTCTGTGATCTCTTGTGGTGTCCTCATCCCGGAAGGAATAGAGCCCCTGCTGGTCCGTATGGTAAACATACAAAATTACATTTGGAGCGGGGGTAGTTCCATCAGGCTGGTAAATTATCCCGTGGATCTTAAGTTTTTCACCGCTTTCACCAAAATCCGGCAGAGTATCTACCGGGTTCAGTTGAGCGGGATCGTAGTCAAACAGGGCTTCGCAACCCTCACAAGCGCCTCCTACTGGCTTGGGTTGTACCTGTCTGGCGTCATTCGTATTCTGCGAATGCGAGCAGGAGTTGAAAAGAATGATAAGACACGAAATTAAAATATACTTTTTCATAGCCGGGCATTTCTGTTCAAAATAAAGAGGTCTGATCCTGAAAAATCATGTGACCAGGCCAGGATGAGTGATTCAGATGCTAACCTGAGGTGCTCTGACAGCTCTTTTGACAGGTTTGCTAAAATTTCTGCTCATTCGGATCACATGACCCTTTTTCATCACGATATCGTAATCGCCATTGGACCGGGACCTGAAATAAGCGATATGCCTCAGATTCACTATACCCGAACGGTGCACCTGAAAAAAATCCTTTCTATCCAGTTTTTCAAGGATCTGTTTCAGACTCATGGCATACAGGTATTTTTTCTTTGCCGTGTGTATGGCAATGTAGGGACGATCGGAAACGATGTACTGGATGTCTTCTACAGCCACGGGTACGAGCTTTCCACCTATGGGTAAGGTCAGGAATTTGGGTTTGTCCTTAATATCATCCTGTGGGGGTATGGGCTGCCGGCGAAACAGCACGTAAAACAATACGCCATATATCGCAAGTGTTTTGGCTGATTCATTGGCAAAAAAATAGTTTGCCAGCCTTGAGAAATGAAAGGTGTGATCCCAAAAAAGCCTGGAAATGAGAAAGAGAACGAATGCCGTAGCGATAATATGTAAGAAACCAACAATAGTAGCTCCTGTGATTATGTACATCCATGAAAACCTGTTCCTTCTCTGTTTTGACAGAAACAATAGCATGCCGGAGAACGGAATGAACAAGGCCCAGTATACCTTAAAGGAGAAGGATTCCGAAAAATAAAAGGAATATCCATTGATCAACGCATCTGCGAGATCCTGTCCTGTTCCCAGTAAAGCCATAAGGCCGCAAATAGCCGATATGGTCAGGATCTTCCTTTCCCTGAAAAGCATGACCCATTTCCATCGAAATGTTAATATTGAGCTTTTTCCGGCAACCTCTGTCATACCTGTGATCATTAAAACCAGCCCTGGAACAAGGTAGAAAAAAAACAACACCAGTCAAGATTACAGACACGGATTGTCATAATACCAGCCTTATTTTTCAATCAGGCACTATAATGAGAGGGCAGGGACGCGCGACCTGTGACATGATATTTTTGTAAATTGCTATGGTATTACATAACTTCAGACTGGCTGACTTGCTCTTCAAAGAACCGAGCGGAGAGATTCTGTTCCGTTGGGTAAGCTTTGCTGTAAAATCTAAGATTGTGAATATGAAAGTAGCCCAATATGGCCCCTAACCCATAATATGAATACCATGAAGTCGCTGAAAGAAAGTGTTGTAAATGCCATGGATGGTACTGATGTGGCATTGTTCCCTTTTTTACCTTATATACTTCAGGACATGTGGGAGATTGGAGCGTCTCCAAAAGTGATTACAGAACTGGTTCGCAAACACACCCGGGATTATTCACACCTGAATATACTTGATCTGGGTTGTGGAAAAGGAGCCGTATCAGTTAGGCTGGCGCAGGAACTGGGATGCAAATGTCTTGGGATCGATGCTATCGGGGAGTTTATCGAAGAGGCAAACAAAAAAGCTGTGGAGTATGGAGTGGCCCAATCCTGCCGGTTCGAGCAAGGTGATATCAGGAAAAAGATCGGAGAATTGCCCCAATTTGACGTAATTGTCCTGGGTGCTGTAGGGCCGGTTTTCGGAGATTATTATTCTACCCTTATCACACTTTCAAAAAGTCTGACGGAAAATGGAGTGATTGTTATTGATGACGGCTACATTGAGAATGAAAGTAACTTCAGTGATCCACTGATCCAGAAAAGAGCGGATGTTCTAAGGCAGATCAGTGATGCCGACATGCATTTGTTGGATGAAACTATAATCAGTAGCGATGAGATGAAGGACGCAGATGTTGATATATTCAAAAATCTTGAAAAAAGATGCCATGAATTGATGGAAACGTATCCTCATAAAAGCACACTTTTCGAAAAATATCTCAGGGAACAGGCTGAAGAGAATGATGTCCTTGAAACAAAGATGGTCTGTTCCACAATGGTGATAGGGAAGGAAAAACATTAATTTTTAATATTGTATGACAGGCCTTCCGATTTAAATCAGCTGGTATCACTGATTATTGGCTGACAAGCAAAAAATGGTTATTTTATCCTTATGAATTTCAGAGAAAAACCGGAATGTTGCCATGATTTGCCTTATGGTCATGAAAGGACTATTTTATGAGCGAAACCGACAATGATCATTTCCCCGTATACCAGGTCAGGCCACGCTTTAGAATAGAAACTCCCTTGTCCGTGGAAGATCTGACCAAAAAGATCAAGACCGGCCTGGGTAAGGAAGATGCGCCCTGCAAGGGAAGATTCGCGTATAACCAGGTCACACTGTATCTTCCGGTGGAAGAGCGGCACTACTGGTCACCTCAGTTGAATCTCACTCTGGAGGAAAGTGGCAAAGGCACCCTGCTAAGAGGACTTTACGGGCCCCGACCTACTGTATGGACTATGTTCGTCTTTTTTTACACTGCCATTGGTTTTGCTATTCTGGTGGTGGGCACTATGGGCATATCTTATCTGTCGTTGGGTAAACCGGCAGCGATACTGTGGTGGGTTCCCCTGCTGGCCCTTGTTTTTCTGAGCCTTTACCTTGTGGCTTACTTCGGGAAAAGGATGGGAAAGGATCAAATGGTGACATTGCACAGATTCATGACTGAAAGTACAGGGTTGGACATTTAGTTTTGTTTCTGACGTAAAACATCAGCATTCCTTTGCTTTGTTTCGGCACACTTACATTCACAGAATCCTGTGGACCCACAGGACTCTGTGAGGAACCCCGAGGCTCCACAGGACTCTATGAGCAGGTAATCGGCACTTATCAGCCGGTAAAAGGAGAAAATCGTTAAAACCAATATAGCAATGGTGAAGATTTTATATACGTACTTATTTATTTTCGTCACGGCACTCGCAGTTTATGGTCAGGGAGCGGAAGAAAAGATACTGACCCATCATAAGGCAGATGACCGGTACGGCAGCTACTCTCCTGATGGGAAGCAGATCATTTTTGAGTCCAACCGGGAAGGGAACTGGGATATCTATGTTATGAATGCTGATGGAAGTAATCAGGAGAGGCTAACCACCCGTGATAGTGACGACAGGCGACCGGACTGGCATCCGGATGGTACGAAAATAGTGTTTGAATCCAATCGTGGTGGTAAAAATGGACTTTATGAGCTTGTGCTGGAAAATTTGAATATCAGCCATTTGGATATTAAGGGTCTTGATGGTGAGCCGGTGTTTCCTAGGTATTCCCCTGACGGCAAAAGGATAGCATTTTCCAGCAAGAGGTCGGATGAGGAATCCAGTATTGTTATTGTAGACAGGAGCGGAATTATCGTTACCAGACTGGCAGACTATGGCTTCCGCAGCTTTTACCCCAGATGGTCTGCAGATGGGGAGTCTCTGTTGTTTTTCTCCCGCCATGAGACGGACAATACTGATGATGAGATCTATTCTATTGGCGTTGATGGTTCCAGTAAAAAAAGGTTAACGCACTGGCCCAGACATAATTTTTGTCCGGCATGGTCCACGGACGGATCAAGGATCGCCTATGTGGTTTCCATGGAGGAGATCCGGCCTGAGATCTATGTCATGGACGCCGATGGGAAAAATCGGCAGAGGATCACCTACAATGAAGATGGAGATACACTGCCTGACTGGTCTGCAGACAACAGAAAGTTACTGATCACGGGGTATAGAAATGGCAATTTTGAAATATGTGAGCTGAATATTTCGTTGAAATAGAGGATATCAACTAATCCTACTTTGTTAAGTTAAGTCTAATGAATAGTTCATTTGCGTGCTTATTCTCCGGGAAACCGGTTGCCCGTTGCCAGCTAAAAGGAACCCGCAACGGGCAACCCACAATCAGTGACTGTCCCAAATTTGCTAAAATGACCTTATGAAATCTTAACTTGACAAAGTAGGGCTAAATGGATCATCTGCTAATATCAATATGAAAGCCATTTTTAGTCTGATCTTTACTCTTCTTCTGTCTTCATTGATCTTTGGACAGCACAGAACAGTTCATGTTTTCGTGGCCCTTTGTGATAATAAGTATCAAGGCATTGTACCTGTTCCAGCGTCGCTGGGTAATGGTAAGGACCCCGCCCGTAACCTGTACTGGGGTGCTGCCTATGGGGTGAAGACTTATTTCAACGGCAAAACCACCGATTGGGAACTGATAAAGACGATCAAATCAACCGATCCGGCCATATTGGAAAGATTATTATTCAAACATTCGACCCTGGAGGTCTATATGCTGGCGGATGCCTATGATGGAGAAAAGATAAAGCAGTGTGTAGGTGATTTCCTAAAGGCTTCCAACGGACAGGACGCTTTGAAGATCAATTACAGTTCCTCCAGCCTGAATTTTGGTGGAACATCCGACCTGGTGGCTTATGTCGGGCATGATGGTCTGATGGACTTCAATATAGATATAAAATACGATAAAAATACCGATGAACGTAAAGAGGCTATGATACTTGCCTGCTACAGCAAAAACTATTTTGGACCGGAAATCCGCAAGGCTGGAGCCCACCCTCTCCTTTGGACAACACATCTGATGGCCCCGGAAGCCTACACGCTAAAATCTGCACTGGACGGTTGGATACGTGATGAATCCGGTGCTGAAATTGATGAGAGAGCCGCCCAGGTCTATCATCGGTATCAGAAGTGTGGTATAAAGGGTGCGAGGAACTTATTTACAACGGAGTTTTAAGAATATGGGTTGTCTCCTCATGTTGGTAGACAGATACAAACCACAAACAACGATCAACCAACCCGATCAACCATCAACTATCAACTAAAAAACCAATGGCACCAGTACCATTCCAATGATCACCAGGATCAATACGCTTAGAACATTAAGCAATATCCCTGCTCTCATCATATCCTTGATCCGGATATGACCACTGGCGAAGACGATGGCATTGGGAGGTGTGGATATAGGCATCATAAAGGCACAACTGGAAGCTATGGTGGAGGGGATCACAAGGTAAAGCGGGTTGATATCCAGTCCGTTGGCCACGCCTATGATAACCGGTATGAAAATGGTGACAAGGGCTACATTACTCATCAGCTCGGTCATGAACACTACTACGGCAGTTACGATGGCTATCAAACTCAATAGTCCAAGATCGCTACGTTCGGATACAAATACGCCGATGGCCTCGATGATCCCAGATCTTTCCATTCCTTTGGCCAGGCACATACCTCCTCCGAAAAGGATAAGAATTCCCCAGGGTAGCCGGGTAGTGTCCTCCCAGTTCATCAGAAACCTGTTTTTGTTAAAACTTACCGGAGTGATGAACATGAGTATGCCCCCGGCCATAGCGGTGGTTGCATCAGAAAGAAAGGGAGCTCCCAGCAAAGCATTGACCTGTGGTTTGAAGACCCAGCATGCTGCTGTCAGGGTGAATACGGCGGTCACCAGTTTTTCCTCTCTTGAAATGCTGCCGAGGGATTCCAGCTTTTTATGGATCAGTGCGCCGGACCCTTCAATCTCACGGATCCCGTTGGCAAACAGGACGCGGGTGATCAGGAAATAAGTAGCGGACAGAATAATAACTCCCGCAGGAATACCTATGATAAGCCACCGGCTGAAGGCCATCTCAAAGTCTACCAGCTCTTTCAGGTACCCGGTCATCACTACATTGGGAGGCGTACCTATGATGGTCATGGTGCCGCCAATATTGGCAGCGTAGGCAATACTGAGCATGAGTCCCAGCGCGAATCTTTTTTCGGAGCCGTTCATATCATGCTCCTTCATAAGCAGGCGTACAACCGAGGTGGCTATGGGCAGCATCATTACTGCTGTGGCAGTATTACTGATCCACATGCTGAGCAGAGCCGTGGCCAGCATAAATCCAAGGATAATACCGTTGCCTGACGTACCTGTGATGCGTATCAGGTTTAATGCAATACGCTGGTGTAAATTGTGTTTCTCCAGCCCAAGGGCGATCATAAACCCTCCCATGAAAAGAAAAATAATAGGGCTGGCATAGGGTGCTGTGGATTCAGCCACGGTAAATATGCCCAGGTAGGGCAGAAGGACGAGTGGAAGCAGGGCTGTAACGGGTATAGGAGCAGCCTCGGTGATCCACCAGGTGATCATCCACAAAGCCAGCGCCAGCACCTTCCATATTTCTTCGTTGGGAGGCTCGCTGAAAAGGAGGACAAGAGTAAAGAGGAGAGGGCCCAGTGCAAAGCCTATGATCCTGGTAAGTGAGATTTTACTATTCATATGTTACTAAGACGGTAGTGCTATAAAAAAACCTGCCAGTGAAATGTAGCCTATGATCAGCAAAATATAATGAAGTATCTTCACCTGGTCAAAATATGCTGCGGCCAACGCCAGCATGACTCCCATTGACCTTATGATGTTTTGTACCAGTACATTGCCCACGTCAGGGTATACAAATGAGCTTATAATCGTGCTCACAAAGTAGGCAGAAAGCAGCGCAAAAAACCATCTCGAATTCCGGTAGAAATACTCCTTCATGTCTGTTTTTTCGTGCTGTATGAAATTCGGGAACAGGATCACACTGATGAGGTGGAAAAGAAAGATGGGCACCAGCGAATAAAGAAAGTAATAGATGTTGTCATTGATCACCCGTGTACGTGGCCATATTCCCCACCAGTTTTGAATAAGTACCAGAAATGCGAAAACGGTCCACATCAGGTGCTGCCAGTAGATCCGTATGATCACACGGTTGCGTATCATGGAGCCCCACCCTACGAAGTACTCCGCACCTACATAGCCGAAAATAATGGCAACAAAAACCGTAAGGTACTCGGTATGCGTAAAGCCATCTATGACCTCAGGCATGTGTTTTTGGTAAAAATGCGATCAGGAATTGTGATGATATGGTTGCGTTTGGCAATCTTAACATACTGGTTATCTGTTTATACCCATCAGCTCCCGGGCATTGTCAAAGGCTACTACAGAAGGCTGGTCACCACCGATCATTTTTGCTATTTCTTCAATACGCTCATCGGCTGACAATGCCTTGATCTTGCTTACGGACCGGTTATCGGAGCTGTCCTTGTAAACGAAATAATGCTGGTCCCCGCGGGCGGCGATCTGTGGCAGGTGACTTATGGTGATGAGCTGATGTTTTCCGGCCATGTTTTTCATCATATCGCCCAGCTTCAGGGCAATCTCCCCTGAGATGCCGGCATCGATCTCATCAAAAATGATAGTAGGCAGTGAGACCTTGTCTGCCAGGATATATTTCACACAAAACATTAACCGGGAGAACTCCCCCCCTGAGGCTACCTTAGCCAGCTCCTGTGGGCGGATCCCCTTGTTGGCACTAAACAGGATACTGATCCGGTCCATGCCGTCGGGTCCTGGGTCCACGGTGGTGTTCTCAATTTTTACAGTCGCCTCAGGGATCCCGACTTTTTGAAGCAACTTCACGAATTCCCCTTCAAGTGAGCCAAAGCAGGCAAGCCGTCTTTTACTCAATACCGTTGCCTTCTGCTGCGTCTCAGCGAACAGCTGTTCCATTTCCTGTTCTGCATTCTGTAACTCCTCATCCATATTACCGAACCTGTTGACTTTTTGCTGCAGTTCATCCTGCATACGAATGAGCGCAGTTATGTCCTGGACGTTATGTTTCTGCTGAAGATGAAAAATGAGGCTTAGTCTTTCCTGTGCCTGCCGTGCCTGCTCAGGATCAAACTCCACTTCTTCTTCAGCCTTTTCCAATTCCGCTACTATATCGGTAATTTCAATGGTGGCGCTGTTCAGGCGCTGGCCCAGCTCTTCAAAACTTTTGGAGAACCTCGACAGCTGGCTGAGCAGACTGTTGGATTCCTGCAAACCGTTCAGTGATGAGAAATCGCTGTTGGAAAGGATCTCCAGGGTGGCGTTGAGTTTGGTCTTTATCTCTTCGGCATGTTCCATGAGCTGTACCATGCCCTCCAGTTCCTCCTGCTCATGGGGCTCCAGCTTTGCATTGACCAGCTCTTCCAGCAGAAAGCTCTCATAGTCCGCTTCCTTGTTCATCTCGTCAGCTTCCTGACGGAGCTTTTCCAGCTTTTTGCGGGCGGCTTCGTAACTCTGATATGAAGACTGATAATCTTTTTTCAGGTCTATGGTTTCCGCCCATGCATCAATGAAGTCGAGCTGGTAGGAGCTTTTCCCAAGATGTAGGGTTTCATGCTGGGAATGGATATCCATCAGCCGCAACCCTATCTTTTTCATCACATCCAGGGTGACGGGCGTGTCATTGATGAATGCTCTTGATTTCCCTGAGGTGCTTATTTCACGCCGTATGATCGATAGCCGTTCATAGTCGAGGTCTTCCTGCTCGAAAACAGGTTCCAGGTCGTACTCCCCGAGGTCAAAATGACCTTCTACCACGCATTTTTCATTTTCATTCAGCAGCGCCCGGGTGTCTGCCCGGTTGCCCAGCAACAGGCCCACGGCGCCGAGCATGATGGATTTGCCGGCTCCGGTTTCTCCTGTGATCATATTGAGGTTCGCTGAAGGCGAGATCTCCAGCGCTTTGATCAACGCATAGTTTTTAATAACAAGGTGTTTGAGCATCTACGCCTCGACGTCTAAAATAATTTCCGCAATCTGATCAATCTCCAGCTCATTTTTTGTAAGCCTCATGTCTGAAACCATCAGGGTTTTATCTGAAACTTTTTGGACAAGCACAAAAAACACCGCGCCGGAGACCATTACAATATTAACTTTTTTACCCGAGATTTCAGGCAGCATTTTTCGAATGCCTTCCGGAGTATCCAGTCTGATCTGCCGCTTTGCCAATGGGTCAGTTGGATTTGATGATCTTTTCGTATTCTCCCGTTTTGGCAGGATCTATTTCAATGAGAATTTCGTACGCTTCCCGCCGCACCTGCAGGTTGCCTTCTGAAAAAATGTTGATCAGTTCGTCGGATTTAGCGTCCAGAAAAGAGATGATAAGAATGGAATTAGGATAAATGTCCCTCACCTTTTGAAATTCGCGCAGCACCTCCACAATAAGCCTGCGGCTTTTTTCAGGGTCTTCCCCAAAGGTATCCAGCGCCAGCCGGTGATATTTATAGATCCCTTTCCGAAGCTCTACCATCTGTGAGTTGGTGAAGTTCTCCACGAGCCAGTAGCGGTTGCGCGTGCTTCCCAGCGCATTCCACCCTGGCCGGTTGGACTGTTGTGCATTGTTCACCACATCCAGGGCTTTCTGGAAGTACAATGTACCACCCAGCTCACTGAAGGAATCATAGTCCAGCCCGAGGATGATGTAGGCATAGAAGGCCAGTATGGATGTAAGATTACTGTCAAAGGTATTATCATTGAATTGCAACGGCTGCGATTCCACATACTCAAACTGCCAGTCACGATCAGCAAAGTTCAGCAATATGGATTCGTAATTGGTGTTGTAAACCGGTCTGGCATACTGTATCTGAACACCACTGGCTTCAAAGTTACCGATACTGGTCTGGGTGTTGTTCAACGTGATGATCATGTTGCACCTGATCTGCTCGAAGTTGTCAAAATCGTCATCGGTCCATTGACGGTTGCTGACGAATTGGGTGAAGGCATTCTCCATGTCACTGAAAACACTCCTGTCGGACGACTGCACCTGATCGGCGTTTACCGTCACCTTGCAGTTTATTTCCTGAGCAGATACACCCAGGGCTGATATCCCTGTCAGGATCAAAGCAATCAGGTTATTAATCAAGCGCATGTAGTATTGAATTCACGATGTCCTGAGCTACCTCTCTTTTAGACTTTAACCCAAATTGATGAATATTATTTTGTTTGTCAATAATAGATATTTTATTGGTGTCATGTCCGAAACCTGCTCCCTCATCCTTGAGTGAGTTGAGCACGATCATGTCGAAATTCTTGGATTTTATCTTTTTTAGTGCGTTGGCCTGCTCATTTTCCGTTTCCAGGGCGAACCCCACGATCATCTGACCGTTTTTCTTCCGTTGGCCCAGCTCCGCGGCTATATCTTTCGTTTTAGTAAGGTCCAGATGCAGCGTGTCCGTTTTTTTCTTGATCTTCTGACTTTCTGCCACAACCGGTTTATAATCGGCCACGGCGGCAGCCAGTACACTTATGTCTGCATTGCCGAATTGTTCCACACAGGCATCATACATTTCCTCCGCAGAGGTGACCCTTTCGGTTTTAATATTTTTATGTGTACTGGAAAGCTGTGTGGGGCCACTGACGAGGTGCACCTTGGCACCCTGCTCTGCCATGAACTCAGCGATGGCAAAGCCCATTTTTCCACTGGAATGATTCCCGATAAAACGTACCGGGTCTATGGCCTCATAGGTAGGGCCTGCTGTGATCAGTACCCGTTTACCGGTCAGCGCTTTTTTTTTATTGAAATGCTTTTCCAGAACCTCCAGGATATGTTCAGGCTCGGCCATTCTCCCGGTTCCTACCAGACCGCTGGCCAGCTCACCGTGCTCTGCTTCTATTATGCTGTTGCCATAGCCTTCAAGCTTCTCCAGGTTAGTTTTTGTGGAGGGGTGAGATGTCAAGGTCCATAGCTGGCGCTATCATCACCGGACAACGTGCTGAAAGATAAGTAGCCAGCAAAAGATTGTCGCACAGACCATGGGCCATTTTGGCCAAGGTATTGGCACTCGCCGGTGCTATGATCATCACATCCGCCCACAACCCCAGCTCCACATGGTTGTTCCATTGGCCGGTCTTATCCTTTACAAAATCCGACAGAACAGGATTTTTGGAAAGTGTAGCGAGGGTCAGCGGAGTAATGAATTTAGTGGCGGCGTTGGTCATAACTACCCTGACCTCCACCCCTTCTTTTATCAGCAGTCTGGTGAGATGTGCAGCTTTGTAGGCTGCTATACTACCACATACTCCTAGCAATATCTTCTTGTTTTGGAGCATGCTATGGTGAAAATTAAAATTCCAGTTTGTTCTGCTCTTCGTCTCTTTCTCTGAACATTACTTTGTCCTCAAGGAACTCTTCGATAGCCACGTTGGTAGCTTTCGGTAGTCGCTCGTAGAACTTTGAGATCTCTATCTGCTCCCTGTTCTCAAAGATCTCCTCCAGATTATCCACGGTGGAGGCAAACTCCGCCAGCTTGGCATTCAGCTCTTCCTTCACATTTACCGCTATCTGACGGGCCCGTTGAGATATGATAGCTACAGATTCATAAACATTACCGGTGCTCTCCCCCAGCTTATCCATATCCCTTGTTTCAATTGATGCGTATGCAGCCATATTCGTTTTTGTTATTATTTTTTTGCAAGTTCATTGATCTTATTCAGGCTGTTGCCATATCTCTTTTCAGCTTCGTTGAGGTATTGACTGGTAGGAAAGCGATCGATGAACTCGATGTAATATTCCCTCGCCAGCTGATACCTCTCCAGCTGTTTGGAGGTAATACTCTTCTCAGCCCAGTTGTATTGCGCCATAAATTTTAAAAAGGCGATCTCTTCATTGAATTCCGAATCCGGAAAATCATTGCTGAAACTATCAAATGCGATCACCGCCGCATCATAACGCTCCAGCTTGTAGTACTGTTTTGCATTCTCATAGCCTTTTCTCTCCAGCTTTTGCTGGATATCGTCAATCACTTTTGTGGCATCATCGCGGAATTCACTTTGGGGACGGCGATTGATGAAATTCTGCATGGCCACCACAGCCTCTATACTGCTTGTCTGATCCAGATTGTAGGCTGGTGAATTGGCATAGAGTGAATAGGCATACATAAATTCAGCCTCTTCAGCAAATTCACTTCTTGCATAGGTTTCATAGAAAACCTTGAACTGGTGTGAGGCAAGCAGGTAGAATTTCTGATAATACTGAGAATAGGCAGAATAGAACTGGACCTTTTCCCCCTCGGGCAATCCCCGCACTATCGGAAGTATCTGATCGAACAGCACAGTGGCCCTGTAGTAATCTTCGTTTTCGTAGTATCTCAGAGCGGCTTCATACTTTATCCGCCAGTCCGTACTTTTTTCAATTTTCCTGAATTTGCTGCACGAAATAACGGCTAAAGTAGTGAGAATGACGAGAAAACCCCTGAATAACACCCAATTCCACATAAGGTTGCAAATATAGGTTAGAGCAAACTAATAAACAATAAACACGAAACGCCTGCAAAAACTATACGAAAAACCCGGTGAAAGGATATTTATTTTCTGACAATGAGCTTTTTGGTGATGACCCCATCGTTATCGAGATAGAGGGTGTAGAAGTACACACCAGGGTTCAGTTCCCTTGTATTGATCTTGAGTTTCGTTTCCAGATATGAAAGCTCGTACTCACCTACCACACTACCCAGAACATTGTGAAGCATGATCTTGGCCTCAATTTCCTCGTTGTGAATGTTGTAATCAATTACAGCATACTCTCTCACGGGATTGGGATAAACCTCGTTAATTCTCAGATCTTCAGAATTAAAAATGGCATTTTTACCTCTGTCCTCGTTTACGGTATAATTTACTTCGTATTCTACTGCATAGGCCGGATCATCTCTGTCATAGATAAGATATTTGACCGAGCTGATTCCCGCCACCAGTCCGGCCTCCAGAACACTTTCGAATTTTACGGAAGTTTCTCCCGGTGCAACCCGTTTGGATAAAGGGAGCTCATCTACGCTCGGATCGTAACATTCTCCATCCCAGCAAAAGTAGTTCTGCTGGCTTGTGCCAATAACCTTATCCAGTCTTCTTACAACGATCTGAATAGGCTTATCAGTGAGGTTCCTGATCTTGACGGGTGCTTTTATCTGCTGACCGATACTGCCTTTGTGAGTAATATTATTATCAACTACTTCGAAGTTCTGACCCCATACCCCGGAGATCAGAAAACAAGCAAAAAAAGCTGATAAAAATATTTTCATATTAGCATACAATAAATGGTTAACAGCGACCGTTATATTTTGTTAACAGATGAATATACGAAATTTAGTGCTGAATAGATACCAAAAAATGCCATTTTGGTAACCTTTTTGCCCGAACACGCCTGATTTGGGATTAATTTTCATTGATTTTAAGTTTTTTGCCCTTTTTTTGGAGCCGATCTGGCTTTAGATCTTCTTTATTGATCTTTTTTTCTATTTTTTCCGGCAAGCCTTCAGGTATTGGATCAGGCTTGGTTTCTTCGTCAATTTCCAGTGTGGCGTGTTGTTTTTCCCCCAGCATTTCAGCAAGCAGAGGCTTTTCTTCATGACGCCATTGAAAACCCTTAAGCCGTGTGTCTTCACTTTTTAGTTCATGCGGCGGAATAAAAGAGGCATCCGGTTTTATGTAGAAGGAAATATTATCGGCCTTATTCAGCAGGAAATTAATGGTGATATTACTGCAAATGATCTTGTTCATACCCACCATATAGGTGTCTGTTTCATCCAGTGCGAAAAAAAGGCTTTCGCCATTTCCGTCCACATCTACTTTTTTGATCTCTCCGTCATTGAAAAAGGCTACCATATTCCTGCCCTTGATCTGGTTGTAATTGCTGATGCTGTCTTCGGATACCACAAATGAGTTCACTCTCATGTTCAGCTTATCGATAGTGTTATTCGCAATTTCCACATTAATGGAATCAGCAGTCATTTGATTCTCTCCTGTCCACAGCACGGGGTCATTATAGAAGTAAATAATGGAGTCTACACTGATGTAGGACAGGGAATCGCATATGCCCTGAAGGTCAGGCTTGAATATTTTTACATCCCGGTAAGCCAAAATCCTTTCCTTTGAGGGATCTTCATTTTCTATGGCCACGAGTGTGTCTGCAGTAAGGTACAGGGTATCAAGCTGCATTATTTTCTTCATCAAAGCATTGCCATATACCTTGGCCAGACCGTTTTTCCGGTCATAAAAGCTGGAGTCGCCGGTGATGATCACATCCTGCTCCTTGGATATCATCTCCACGTTACCAATGGCCGTATAGTACTTTCGGATGTCATCAAGAAAGAGTTGATCCCCTGTGAGGGTGTAGGATATACTTTCTATTTCACCTGATGCCAGGTCTGACCTTTTGATACGGGTGTTGTACTGGCCCTCTTCATAGTTGAATACGCTACCTTCTACGTCGGTTAAGGTGGTTTTATCACGGAAGTAGACAATTTTCGTTTTGGTGTTATACTGCAACGTATCGGATTCCAGAGTGTAGTCAGGGTTGGTGCCTACCACATTGGTCTTGAACGAAGCCATATTGGTGTTTACCCTGTAATATCCCTTTTCACTTGTCAGTACATTGATGCTGTCCACCAGCTTACCTCCATTGAAATATTGTGCTTCCTGCTGATTGCGGTAGTAATCCAGGAATTCAGTGTACAGGGTAAGTTGATCGAGCTTGGTGAAGACCACATTTTCCCGCAGCTCCGCCTTTTTGGTGAACCCATCATAAAAAAGCCTTTTGGAGGTAATAGTGACCGAATCACCATCCGTGATCTTTACCCGTCCAAAGGCCTGTATGGCATTGGTACTTTCATAGAATATAGCTGAATCACAGTAGATAGTGGTCTCATTTTGCTCGAAGACCACACTTCCCACCGGGCTGCTGAAGCTTTCACCATTTTCGTCCACACCGCCATACAGGTTTTCAGCCCTTTTCAACTCTACCTTTTTCTGGGCAAGGGCTGTACCTCCTACAGTTACGGACAGCAGAAAGATAAATGCTATTTTTACTTTGATTTGGGCCATGTTTGTTAAGTTGCAAAGCTAAGTAAAAAACTCCGCTCAGGGATGTTTGAAGAGTTTTTAAGAGAGATAGAAGATAAACAGTTGTTTACCAAAGGTGACCGCCTGCTACTGGCGGTAAGTGGCGGAGTGGACTCCATGACCCTGATGCATCTACTACACGCTGCCGGATTCACTTTTGCCGTAGCCCATTGCAATTTCCAACTGCGGGGGACTGATTCCGATGAGGATGAACAAATGGTTTCAAACAAGGCTCGGGCCATAAAGACACAGTGTTTCACAAAGCTTTTTGATACCAAGAATTATGCCAGGGAAAAAGGTATTTCCATTCAGATGGCTGCCCGGGAGCTGCGTTATACATGGTTTGACGAACTGATAGTTATCCACCCTTTTGACAGGCTGGTCATGGCCCATCATCTGGATGATTCCCTGGAAACCGTTCTTTTCAACCTGACGAAAGGAACAGGGCTTGCCGGATTAAGGGGAATACTACCTAAAAACGGGAATCTGGTACGTCCTCTTTTGTCGTTCACCAAAGCACAGATCATGGAGTATGCCCGGCAGGAGGGGGTAATCTGGAGAGAAGATGTAAGTAACGCCTCTGACAGGTACAGCCGGAATCTCATCCGTAATCGTGTGATCCCCTTGCTCTGTGAGATCAACCCGGGCCTGCTGACTACTTTCAGGAATACTCTGATGAAACTGCAGGCTACGGAGAGGCTCCTGAAAGATGTGCTGGAAGATCAGGTGAAATTACTAAAGAGGAAGGTAGGAACGGACTGGGTGATCACTCATGAGGCTGTTCAAAACCTGGTGATACTCGAGCACCTTCTCGAGCCCTTTGGCTTTAATTTTGATCAGGTGAAGAGTATTGCTGAGGCAGCCGTAGACAGGAATACGGGAAAACGGTTTTTAAGCACGTCATGGCAGCTGAACATAGACCGCGACAGTCTTATTGTAAGCCCCGTGGTCCCGGCTCCGTCGGAGGTCATGATCCAAAAAGAAGATCGTTCCGTTATGAATGCACTAGTTTCCCTGCGTTTTGAAATAAGGGGAGGCAATACACCGGTCACGCGTGAAGCGACACGGGCCAGCATTGATCTGGACAAGCTTAACTTTCCGCTGAAACTGAGGAGATGGGAGGCCGGGGATCATTTTTACCCACTGGGAATGGGCGGTAAAAAAAAGGTGAGCGACTTTATGATAGATAACAAAATTCCCCTAAACTTGAAAGAAAGGGTTTGTGTGCTGGTCAGTGGCGACGACATTGTATGGGTAGTGGGCCACAGGCTGGATAACCGGTACAAGGTCACTGCAAAGACCCAACGTATTTATCAAATTGACGTCATCTGAGATGATCAATCCATTCAAAAAGACATATACCTTACAGGAACAAAACACTTTTGTATTTCTCGCCAACCTCAAGCTATTCTCGGAGCTGAATCACAAGCAAATGTTTTTGTTTTTGCCCCATATGCACCTCAGGAAATATGAGAAGGATGAGGTGGTCTTTTTCAGGGGCGACCCCAGTCATGCGCTTTACCTTTTGAAAAAAGGGGAGGTGTCGCTGGATATAGACCATTCTGACAGCTTTGAAAACCTGACCAGGGTAGGCCCCGGTACTGCTTTGGGAGAGAGCTGCCTGCTGAACGGGGCCAAACGCCTGCTCAACGCCTTTGTTACTTCAGAAACAGCGGAGTTCTACGTTATCCCACAGGGGAACATATTTGATATCTTCGACGGCAACCCTAAAATAAAGGTAAAAATGCTGGAAGCACTGGCTGAAATATACAACTCCTACAACGCTAATTTATTCAATGCCTACAAGGCCTCAGGGGGTTTTTTCAACCTAAGTCAGGTTTATTTGAATGGCTCCTAATTTATACCCATCTTCTTTACCTATAATCAGCTCCAATGGTTAATTTTGCGGGCGAATTATTATGTACTCCTTAAATATTTTTCACTATGAAAATAACTGTTGTAGGTGCAGGAGCTGTTGGCGCAACCTGTGCTGAAAATATCGCCAGAAAACAACTTGTAGAAGAAGTAGTGCTCCTCGATATCAAAGAGGGTCTGGCCGAAGGAAAGGCCATGGACATGAACCAGTGTGCCACCCTGAACGGTTACGACACAAGGGTGATCGGTTCTACCAATGACTATACTGCCACTGCGGATTCCAGTGTTGTGATCATTACTTCGGGTATTCCCAGAAAACCGGGCATGACGCGTGAGGAGCTGATCGGCACCAATGCCGGGATTGTTAAAACGGTCACTGAAAACATCCTCAAGCACTCTCCCAATACTATACTGATGGTGATAAGCAATCCTATGGATACCATGACTTATCTCTCCGTGAAGTCCAGCGGACTTCCCAAGGAACGAGTAATAGGTATGGGAGGTATACTGGACAGCAGCCGGTTCAAGTACCGGTTATCTGAGGCTATAAGCTGTTCTCCCAATGATCTGCAGGGTGTGGTGATCGGCGGTCATGGTGACACTACCATGATCCCTTTGATCAATCACGCTACCTACAACAGCGCTCCGGTGACTGATTTTCTGAGCGCTGAGCAGCAGGAGCATGTGGTGAAGGAAACTATGGTAGGAGGAGCTACGCTCACCAAACTTATCGGTACTTCAGCGTGGTATGCCCCCGGAGCGGCAGGAGCTTACCTGGCTGAGAGCATTGTACGGGATCAAAAGAAGCTTTTCCCATGTTGTGTATATCTTGATGGCGAGTATGGTCAGTCCGATATCTGCATTGGCGTACCGGTAATCGTAGGAAGGAACGGCTGGGAGAAGATCGTGGACTATAAGCTGTCCGATCAAGAGCAGGCGAAGTTCAATGAAAGCGCAGAAGCTGTCAGAAAAATGAACAGTGTACTGGGTGAAATGAGCCTGGTTTAAACTATAGCATCGTGCCATCAGATTTAATTGATGGCACGATGATACCTTACTTCCTTTTTTATAATGGGGTTTTATACGCTCTTCCAACCGCCCGCCTTTAACCATTCTTACTCAGAAACTTAAAAACCTCCCGGCTTCATAGTGATGTTGGTCTCAGAGTGAATAATTTTATGGGATTAACTACTATCAAAACGGAGCTTCCATGAGTAAATTTACCTTTAACCGGTTTGTAACCTATTTTCTGCGCGGCCTGCTCTTTGTAGTACCTCTGGCGCTCACGATCTATATCATCTTTCAGGGACTGGAATGGCTGGACGGTCTTATTCCTCTGGACATCCCGGGGCTGGGTCTTTTGATCATAATTGGCGCCATCACCGTTCTGGGTTACCTCGCCTCTTTCTTTATCACGAGACCGATATTTGTCCTGTTTGAAAAGTATTTTACAAAAATACCGTTGGTCAGTATACTCTACAGCTCCATAAAAGACCTTATAGGGGCTTTTGTAGGTGACCATAAAAAGTTCAACGCACCGGTCACGGTATCCTTTGATGATTACGGAACGATACTTAAGGTGGGTTTTATCACCCGGGAAGACCTGGATGAGATCAACCTGCCTGGGTATGTATCGGTGTATATGCCTCATTCCTATAACTTCTCGGGGAATCATTTTCTTGTAGAAAAAAACAGAGTGAAGCCGCTAAATATGAAAGCCACAGCTGCCATGAAATTTGTAGTAAGTGGTGGAGTAAGCGGACTTGAGGAAAGCCAGTAAACGGAGAAGTTGTGCCTTAAATCACTGATTATCACAAAAATCGATGTCTGATCTGCCCCACTTCCTCTTATAACTTTCTTCTGAAGTACATCCGGCCCATATGCTTAAAATCGTTCTTTCGTAAACTGATAAATATCAGTTTGCTAAGTGATTGCAAATATCCCCGACCTCTTTAACAAGCTTTATATTTATTGAGTTGAGATGTAACTGTGGCAGCCCATCGGGATCTGTCATTTGAATATAGAACTCGACCAATCAGGATGAATTCTTTTGTAAACCAATACAAATGGGTGGGGATTGTCCCTCTTTTTAACCTTTTTGCGGCGGCCTGCCTCGGGCTACTGCTCAGGTTTGCATTTATCCAGGAGATCTCCGGCCTGAGTTATAAGAACGTCCTTCATGGCCATTCTCATGTGGCCATGCTGGGCTGGCTGTATCTGTTGCTTACTGTTTTTCTTTACCATCGTCCAGTGGACCGTGCACCGGACAAGACCTTTTTCATTCTGTTTTTTTTAACTCAGGCCAGTATTTTGGGTATGCTGGTTTCATTTCCTATTCAGGGTTATGGTCCGGTTTCCATAGTTTTTTCCACTATTTACCTTTTCCTCGCCTATGCCTTTGTACGCAAGGTATGGCTAAAGTCACGAGGTGATCTTTTTTTCCGCGCGGCACTCCTCTGGCTGGTACTTTCTACGGCAGGTATCTGGTCGCTGGCAGTGGTCATGTCTCAGGGGAATGAATATTTTGCCTACTATCATGGATCCGTTCAGTTCTTTCTGCATTTTCAATTCAACGGATGGTTCACTTTTGCGGCACTTTCCCTCTTTTTCAGAGTGATGGAAGAGTTTGGTATTTCCTTTTCCCCAAGGGATCATAAAACCTTTTTTGTGCTCCTGATGCTGTCCACACTGCTAACCTTCGCGCTGGCCTTGTCATGGGCGGCACCCGATGAAATAATGTTTTACGTCAACGGCCTGGGTGTGGTACTCCAGGTAGGAGCATTGTATTTTTTTCTTCGCATTGTACGCTCTGCAGGTAGAGCGTATTTGTCCAATGTAAACCTGATGGTAAGGATCTTCAGCCGTGCGGCGCTGCTGTCGTTCGTTTTGAAAGTTATCATTCAATTATTGGTGGTCATTCCTTCCGTAGCGGTCATATCCTATACCATACGCTTGTATGTAATTGGGTTCTTTCACCTGATACTACTGGGGATGATCACCCTGTTTCTTATTGCCTATGGTTTGCAAAAGCAGTATTTTACTACAAATAAGCTGATCTCGAAAGTGGGTTGGTGGTTGATACTGGCGGGTTTTGTACTGATGGAACTTGTTTTGTTCAGTCAGGGAACCATGTTCTGGACCGGACTTGGCTTTATGCCTGGTTATTATGTAATTATTTTTATTGCCAGCAGCCTGTTGCCTGTGGGAGTGCTTTGTGCCTTTACGGGTCAGGTGATGGAGTTAATTAAATTGAATACCTTAAACCAAATCGCAATGAAAGTTTACAAATCTGTTTTTATGCTGTCTTTAGGCTCGGTGATTTTCGCCTGTGGTGGCGGAACAAAAAATGCTGAAACGGACCAGCCGGAATCCACTCCGAAGGAGGAAGTATCTAAGGGAGTAGGGCAGGTAGAGGACATACAGCTGACTGACCCCCTGGTAGACAGGCTGATCGGTATTGGAAAAAAATCATTCGAAACAAAATGCTCCGGCTGTCATAAACTGAATGCTGAACGTGTGGTAGGACCCGGCTGGGCCGGGATCACCAACAAACGATCGCCGGAGTGGATCATGAATATGATCACCAATGTAGATGTCATGCTCGAGGAGGATGAAGAAGCCCGAAAGCTGCTGGAGGAGTGCCTCACCCGTATGCCCAACCAAAACATCCCGATCGATGAGGCGCGGGGACTGTTGGAATACATGCGAAAGAACGACATGGACCAGGTAGGCAGTAAGGACGGAGCGGCTGATTAGAGCAGATGTGAGGTAAATTATTTGAAAACAGGATAAGGAGGTTTAGGGTCTGAGTGCTTTAGTCAGTCTCTGCTGAAGCCATGCATGGGGCAGACAATCCACTTATAACCTGAGTTTCGATCTAATAATACGTTGGAATTAAACGAGAAAGAAAATGTTTTTGTGATTCTTTGTGCTTTCGTGCCTTTGTGGCGAAGCTTTCCAGGCCACAAAGGCACGAAAGCACAAAGGTTCACTAAGTGTGATGGATAAAACTACCCTGGATATCCTCAAAGCCGGAAATGATTATCGAAACTCAGGTTTTAACGCAAGACCGGCATGCCTTTCCTGGACAAATTGCCCTGGAAAAGGTATGCAGCAACTAATTTAGTCTTTTCCCAAACACCTCCTTTTTAGTTTGGTACAGTTCAGGCCGCATTTTTATGATCTCCACAACGGGTCAAAAAGGAAAGGACAAGGCCATACGTATTACCGATAGAATATATCGAATACTTAAAGACCGAAAAATCTTTGGGTGGAACGAAACCCTGAAAATGAACGAAATAAAGGAGACTGGTTAGGCTACCCTTTCCCTGCCGGCTTCCATCACAGCGTATTTCTTGATCTCTTCATACTGGCCGGATTCCATCATATCTTCCGCCTTGCCTATAGCATCAGGAGAAAAAGCACCTTCCTGCTCCCACCATTTATTGGCATTGTCCCTGGCTTCCTTTTTGTCCACATCGAAAAGGTGGATGTATGAATCGGACACCATCCATGGCTTGTCTACAGTGCTGTGCTTCTCAAAGATCATGAACCTCATTTTTGTTGCCATCTCATCATTTTGCTTGAAATGGGATACCGTGTAGGACATGGTCTCAGGCTCAGTCATTACGTTATCCCAGAATTTTTTGGATGACACCACCTGCACTGTAGTCAGCAGGTAGCCGAAGCCCTTTTCTATGGGTTCCTTGCTGATGTCACATGAGGCTCTGAAAGGTTTTTTCTTTTTACCGAAAAGATTTTTGATAAAAGACATGTTGTTAAATTTTGTGTTTTGACCTGGTTATACCCCAATACGGGGGTTACAACCCCATAAAGGTAAGACGTTTATCACTTTAACAAGTTACAAATAAGTTTAATTTTGGTTTTTTCTGTTCGCTTCTATTCTTTCGTACTGCCCTAGAAATTCTTCAAGACGCTCAGCCGGTATTTTTTTGCCAATGATCTTTTTTCTTTCGTCCAGTACATAGATCGTAGGTGTGGTCATGGCATCATATTGCTTTTGATAGCTTACTGTATAGGTACGGGGCCCATTTACGTTTGTCCAGTCTGCTATACCCATATTCCTTATGTAGTCCTTCATTTTTACCAGGGAGGTATCTGCGGATACGGCATAGACCCCCACATCGTATTTACTTTCTTCGTGAAACTTCTTTAGCTGCGGAGTTTCCTTTTTACAATGTCCGCAATCCGGATCATAGAAATAGATAACGGTGTATTTGTTCTTCATATGGTGCAGCTCCCGGGGTTGAAGCTCAGTGTTCTGCATGATAAGGTTAGGAGCTGTCATGCCAATCAGGCTTAGTCTTAGCTGATCAGCTCTTTCCTTTAGGTTTTTCTTCAGCTGGTCATTGGCCCAGAAATCCATTTCCCCAGAGGCAAAGTACTGGTCATACAGCGATACGAATACCTTGTCCAGCCCCATGATCTTCGGGTTCTGATATTTCAATGTTACACTCCATACCAGATATTTGTAGGTATCCGTATTCTTTCCGGCTACTGCCACCATAGCATCAATAGCCTGTATCACTGAATCCGGATCGGGGATCACCAGACGGTCCAGGTATTCTTCTACCTTTTTTCGGTACACAGGCTGTGATAGTCGTAGCAGGGTAGGGTCGGCCAGATCAAAGTTGTCCCAGTAGTGGCTTTTATAATACTGGTACTGCCAGGTGCTGTCGACCTTCCCGTTCTCTAGGACAGGAGGATCTGGTACCTGCACCTGCCGGTTGGCCTTCATGATCTTAGCCAGTACACTGTTCGGATGTTCGGAGATAACCTGTTCTATGTGTGTATCTACCTTTGCGCTGATGGCATTGAGATCTTTTCTGGCCTTTTCTCTTTCGCTCTGGGAGGCAGTGCTGTCCTTTACTACATCCACATACGGTTTGGCTTCTTCATTTCTGGCGGCATTGAACAGCATATCCTTCAGAAACAGTTCGTTATCCGCATCCCCGGTAATTTTAAGGTTGGGAATATAATCCGGATACCGTGTTGCCATTTTAAACTCCTGATCAGCACCGATCACAAAATCAAAAAGCCGGGTTTTGTTCAGCACCAGAAAATACATGCCCTGCTCCAGGGGCTGGTCTCCTACAAATGTAAATGCCCCCTCGCTGTTGGCCTGAGCAGTATCTTTGACATATGTGCTCTCGCCAAAGAAATTGCCTAAAAGAAAAGTGGTATCTGCAAGACCTTCAATTCTGAAATCCAATTTGTAGCCCTGTGAAAGGACATTAGACCCACTGATCAACAGGGTGCTAAACAGAAGATAGAATATTTTTTGCCTCATAATGTCCTGATAAACGATGAATGAACGCTTCAAACCTTATTATGGTTCAATTATAACCTTCCTGATAAATAATCACAAAGAGTTGAAAGCTAAAAGAATGTGTCTCAAGAGAATGCTTTTTGTGAGATCGGAAGAAAACATACTATTCAGAGCAAAAGGAAGAAGGCTGCCCCTTTGAGACAGCCTCCTTCTTTATTTCCAAATACCGTCAGATCTTTTTACTAATTATCAGTCAGCGAAGAGCTGTACCCATCTGCCTTCGAATCCTCCTTCACTGGTCCAGTTGGCATATTGTCCTTTCCCCAGAAAAATGCCTCTGTTGGCCAGTTCATCTGAGACAGAGCCATTACTTCCCTTCCCAGGAACTTACACCGTTTTTCAACTCATCCGCGTAGAGTGTGAAGGGGCTCATGACCACCTCATTTTTTGGATTTTTGAGTGAGAATTTCAGGTGGGGTCGTTCTTCTTCCAGGTAAAACTCTATCAGTCCATAGTTTGGCCCTTTAAAATATACATCCCTGATGCGTTTTTCCGGTTTTCTCACCAGCCATGAGTCCGTAGTAGGCTGGGCCAGAGGAGAACTAACCAGATCATAAAGATCATAACCACCCTTCTCTGACCAGGGAATGGCATTGAGTTCTCCGACGTGCGTATCACCGGACAGCAAAACCACGCCTTCTACTTGATTTTCTTTGATAAAACCAAATAAACGATCTCTTTCATACAGAAATGATGCCCACGAATCACCGCCAGGCCCCTTGGCCTTAGACCATCCGCTTCCAGACAGTACCAGCTTGAAAATGGCTGTGCTTTTTTTGAGTTCCCCTGTCAACCACTGGAATTGTTCTTTGCCAAGCATCGTTTTTTGAGGGGAATCCTTCATTTCATTGGGATCCCGGTAATATCTGCAATCAACAAAGAAGAAGTCTATATTCCCGTATTGGTATTTAAAGAATACACCAGGTGCAGCCTGAATGCCGTATCCTGGATTTGCCCATACTCTTTTAAACACGTCCAGGGCCTTGTCCTTGATGGGATTGGTGTTATGGTGGTCGTTCAACCCGAAGTCGTGATCATCCCAGATGGCAAGATGTGAGATGTTTCTCAAAACCGGTTGCAACGAAGCTATTTCACGCTGTCGCATATATTCTTCAAACAATATATCCGGATCCAGCGCATCACCATAGATATTGTCCCCGATCCATATAAAAAGGTTGGGATCTTCTTTTTCGATGGCGTGCCAGATGGGCTGCACCCTATCGGACTGAAACCGGGCGCATGACCCGTAAGCCAGTTTGAAATTTTTGCTATCTCCGGAGGCAGGAGCGGTTTTGAATCGGAAAGGTTGTATCCTTCTGAGATAACTGTCCCAACCATCGTGGACCCTGACCCGGTAATAATATTCAGTGTCTGGTTTCAAGTTGTCAATATTGAAGAGTATTATATAATCCGTTTCCTTTGTAGCCTTTTGGACCCTGGTACTTGAAGCATTGCGGAATGTATCATATTCAGAATATTCAACCTGTGTATCAAAACTTCCGCTTATCCTTAGCCAGATAGTGCATGAAGTGGGAGAAGTGACCCCGATCATGGGGCCCTGCATCACTCGCGGGTTGCCAACAGTGCTTTGGGCATAACAGTATCCGGAAATAAGGAAGATGCTTAGCCAACAGGTGGCAGGTATTTTAATCTTACGCATTACAATTTATACCTTAGACCAACCGATCCCCAAAAACCATATCCCTCAGTCTGGTGTATCCTGGAGAAATCCTCCGTGGGGTTGCCGAAGACCTCTTCTTCCAACTGATCTGTGAGGTTGTTCAACTGTACAAACACAGAAAAATTGTTTTTTATCGTTTTACTTGCTGAAGCGTCCATATGAAACTGGCTGTCAAAGTAAACATCAGAAAACTCATCATTGCCGGGGTCTATGAAGATGGCATCTCTGTAGTTGCCGGATATGGTGAAGGTCAGTCCTAAATTGGGATTATCATAAAATACGCCCAGGTTGAAAACATGTTCCGGACTTTCAAAGGGCAGTGTCCTGCTCACCACCTGTCCGTCGTCATCAACGCTGAAAAGTTTCTGTTCAGAAGATGCGTACGTATAATTCAGGTTGATCCCAAACCATTTCAGGAGTGGAAATCCGTCATTGATGAATTTGTGAACAAATGAGGCTTCAACCCCTATGGATCTGGCACTTTCTCCGTTGATTGAACGGAATACGGTGAAATTGGTCCCGTCAATATTTTCCAGCGTCCGTTGGGTAAGGATCTGATCATCGATAAATTTCCCGAAAGCACCAAGTGAGATCAAACCGAGGTTTTTTGAGTATTTCTCAAAAATGATATCCACATTGTTGGCTGTACTGGGCCCGATCTCCGGATTTCTTCGGAAAATGACCCGCTCATCTTCGTCTATATTATCAGGTCCGGGGATCAGGGAACTGAAGGGAGGGCGTGTAAAACCAGTGCTGTAGGCTATCCTCAGTAGAGCATTGTCAGAAAGAGTGTACCTGAACTGTGCGGATGGCAGTATGTTGGAATAATCAAATGAATTGATCTCATTGAAATCGTCTGCTCGTATAGACGTGTATTTATTGACTGTTCTTTCAAACCTTGCACCTGTCACGACGGAAAGTCGCTGTGTAAGCCTGAGGGTAAACTTTCCATAAAATGCCTGAACATCCTCCTCTGCTTTGTAATCCTGACCGTCACCCCGGTCTTCATCCAAAACAAATTCGCCAAGACCCAACGCAGCCACTTCAGGGTCGTTGTATCTGACGTCTTCGAAGGAGAATGTACCTCCGTTGAAGGATACCGGGTTTACATCGGAATCCACACTGAGATTTGATCTCATCTGGTCACTCAGGCGTTCTTTGTACAACAGTTTTCCACCCACCTTTACTTCACTTTCCAAACCAAAGAGCTTTACAGGAACTTTTATGTCCAGCTTGCTGGAAAAGTCCCGGTCCTCGTTGACATTGTTATCAAACCTTAGTCTGTTCAGGAATAAGGGATCGTCCCCGCCGGGGTTATCCAGCACAGTAAGGTTGAATCTTTCTTCATTTGAAAGTGATGAATAGTCCACGTCCCTCGCGAATCTCCAATATGTCCGGTCGGGCATCTCTTCCCTGGCTTCAGTAAAGCTTACATTATAATCCAGGTCAAAGGCCCTGAACTTGTGCTCACCAATAAGCTGGTACAGGTAATGTGTCTGATATTCGCCCCGGTTGCGTATTTCACGTTCTTCTTCTCCATCACCTATCAGGTAGTCTACCCGTCTTCTGATCTCATCATCATCATATACATTATAGTTTGCCACCAGCTTCAGGCTATGGTTTTCATTGAATCTGAAATCCGGGCTGAATGTTATGCCGTATCGCTCTCTACGTACATCATAATCATTATTCCGCTTTTCTTCTATTTCTTCGGTATTGTCTACATAGGTATACTGGTGAAGCAGGGAGCCCCGGTCTGTACGGTAATAGCTTGCAGCGGCGATGATCCCCAACTTTTTGTCGAAAAAACGATTGCCGGCTACCACGGAGTAAGCCTGCAGGCTTCTTCCAAAATCGTCGAACTCGGATTGTTGCTGATTGATCCCGCCACTGGCTGATATGTTCAGGATGGGCTGTTCCGGCGCCTGCTTCAGCCTGAAGTTGACGGTACCGCCTATGGCATCGCCATCCATGTCGGGCATCAATGTTTTGTTCACAACAATAGATTCCATCAGGTCTACCTGCAAAAGATCCAGTCCTACTGCGCGGTCGGTACCAGGGTCAGGACTTGGTATCCGTTGGCCGTTTACCTGCACTGCATTGAAGCGAGGCGACATCCCCCGGATAGAAACCAATTCACCTTCACCCTGATCTCTGCTTATGGCGATACCGGGGATCCTTTGAAGGGCTTCTGCCGCATTTCTGTCGGGGTATTTGCTGAATTGCTCATAGGAAACCACATTTTTAATGTTGTCCGCATTTTTTTGTTCATTCAATGCCTTGGCCTGGCCCCTGGTCAGTACCCCGTACACAACTACCTCATCCAGTTGCTCGGTATCCTCCTTTAGTGTGATGGTGGTGCTCGTAGTTTGGTTGGCAGATATCCGGACGCTTTTTTCAGCTATTGTATAGCCTACATAGCTAACTGATATGATGTGGGTTCCTTCTGGAAGCCTTAAATTGAATTTTCCGTCCTGTCCAGCAGTCGTACCGGTACCCAGCTCTTTTATGGCGACAGAGGCGAATGATAAAAAATTGCCGCTTTCATCTTGGATAATTCCCGAAAGGAAACCATAGTCCTGGCTTACCTTTTTACTTTTTTCTGAGGATGATCTGGCCTTGAAAAAAAGTATCTGGTTTCCCACTCTTCTGAAGCTCAGGTCTGATTTTTCAGCGATATGCTTAAGTATCTTTTCCAGGCTTATTTCGGATTCATGAAATGTATAACGCGTAGGAGACGACAGTACCTTATGACTGTAGCCAAACTTGAAAGAGGTAACGGTTTCCAGTTGTTCAAAGACCTCTTCCAACCGGGCATTTTCGATCTCAAAGGCCAGTTTGATGTCCTTTAATTCCTGGCTATTGGATGAGCTGGCCATCAAAAGTTGTATTACCATTACCTGGACGAGGAAAATATGAAGCGTTTTTCTGGAAATAAACATCAATAGGTTTAGTAATGATGATTTCATAGTTTTGTAGTGTTATAAAGTTTGTCCGGATAGCAGTCCGGATGAGTTTGTAATAAGTTTAAAACCCGGTTTATCTGTTGGCGCAGGGGCCGGGTTTACTGATCCTACCTGGTAAGCTCAGTTGATTGATCGTCAATGCTTTATTTCATTCGTTTTACTGTTTAGTTTGAACATCCCACTCCGGTTATTTCTATTTGGCCATTATTCCTGAAGTGATAGCGTACATCAGCCACTATGGCTAACTGCTCAAGTGTCTGCCTGAGTGTGAGGTTGTCAAAGGTCATCCTCAATTGGCAATGATCACTTTGAGCTTCTGAGAATGTGATGGTAACACCATACCATCTTTCCAAAGCAGATGCAATTTCAGGTAAAGAACTCTTGGTGAATTGAAGTATCCCGTCCTTCCATGCAATGAAACTCTCCACAGCTACTTTTTCCTGAACAAGATGTTTATCAGTTAACTGATATGTCGCCTGTTCGCCGGGAGTTAATTCAACCTGTTGCTCCTCGGATGATACGCTCACTTTTCCGGTGGCCACCGTGACCTTTATGTCCTCTTCAGGGAATGCCGATACATTAAAACTTGTGCCCAATACAGTAGTGACTACTCCATATGAGTTCACCGTGAAAGGTCTGTTCCTGTCTTTTGCCACGTTGAAGAAAGCCTCCCCCTTTAGCTGAATGTTCCTGATATCGCCGGTAAAAGCTTCCGGATATATCAGGGTACTTTCAGCGTTTAATTTCACCTCAGAACCATCACTCAGCGTTATGGTCGCTTTTTGACCTTTTTGAGTGGTCTTGGTGAGATAAACGACCTCAGTTTCAGAAGTCAACACCTTATATACTCCCAGACTTACCGTAAATATTATAACCACGGATGCTGCCACTTTCATAAACCGGTGCCTAACAGCTTGTTTGTTTGCTGATGCTTCTGACCTTATGGCATCAAGCACCCTGGACTTAATATGACGCCTCGCCTCAGCCTCTTCTTTTTCTGTATAATCGTCCAGAAGATCTTTGCTTTGATTCCGTGCATAGAACTGGTCAATAACATGCTCTTCCTCAGCAGTCCCTTTGCCTTTCAGATATTTTCTAAGTATGTGATGGAATTCTTTTCCCGTCATTGCTCACCGTTTAATAGTGAGTCAAGATAACCGTGACGACTACTCAATGTAATTATGAAAAAACATGATTATTAATCTTTGGATAACTTTCGGGTAACAGACTTCAATGACAGGGATCAGTCCTTTATCCGAAAATCGTCCACTTTCAAGCTACATTAAACCTTGTTTTCCTAAGTGCCACAAAGGAGGAAAATATGAGAATGAACAGATATCCCTGTATTTTCTGACTTCTGATTTTATTTCCTGTTCCGGTCCCAATCCAAAACAGGATCAGGAGAGACAGCCGTAGCACACAAGTAACAGGTACAGTGTGGTGGTGGTGACCTTCGGCCGGAGCAACCGAATAGCCCGGGAAATGTGATTTTCGACGGTTCGAACGGAAAGATTCAACCGGTCGGCTATTTCCTTATTGCTCATATGATCAAACCGGCTCATACAGAATACCTTACCGCATTGTTCGGGTAGTTGATCAATAGACTGCCTGAGAAGGTGGTCCAACTCCTTCAGGTCCAGCAGCTCCTCGGTAGTGTTGAGATTCCTGAAGCCATCTACAAAATCGAGGCTGAGCATAGGGATCTCATGTTTCTGGATATGATTGATCACTCTGTATTTTACCGCGGTGTGGAGATAAGATGATACATGATCGATAGAAAGGGATCTTCGCTTTGACCACAGGTCGGTAAAGATCTCCTGGACGATGTCATGTGCCACCTCCCTGTCCTTTAGCACCTTGTAGGCTGCGTTGGAAAGCGATTTCCAATACTTATCGAACAGTTGGGAAAAAGCCACTTCATTTCCCTTTGTAATGTGTTTGATAAGCTTTTGATCCGATATTTTACCCGTTCTATTCAATTGATGCTCAGAGCTATTTTCCCAAATAAAATAAACTGTTTTGGTAGCTGAAAGGGTACAGGGTTAAGGAATTCTTAATTTTTGGTATTGGGTAATGATATCAGGTTTACAATTCCTCAGGTAATGGTATAAAGCCCATCTTATTTCCAATTGTTAAACCTTAAAATGAAAACCATGAAAAAATTGTTTATGCCGTTGCCCCTGGTCCTGGGCTTGTTAATATGTCTGCTGTCTGGCTGTGGCGATGATGACGGCAGTGTTGCCGCCGGACCGGAATTAGGATCATTCAGTCTTACCATCACTGATGCAGGAAGAGAGGTGGTTATGGAAGGCGAGGCCCGTTACAAGGGCGCTGACCGGTTCATTAATAACACCCTGCGTCATAAAATTGACCTGCGCGGAAGTAATAATGATCCTGATTTTATTATTAATGTACTTATTGATGGTGATGACGGACACTGGATCACCGGCAGTTACCCGCTTGCGCGTATATCCCCGGTCAGCAATGTAGAGCCACCGGTGGCGGAGGCCTATTTCTTTGGCTCTGATACCTACAGGTTTGTAGACAATACCGGAATTGTTAAGATCAACGAGATCACTGAAGAGGGGGTGAAAGGTGAGTTTGATGTACAGATCATTAATGATGTGACAGGTAACTTTGCCAGTATTCAGGGGACATTCCACGCGGAAAATCAATAGTTTAACCCTTCATGATTCCGGCCACAGACGCCGGAATCGTTCTTTCCCAAATTTATTGGCATAGTCGCACCATATTAATAGCTTTGTCGTTCATTTAGGGCTATGTCGATTCTTGTTAGTAATCTCACAAAAACTTTCGGAGAACAAAAGGCGCTGGATAATATTTCATTTGAAGTAACAGAGGGCGAGATCCTTGGCTTCCTGGGGCCGAACGGAGCCGGCAAATCCACCACTATGAAGATTGCTACCTGTTTTTCACCTCCTTCCAGTGGTAAAGTGGAGGTATGCGGCTATGATGTGGTAGACCAGCCTGGTGAGGTAAGGAAAAGGATCGGTTATTTGCCGGAGCACAATCCTCTTTACCTTGACATGTATGTGCGGGAGTATCTTCAGTTCATTGGTAAGCTGCATGGACTTCGGGGTAATGAATTGCGGCCCCGGATCGATGAGATCATACAAATGTGTGGCCTGTCCCGTGAGCAGAACAAAAAAATAGAGGCGCTTTCCAAAGGTTACCGTCAGCGTGTTGGACTGGCTCAGGCGCTTATCCATGATCCGGAGGTACTGATCCTGGATGAGCCAACCACGGGTCTTGACCCTAACCAGATCATAGAAATACGAAATCTTATAGGGCGGATAGGAAAGAACAAAACCGTCATCTTCAGCTCCCATATCATGCAGGAAGTGCAGGCTCTCTGTGACAGGGTGATTGTGATCAACAAGGGACAGTTGGTGGCCAATGACCAGATCGATCAGCTTAAGCTGCAGCAGGTGCAGGTAGCCGTGATCCATGTGGAATTCTCCGAAGCTGTGGATATTGAACAGCTCAGCGCCATTAAAGGAGTCACAAAAGTGGATCAGACAGATCATACAAAATATACCCTTGAGGCTACTGTGGAAGAGGACATCAGGCCCGTTATTTTCCAGTTTGCGTCCAACCATGGACTTACTCTGGTAGGTCTGCAACAGGAGGAGGTGACCATGGAGAATATATTTCAGGAACTGACCAAATCCAGCAAAGGGAAATGATCCAGATATTGGTTAAAGAATTGAACGGGTTCCTCAACTCCCTGATCGCCTATATTGTCATTGCGGTGTTCCTCACGGGTATAGGCCTTTTAATGTGGGTATTTCCAGATACCTCCGTACTGGAATATGGCTATGCTGACATGGAAACGCTTTTCACACTGGGCCCCTATGTCTTCATGTTCCTGATCCCTGCTATTACCATGCGCATGTTTGCCGAGGAGAAAAAAGCCGGTACTATAGAGCTGCTTTTGACCAAACCTCTTACAGACTGGCAGATCATTTTGGGTAAATACTTTTCCGGCTGGCTGCTGGTCATTTTTGCTGTTCTGCCTACCCTTGTATACTATTGGTCTGTATATCAATTGGGAGATCCCGTGGGTAATGTTGATACTGCCGGGGTCATAGGTTCGTATGTAGGCCTTATCCTGTTGGGAGGGCTCTTTACGGCTATTGGTATTCTCAGCTCACTTTTTACCACCAATCAGATAGTCTCGTTCATCACAGCGGTATTCCTCTGCTTCATCTTCTATTCAGGTTTTCAATCCCTGGCATCCATTGATGTATGGGGGAACTGGTCACCTTTCCTTGAGCAACTGGGTATACTTTACCACTATAATGCATTGAGTAAGGGACTGATAGATACACGGGATGTGGTCTATTTTGCCAGTATGATCGGACTTATGCTTATGTTCACTAAACTGATTTTGGGTAGCAGGAAATGGTAGATCTGAATAGCCGGAGATTGGGGGACTTGCTCACTTTGTTCATTGGTATCACAGCCATTGTTCTTACCAATATTATTGCGTCCAGGTCATTCTATCGTTTTGATCTGACTGAAGAGGGGCGGTATTCCATAAAACCTGCCACCAAAGCGATGCTCAGGGAACTCGATGATGTGGTCTATGTGGAGGTATATCTGGCTGGCGAACTGAATGCTGGTTTTAAAAGACTCCAGCGATCTATCCGGGAGACTTTAGAGGAGTTCAGGGTATATTCGGGAGACAATATTCAATATACGTTCAGTGATCCGGGTGCTGCTTTGAGTGAAAGTGCCCGGGGACAGTTCATGCAGGACCTGATGGCCAGGGGAATACAGCCTACCAATGTGATCGATCAGGAAGAAGGGCAGCGGGTGGAGAAGCTGATTTTTCCAGGTGCTGTGATAAGCTATGGAGGAGTAGAGGAAGGAGTAATGCTGCTGGGTGGTAACAGGGCTGCTACCGCAGAGGAGAAGCTTAACCAGTCCATAGAAGGTGTGGAATTTGAGCTGGCTTCCGCTATCCGGCGTCTTACCACCCTCGAACGAAAAAAGATAGGTCTGGTACGGGGACATGGTGAGATGGATTCACTGGAAGTGGAGAGCTTTAATCTCACTTTAGTATCCAACTATGAGGTAGATGAAGTACGTCTGGCACGGGAAGATCTGCAAAGTTTTGATGCTTTGATCATAGCCAGACCAACTTCACCATTTTCCGAGCAGGATAAATTCTATCTGGATCAGTACCTGATGAAAGGCGGTAGGCTCATGTTGCTTATAGACAGGCTGCAGACCAATATGGATAGTGCATCTTCCGAAAGTAATTTTGCCTTTCCCTACGAACTGAACCTGGATGATCAGCTTTTTAAATATGGTGTGCGGGTGAACATTGACCTTGTTCAGGACAATTCGGCTGCCTTTTACCCGGTAAACATAGGCAACGTGGGTGATCAGCCTCAGATCAGGCAGATGAAATGGTGGTTCTATCCTATCATCAACCGGTTTGGGGATCATCCTGTCACCAATAATATGGACGGTATACTGGGCAAATTTGTGAGTACCATTGATACGGTGAGAGCGACAAGTGTAAAAAAGACCCCGCTGCTGTTTACCTCTGATTATTCCAGAACAGTCACAGCCCCCGTCAGGGTATCGGTCACTGATCTGAGGAAGAATCTCACTCCGGAAATGCTTGACCGCTCCGCGCTGCCGGTAGCCTGGCTGCTGGAAGGCCGGTTTGAGTCGGTTTACAGGAACCGTTTCAAGCCGGAGGGCGTGAGGGAAGAGGGCTTTGCAGATGCTTCAATTTCAGAAGGTAAGTTGCTGATAGTGGGTGATGGGGATATAGCCCGTAATGAAATAAGCCCCGGCACCGGAAGGCCGCAACCGCTGGGCTTTTATCCCTTTGCCCCTGCAGAATTTGCCAATGAAGACTTTCTGATGAATGCCCTTTCCTACATGCTGGACGAAGATGGTATCATTACCGCACGCAATAAGGAGATCAGAATAAGACCGCTGAATAAGGTTAAAACGGACCGGGAAAAGCTCAAATGGCAGACTATCAATCTTGTGTTGCCCATTGTGCTGGTGATACTGTATGGTGTAGCACGGTTTTATCTTAGAAAAAGGAAATATACCGGATTCAAAACAGAATGAGTCAAAGAAAGAAAAATATCCGTCTTCTCATTATCTGGATGATCTTAGTGGTGACCACTGTTCTGGTGTATTTTGCCGGCGGCCCTTCGGACAGGCTGAGTATACCCCGTGATCTTTTTGCGTTGCAGAACGTCTCCGCCATCGATCAGGTACAACTCGTGAGTACATCTCAGCAAAATACGCTGGAGTTTTCCGGCGGTGGCTGGACAGTTAATGGCAGGTACAAGGCGGATCCTCAGCGTATCACAGTGTTGTTTGCCATTCTGAAGCAAAATAAGGTGCGCAGGAGGGTGGCAAAAAACCGAACTGCCGAGGTGGACAGTCTGATGACTGTGAGTGGCGTCGAAGTCAGGTTTCTCGCAGATAAAGAGACGCGGAAAGCTTTCAGTGTAACAGGCAACCCAGACAGTGGACTGAGCTACTTTAGGGAAGAAGGAGGGGAGAGCTACGTGGTGGAGATCCCTGGCTACCGTGTGAACCTGGCCGGTATTTTTGAACTGGACGAAAACGGTTGGCGTGACCCACTGGTTTTTGATCTTAACTGGGCCAATTTACAGGAAGTGAACATGTTGTACCCCGGCAGGGAGGACAGCGGGTTTGATGTGATCTTTCAGGACCGGCATCTCAGTATTCGCCAGTTGCCTCAGTCCGATTCCACAAAGCTCACGGACTTCATGGAAGACCTGTCACTGCTGTATGTCAATGACTATTTGCATCAGGAAGAACTGAACAACTGGCAGGATCAGCTTCGTACCACTCAGGCCACCATCATCGTCACGGATGTCGGAGGCAATGATCATACTGTAGAGTTCTTTGATACCCCAGGAGATAATGAGTTGATCATAGGACGTATTGATTCCTCCGGTTATGCTTTGTTCGATTTTGGAAAGGTAAGGAAGATCCTTCGTCCCAGGCACTTCTTTGAAGTAAGGGAGAAATAAAACCATGTATATGACTTTTCATATAATACCCGTTTTCGGGATGATCTCCGTAAATGACATGTACCTGCATTCAGAGCTCAAAAACAGCAAATTATCTACAGTATTAAGCTCAGGGCACATTTCCAAAAATTGATTTTATTTATACCTTTACGCCTTATAAATTTTAATTACATCCCTTTCAAAAAATAGAATAAATATTTACGTACATGAAGTTCATCGTCTCTTCTTCAGCCCTGTTGAAGCAACTTTCCGGTATCAACGGCGTCATCACCACCAATCCCGTAGTTCCTATCCTCGAAAATTTCCTGTTCGAAATCAATGATGGGGTATTGACCGTCACCGCCTCTGATCTTCAGACGTCGATGATCACAGAGCTGGAGGTAGAGTCAAAGGAAAGTGGTAACATAGCAGTGCCTGCCAGGATCCTGCTGGAGACGTTGAAAAACCTGCCCGAGCAGCCCGTTACGTTTTCTATTGATGAAGAAACCTACAGTGTGGAGATCAGCTCCGACAATGGGCGATACAAGCTGGCCGGGGAAAATGCTACGGACTTTCCCAAGGTGCCTGCTGTGTCGGATGACTTTTCGGTAAACATGTCTACCGACGTACTGGCCAGCGCGATCAACAACACCATTTTTGCCACCAGCAACGATGAGCTCAGGCCGGCGATGACAGGTGTGTACATGAACCTGACAGATACCAATACGACCTTTGTTTCTACGGACGGCCACCGTCTTATCCGCTATCGCCGGGTGGATGTGGCTTCTGACAATGGCAATACGATCATCATTCCCAGAAAGGCGCTGAACCTGCTGAAGACTACACTACCCACAGAAAATGCAAGCGTTACGGTAGAATTCAATGTATCCAACGCCTTCTTCAAGTTTGACAATATCAAAATGATCTGCCGGCTTATCGATGAGCGTTTCCCGGACTACGAAAACGTGATCCCACTGGATAATAACAATAAAATGACCATCGACCGGTCCGAATTCCTGAGCTCACTGAAGAGGATTGCCATTTATGCCAATAAAACCACACATCAGGTCAGACTTAAGATAACCGGAAGTGAGCTTCAGATCTCAGCAGAGGACCTGGACTTCGCAAATGAGGCAAATGAGCGCCTTTCCTGTGAGCACGATGGTGAGGATATTGAGATTGGTTTCAACGCCCGCTTTCTTATCGAGATGCTGAACAACCTGGATACGGATAAGGTAGAGCTTTACTTGTCCGAGCCCAACAAGGCAGGATTGATCATGCCTCTTGAGAAGGATGACAACGAGGACATCCTGATGCTGGTCATGCCGGTGATGCTGAACAACTACGTATAGACAGCCTCTGGGGAATACAGCCTGCCATCCTGTGCTCTGTACAAACTCCGCCCTTCAGGAGGAGATAACCTCCAAATATTGGGATTAGTTGCTAATCCTCAAACCGTTAAAGTAGGGTGTGGTTAAAATGGGTGTCGCACTTCGCAAGATAGTTTTTGTTAACTATTTTTGCCGCATCTTTAATCTGACAGCACTTACATGAAGGCACTCGATAAAACCGACAGAAAAATACTGGACATACTTCAATCCAATGCAAAAATCACCAACGCCCAACTTGCACAGGAAATTGGCCTTTCACCTGCCCCCACACTTGAGAGGGTAAAAAAACTGGAGAATTCAGGCATCATCAGAAGCTACCATGCCAAACTTGACGCACAAACCGTGGGGCTGGGAGTGAACACTTTTGTAATGGTATCACTGAAAGGGCACAATAAGGACAATATTGAAAAATTCATTGACAGCATAGACAGGATCGACGAGATCGTCGAATGCCATCATGTGACAGGATCAAGTGATTTTATTCTCAAGATCATTTCACAGGACATCAGCACCTATCAAAAACTGATGATGGAAAAGGTGAGCAATATCGATGTGGTGGATAATATGCAATCCATGGTAATATTGTCTACTTTTAAGGATAGCAAGGTGTTGTCAATACCGTAACCAAATGGAAGAAAAGAGCCTTATTCTTACGGACGACCAGGTAAGAAAAAAGATCAAAAGGATTGCTTTTGAGATCTACGAAAACAACTTCAAGGAGAAGGAACTTGTCCTGGCCGGTATTATGGACAAGGGCTATGCGCTGGCGGAAATGCTGGAAAAAGCCCTTGGGGAAGTCTCTGACATAAAGTTGACGCTCATCGGCATAAAACTGGATAAATTCAAACCCACACAGAGTGAAATATCCCTTACCTGTGAGTTGGAAGACCTTAAAAACAAGACCATCATATTGATTGATGATGTTTTATATACCGGGCGGACATTGGCCTACAGCCTGAAACCCTTTCTGAATATCCGGGTCAAGAAGATCGAAACTGCCGTTTTAGTGAACAGAAGCCACACCCAATTCCCAATATCTACTCAATATACCGGCTATGAGCTGGCCACGTCCATCAAGGAACACGTTGAAGTCCAGTTGGAAAAGGGTCAAAAAGCCGTGTACCTTCTGTAACGAAATTGATTTGTTATAGAAAAAGGCACCCTTTATCTTTCAGGGATTTTGACCAGTGAAAACACTTGATAACTAATTGTGGTGAAAAGTGATGCTGAAAACTTAAGGGATATCCTTATTCAGAAAGAGCTTGAGATAAGACTGCTGAAGGAGAAGCTGGATAAATATGAGGCTGCTGCTAATGGAGCCACGGAAGGATTGTGGGACTGGGATTTTGAAACCAACACCGCATTCGTATCCCGGCCCTGGAAGGCTATGCTGGGGATCAGTGATGATACGTCCCTGGATATGTCCACTTTTTGGGAAGACCTGCTTCACCCTGAAGATAAGGCTTTGGCAGTCAAAAAAATGGATGATTACATCAGGGGGGTCGAGCCCGGCTATCATCAGGAATTCCGGCTGAAACATGCAGACGGCGGATATCGGTGGGTCCTGTCAAAGGCTCAGGTGATCCGGGATCAAAGCGGCCGTGCCTTAAGGCTATCGGGCTCACATACCGATATCACCAGACAAAAGGAGGCAGCAAATGCACTGAAGAAAAGTGAGGAAAAGTACCGGCATTTATTTCAGAATTCCCTGGTGGCCATGTTCCGTTGTGAAATGTCCACGGGTAGGATCATAGAGGCCAATGACAAGGCCAGAGAACTGATCTCCCTGAAGTCTGATGAAACCGGAAATTTCTATAACATTCTTCGTGAAAGGGATCGTAAGAAATTTCTGAACCGGCTGGAAGACGGCGGGTCAGTGGATAATCTCGAGCTGCAAATCAAAACGGATAGTGACGAATTAGGTTGGGTCTCCTGCAGCGCCATTTTGTATGCTGACGATAATGTCATAGAGTGTATCCTGAAAGACATCACTCAGACAAAGGAAAATCTGATGGAGCTGCAAAAGGTAAACTTTGAGCTTGACAGCTTTGTATACCATGCTTCACATGATCTGCGCTCGCCTCTTAGATCTATCCTTGGCCTGATCGATCTTTACCGGCTGGAACAAAATCCAAGTATACGGGAAGAGTGCATTGAAAAGATTGAGGGCAGTGTAATACGCCTGGATGCACTGGTTATGGAGCTGTTGAGTATTTCCCGTAATGACCGGGTAAATGACCCTCACGTAGAGATCAACCTGCTCATGGAGATCAATCACTCCATTTCCAGCTATTACAATGCCACCAATACCAGTGGACTGGAGACGAAGACAAAAGTGCTTCAGCCAGCGGCTTTCAAATCTGACCTTACCCGGGTGAGGATCATACTCAATAATCTGATTTCCAATGCTATCAAATACCGGAGTTATGATAAAGATAATCATTACATTTACATCGAGGCGATCGTAAATGAAGATGAACTGATACTGAAGGTCGAAGATAACGGAGAGGGGATAGAACAATCCAAGTTGCCTCATATTTTTGTTCTATCGGGCCACGGAAAAAAGTGAGGGGTCCGGGCTTGGGTTGTATATAGTGAAAAAAGTGGCGGACAAACTAAATGCCACAATCGAGGTTGAGAGCCAGGAACTGGAGGGCACCACATTTACGGTCACTATACCCAATAGCTTATCAACAATATAGATCATGTCAATACACAAGGCAGATATAAAGAAGGTCACCACCCATCAGCTTCAGGAAATGAAAAACAGGGGAGAGAAGATCTCCATGCTCACCGCCTATGATTACTCAATGGCAAGAATCCTTGATGCGGCCGGTATAGATGTGCTGCTGGTGGGAGACAGCGCCTCCAATGTAATGGCAGGAAATGAAACCACTTTGCCTATTACCCTTGATCATATGATCTACCATGCCACTTCAGTAGTACGTGCTGTGGAAAGGGCCTTTGTGATCGTGGACATACCCTTTGGGTCATATCAGGGTGACTCCACAGAGGCGCTTCGTTCCGCCATAAGGATCATGAAGGAGTCCGGCGCTCATGCCGTAAAAATGGAAGGAGGAAGCGAGATAAGGGAATCCGTGGAGAGAATACTAAGCGCCGGTGTGCCGGTGATGGGACATTTGGGTCTTACCCCGCAATCCATATACAAGTTTGGCACCTACACCGTGCGTGCCAGGGAGGAGGCTGAGGCTGCCAAATTGCTGGAAGATGCGCATTTGCTGGAAGAATGTGGTTGTTTTGGTATTGTGCTTGAAAAAATACCCGCTGAACTTGGAAAGAAAGTGGCAGAAGAGGTTTCCATTCCCATGATCGGGATCGGTGCCGGCCCCCATGTCGATGGACAGGTTTTGGTGATGCAGGACATGCTGGGTATTACCAAGGAATTCCAGCCCCGTTTCCTAAGGCGTTATGCGGATCTGGATGCCATGATCACGGATGCCGTGGGCAATTATATCCGGGACGTTAAGTCGAAGGATTTCCCGAACGAAAATGAGCAGTACTGATTTCTCAACGCTGGTAATTTTCAACGTTGAACTTTGAACATCGAACAAACCGGCTATTCACAAAGCTCTATCTCCGAATCATCGTCCAGTTGTCCGAACCATACCACTGCATACTCCCTGTAGATACCCACACCTATGGCACGCCATTTCGCCTGTTCCCACATACCTTCATTGAGGATCAACGGGTTATGACTCGGGCTTTTTTTCCAGCCCGATAATCCTTCTTCGGCATTGGCGCCAGCCGAACTGAAATAGGCAATCTCATATCCCGGGCTGTTGTATCCTGCTATTTCCATTGGTTTATCCCACATACATTGCGCCTGCTTGTGATCATTGGTGTAACAACAGGCTTCCCATTCGCCCTTGTTGGACCAACTGTGTGGGTTGCATTTACCCCTGGGATCAAAGTCATAATTCTCTGCCAGGTCTTTGGCATGTACCTGAGCCACCATGGTAAGGCTGGCGGAAAAAGGAATAGCCTCCAGCTTTTTTGATCGGCGGTAATGATTGATGATCTTAAAAAGCTTCTTTTCTTCAGCGCTCAGACATACATCCACAGACGACGTTTCAGCGGTCACCGGAGATAAGGTACTCATCAGGCAAAGAATAAAAAATGTTATCTGCGACATTTTTTCAGATGTTTATGGACAGTACTAACGAATCCTTTACCCTATCGGTTATACCAATTTTAACAAAACGCAGAACGTGACGTTCCTGGCCCGTTGAAAATGGCGTAAGGCATGTGAAACACGTATAGATTTTCTTAAATTCGCAACCCTATTGACAGATTCTAAACAGGAAAGCATGACACAAACTTCAAAGATCATATACACCATAACGGATGAGGCGCCTGCCCTTGCCACCTATTCTTTTTTACCCATTATTGAGGCCTTTACAGGCGTGGCAGGTGTAGCCGTTGAAACGAGGGACATCTCTCTTGCCGGCAGGATACTGGCCAACTTTCCCGAGTACCTGTCAGATGATCAGAAGATACCGGACGCGCTTGCTGAATTGGGTGAGCTCACAAGAAAACCTGAAGCCAATATCATTAAATTACCTAATATCAGCGCTTCCATTCCCCAAATGAAAGCTACCATAGCAGAGCTCCGGTCACAGGGTTTTAGCGTGCCGGATTACCCTGAAGAGCCTGCTGATGATAAGGAAAGAGAGATCAAGGCCAGGTATGATAAGATCAAGGGAAGCGCTGTGAACCCCGTATTAAGAGAGGGGAATTCTGATCGCAGAGCTCCACGGGCAGTTAAGGAATATGCCCGGAAACACCCACACAGTATGGGGCAATGGACCTCGGATTCCAAAACACATGTGTCGCACATGACGGAAGGGGATTTCCGGTCCAATGAAAAGTCTGTTACTGTTGACAACGCACAGGATGTCAGGATAGAATTCACAGGTAAGGATGGTCACACCGTAACGTTGAAAGAAAAGGTATCTCTGTTGCAGGGAGAGGTGATAGATGCCACCGTGATGCGCAAAAAGGCTCTTGTGAAGTTTCTGGCAGAACAGGTCGAAGATGCAAAAGAGAGCGGCGTGTTGTTTTCACTGCATATGAAAGCTACAATGATGAAGGTTTCTGATCCCATTATCTTTGGTCATGCAGTGAAGGTTTTCTTCAGCAGGGTTTTGGAAAAGCATAATGCAGTACTTGAAGAACTAGGTGTGGATGTGAACAACGGACTGGGCGATCTGCTGACCAAGATAGGGAGCCTGCCGGAGGAGAAAAGAAAGGAAATAGAGGCTGATGTACAGTCCTGTATCACTGACGGGCCCGATCTGGCCATGGTGAATTCCGACAAGGGTATTACCAACCTGCACGTACCCAGCGATATAATCATCGATGCCTCCATGCCAGCCATGATCCGTACCTCCGGCCAGATGTGGGACACCAACGGGGATACCAGGGATACCAAGGCGGTTATTCCTGACAGCAGCTATGCCGGGGTGTATCAGACGGTAATCGATTTTTGTAAAAAACACGGGGCCTTTGACCCAACTACTATGGGAACAGTGCCCAACGTAGGCTTAATGGCTCAGAAGGCTGAAGAATACGGATCACATGATAAAACCTTTGAGATAAGTGGCAATGGTGTAGTACGTGTGGTAAATGACTCTGGCAATGTGCTGCTTGAGCACAATGTGGAGGAGGGTGACATCTGGCGTATGTGTCAGGTAAAAGATGAGCCCATACGCGACTGGATAAAACTAGCCGTCAGTCGGGCCAGAGCTACGAATACTCCAGCGGTCTTCTGGCTGGATAAGGACAGAGCACATGACGCCAGTCTTATTGAAAAAGTGAACCAATATCTTCCGGAGCATGATACAACCGGACTCGATATTCACATCATGTCCCCGGTGGAAGCTACTCAATTCTCTCTGGAGCGCATAAAGGAAGGTAAGGACACTATTTCTGTTACCGGTAATGTACTTCGGGACTATCTGACTGATCTTTTTCCTATTCTGGAGGTAGGCACCAGCGCCAAAATGCTGTCGATCGTACCGTTGATGAACGGAGGTGGTCTTTTTGAGACCGGGGCCGGAGGCTCGGCGCCCAAACATGTTCAGCAGTTCAATGCCGAAGGTCACCTGAGATGGGACTCACTGGGAGAGTTTCTGGCGCTTGCGGCTTCTCTGGAGCACCTCAGCAATGTAGCCGGAAATCAAACGGCTGCTATACTGGCCGAAACGCTTGATGAGGCTACAGCCAGGTTCCTGGAAACCAATAAATCACCGTCACGTAAGGTCGGAGAGCTGGACAACCGTGGTAGTCATTTTTACCTCACGCTTTACTGGGCACAGGCACTTGCAAAACAGACCCGGGATGCACAGTTAAAGTCAAGGTTTGAGGTGCTGGCAAAGGAACTTGAGGAAAATGAAGTCACGATCGTGGATGAGTTGAATGCAGCTCAGGGAGAGCCGGTAGATATTGGAGGTTACTATTATCCTGACCATGAGCGGGCATCAGCGGCCATGCGACCGAGTACAACATTTAACCTGGCCATTGCCGGCTTAAGCAGGTAAGGCCGGGGGAACGGACCTGAGGGTTGAGGATATGCCGGCTTTTCAAATGCAGCCATAAAGAGTGGCGTAGGAAAAGTAGCTCAGAGAGTCCTGATCAAAAAATTGTAAAATGCTGAGAAACACTGGTTTTTTTCTCCTGATCCTGCTATCCTGCTCAACGGAAAATAGTGTTCAGGATGACGTGATAATGGAACTTCCTATATCAGCGTTCAATGGTTTTGGTCCGTTTGAGCCCTCATTCGGAATGCTGTCCATGGATTTGAAAAAGAATAAGAGTCTATGGGGGGATACCAATAACGAGGTCACCGGAATACCGGAAAACTGGCATGCCCCGGTGTTAACTCAGATATGGTTTGATGTTGATCAATTGATCTTCCAGAATTATAAGTCAGGTAATATCACGGAAGAGGATTTTAAAGACTGGGAAGTGGACTCTGAAAAACGGGAACTGTCAGAGGAGCCGATAAAATGCTTTACACATATTGTGGTGGGGCACTTGCCCGATGGTAGTATCCGGTATAAGATTGATAGTGACAATGATCTCGATCTTGCAGATGAAGATGAGATGATCCCATTTCTGATACATGCATGGCCTGTTACCGACTCAATCAGCCGGTATAGTTTCCCGGTGTCCTATGAAGTCATGATGAGTGGTGCTGTTATCGAAGCTCAGGCCCCGTTTTTAATTGCTCAATATGATAGCTCACTGATATATTCCATTGCCCGGCATGCCGGCACTGATTATGATGGACAGAAACTCAGAATAAGTTTTGGGTTCAGTGACCCCACTTTTAGTGAAGAGGCGGTGGTTGGATTGTATGATCCGGGCTCCTCTGTAATCAGCGGTATTGTCGAAAAGAATGAGTTCCTTGGTATCAATGGCACTTTCTTTCAGAACCTCGGTGTGGATTATGACAGGCAGGTGTTACAACTGAAAAAACTACCTTCGGACACAGTGTTGTTTTCTACACAGGTGGGTTTTCATGCCAGGCCTTTTGAAGCAAGCGAGTTTACAACGGGGGATCTCATTAGGTTGTCTGATTACCGGGGCCGGTATCTCTACCTTGATTTTTGGGGAAGCTGGTGCAAACCGTGTATTGATGAACTTCCCGATTTAATAGATATCTATCATCAAATTGATCACACTAGAGTTGAATTTCTGGGGGTTGCCTCTGATCGTCCTGAGGCGCTAAGGGATATACTGGAAAAACGCAACATCACCTGGCCGCAGATCTTATCAGACAAGGATCAGGATATTGTTTACCTTTACAACATCACCGGATACCCGACCTCATTTTTGATCAATGATGAGGGCAGGATAGTGGCGAAAGACCTGAGAGCTGCTGACCTTTTGGATACGCTGAATTATTATCTGGATTAGACTTAATTCCAAACACCGCGGAGACGCAAAAGGTGCTGGGATAGGGTTCACAGCTGAGTGGATGGTTGTGTGCTTTCGCAATACAATGATCAGGCATTTGCCACTGGGTTAAATAGTAAGCCGGGTCTATTCCTTAGAATACAGTCCTACCCTATTGCCTTCTGTATCGTCAAATATGGCAAAATATCCCATATCAGGTCCCAGTGATGTCTTTTCAATCACCACACTCCCTTTGCCGACCGTCACACGCTCCAGGTAGGGTTGAAGATCCTTACCGGTATCGAGGTAGACCATGGTGCCGGTTTTGGAAGGACTCAACCCTTCACTTTTGATGAGCATTCCACCTGCGCCTCCCTGCTGTCCGTTAAACCGGAAAATACCCAGACTTGCTCCCTGATGTTCCATCCTGACCAGCTCATACCCCATCACGGTACTGTAAAACCGGTGGGCCCGATCAAAGTCATCTACTGGTATCTGAAAATTCTGGGCGGTATTCATGGGGGTTTCACTGTCCGCTTCCTGCGAGTCATCCAGCCCCACGGAGCCCGGGTAAAAGGTATTGAAGGCGTGCAAAGATGCCTTGAAGGTACCGTTTTTGACAGAAATGTCCTGAGCTACAATATCCCTGGCTTCGTTTTCGTCCTTCACATTAAGAATGATCAGCCCAATATCTGCATAACGGGCACCAAGCGCTATCTTACCCGTTTTACGTAATTCAGTAAGGTGGCGTGAATGTTCCTTGAAATAGGGCTGTTCATCAGTGGCCAGCGAGCGGTCCCACCGATCGCCCGTAGTATAGGTTAATGCAAAGTATTTGTTCTGACTCTGGGCCATAGTCGTAGATAAAAAGAGGAAAATGAGCAAGTATTTCATTCCTCCAAATAAGCGCTATGCTCCTGGTATTCATTGTAAAAAAGCGAAATTCTGTGAGGCTATTGTGATCTGTTAATAATCTTCTGAGCGTTGTTAACGAACTGATCAGGGGGCACATGAAGAATATCTCAAAAACTGTAGACCACTCCTCCTGAAAGTCTCGTAGCCAGGCCCACATTTCGTCCGTCTATGTACTGACCGATCCCAAGCGTAGCACCCATAGAAGGCAGTATGGGGTAGTAAGCGGACAGCGCCAGCTGCGTGTAGTTCACTCGCACCGCGCTGAATACGGCTTCGCCAATATCCGGGGCATCGCTATCCGAGATCTGCGTTTCGAATCCGAGGTCTACATAAAACTTCTCATGAGCATAGCCCAGCTTTCCTCCGAAGATCCATGCATCCGGCACTTCATCACTTCTTAAGGAGTGCCCCGCCTGTCCTTCAATGAAAAATCCAACGTCCGCCTTGAAATGAACAATACCCCGCATATCAAGAAAAGTAGCTCCGTTACCAACAGAAAGCAGATCATCGGCAGCATAATTACTGAGCGGAGTACCAAATCCGAGTGCTGGGATGAACGAAAGCTGTCCGCTGCCAAAGGAGTGGGTATAGGATCTGTACTTGATGTAAACGGCCATGTCCTGGAAGTCTGCCACCTGCTGGTCCTGGAATGACCCGTCCTGCTGTGGTGTACTTTCACTGCCGTCACCCTGAGCGATGATGTAGGGTAAATTGAACACTATGTTAAACCGGTCGCTGATGCCGTAATTTGCATATAAACCAATACTTTGGGTGGTTATTCGTCCTCCCAGACGATCAGGAGCATCCATTTTTTGATTGGCCAGAAAGAATTCATCATAACTTTCAAAGGAATAGGACAAGCTCACAGTACCCTGGTTTTTGGGAGTCATGAAACCATCAACAATTGACTGTGCAACAGTGGGTTGTGCGAAAAGAACAGAAGAAAATAAAGCCAGTGCAACAAGTTTGTTTTGTTTTTTCATTTTGTATTTTAATTGGTTCAGGGATAACTGGTCCTGACCGGCCTCTGTCAATATTATCCGCCATAGGATCAGCCAATATCTCTAATACCACGGGGATAAGGTCAAAAAGTTCTTCGTTTTGTCATGTTTGACATCTGTGCGACAAACGGACGAAAAAGATGGAGAATACACAAACTTTTACCTGCAAAATGCATATCCGAAAAGTAGATTATTTGCCACCGAAGGTGTGAAAACTACAATGAACTGAACATGAGGCGAATAGACATGGTCAACATTAGAAAATTGTGCTGATATAGTTGGCTTGTAGCCTCCGTATTATGTATCCCGGATGATCTAAAAGTGCACATCAATACCGATGCACATTATAAAGGTTGGACATGCGGTAGGCGTCCCTTCGTGCAGGATCAGTGATATAACGGAAATATTCTGTTGGGGTCATGTGAGTCAATCCCTTGAGATCATGGATAAAATGAGCCTGATCATGGTAACTTTCCGGAATGACCTGCTCCATGGATTTGCCATTGAGTATCTTGAGGGTGTAGTTTTGTACCTTCACTACCCGGCTGAAGGCCTTGGCCGTTAAGCCCAGGTAATGTCTGTAGAGTTGCTGTATTCTTCGTTGTGACAGATTGGACTCTTCCGCCATGCTACGCATATCCACGTCACCACCCCTGTCCAGTATGTACCTGAGACTATGGAGTAGCCGCTGGTCATAATTGTCTTCCTTCAATCGACGCCCAAATATTTCTTCCGTTCTTAACAGTACTTCCTGACTGGTCAATTCACTGTTCATCAGATCTTCGAGCTCACAGGCCAGCCATCGGTCTATAGCATCCAGTGGGATTATGTCCCCGGCCATATCTGCCGCAGGCCGGTGGAACAGAAAGGGTACGGCATACGGCTGTAGCCGTATGATCAACGCCCGCCTGATCAGCTTCATGGATAGCACAAAAGGGTTAAGTACTTGCCCGGCCAGGTAGCTTCTGACCTCTATCGGGTCTTTTTGTCCGTTTTTTATTACGAAGGGGTTGCCACTCACCACATTGATATAAGGATAACCGGTGGGAAAAGATGTGATATCAATATTGGTGCCGGCCTCTTCCTCAATGATCCACATTTGCCAGATCAAAGGGCTCAGGACACTGGAAGGATGTAGAGGAATGATCTTCATAGGCAGTTTAAAGCAATGAATTTAATACTTTTTATTTATACCGGAGCCGGACATCGTCTCTCTTCATATCGATCTTCTCATTGGAACGGATCATAAAGAGTGTATTTAAAATGCCGAAGTAACAGTCCCTTTTTGTGGTATTGGGTGTTACCGGGCTTACATCAGAGGTATAAAATAAAAGCTGCACCAGGTAAATCGTATTGGATTCATCTTTGGCTTGCAATTTCAACAACAGCCTGCATCATAAGGATCTTTTGAAAGTTTGCTGGTAACATGTAGCCCGAAATAATCAACTGAAAGAAAATAGCCATGAATGGTTTGAAAAAATATGTACCATGTATTGTCTTGTTATTGTCGGTTTGGAGTTGTGGTGATGATGACGCAGAACCTTCGTTAAAAATTCACAATCCACTGGAAGATCCTGTCTCCGGCCCGCCGGCGGGCAATCCTGATGGTAACTACGCTATTCCCGCGGAAGCTGGCCCCGAAGATATGTCTTCCCCTGATCAGGTGGTGGGTGATGGTACCCCTGAAAGCTGTACCTGTGATGCTTTTGTGAATGCCGTTGCTCAGGGTGGGAAAATCGCTTTTGATTGCGGTCCGGACCCGGTAGTGATCCGCATGGACCGGCCGGCTAAGGTATTCAACGATGCCAACCCGGTAGTGGTCATAGATGGCGGCGGACTTATTACCCTTAGCGGTGACGGCAAAACCCGGATCCTGTACATGAATACCTGTGATCAGGCTCAAAACTGGACTACCCCGCACTGTCAGAATCAGGACCATCCACGGCTAATAGTTCAGAACCTGACTTTTGCTGATGGCAATTCAACGGCTGAATCCGAATATGATGGCGGTGGAGCCATTTGGGTACGTGGCGGGAGGTTTAAGATTGTCAATTGCCGCTTTTTTAACAATGTCTGCGCCAGCACAGGTCCCGACGTAGGCGGTGGAGCGGTACGCGTATTCAGCCAATACAACAACCAGCCCGTGTATGTGGTCAACAGTACATTTGGCGGTGCTGAAGGGTATGGAAATGTAGGTTCCAACGGAGGTGCGCTGAGTAGCATTGGTGTTTCGTGGACGGTCATCAACAGCCTTTTTACGCACAACCGGGCCATTGGGAATGGGGGTAACCCTGCTCAGGACAATACTCCGGGAGGTGGAAGCGGCGGGGCCATTTACAACGATGGCAATACTATGACGCTGACCATTTTTGGTTCAAAATTTGAATCCAATGAGGTGAATGCGCATGGTTCAGCCCTGTTTTTCGTCTCAAATGACCATACAGGAAACATCAGGATCCATGATTCGGTGATCAGAAACAACATCGGAGGGACCTGGTATCCGGTTTACCCGGCCATTTCCATGCATGACGATACTCCTGTAGAAGTGATAAATTCGGTTATTGAGTAGGTCATCCATGCCCTGCTAACCTGGTAATTTTTTGTTCAACGTGGGATACAGATGCCATAGTAGGCTGATGTAATCATTGCCATGGTCAATCCTATGGGTCGGCCCATAGGGAAGCGTCGAACCCTCTTATCTCTGTTCTTTTATGCAAAAAAAGCAGGATAACCTAAACCCTGCTTTCTACCAAACGAGAATTCCCGATCCCGTCAGGTAACCCGAAGCGAAAAAGTAGAAATAAAAGTTTGTGATTGCGAGGATGTTCTTTGATATAAACCGTCAAACAAGGCAGTTCGGGAGATAACAGATGGGTGTGAAACCTGGTATATAAAAAAGAAGAAGCGGGGGATTCTCCTCTTCCCGGAGACTAAATAATTCAATATAAAACACCATTCACCGGCCTGACGGGAGCAGGTATATCTCTCTCTCCCAACATTTCCCTGAGATCGATCTCAATAGTCCGGCAAAGGGCAGACATGGGGGTATCAGAGATCCGGTTTTCAAATGGGTCCTTCAAAAACCGGCTGATTTTTTCAAGGCTGACAAAGACATATCCCACCAAAGTCCTGACCGTAAGTATTTGCCAATCAAATTCATCAAAAAGACTGAATATGAGGATGAAAACAAACAGCCAGGTGAATGACGTGGTATAAAGTGAATAGATCCTGGGAAATACAGTATTCTTGATCCGTTCGCATGCTCCCTGGATATTGTAGAATTCATTCAGTGTATGATCCATTTGCATGTAGCGGTAATCATTTTCAGCTCCGGCATTGAAAATGCTTTTCAGTTGCTCAGCCTGTTTCAGGATCAGCTGAGTGGGTAAATTTGTTTGTGCGGAAATTTCTGATAATTCCTTTTTATTAACAAATGGGTCCAGCTCCTGCCAGCTGCGCTCCCTTCTCAGTGACAGACGGAGCGCATTTATATACCCTATATGCCGGTAGATCAGCTCTTTTTGGATATTCTTCAGTTCATCCTGATCATGTATGTTTTGATCAGGGTGGAGGGTGATCAGGTTTAACACCTGCCGGGCAAAAGTACGGCTGGAGTTGACCAATTGTCCCCACATTTTTCGCGCTTCCCACCATCTGTTATAGGCCTCATTGGTTTTGAAAGCCAGGAACAAAGACATGATCGTACCAAAAACGGCTGTAGAGGGGAGCAAGGTTGTTGGTTCCTGCACTTTTATGAAAATACTGGTTAACCATGTCATACCGGCCATTCCGGCAAGAATGAGAATACTTTTTCCATTGAATTTTAGAATAACGGGGAGAGAAATACTTTCGAAAACTACCATATTGGTGTGTGGGTGTATGTTTTAGGTTTATCAACGTCGGTGATCGTAATAAAGTCTGATGGAAGTGTAATTCTAATTTCACCTCCTGTATCTCAGGCGATCACAAAACTAGATTTTTCTTCTGTTTATCCCAGGAGGGTGTGTTTTATTCTTTGGGGTAACTGCCTTAAAAGAGCTAATGAATACGATGTGCTTAAGTAAATCCTTATGGAGAATGTTTATACAACAGGCATTCGTCTTAGTGACAATCTCATTTAGGAAACCGGTGTTGTTGGGATATCTTTTACCACCATTTCTTACCCGGTGGCGGATCGGCCGGCAGATCGCAGGGAGGTACTTATGTATTTAACAGGCTACACACCGGTACTTCAAGTGCCTTTGCAATTTGAAATAGTAACTCAATCGAAGGCTGTGTCTTATTGTTTACATAGTTAGATACTATGGGCCTTGACCGGCCTATCATCCCGGCTAGTTCGCTGACTGAAACATCCTTTTCCGCCAGAACTACTTTGATTCGATTGTATTTCATTATACTAATATGAGGAAACTTCCCTTACCACCCCCTACAGGCCCAGATAAGTCTCTCCCGCGAACGATCACGCCACAGGATAATGAAACCCGGCAGTAATTTAAGGGCTTAGAAGCGATTAAAATTAGTATTTGCTGATTGAGTTAGATATGTTGTAGGATTAGTAAAACTATCAGGAATCAAACAACTTTATAATTTCTTCAGCTTGATTAATGCAATGTTCGCAGTTGTGCGCCCTGATCTCTGTTCGATGCTCATAGTCTGCTTGTTTTCTTCTTTTGAAAAGTGTTTCAAGTAATTTTCCGGCCTTCTTTTTTGAAAGGTCAGTAGACGCTATAAGCGCATCAATTACTGCCCGGTGCACACTGGATTTAGTGACATACAATCCTAGATTATTTCTTATATGACCAAAAGCTCCGTAATAAGCACGATTGATAATTGATCTGTAATGCGCCTCAGTTGTTGCACTTAATTGAAGTTCTTTTGATATATCAATGAATTTTTGTGGATCAAAACTCATATGAAACCAAATCAATGTTTAGTTTCTCCATAACTGACGGATATGTATCAAACATGGTATCATAGAATGAATCAACTATTTTGTTTATGCTCTTCCAATCAGACTGCCGGTCAATCGGAACGTTTATGAAAAGAGTCCTCCAGTTATTCTCCTCTTCCATCAACTCCAGTGTTAATTTTGAGTTATTTGAGACTTCTTTTAGAAAAAATTCTCCAATGCTTGGCAGAAGATTGTGCAGATCTTGATCGGAAGAAATGAAATCTACTTCTTTATTAATAGTAGTAAAGTGGAATGAGTGTTCAAGTTCTTTTTTGGCCTTCTCTCTTTTTAACTCAATGGATAAGAGATATCCCTCATCAAGAACCGACAAAGGAAATTCAGTATTGGAATTAATAGTTTCTTCATCAGAATAGTAATCATCAATTAATGATGAATTTTGGATTTGGTTAAGATATATACTATTGCTCATTGTCAAACTCTTTTTTCTTACCCGTAGTTATAATACTATTAAACGCAGAGTGAAGTTTCATATGTGCCTTATCTAGCCATTTTTCAATCGAATTCATTTCCAAGGAACTCAATTTAGCATAATGTAACGTAAATATTACTGGAGCGTTATAGCCTTGTTCTTTTCGCACTGTGGTAAATTTGATTGCTAGTACCTCATTATTGGGAAACGGTGTTTCATAATTAAGCTGCAAAGAGTTAAAATCATTTGCAACTCCTTCTGGTATTTTTGGATAAACATTGAAACTCTCTTTGAAATTCACCAGATCATGGGCTTTGACATCAATTTTATTGACAGCCCGGAGGCCAATCCTGTTTATTGCCTGTACATCGAGAGTTTCACTTAAATTATCAACAGCATCAAGAATCATTTTCTTGTAGGATTTCCACCCATTATACTTAGGCAACTTATTAACTGTTAAAAGATTATTTGATAGTTGAATGATTGAAGAGTTATCAGAACTTTTAAATTGAGTTAACTGGTTATGCCCAGAGCCAATTTGTACTCCTTGCGGACCTAGAGCTATTCCTAGTCCACCAGTGGATTGAGTTATTATTGGATAAGTGGAATTTACTTTAGAATAATAAATGCCAGGGATGGCAGGATTCCAATCACTGGACTGAAAAAACAACTCAAAAACAGATTCAATCAATGGTGGGTTTTTGAATTTTTTTGTCTCTTCCATATAAAACCAAAGTTATAAATTGTAACTACTTAAACAAATGTTCTTCAGCGTGCTCATGTCAGAGTTGCTAATTAAATGAATTTACGCTATGAAAAATTTGGTAATCAATACCCAACCCTCGGTATTTTAATGTGAAAGTTCTGGTTGGTTCTGAAGGCGGTTAATTAACTTCTCCTGCGGGAACATTTTGAAGGTGTTTCAATCTTTCCCTGATCTCATTAGAATCATTTGGTTTTGAGTGACTAACTGGCTTTCTAAATATATCCTTGTTACATCACCGCATTTTACCAAGTAACTAATCTCATTGGTTTCCGGGTCCTCAATGTAATCGCCGATAATTGTAAAGGGTCCTTTGTCACGAATCTGATCATCTATTACATATACTTTACTACCGTCTGCATGCCGATTATTCACAAAATCTAATATACTACAATAGATAGTAAGTAGCTGTAGCAAACCCATTACTCGTTACCACCACTTCTCACCCAGTGGTTTACTTCTACAGTTTATCTGGATTTTCTAATAAATCATGAACGTTTACCTTCAGACATTCCGCTATCTTATATAACAATTCAATAGATGGCTGCGTCTTATTGTTCACGTAATTGGAAACGACTGTTCGGTGTCGTCCAATCATTTCAGCTAATTCTCCCACAGAGATTTTCTTTTCCGCCAAAACGACACGTATACGGTTGTAGTCTTTCATGATACGTAAATATATAAAATCACATCAACCGTAGTAAATAACACTACTATTGTTTTGTGTTTAGTGTGAATTATACTACTATTGTATTGAATTACACTACTAACACATCTTTCAACCATGACAAACACACACAAACCACCCATCCCCGACCGTTCCGGCTTTGAGCGGTATGTGGGACGTATTGCCATTGCCAGCTTTTTTCAGTGGAGCCAGAGTACGGACATGGAGGAGAACATACGTGACCTTACAAAGCTGCTGACCAGCGCGAACTGCATGGCCCTGGAGGAGAGTGACTACTCGTCATCACGGGCCACGGTCATGATCATGATGAACAACTTCCTTCATAAGCTGGTCACGGATCATGAGGAGCAGGAGGAAGACAAAGTAACGGAGGTGCTGTGGAAACTACTGGACGCACTGGAGCAGATTCACTCCATGTCCTATAGCAAGATGCCGAAGGGAACGCAGGACCAGCTCGGGAAGATCGGGGAGATAGCATTATCCGCCATTCAAAGTGTGAAGCGATGAGTAACCCAACCACAAACCGCAGGGCTACCACCGGTATCTCCCGGTTACTGTCGGTGGATAAACTACTGTTCCTCCAAAACCTTGCAGAGCAGCAGTTGGACTGGATCAGCGCTTCAGCGCTGGCAAACCAAATGTGGAAGCTGCTCATGCTGGCGACCGATCCCGGCAAAGACCACAAAACGGACCCTATAGAAGCCAGCGACATGGCCTATATGTATGCCCGGCTGTGTGAGTTCTTTGAGCAGTTGGAGATGCTGAGGCCGGGTTTTGATGAGTTGGGGGAGAGGGTGGAGGAGGATTTGGGTGAATAAGTTCGATTTCAATGTTTATTTACCGGATTCATACATTTAACGTGAGTTTTGTGTATAACAATCTCAAAAGCAACTATTTATCGTCACTGCGGGCTTTTCGGCCGTTATGAGGGTGGGAAAAGGTGTGGCCCGCAGGACTCCGTGAGCAGTCCCCCTGTTTCAGGAGATTGCCTGCTCACGGAGTCCTGTGGACCTGTGCGTAGTTTCAGCAGCTTCAACACCAAAACCCACTCAAAGGCCTCGCAAAGACGTTTATTTGTTGTTGAGATATATTTTTAATACATGTCTCAACCCAAAACTCACGTTACATTTAGTCAATTTTGTTACTCTTTAGGTGTAATGATTTTCTGTTCAATTAGCCACTTTCTTCCTTCGAAGCTTTTGAAGAAGAGTTCCCTTTGGTAAGCTTCGGATTTGGTGGTGAGGACTTCAGAATAGTGAACTTTCCATGGCCGTTTTGATTTTGTTGATCTGACTTTACCAGCGTTGTGGTTTG
>LYSV01000070.1 GCA_001657315.1 Flammeovirgaceae bacterium BBD 1991-12 | reverse complement strand
GAGTATTCTCAGCTACATCGACTGGCAAGGCCGGGGTTTATTTTGATGCTTCAAATGGAGACTTACTTGGAGCTGATTACGGAAGTTTACTTCAACAAGACGATCTTTCAGTTCACCTGAATAACTATGGTGCCAATCCTATTTATTTGCGAACCGATCAGCAGACCCGATTAACCATCGTAGGTAACGGAAATGTAGGTATTGGTACAACTTCACCAAGTGAAAAATTACATGTCGCAGGATCTGTACTGGCAAACGCCTTCCTAACCAGTTCTGACCGAAGATTCAAAAAGGATATAAAGCAACTTGAAGGCGCCAACGCCAAACTTTTGTCACTTAGAGGAGTGTCATACAGCATGAATCAACAATCCTATGCAGACAAAGGTTTTGATTCACGAAACCATATAGGTCTCGTGGCTCAGGAGGTCCATGAGGTTTTCCCCGAATTGGTTCATGAAGATGCCAGTGGTTTTATGTCTGTTGACTATGTTGCACTTATCCCCGTAATTATTGAGGCTCTAAAAGAGCAACAGAATGTTATCGCCAGGCAAGAGGCTAAAATACAACAAATGGAATCCACCTTGTCCAATGAAGGCAGTGATAACGAGAGCCCTCTGGTAGCATCTCTTGAACAAAATGCTCCCAATCCATTCAGTAACAGAACCGAAATCAGATATACTTTACCTGAAAATACGGTAAATGCCAGCATTTTCATACATGACATTAATGGAAAACAGTTGAAGGTCTTTCCACTCACCAAAACAGGTAACAGTAGTATTTTCATAGACCCCGGAGAATTGGAGGCGGGACTTTACATTTATACACTGATCGCCGATGGAAACGAGATCTCAAGCAAAAGATTGATATTGTCTAAATAACAGGGGAAACTATCAAACACCCGGGTTGTTGTGATCTGGGTGTTTGATAGTATCTTTTATTTGTTTTACAAGATGATTCTGCATTGATGCTTCTGCAAGAATGGGAAGGGACAATGCCGTCTGTGATAATCTTTCTGATACAGGAAAATCCCCTGCCCTATATCTCTCACAATTGTATATCGGCAGGTCAGGCAGCGCCTTAGGATAATGAATAGCCGTTTCGATACCCTGAGTCAGCAAATAATCTCTCAGGCGATTACGTTGCTTCGATTGGATCACAAACTGGTGATAAACATGAGTAACTCCTTCCGGAACATAAGGTAGTTTAAGTCCTGTGTCCTGCAAAGCTTCCAGAAAATGGCGTGCATTAGAGGCCCGTACCTCGTTCCACTGATCCAGATACTTCAGTTTCACATTGAGCACAGCTGCCTGTATCGGGTCCAGGCGACTGGTTTTACCAATAAGCACGTGTTTATCACGCGTGGGCTGCCCATGGTCTGACAAAAGACGGATCTTTTCTGCCACTGCAGGGTCATTGGTAGTTACCGCTCCGGCATCTCCAAGAGCTCCCAGGTTTTTGGTGGGATAAAAGCTTAATGCCGCAGCATCTCCCAGGCCACCTGTTTTCATCCCTCCCAAAGTGGCGCCATGTGAATGAGCGCAATCCTCGATCACTTTAATATCTCTTTTTTTTGCCAGTTCCATGATCTCCGTCATCCGGCAGGGCAGCCCGTAGAGGTGCACAGCAATGATGGCCCTTGTTCTTTCAGTGATTTGACCGGATATCGAACGGGGGTCTATCGTATATTCATTTTCCAGAACATCAGCAAATACCGGTGTAGCTCCAACAAGTTTCACCGCCTCTGCATCGGATACCCACGTCATGGCCGGCACGATCACTTCATCGCCAGGGCCTATCCCAAAGGCCCTTAATATCAACTCCAGAGCGTCTGTTCCACTGGCACATCCTATGCAATGTCCCACCTTCAGGTAGCTGGCAAAGTCTTCTTCGAATTGACGTACCTCCTCCCCTCCTATATACCAGCCACTGGCAACTACTCTTTGAACGGCCTCGCTCAGTTCATCCTGTATGGGAGCATGAAGCGCTTTCAGATCAAGAAACTTTATCATTTTCATAAAAATCACATGGTAATAAGCAAACCGCACATGGTCGCATTGAACTTACCTCAATCTCTGTAAAATCTGGCCAGGGAGTTCGGTGACACGCCCATCAGATAGAACAGTACAAGTACCACATTTTTCAGTTCCTGGCGTACCACGCCATTTTTCTCAAACCTTCTGGCAGAAGTGACTACGGGTACACCAAGTTTTTTAAACCTGCTGCGTCTTTTGATCCTTCTGACCAGATCTATGTCTTCCATTATTGGAATGATTTTAAACCCATTAAGTTGAAAAAACAACGTCTTCAAAATGAAAATACCCTGATCTCCGTAAGTAAAAATGCTGAGGTTGATCCTGCTCATGGTGGAAAAAAAAGAATACAAGATATTCCTTTTATCAAACTGCAGGTAAAAGCTGCCTCCTCCCATTCCATTATTCATCTCCTTTCGGATCAGATCCAGTGATCGGGCATGGATCAGTGAATCAGCATGCAAAAACCACAGGATCTCTCCGCTTGCCACACTGGCACCGGCATTCATCTGACAGGCCCTTCCTTTTTCTGCCTCTAGGAATACCACATTGACATAGGACCGTATGAGTTTTTCCGTATTATCAGTACTACCACCATCCACCACAATTATCTCTAAATCAGTACGCTCAGCGGCCAGGCAATCCAGTAAACCCCCAATGGTGGTCTCTTCATTCAACACGGGGATAATAACTGAAATTTTTTTCATCTTTTTATTGAACCTATGGCAACCATTCCAGTCTAAAGGTAGTCTTGTAGTTGAATGTGGATGAACATGCGTTCGGTTATGAACACCCAGAGAGTGCGCATTCGATCACTTGACTTCAAAAATGTACCTTTTTCAGGCATTTTGCATTATGGTACTGTAATTGATCAGGGAAAACTGCCAATGTTACGAATTTTAAACAAACGGAATTTTACGCTCATACTCGGGTTCATCGTGGTGATTATCATACTCATCAGTTCGAGAATGATGGCGCTGCCGGCTGCCAACCCCACTGAGAGGCTGGATAAGCCGCAGATCCGGCTGCATGACATTTCGTTGAAGGAAAAAATTAAGTATATTGTCAGTCACCTCAATCAGATCAAACCATGAAAGCAACTTTACTGATCCCTCCATTATTTTTGTGCGCTTCTCTTTATGCCCAGGATCATGAATTCAACCTGGACAAAACCTACAGTATCGATCGCGGAGGTACCATAAAAATGCGTACCAACGATGCCGATATCACCATCAGCGGGTCCGACAGGTCCGATGTTCACGTAACAATACGCAGAAGGGTCACCGTCAGGGGCCTGAAGTTCGGGGAAGAGAACTTTGAAGTAGAAGTATATGCCGACAAAGGGGATCTGGTCATCAGGGAAAGAAGCCGAGGTGGTGTGTCTATGATGGGCTACATGAGAGAAGAGTATACCATCGACATCGAAGCACCATCTGATGTTAGTCTGGATATCAACGGAGATGACGATGACTACCTTATCCGAAGGATCGACGGGTCGATCGCCCTGAGAATAGATGATGGAGATGCAGAACTTAACTCCTGCGGCGGCAAGGACTTCTATTTCGCTTTTGATGACGGCGATATAGAAATGGATAAAGGGGCGGGAAAACTTTACAGCCGCGCGGATGACGGCAATCTGAGGATAACCAATGCCAATTTCTATGACGTTGAAGCCAGTGTAGATGACGGAGATGTGGAAATAGAAACTTCACTGGCAGAGAACGGTGAATACTACTTCAGAGCCAATGATGCTGATATTGTCCTGAACATCACCAACGGAGGTGGGAATTTCGAAATGTACCACGACGACAGCCGCGTTTCCTACTCCCGAAACTTCGAGGTCCTGCGTGAAGAAGAAGATGAAACCCGTCTCAGGCTTAGAGATGGCTCAGCAAAAGTGAAGATCCGTGCCGACGACGCTCATATCCGGTTAAATGACATGTCACAGCTTTGAGCAAGTTAGTATTTAGTCGTAAGTCATAAGTATTAAGTAGAAACCGGCATCCATTAACAATTAACTATCTTCCAAAGGCAATTGCTGCTTTTTAAGAATAGCCTCCTTCTCTTCTCCTTCAAGATTAAGGTCACTGACATACTTTCGGGGCGTAGGCCTGTGAAGGGATAGCAGGAACAGTAAAATGACGTAGGCGACGATCAGAACCGGTGAAGTAGTGAGAAACAGCCCAAGTACCAGTAAACCGGCAAGAACGCCCAATATCAGATACATCCTCAGGCAAAGGCTGAGGTATTCTCCCAATTTAGTCCTCAATCCGGACAATCCCCGGATACCTGCCAATTCCCTCCGGAACCTGGTATAAACATAAGTAACTGTCAGAATAGAGATCAGTACGATCCCAAAATTGATCACCTGCTGAAGCCATATAGTGGCTATTACAGGGGCAAGGCTATGGTGTTTCATCTCCAGGAAGAGGTAGATAAAAACGGCAAGGGGTAAGGCGATCATCAAATGAAAAAGCAGACTGATACGCTGATGGAACGCCTCGGCACTATCCTGCGACTTGTTTTGCATTATCCTTGCTCATTTCACTGAAACATTGCTTACCGTCATCCTGATTACCTCGTCATATCATCCCCTGGGAATCCAAAAGTAAGTATTTACTTCATTCAAAGACAATAATCATTATTTTTGTACCATGTTATCCGTGGAAAACCTGAGTCGTAAAGAACAGGTGATCAGAAAGGCGGCGGAATTATTTCGTGAATATGGATATGCCGCTACCTCAATGAGAGACCTTGCCAACGCCCTCGGCATAGAGGCTGCATCCTTGTATTCCCATATCAGGTCAAAGGAAGAAATACTGCAAAGCCTGTGCTTTGGCATGGCAGATCTGTTCCGGGATTCACTCAACAAGGTAGAGGCCATGGACATCAGCTTTTCTGAAAAACTGAGAAGAGGAATTACAGGTCATATTCAGGTGATGGCCAAAGACCTGATCGCCTCGGCGGTATTTATGAATGAACACCGCCATCTCAGCCAACCCTACCTGCGCGACTTCCTGCTCCTCAGGATCAATTACATCAATCGTTTCAAAAAGATCATTGAAGGTGGTATAGCATCGGATGAATTCAGGAAGATCGACACCAAGCTGGCGGTAATGACACTTTTCTCATCTTTGAACTGGATGCCTAACTGGTACGACCCGTCCGGTATCATCAACCCTTCTGACCTTGGTAACCAACTTGCGGACATGCTAATTGACGGCCTGAAGAACAAATAAGTCATTCATTTGTTGTAAATTTAGGTCACTAAAACGATTGCATAATGTACGGAGGAGGAAATACGTTTGAACACATCAAGTCCAACGGCCTTGAAAATGAAGACCCTGAAAAACTGGCACAATTTGAAGCCCGCATAGACAGAGGCGAAAAAATAGAACCCCACGACTGGATGCCACAGCTTTACCGGAAACAGCTGATACGAATGATAGAGCAGCATGCCCACAGTGAGATCATTGGGGCTCTGCCGGAAGGTACGTGGATCACCCGCGCCCCGGGTTTTAAACGAAAGCTGGCCTTGATGGCAAAAGTGCAGGACGAGGTAGGCCATGCTCAGCTATTGTACAGCGCGGCTGAAACCCTGGGCAAGTCCCGCGAGCAGATGATCGATGACCTTATTTCAGGCAAATCAAAGTATTCAAACATTTTCAACTACCCGGCTTTTACATGGGCGGATTCCTGCTTTATCTCATGGCTGGTAGATGCCGGGGCCATTGTGAATCAACTGGCCAATGCCCGGGGAAGCTATGGCCCCTACTGCCGCGCCCTGGAAAGGATATGTGCTGAGGAGTCATTCCATCTTAAATACGGACATCATTGCGTGATCCATATGGCAACGGGTACACAGAAACAACGTCAAATGATGCAGGAAGCGATCGATCGGTGGTGGCCACCTATGATGCACTTCTTCGGCCCATCAGACAAGATATCCGTACATACGGAGATCCTTATGCGATGGAAGGTAAAAATGGGCTCCAATGATGATATGAGAAATCAGTTCCTTGACATGTATGTGCCCAAAATATGGGAGCTGGGCTTCACCATTCCTGACCCTCTCCTGAAAAAGAACGAGGAAACCGGCCGGTGGGAGTACACTGAGCCTGATTGGGAAGAATTCAAACGGGTGATCAATGGAGACGGCCCCTGCAACAAGGAACGCCTGGCGGTAAGGCGAACAGCAGAAGAAAGAGGCAGATGGGTAAGAAAAGCGCTTTTGGCGCCAAAAAGTGAATATGTCACGCCATTGGCATAATGGGAATATATCAATTTAAAACGATTGCATAACATTTATGAAAATGACATCTTTGAAGATGTCATTTTTCATTTCATCTTGAATTAATGGAATCACTTGACCCCAGAATAAATCGCCTGAGTATACCGGACCAGCCGGACCAGCTTCAGCCCAAGGTATCAATGGACCAGCTGGGCACCTTCGAGGTATTCCTTCAGCTAAGGGAAGGCAAGCCTTATATGCACGTAGGAGCTGTACATGCGCCTAACAATGAAATGGCGTTTGTTTTTGCCAAGGAGCAGTTCAGCCGGAGACTTGTTTGTTCGGGGCTTTTCGTGGTGGAAACCAGAAATGTAAGGGTCACGCAGTTTACAGAGGGTGAAGATACAGTCTACAACTACATCGGCAATACCTTTCCTGAAGAAGGAGAAATGCAGTCCTTTGAAGTTTTTCATTTGAACAAGAGGGGGAAGCAACACGAGCATATGGGTGCGGTAGAGGCCAGGAATTATGATGAAGTGCTGGCTCTGGCAAAGCCTGAATTCATAAATGACAAGCCGGTATATAATGTGTGGGTGGTAAAAACCTCCGATATACTGTTTAACAATGAAGAAGACAAGATCATCTGGGATACTCTCCCCGATAAAAAATTCAGGGATGCCATAGCTTATAAAGCCTCGGACAAGATCAGGGAATTCAAGGAAAGACAACAAACACTATGACTGACGAAGGAGCGCTGAAGGAATTGCTTTACAAAATGGCAGATGACCTGCTGATCCTGGGACACCGCAACTCAGAATGGACCGGTCTGGGGCCACTTCTGGAAGAAGATATTGCCTTTTCATCCATGGCACAGGACAAAGTAGGTCAAAGCTACGCCCTCTATCAGATGCTGAACGAGCTTGGTGAAAACGATCCTGATACAGTAGCTTTTATGCGCAACGCAGTACAGTTCCATAACTGTCAATTCGTAGAACTGCCCATCGGTGAATACGATTTCAGCCTGATCCGCCACTTTCTGTTCGACACTTCCGACGCACTGCGCTTTGAGATGCTGAGCACCTCTTCCTATGAGCCGCTGGCCCTGCTGGCAAGAAAAATAAAAGGGGAATTACGCTATCACACCATGCACGCAGATACCTGGATAAAGCAGTTAGGTACCGCTACCGAAGACAGTATCCGTCGTTTGCAGAATTCCCTGGACCAGGCATTGCCCTATGCCCTGGGTATTTTTGAACCTTCCGAATACGAAGATCAGTTACGTGCCGACAAAATATTTGAAGGAGAAGAGGCATTGAAAGAGCGCTGGACGGAAAGAATACACTCCATCATGAGTTCTACTGACCTTGAACTGCCTGACCTTCAGTCCATTGAGCCCTTGTATGGAGGCAGAAAAGGACAGCACACCGGGCATCTGCAGCCCCTGCTGGATGAAATGTCCGAGGTATTTAAGATTGATCCTGCCGCAGAATGGTAGAACCATGAACGGGGCAGGTATGTTAGAGTAGTAATGACGATCACTGAAGAACAAATAACTGAATGGTTGGATGAGGTGAAGGACCCCGAAATACCGGTACTGTCACTGGTAGATCTGGGGGTGATCACAGCGATTGATACTCAGGGGGATCAGGTAAAAGTGACTATGACGCCCACATTCGTAGGCTGCCCGGCAATCGACTACATGAAAAAGGACATTGTAGAAGTGCTTCAAAAACACGGGGTTGACAAAGTGGAGGTGAACGTCACCTTTGACAAGCAATGGAACTCCAATATGATCACCGAAAAGGGAAGGAAAGCGTTGAAGAAATTCGGTCTTGCCCCACCTCCAAAACATGATCTTATCGTCGATATCGATATCCTTCAACATGTAGAGTGCCCCAACTGTGGCAGCACCAATACTACATTAAAAACACCCTTTGGCCCTACCGCCTGCCGCTCCATTCATCATTGTGAAGACTGCAGGGAAACCTTCGAACAGTTTAAACCGCTCTAGAAGTTAAACCTCTGAGTTGATCATGTGAACAGATTTGTATTGGCCTAATGTTCATAAATCCGTAACTTATCGAGTTAAATTAAACCAGAAACCAGAAACCAGAAACCAGAAACCAGAAACCAGAAACCAGAAACCAGAAACCAGAAACCAGAAACCAGAACAATGAAGTGGGCAAAAAAAATAGGATTCTTTACCGCCTTTTTGATCCCGGCTGCAGTCATAACAGGATACTATCTGGGAGGCGGATGGAACTACCTTGCCGTTTCGTTTTCATTTCTGATCATACCTGCACTGGATGTTCTGTTCGGTACAGATCCTGAAAACGTACCCAAGGATAAGGTAAAGCTCGTTTCCGAAGATTTCTTTTATCGTTTTGTACTGTATTGCTGGGTTTATTTCCAACTGGCCTTTATGGCATGGGGGTTTTACGTCGTTGCCTTTGGCACGTTGAGCTTATGGTGGGAGTGGCTTGGATTTATCCTGTCCTTTGCTCTGGTAACAGGTGGTATAGGGATCACTGTAGCTCATGAGCTGGGGCATAAAAAGTCCCGCATGGAAAGGTTCTACAGCAAAGTGCTGCTCATGATGGTGAGCTATATGCACTTCTACATCGAGCACAATCGCGGTCATCATGTACACGTTGCCACTCCGGAAGATCCCGCCACGGCAAAAAAAGGAGAAACATTCTATGCCTTCTGGGTAAGATCCGTATTCAATAGCTATTTCCATGCATGGAAACTGGAAAATGAACGAATGAAGAGAAAAGGATATAGCACGTTTTCTGTTCACAACAACATGATCTGGTTCACTTTGATACCATTGGTATTTTGCACCATGGTAACCATGGGTTTTAGCATTTACTCGGGACATATTATATGGCAGATACCAGCGTTTTTCTTCGCTCAGAGCATACTGGCTTTCACACTGCTGGAACAGGTGAATTATATCGAACACTATGGGATAGTAAGAAAAGAGATAGCCACCGGCAGATACGAAAGAGTCACTCCTATGCACTCATGGAATGCCAGCCAGATTGTGAGCAACTTCTTCCTTTTCCAGCTTCAGCGCCACTCCGACCATCATGCAAATGCGATAAAGCGATATCAGGTATTGTATCATTATGAAGAAAGCCCCCAGCTACCCACGGGCTATTCGGCAATGGTCATATTGTGCCTTGTGCCTCCGTTATGGTTTTCGGTAATGGATAAGCGATTGGACCATTGGAAGGGTGGTTATTAAGTATATTAAGTTATTGGTTATTAGGTTGTTCCTTAATAATTTATTAACTCAATACCTTAATAACAGAATACTACTACTCACATTCCTGATCCGGTATATGCGCTCCCAAGGCACGGGCTTGGTCCCAATCTTCCTTTGCCCCTTTTGTATCACCCTGTATACATTTGATACTCCCACGGTTAAACCACGCCTCGGCATACCGGGGGTTTAACTCTATTGCTTTGTCAAATGATTTGACGGATTCTTCCAGCTTGTCCAGTAAAAATAAGGCATACCCCTTTTCATAGTGCACCTCTGCATAGTCCGGGTCCAGTGAAAGTGCTATCTCATAATCCCCAAGAGCCTCGTTGTTCCTGCCTGACTGTGATTTGCACACCCCCCTCAGGTAGAAAAGCTCGGGATCATCCGATTTCAACTCACTGGCCTGATCAAAATACCGAATGGCTTCCTTGTAATCTCCCAATTCATAATTCCTGTAACCTATTTCCAACAGCTCCTTCGCCGACTGTGCGTTGGCGATAGCTGTGGTGAAAAGCAGCAACAAAATCAGTAATCTCATATCGTAAAACTACATCCTTTATCTACAACGTGAAAAACCATGGACCGGCTGTCAAACAGAAACAAAAATTTGGGTAAGTCTTGCATTTAAAAAATTAAATCACATCCTTTGTACCTTCTAATGGCTAATTCTGACACGAATATCTTCAACTCTCTCGCTCTCTTCCCGAGTGCGGTACCGGCTCCATGTGCCAGGATTAGGACAACCAGGCCCCTTTTGGGGTAGCGTTGTTCAAGCGGTGGTACGCCCACTGCATTCTCTCATCTCGTTCTTAAATCTCATTTCAAAAACACAAAGTGCTCCTGAAGCATATCCATTAATTATTTCGAAAATGGACGTCGAAATTAAAACCGCAAGTGAGGACCATTTGCAATTTGCAGAAGATATATGCCTGCTCATGGAGCAGGCTGCCTTACAAAGAGGCACAGGAATAGCCAAGAGGTCGCCCATGTACGTCAAAGCAAAAATGATGGAAGGGAAGGCCATTATTGCCTTAAAAGATGGAAAACTGGTAGGCTTTTGTTACATAGAGACCTGGGGTCATCACAAGTATGTCGCCAATTCCGGTCTTATTGTACATCCGGATTTCAGAGGAACAGGTCTGGGCAAAAGGATCAAAAAAGCAGTTTTTAATCTTTCAAAGGAAAAATACCCGGGATCCAAAATATTTGGTATTACCACCAGTCTGGCAGTCATGAAGATCAACTCCGATCTTGGCTACAAGCCGGTGACCTTCTCAGAGCTCACTACAGATGAAAATTTTTGGTCCGGGTGCCAGAGCTGTAAAAACTATGACATTCTTACCCGTACCGAAAGATCCCACTGCCTGTGCACAGGCATGTTGTATGATCCGCTTAAGGTAAAACCTGAGCCAAAGATGCGGGACAAGGAGCTGCGCTGGCAACGGTTTAAACGATTTGTAATGCTCCACAGTCTGAAAGCCAAAAGAAAGATGCGGGCAGGATTAAAAGCTAAAATGTTTTAACATGAACAATAAAAAAGTTGTACTGGCCTTCTCCGGCGGTTTGGATACCTCCTATTGTGTAAAATATCTGACCCATGAACTTGGGCTCGAGGTCTACTCGGCTCTTGTAAATACCGGTGGTTTCGATGCTGAAGAGGTACAGCAAATCGAACAAAGGGCAACATCCCTTGGAGTACACCAGCACAAGACCATTGATGTCACAGATGAATTTTACCAGCAGGGAGTAAAATTCCTGATCTACGGCAACATACTCAAGAATAACACCTATCCGCTATCCGTAAGTGCGGAACGTGTTTTCCAGGCCATTGCCATCGCCAACTATGCGAAAGAGATCGAAAGCGGCTACATTGCTCACGGCAGCACCGGCGCCGGCAATGATCAGGTGCGGTTTGACCTGGTATTCAACATCCTGGCCCCTGAGACAGAGGTGATCACACCTATTCGCGACCAGCAGCTCTCCCGTGAACAGGAAATACAGTACCTTAAGTCGCATGGTGTGGAGATGAATTGGGAAAAAGCAAAATATTCGATCAATAAAGGCCTGTGGGGCACCAGTGTTGGTGGTGCGGAAACCCTCACCTCTCACCAGTCCTTACCGGACAGTGCGTACCCAAGCCCCCTGCGAAAACAGGACACAGAAAAGATCTCACTGTACTTCCACAAAGGTGAGCTAACAGGCCTTAACGGCATCGAGTATTCCCCCGTTCAGGCTATCCGGAAATTGGAAAGTATGGCCAGTCAGTATGCCGCAGGCAGGGATATTCACATTGGCGATACCATCATTGGCATCAAGGGCCGGGTAGGTTTTGAAGCAGCAGCCCCCATGATCATCATCAAGGCACATCATACTCTTGAGAAGCATGTACTCACCAGGTGGCAGCAATACTGGAAAGATCAACTGGCGGAGTGGTATGGTATGCTCATGCATGAGGGACAGTACCTCGATCCGGTCATGCGGAATATTGAAAAATTCATGGAAGACACACAAGGCAATGTAACGGGTAGTGTGGAGATAGAACTTTCACCCTACCGGTTCGAGGTCATAGGTGTTCAATCTGACTATGATCTCATGAACTCAAAGTTTGGTGACTATGGTGAAATGAATAATGCATGGACGGGAGAAGATGTAAAAGGTTTTACAAAAATACTGGCCAATCAGACCAAGATCCATCATGCCATTAATCAAAATCCATTGATAACGAAAAAATGATAAAAGCAGCAGTTATAGGCGGGGCCGGTTATACTGCCGGCGAGCTCATCAGAACACTGATCCACCACCCGGAGGTAGAAACCCTGTCCGTTGTAAGCCAAAGTCATGCGGGTCAGCCTGTTCATGCAGCACACCATGATCTGGTGGGCGAAACCAACCTGAAGTTCAGCAAGGAACCTGACTCTGACTCCGATGTAGTCTTCCTGTGTCTCGGGCATGGAAAAAGCAGGGAATATCTTGAAAAAAATCCGATGAACGGGTCCAGGATCATAGACCTGAGCAATGACTTTCGTTTAAAGAAGGGTTCTACCTTCAATGGCAGAAGTTTTGTCTATGGCCTTCCCGAACTGAACGGAACACAGATCACAAAGGCCCGGAATATCGCTAACCCGGGCTGCTTTGCCACTGCTATCCAGCTGGCCCTGCTGCCGCTGGCCCATGAGGAAAAGCTGGAGAATGAAGTACATGTAAATGCCATTACAGGCTCCACAGGAGCAGGACAGTCCCTGACCTCAACTACTCATTTCACATGGAGGAACAACAATGTGTCCATTTACAAACCCTTTAGTCATCAGCATTTGGCCGAGATCACCGAGAGCATAAAAAGCCTGCAGCCATGGTTTGATGAGCCCGTGAATTTTATTCCGGTGAGAGGCAATTTCACACGCGGTATCCTCGCCACAGTTTACACGCACACTCCTCAGAACGTTGAAGAGATGAAAAATGTATACCACAATTACTATGAAAATGCTCCGTTCACTACTGTGGCAGATGAACCCGTCCACCTCAAACAAGTGGTTAACACCAACAAATGTCTGCTGCACCTTGAAAAACATGGGGATTACCTACTGATCACCAGTGTTATAGACAATCTCCTGAAGGGAGCCTCCGGCCAGGCAGTTGAAAATATGAACCTCATGTTCAGTCTCGACCAAAGGCTTGGGCTTGGACTAAAAGCTTCAATGTTTTAAGAATTATGGATAATCAAACGATAGCCATCATAGGAGCGGGAAACCTGGGGCTGGCCATCTTCAAAGGCCTCGAGAAAGGTGGGCTGCTGGCCACAAACAAGGTGATCCTCACCCGGCGTGAACTCTCTTCTCTTGAAAAAATAAAGCATCAGCAAGTGATGGTCACTTCTGACAATGTACAGGCCGTACAGTCTTCAGACCTGATCATACTTGCTGTACAGCCGAAACAGTTGTCTGGATTACTGGAAGAGATCAGAGATCATGTGGATCCGGAACGTCATACACTGATATCCGTGATCACCGCGGTAACGATTGAGCAGATAGAACAAACGATAGGAAAAAGCTGTGCAGTCGTGCGGGCTATGCCAAACACGGCCATTGCAGTACTTGAGTCCATGACCTGTATTGCCTGCAATGATAAAGGAAAGGCCAAACTTAGTCTGGTGCATTCCATATTTGACTGTGTGGGAAAGACCATGGAAATACATGAAGAGCTGATGCAGGCAGCTACCGTTGTCTGTGCCAGCGGTATCGCCTTCTGGATGCGGTTCATCAGGGCTACCACTCAGGGTGGAGTTCAGTTGGGCTTCGATGCAGAGGACGCTCAGCAAATAGCTGTGCAAACCTGTAAGGGCGCCGCGAGCCTGCTGGCCGGTAACGGAGGACACCCGGAAAAAGAGATCGACAGGGTAACTACTCCCCAGGGTTGTACCATTTCCGGGCTTAATGAAATGGAACATCATGGCCTGAGCTCAGCCCTTATCAAGGGGCTGGTCACTTCTTTCGAACGCATCAATGCGATGAAGGGCAAATGAAAATTTTTAATGTCTGAATTATAAATGTTGAATAATTTCCCTTTCTCCGCTTGTGATTTATGACTCATTACTCAAGACTAATAACTGACACATGAATTTCTTCAATGTATATCCCTTAATGGACATCGAACTGGTCAAAGGAGAGGGCTGCTGGGTGTATGATAGTGATGGACAAAAATATCTGGATCTGTATGGGGGTCATGCCGTGATCTCCGTAGGTCATACGCATCCCCTTTACGTACAAAGGATCAGGGACCAGTTGGACAAGATCTCGTTTTATTCCAACTCTGTGATCAACCGGCTACAGCTTGAGCTGGCAGAGAAGCTGGGCAAACTGTCAGGCTATGACGATTACCAGCTGTTCCTGTGCAACTCGGGTGCCGAAGCCACCGAGAATGCGTTAAAAATAGCTTCCTTTCAGAATGAAAAAAGTAAGTTCATCGCCTTTAGCAGAGGATTTCATGGAAGAACCTCAAGAGCTGTAGCCGTAACGGACAGTCCAAAATACCGGGCTCCGGCAGATGCCGTACATAATGTAGCGTTTTTTGAGCTGGGTGACCTTGAAGGCGTTGAAAAATCACTGCAAAATGATGATGTATGTGCAGTGATCATCGAGGGTATACAAGGCCTCGGGGGTATCTATGAACCGTCGGCAGAATTTCTCATGGGACTGAGATCTCTTACAGAGAAATATGGAGCTTTTCTGATCCTGGACGAGATCCAATCCGGGTACGGAAGATCGGGAAAATTCTTTGCACATCAGTATGTCCCTGGGCTAAGGCCAGATGTGATCACCATAGCCAAGGGTATGGGAAATGGCTTTCCCATCGGCGGCATATTAATCCGGCCGGATATCGAAGGGTGGTTTGGTATGTCAGGAACTACCTTTGGAGGAAATCATCTGGCATGTGCCGCTGGTATAGCCGTACTTGACATCATGGAAAACGAAAACCTGCTCCAAAATGTCACAGATGTTGGCAACTATTTCATACAGAAATTGAAGGAGATAGGAGAGGCAAAGGAAGTAAGGGGTAAGGGACTCATGATAGGCATTGAATTTGATCACCCTATAGCTGAAATGAGAAAAAAGATACTCAGGGAGCATCATATTTTTACGGGTGTTGCCTCCAATCCGAATGTATTGCGGCTCCTCCCCCCACTGACACTTTCTGTTGAAGAAGCCGACCTTTTTGTAAAAAGTCTGAAAGAGGTAATTGGTCAAATGAAAAGCCCGGGGGTATCGGTTTGAGTAGTATGCACCGATTATTCTACTGGTTAAATTGCAAAGAATATAAACCTTATGGCTATTGTTTCTTCAACCCCGGGCAAAATGTCATTAATTGCATAAATTCGGTCTCTGAAAATCAGAGCAGATGACTACTATCAATACCATTGAAGTACAGGACAAAATAATTTCTATCGCAAAACAGAACGAAGAAGATTATATATGCCTGACGGACATGGTCAAAGATGAGGAAGGAGATAACCATATCCGCAACTGGATGAGAAACCGAAACACAGTTGAGTTCATTGGACTTTGGGAGACAATCCATAACCCAAATTTTAAACCTGTCGAATTCGACACCTTTAGGAAACAAGCCGGGCTCAACAGCTTTAACCTGACGCCGAAAAAGTGGGTTGATGCAACCAGAGCGATCGGTATTTTCTCAAAATCCGGTCGATACGGTGGAACGTATGCCCATAAGGATATTGCATTTGAATTTGGTTCCTGGATAAGCCCCATGTTCAAACTCCTGCTTATTAAAGAATTCCAACGTCTGAAGGAAATTGAAACCAATAAGTACAACCTGGAATGGAATGTTAAACGTATCCTGACTAAAACCAATTATCATTTGCATACAGACGCCATTAAAAATCATATAATTCCTAAAAAAGACTACCGAAAAGACGCCGAATGGATTATTTATGCAGAAGAAGCCGATCTACTTAATGTGGCTTTGTTCAATTGTACTGCAAAGGACTGGCGAGAAGCAAATAAGAAACATGCAGAAAAAGGACTGAATATCAGAGACTTTGCAAGTATAAATGAACTTGTAGTAATGTCGAATCTAGAAAATACCAATGCTGTTTTGATCAGTCAGAAGGTAGACAAGGCTGACCGATTTAAACAATTGACAATTCTGGCAAAAACACAACTCTAAACACTTGATGGTAAGGATTTTATAAAATCCCTTAAAAAATTATCCGAAACAACTTATGTGGATATAGACAAATAAAATAAAAGCTAAAAGCAGAACCTGAACATTGAACAATAATCTAAACCACCCAAAACCTGTATCCCAACCAAAGGGTCATAAGAACTGACATTTGGTTTTGTCCGCAGAAATAAAGTGACTAAACACAGATGTGTGGAATATCAACAATATGAAAAACTTTACATCCGTACACGACGCAGAAGACATACCGAAACTTGTTGAAGAAGCCATCCGGCTCAAGGCAGATCCATTACAGAGCAGGATAGGCCATAACAAAACCCTTGGCCTCATCTTTTTTAACCCCAGCCTGCGAACACGTCTCAGCGCACAAAAGGCAGGCTATAATCTGGGCATGAATGTGATCGTTATGAATGTAGATAAAGACGGCTGGAAAATAGAGTTTGAAGACGGCGCTGTGATGAATGGCGACAGCCAGGAACACATCAGGGATGCAGTAAAGGTGATCAGTAGTTACGTGGATGTACTGGGCGTAAGGACATTCCCTGAACTACAAAGCAGAGAGGACGACTATTCAGAGAAAGTTCTCCGGCAATTCATGGAATACTCCGAGGTACCGGTTATCAGCCTTGAGTCAGCCACCCTTCATCCTCTGCAATCCCTGGCCGATCTGGTCACTATTGAAGAGTACCTGATAAAAAAGCCCAAAGTAGTGCTTTCCTGGGCGCCACACCCGAAGGCATTGCCACAGGCTGTCCCGAATTCCTTTTTACAATGGATAAAAAAAACAGATGCCCATGTGGTGCTAACATGTCCGAAAGGGTACGAGCTGGCAGATGAATTCATGAACGGAGTGGAAGTGATCCACGATCAATACGAGGCCTTTGAAAAGGCCGATTTTATTTATGCCAAAAACTGGTCCGGCTATCATGACTACGGAAAGATCCTGCCGGTGGAGGAAGACTGGACCATAACAAAAGACAAAATGGATGTGACCCGGCAGGGCAAATTCATGCATTGCCTGCCGATACGCAGAAATGTAGTGGCTACTGACGAGGTCATTGACCATTCCATTGTTTACCAGCAGGCAAAAAACCGGGAATGTTCAGCACAGGCGGTACTGAAAAATATACTGGAAAGTCATGGATAAACTTACAGTAGTAAAGATCGGAGGACAGGTCATTGACGACCCTTTCAAGCTGGATACTGTTCTTCACCAGTTTGTGGCACTCGAAGGCAAAAAGTTACTGGTCCATGGAGGAGGCAAAAAAGCTTCTGAGATGTCCAAAAGGCTCGGTATTGAACCACATTTGATCAAAGGCAGAAGAGTAACGGACGAGAAGACACTGGAGGTGGTCACTATGGTATATGGAGGTCTGGTGAATAAGAATATCGTCGCTCGGTTGCAGGCGCTGAAGCACAATGCCCTAGGACTGAGCGGTGCCGATGGCAATATCATTCCCGCTCATAAACGTATACATGAGACCATTGACTATGGTTTTGTAGGGGATTTCGAAGTAGAAGACATTAATTCGGCACTACTCCAAAACCTGCTGGACAGTGGGATCACACCTGTTTTCTGCGCTCTTACCCATGATCAAAAGGGGAATATGCTCAATACCAATGCAGATACCCTCGCCTCCGGAATAGCCGTGAGCCTGCACTCACATTTTGAGGTTTCATTGATCTACTGTTTTGAAAAGGCCGGGGTATTACTGGATGTGGAAGATCAAAGCTCACTAGTGCCTGAGCTCAGCTGGCAATACTATCTTCAACTTAAAGAAGAAGGGATCATTGTCGATGGTATGATCCCCAAACTGGACAATGCTTTTAATGCATTACATAGTGGGATCAGGGTTGTAATTAAAGATGCCCTGAACCTGAACAATGAAATCGGCACTACACTTGTAGCATGATGATAAAGGAAGAGGCCATCTCACTGCTCAAATCGCTTATTGGCACACCATCACTATCGAGGGAAGAGGACAGAACTGCCCGGCTTATAAAAGAATACTTTGAAAGTAAGAATATCAAAGTCCATGGTACGGGCAACAACGTTTGGGTCCGGAACAAAGGGTTTGCGCCTTCAAAGCCTACCCTGCTGCTCAACTCTCACCATGACACGGTCAAGCCAAACCAGAGATATACCAAGGATCCGTTTACCGCGCAGGTGGAAGATGGAAAATTATATGGCCTCGGAAGCAATGATGCCGGAGGAGCGCTGGTCTCGCTGATAATCACCTTTCTTCACTATTATGAACAGGAAGAACTTCCTTTTAACCTTGTCTTTGCCGGAACTGCTGAAGAGGAAATATCCGGAAGAGACGGGATAGAAAGTATCCTGCCACAATTGGGAAAAGTTGATCTGGCCATCGTTGGCGAACCTACCCTAATGCAATTGGCCGTGGCGGAAAAGGGACTTATGGTACTGGACTGCATCGCTCATGGAAAGGCAGGCCATGCCGCAAGAGACGAAGGTGAAAATGCCCTATACAAGGCAATGAAAGATATCCATTGGTTCAGGGCCTATCAGTTTGAGAAAGTTTCGGACGCATTGGGCAAGGTAAAAATGAACGTGACTCAGATCAGCGCCGGCAGCCAGCATAATGTAGTACCTGACGAATGTCATTTTGTGGTGGATGTACGGGTCACCGATGCCTATACCCTGGAGGATACTCTGGAAATCATCCGGAATCAGGTGAACTGTGAGGTGAAGCCTCGTTCTGTTCGCCTGCAGCCTTCAGGTATTGCACCGAATCACCCGATCATTTCAGTAGCCGACAAACTCGGGATACAAAAATTCGGCTCCCCCACCCTCTCCGACCAGGCATTAATGCCTTTCCCCAGTGTAAAGATAGGTCCAGGGGATTCGGCACGCTCGCACACGGCTGATGAATACATTTATCTTAAAGAGATTGGGGAAGGAATTGAAGGGTATATCAGGATTCTCAAAGGATTGACGATGGAATTGGGAAGCTGGAAGCCGTAAGTTGGAAATTGGAGATAACTCATTACTAAAGACTTAAGACTCAGGACTCAATACTAAAGACTATCATATGAAACTTTGGGACAAGGGAACAAATACGGAAACCTTAATAGAACAGTTTACAGTAGGAAATGACCGGGTGCTGGACCTGCAACTGGCCAGATATGATGTGCTTGGGTCTCTGGCACACGCTACAATGCTGACTTCCGTTGGACTGATCGATCAGGGGGAGTTACCAGGTATTGAAAGGGAGTTGAACCAGCTACTGATAGAGATAGAGCAGGGTGATTTTACCATTGAGGAATCTTTTGAGGATATCCATTCGAAAATAGAATATGTGCTTACCGAAAAACTCGGAGAGGCCGGCAAGAAGATCCATACGGCACGCTCCCGGAATGATCAGGTTCTGGTTGACCTGCACCTTTTTGCCAAAGATGAGATCAAAAAGATCAAAGAACTGATAAGATCACTGTTTGACAGGTTAATTACGCTGAGTAACAAGTACAAGGATGTGCTTATTCCAGGGTATACTCATTTACAGGTAGCCATGCCTTCGTCCTTCGGAATGTGGTTTGGAGCATACGCAGAATCACTGGTGGATGATGTCTATTTGCTCAATGCTGCCTTTCAGGTGGCAGATCAAAACCCTTTGGGTTCGGCGGCAGGGTACGGCAGCTCATTCCCGGTAGACCGTCAGCAGACTACGGAGCTTATGGGATTTAGCACGCTGAAATACAATTCAGTAGCCGCACAAATGAGCAGAGGCAAACTGGAAAGAACCATGGCTTTTGCCATGAGCAGCGTGGCCAGCACATTGTCCAAACTCGCCATGGATGCATGCCTGTACATGAGTCAGAACTTTGGTTTTATCTCTTTTCCTGACCAGCTCACCACCGGTTCGAGTATTATGCCACACAAAAAGAATCCGGACGTGTTTGAGCTGGTGCGGGCCCGGTGCAATAAGGTACAGGCGCTACCCACAGAGCTAATGTCCATAACAAATAACCTGCCCAGTGGCTATCATCGTGATTTTCAGCTACTTAAAGAAAGTCTTCTGCCAGCTATCGAATCCTTAAAATCCTGTCTGTTCATTACGGAATATATGCTTCAGCACATCATTATTACGGATCAGATTATCAATGACCCGAAGTACGATTACATATTTTCCGTTGAAGCGGTTAATACCCTCGTCAAACAGGGCCTTTCATTCCGCGATGCCTACAGACAGGTGGGAAAAGACATTGAAGAAGGAACATACAAACCTGAAAGAGATCTGGAACATACCCATATCGGCAGCATAGGAAATCTGGCCAACGACAAGATCCAGGAAAAAATGGAACGCGCTATGGGGTGAAACGTTCAATGTTCAACATTCCACGTTCAAAATTAAATGCTCACCAGCCACCAGTTACCAGTAGCCAGTATCCAGTAACCAGTATCCAGCACTTTTTGTCCTCCAGCCGACATTTTCTTACAATAACGACAACACGATCCGGGCCTTCTACGTCAATAGATGTTACAACATCGAATTTAAATCAAAGCATACTATGAAAAAACAATTTGGAATTTTCGGTTTGGCAACAATGCTGATTGTTGGCCTTTTGTCCTTCAGGACTGCAGAAACCTCCTTCAACGTCGACACATCCGCCAGTCAATTGAAATGGACTGGTTACCATCTGGCTAAATCCTACGAACACTGGGGGTATGTGAAGCTTAAATCAGGAAAGGTAAATGTTGAAAACGGAAAGATCACATCAGGGGAATTTGTTATTGACATGAACAGCATTTCCAATGTGGATGTAGAAAAGGAAAAGGACAACGAAAAACTGGTAGGGCATCTGAAATCAGATGATTTCTTTGCTGTACAAAGCCATCCGGAAGCCAGACTGGTCATCAAAAAAAGTGACGCGTCCGGAAAAACCACCGGTGATCTCACCATCAGGGGAATAACAAAAGAGATCGAATTCCAGACAACTGTTGAAGAGGCCAGCGACAGTAAACTTGTAGCCATAGCGGATATAAAGGTAGACAGAACAGACTATAAGGTCATGTATGGCTGGAAGTTGGAAAATGCCATCCTTTCCAACGAATTCCGCATGGAAGTAAAGATCGTCGCCAATAAGTAACAGGAGCGTATTGTATTGAAAAGCCCTTGCCGGACCGGCGGGGCTTTTTTGATTTAAGGCTATTAAACAAGGACTACCGTATTTACAAATGCCTTATTTTATGATTATGGTATCCTGATTTGTTTTGCGTGATTGGCATTAGTAAATTAGGACAATCAAGAATTGGAGTAGACCGGTAAAACATAACAAGTTATTCGCCTGATTCGTTATAATTATAATATGGAAACAATTGCTCTAATAATATCCATAGTCCTCTTAGCTACCTTCCTTGTACAGCTAATCAAAAGGCTGATCTCTATAAAAGGACCAACAAAAATTCACTTAAAAGTGGGCGACAAAAGCTTTACACTTTCTGAAAAGGCAAATGAAAATGACGCCAGAAAGATAATTAAATATCTTAAAGCAGATTGATCTGCCTGACTTTTAAATTTTTGTATATATTGCCCTAGTGTCCAATCATGGCAATAGCAAAAACTGGAAGAGATATTCCAATGCAGGTGGAGTCGGTTTAGGAACCTTGGCTGTTTGGTCAACAAAGTTCATTGATTCAGAATTCTGGATTGAATTTGTTACCCTTATATCCCCAACACTGACTTATATTTCATCCAGGCTCTTCCAAAAGATTGACAGACTAGCGGACTTTATTAGCTTTAAGCTATATATCCGGCAAACCAAGCAAAATCTCAAAAAGCAAATAGAAGATCCCCACACCTCAACATACAAAAAGGAGCAGTTAAAAAAAGAGTATGATAATATTTGTCAAATTGAAGTTGACGAGTATATGAATAAAATTGAAAGTTTTTCTGCCACAAAAAAGAGGAAATGATCTCCATCCTGGAGTTTTGTTTTCGCAGTTGATTAAAATAAAAAAACTACAAAGCTCCGAAGACCTTTGCAGTTATCCATTTTGAAATTATGAGAGTCATCACACCTGGCTCAGGCCACCGTCTACAGCCAGCTCCACCCCGTTGATATAGGAGGCTTCATCAGATGCCAGGAACAGTACTGTTTTGGCCAGCTCATCCGCCGAACCAAATCTGCTTAACGGCACGATTTCAGAAAAGCCGGCACCCATTTGCTGCACCTGCTCCTCCGGAAGGCCAAGTTTTCCATAGATAGGGGTATCGATGGGGCCCGGTGCCACGCTTACCGCACGTATTTTCTTTTCGGCCAGTTCATTGGCCAGTACCCTTGACAAAGACCGGAGTGCCGCCTTGGTGGCTGAATAAACACCAGTACCCGGAAAACCTTTTTGGTTAACCACGGACGTATTGCCTATGATCACCGCCCCTTCGTTCAAATGAGGGATTGCTTCCTTAATCGTGAAGAAAGGCCCTTTTACATTGATATCAAAAAGCTCATCAAAATGCTCCTCGGTAATGTCTGACATAGGCGAAAACGGCGCTATACCGGCATTGAGGAACAAAATATCAATATTTCCATAAGTCTCAACCGCTTTCTTCACGGCCAGTTTACCTGCGTCAAGATCAGAGGCATCGGCAAGTATGGCTGTTACCTCTCCATCAATTTGACCTACAGCCTCATCAAGGGCTTCCTGTCGTCTTCCCGTAATTACTACTTTGGCCCCTTCGTTGGCAAACAACTTCGCCGTGGCCAGCCCTATGCCACTGTTACCTCCAGTGATCAGCGCTACTTTACTTTCTAATTTTCCCATTGCTATAAAATAATTTATTCGAAACGTACATTCCAAATAACGATATATTGAAACAAACGTTTCAAATAAATTTTAAAATTTTACAGTACGCTTAGGATTTGATCGGTAATACCCTGAATATCAGACCTTTTTTTGTCCAGCATACTTGTAACCCGCAGTCCCTGCAGGCTGGAAAAAAGGTAAAGAGCCAGATGTCTGGCATTTTTTGATGAGGCGATCTCACCCGTCTGCTGTGCCTTTTGGATAAGTGCAGAGAACATCCGGGTCATCCTTTCCTTGTTCTTTACCAGAAAATCGTGGATCCTGGGTTCACTATGGCTTAGTTCGGTGGTGCAATTGGATAAAAAACACCCCTTTTCCCCAGGTCCTTTAATAATTTCATCCCGGATACCTTCAAACAAGGAAATGATCGATTGCTTTGGGCTTTGTGCCTGAGCAAAGTACGAGTTAACCAATTCGCTTTGTAGTCCCTGATAGTACTTCAGAGACTCTTCATAGAGTTGGAACTTGTCACCAAATGAATTGTAAATACTGGAGCGGTTCAATCCTGTGGCATCCACCAGATCCTGCATGGAGGTACCATGGTAACCCTTCTCCCAAAACAGTGTGGTCACCTTACGCAACACCTCTTCCCGGTCGAATAATACGGACTTTGGCATATTGGAATAAACGTTTCAAATTGGATTTGGTTCTCTTTTGGGAAAATGTTCAAAAGTTCCTCATGCTTTTTTGGAAGTATCAACGTTTATCGTTATCTAACATGCAACCCTGACCTGCTCTTCAGGTCTTTAAATTGCAAGAGTCAAAAAATTCGGTTACTTAACCGATACCTTTTCCAAAAAATGGAGTAATCCTTTAAAAAGCAGTTGGAACATGTTCAAAAACTACATTCGTATCACCTTCAGAAACCTCCTCAAAAACGCTGTCTATTCCGTCATCAATATCACCGGACTTTCTATAGGACTGGTATGCAGCATGCTTATATTGCTATGGGTGGCTGACGAAGTCTCATACGACCGGTTCATTCCCAAAAACGATCGCCTGTACCAGGTGTGGGTCAATGCTGACTTTGACAGCAAAATAAACAGCTGGCAATCCGTGCCCTTACCCACTTACGAAGCTATGAAAACGGCAGACCACAATATCGTGAACTCCGTGGTCTGCGACTGGGGCTATGAGCATCTGCTTACCGTGGATGAAAAACGTATATACAAACAAGGATACTATGTAAGCGAAGAATTCCTCGAAATGTTCGAATTCCCACTGATCTACGGCGATCCAGCTACTGTTTTGGACGATCCTGCTTCCATTGTGATCAGCGAATCCACAGCTCAGGCTTTGTTTGGCGATGAAGACCCTATCAATAAACTGATCCGGATCGACAACGATGATGACCTTAAGGTAACAGGTATTCTCAGGGACGTACCCGGAAATTCTTCTTTTGAGTTTGATATACTCATACCATGGAAATACCGGGAAAGTGTTAATGAATGGGTGCGTGATAACAAGGATAACTGGGGAAATTACTCCTTTCAGGTGTTTGTAGAGCTCAATGATGCTGTAAATGAACAGGCTACTGAAGACATTATTAAAGGAATGTTGGCGGAAAATGGAGAAGAAGATATGAAAAGTACCTTTTTTCTGTATCCTATGCCGCGCTGGCGGCTGTATTCCACCTTTGAAAATGGTGTGGAAAAGGGAGGGATGATAGAATATGTACAGCTTTTCACCGTAATCGCCCTTGCCATCCTCATTGTCGCCTGCATAAACTTTATGAATCTGGCTACGGCACGCTCGGAGCATCGCGCCAGGGAGGTGGGCATCCGGAAAACTGTGGGCTCACGAAGAGGTGAGCTCATTCTTCAGTTTCTGGGAGAATCAGTTCTTATCACCTGTATCGCGTTTGTTATTGCCTTTATTCTTGTTTTAACGCTGCTGCCCCTTTATAATGATCTTGTGGACAAAGAACTGGCACTGGACTTTACTGATCCCGTCCTATGGTACTCCTGCCTCGGTATTATTCTTGGCACAGGGCTTCTTTCAGGCAGTTATCCGGCTTTCTATCTTTCATCATTTCGTCCTGCGGCTACGCTGAAGGGTAAGATCTCCACAGGTCGGAACGCCAGTTTGCCCAGAAGGATACTGGTAGTACTGCAATTTGGTGTGGCCATGATCCTGATGGCAGGCACAGTGGTCATTTACCAGCAAATTGGCCTGGCCAGACAGCGGGACCTGGGATACGACAAGGAACGTCTGATCACCATCGACTTTACAGAGGAGCTGCGCAAAAATTACAAACCACTTAAAAATGAATTGCTGCAATCCGGAGCAGTGCAGTCAATGACGAGGTCGAACAGCTCCATTACTCAGGTAAGCTCCAATAACTTCCTTGGGTGGCCCGGTAAACCGGAGGAGCTGAGAGTGATCTTCTCGACCATCACTGCTGAATATGACTATACAAAGACCATGGGCATCCGTGTACTGGAAGGAAGGGATTTTTCTGAGGATTTTGTCAGCGACAGTACTGCTATCCTGATCAACAAGGCCGGGCTCGATCTTATGCAACTGGAAGATCCCATCGGCACGGAGCTGGACCTGTGGGGTAAAAAGCGCAAGCTGATCGGTGTAATTGAAAATGTACTTATGGAATCTCTTTACCGGGAGATAAAACCACTTTTTGTGGTTATGGATGACTGGGGCGGTGTGATCACTCTACGCCTAAATGGCAATCAGGATATACAGACTTCCCTGAACACTATAGAGAGTATTCTGAAGAAACACAACCCGGCCTATCCGTTTGACTACCGCTTTATGGACGAGGAATTTGAAAAGAAATTTACCAACATCAGGCTGACTCAGAAGCTGGCCAATATCTATGCCATTCTGACGATCATTATTACAGGTCTGGGGATTTTCGGGCTGGCTGCCTATACGGCTGAGCAGCGTACAAAGGAAATTGGCATACGCAAGGTTATGGGAGCCTCTGTCGCTCATCTGATCTCACTGATCTCAAAAGACTTTACCAAACTCGTCCTGATCGCCTTCGTCATTGCTGCCCCCCTTTCATGGTGGTTGCTGGACAATTACCTTGATCGCTATCCACTCAGAATATCGCTGCAGTGGTGGATATTTCCGCTCACAGGTGCTGCGGCATTGACCTTCGCCCTGTTGATCGTAAGCAATCAGGCATTCAGGGCGGCAAGGGCAAATCCTGCGCGTTCGTTGCGGAATGAATAGCTTTTAGACCAGGACCATTCGTTTATACCCCTCTCAATCCCTGATCAGGACACAGGCATGTGAGAGTAAGCCTGACTGTAATACCTTTGCCGGGACGATAGCAGTAAAGTAATTGATCGTTTACATCCGGCCGCCCCACAATCGTTCGGACTTCGCAATAATTATCAAAAAACCGGAAGGCATAACCCTTAACATTGTCAATGAATGAAACGATAAAGAGCGACTACGTTCAACGTATAGAAAAAGCCGTAGAGTTCATTGAAAACAATCTGAAAAACAAACTCCCGGTAGACCTGATCGCAGAGAAGGCATGCTTTTCAAAGTATCATTTTATCCGGGTTTTTGCTACGATGACGGGTGAAACAGTGGGCAGCTATGTCCGGCGTCGAAGGATCTCGAGATCCTCGGTGGATCTGATATCATCCGGCAGGTCTATCCTTTCGATAGCTATGGATTATCAGTTTGAATCACAGGAGGCCTACACCCGTTCCTTCAAACGTGTTTATCGTATAACCCCTGGCATGTATCGAAAGCACAACGTACATCAGATTGCCTACGGACGGAGCAAATTATCTGTTTCAAGATTACGCCATCTAAAAAGCAATATTACTATGGAACCAAAAATTGTAGAAGTCCCCGAAAGAAAGCTTGTTGGAATACGCACCAAAACCTCGTTGGCAAACAACCGGATACCTGAACTATGGATTCAGTTCATGGCCCGTATGAATGAGATCAAAGATGACCAGCACACCGGTTACTACGAAGTACATCCTTATGACCCTGATTTCAGGATGGAAGGCTTTACGGAAACTATGGAGTTTGAAAAATGGGCTGCGGTAGAAGTAAATGACACGAAAAGTGTACCCGATGGTATGGAGGTCCATACATTGAGCGGGGGCAGGTACGCAGTCTTCATACACAAGGGTTCCATGGCCAATATCCAGATGTCATTTGACTATGCCTATGGCACATGGCTGATGAATTCAGCCTATGAGCTGGACACAAGGGATGATTTTGAGCGTTATGACGCGGCTAAGTATTTCGGGCCGGATCATCCTGATTCGGAAATGGAGATCTTTATACCCGTAAAAGAATCATAGCCATGAACCAAAGGAATTCCGGTATTCTGCTCATGGTTTATGCCACCATGATGCTTGCTTTTGCATGTCTGTGGCATTTTGCACTGCCTTTTCATGGCGACCTCGCAAACTACAGAGACATGGTTAGTCATGAATACTGGCCACTCATTAACACTATCGGCTGGATAGCTGTTCCCATCGGTATTTTTGCCATAGTGTCTTTACATCACAGTCATGAGAAGAATGTGGGGTGGTCAGGACGGTCAGGCTTCATTCTGGTAATATCAGCATTCTTTATTCACGGTTGTTTACTCAGCTGGGAAACTTTCATCTGGCCGGAAATAGCAGACAATATCAAGGCAGTATTTCTTATAACGGAAGGCGTATTCCTCCAGTCACGATCCATTGTGCTGCTATATTCACTCTTCTCGCTGACCTTTGCCCTCGGCTTTGTGCTGCTGGGAACAGCGTGGTTAAAGACCAGACTATTTCCTAAAGCCGCAGTGATCATGATAATGGCCGGTGCATCCATTTATGCATTGGCAGTAGCTTTCGGTGGTTACACCGGTTTGATAGCATTTACCATGTATTTGACCGGTCTGTTTTACATAGGATTGTTTAATCTTGGATCCATAAACAATGGAAATCATTGAGCCGACGTAACATATAGAAAAGTTTATGAGACAGCATGTTTGAATGAAAGGTGCTTTGATAGATTCATCAAATGAGCAAGCCCAGGTGGAAGATCCAAAACGGATGTAGCTTCCACAGAATCTTTTTCACCAAAAACCACCTGTTTCTTAGCTACAAAATTCCCACATTTCAATACATAGGTTCTACAGTTGACTACATCTCCATAATAAGGTGTGCAACAAATCAGGGATAATTGTAGTGTAATTCATTCAGAAACTCAAATGAATAACAACATGCATTTTCAGGGTCAAAAACTTGCACACGGATTCCGAAAGCGGTCAACTTTCGGATCAATGGTAACCACGTTGATGATTGCTGTCCTGTTGGTTGCCTGGTCAGCACAAACCATGGGACAGCGCACTGTAATTACCAGCAGTGACAAAAGGGTCATCATCTCCAACAACAAGGTCCACCACTCGAGACGATCCGGGGTAATGAACAGCTTCAATATCGAATACAAAGGTGATATTGAAGTTACGGATGATGACAAGGACATTAAAAGTATTTCCTCAGGCGGGTATTTTGAAGTCAGCAAAACCACCTTTGGCAGCAAACGGTCCATCATTATCGAATCCCGCTCCGGCGGACTGCGAAAGCAATACTTTGAAGGAAGAAAGGAACTGGAATGGGAGCCCAATGGGCGGGAATGGCTCGCCGAGATCCTCCCGGATATTGTCAGGTCTACCGGCATTGCTTCCGAAAGTCGTGTCAACCGGTATTATCAGAAGGGGGGCGTAGATGCTGTGCTCAATGAAATATCGAGGCTGGACAGTGACTATGTGAAAGCTATCTATGCAAAGAAGCTGCTGGCTAAGAAAGGACTGTCCAACAACGATCTTGCCAAAGCAGTGAAAGAGTTCGGAGATGAGATCGATTCTGACTATTACCTCTCACAGATATTAAAGGAAAACAGCGACCTCTTTCTTAGAAATGATCAACTGGCTGAGGCTTATCTTGGCGCGGTAAAAAACATCGACAGTGATCATTACTCCTCTTCCATATTAAAAGACGCGATTGAGCACTATGAACCCTCTTCGGGTTCACTGACCAAAATCATGGAGGCTGTCCGGGATATCAACTCTGATTACTATCAGGCAGCAGTACTTTCTGAAGTGCTCGAACTGAGAAATGTTACAGGGGAGACGTTGGATGAGATCATCGAAACATCCGAGGATATCAACTCCGACTACTATCAGAGCCAGATACTCAAAAAGGCAATGGAACTCGACAATCTGTCTTCCAAGTCCTTCGAAAACCTGATAGAAGCGGTGGCCAATATAAGTTCTGACTACGAAATGGCCAGTGTTTTTTCAGAACTCCTCGAAAACCAGCTGAATAATGAGATACAGGTAAAGATCATTAAGCTGGTGGACGAGCGCCTGTCATCGGACTACTACTCCGCCGCAGTTTTAAGTAAGATGCTTGATGAGCAGGACCTTACTGAAATGGCCACAGGCGACCTGGCAGATGCTATATCCGACATCAATTCATCGCACTATGCCTCCTCCATCATCAAAAAAGCGGCCCGGAAAGACCTCAATAAGGCTACACTGCTTTCCCTGATCCACTCAGCATCGGAGATCAATTCGGACTATTACTGTGCAGAGGCGCTGCAGGCGCTGGCTCCTCAGGTACGGAGTGGAGACAGTGAGCTTCGAAACGCCTACAGAAGTGCCGCCCAGGAGATACGTTCGGATACCTATTACGGAAGAACAATAAGAGCCATTGATTAGTTAAGCAACTACCTCCTGAACTTCAATTTGATCTCTAATTTGATTAGATTGAGAGCGATATGGGGGTGAACCGGACAATACTGTACTCAAACACTATGCGTAAGTTCTGGCTGGGCCTGACAATCTCCACCTCCATCGGTCTGTTATATTATACCTATCTGTACTACAGTGTAAAAGGTGTGGCGCCAGGGGTAGACAGCAACTATTCCTATGCACTGCTAAGTATTCTGGTGGCCAATGTTATTGGAGTACTGATCTTCCTTTCCGATAAAAAACTGGACAAATGGATACCATGGCGGAAGTATATGGCGGGGAGACTATTGTTGGGTATTGTGATCAACTCCTTCATTGCCATCACCATTATTTTACTGTTTGGGGGTATATTTCTTCTCTCATTTGATGCCAATGCCCGGCTTGGCGAGCTATGGGTAACTCATCATGAGACCATTCTTAAGCTATGGATCATCACGCTGGCCGGAGTGATCATTTATACGATCATCTATTTTGCACTGTTTTCCTACAAACAATACGCCATCGTACAAATTGATCATGTAAAGGGGCGTCGTAAGCAGCTTCAGCTTCAGTTTGAAGCCTTGAAAAGTCAACTGAGTCCGCACTACCTGTTCAATTGTCTGAACACGATCTCCTCGCTGATCTTTAAAGACCCGGACCTTGCCGAGGACTTCATCAGGAGGTTGGCGGAGACCTATCAGTACATCCTTAGCAACAATGAAAAGCAGTTTGTTACCCTTGAAGAAGAAGTGGAGTTTGTAAAATCCTACAACTACCTCCTGCAGGTCAGGTTTGAGAACAACCTCAAAATTGATATCAATCTGCCCCGTAATGTGATGAAAAGTAAAATGCCGCCCCTGACCTTGCAAATGCTGGTGGAAAATGCCGTGAAACATAACACGATAACCCGTGAGCAGCCACTGAGCATCTATATACATGCGATAGACAACACGGACATAAGGGTCACCAATACCAAGACCACCGCCCCTGCCAATGTGAGTTCATTCCACGTAGGACTGGAAAACATTAAAAAAAGGTACGAATACTTCACGAAAAGGCAGATCAAGGTAGAAGACAGCGGTAAATTCACCATACAACTGCCCGTAATAAACGAAATAGCAAAGTCGGCATGAAAAAGATCTTCATCCATAATGCCTTTTTCCGTTTGCTGACCCCGGCTGTTTTTGGTATACTCACCTATCTGCTCATATTGTTGATCAACAATGACCTGGCCCAGCTTAGTTCCACATTCACCAATCAGGAAGTCTATGTTTGTATAGGGCTGACCTATCTGCTGTCAGAGGTACTGAGGATGAATGTGGTGCTTTTGGAGCGGTTTTTTCCACAAGTGTTGAAAAGCAGGATCATTACTCAGGTTCTTGGTGGTCTTGTACTCTCCATAGTCGTCATTAGTCTGGCTATATCTCTGTACTTTAAATGGGTCTATAATTTCAGCATTGCCCAAAGTCAGTTGATCGTTTTTAATGCCATTTATGGTGTAGCAAGCCTGTTGTACAACCTTTTGTATTTCAGCAACATCTACGTGCACAAGAAGAACGCGCGGATGATGGAAAACGAGCAGATCAAAACCGAGGCGCTCGAATCGGAGCTCACACAATTCAAAAATGAGGTGAACCCTCAGCTTTTGTACGAAAGCCTGGAGATGCTGATCACACTTATCCACCGCAATGTGGAAGAAAGTGAAGACTATATCGATCATCTCTCGTCGGTCTACCGCTATATTCTGAGCCATAGAAAGGTGGAACTCTCCACCCTTCGGCAGGAAACAAGAGCAGCGCAGAACATCGTTTATCTGCTTAACTATCAGTTTGATGATCAGATCAGCCTGAAAGTGAATGTCCCCGGCAGTTTTGAAGATACTCCGGTAGTACCGGGTACTTTCCCCAACCTGATCGAAATGATCGTACGTACTACGATCATTAACCGGTTCAGGCCGCTGAAGATAGAATTGACCCTGGAGGAGAGTGATGGCTATATGGTCATTCAGCATGAGCTCAATGATCGGTTAAGCAGGTTCGACTTCGCTGATAACGCCCTGGAAACCATTCAAAAGTCATATGCCTTCTACAGTGACAAACCGGTAGTATGTGTGAAGGCCTATGATTTTAGCTATATTAAAATACCTTTGCTCGAGGAAGTGGAGGAACCACTGGAATTAGAATCACAGAATTAAATGAACGTTCTCATCATTGAAGATGAAGTGCCGGCTGCCGAAAAGCTGGAAAGATACCTGAAAAGATATGATCAGGAAATTGAGGTTCTTGATAAACTGAATTCGGTACAATCATCCGTAGAATGGCTGAAGGATCATCAGGAAAGAGCTGATCTGATCTTTATGGATATTCAACTACTGGATGGTAAGAGTTTTGATATTTTTGACCGGATCAGGATCCACAAACCTATCATTTTTATCACTGCCTTCGATGAATATGCTATCGATGCATTCAGAGTGAACAGTATTGACTACCTGTTGAAACCGATCACCTTCACTGATCTGACCGCTTCCCTTGAAAAATTTGATGACCTGAAAAGGAACCTTGGATCAAATCACAAAACGGATATTGATATCAATGCCGTCTTGTCCCATTTGCAACAAAAAAGCTATAAAAACCGGTTCATGGTGAAGCTTGGGGAGCATATTAAGTCGATCACCACAGACAAAGTAGCGTTTTTCTATGCTGAAGGACGTAATGTATACCTTGTTACCGATGAGAACAGGAAATTTATCATTGACTTCAAGCTGGAAGACCTTGAAGAAATGCTGGACCCCAAAGTTTTTTTCAGGGCAAACCGCTCCTTTGTCCTGAATATTGACGGCATCACCGATGTGGTGGTGTACTCCAACAGCCGCCTTAAAGTAGTACCACGTCTCGATTTCGACAAGGAGATCATCGTAAGCCGCGAAAAGGTGCATGCATTTAAGGATTGGTTCAGCGGGCTGGATTAAGTCTATTGCTTTGCCCTGGCAGGGCGACCAAAATAAGGATAATCCTTAAAATCGATCCATTCACCATTCAAACGTGGGTCATCGCTTTCATCTCTCCAACGCTCCAGCACGGCGTCAAGTTTTTGTCTTTCTCCGTCATAGGCAGGGTCATGTACCACATTCTTCAACTGCCATGGATCCTTACTAAGATCATACAACTCTTCCCGGCTTCGTTTTCCGAAAGCCAGCTTATAGAACAGACTATCGGAAGACAGATCTTTGTTGGTCAGAATATAATCCCTGGAAGGAGAACCATCCACATCGCCGTAAGGTCCCACGGCATATACCAGTACGGGATCACCTGCAGGCCACTGCTCCGGATCAAGATTTTTAACATATAGAAAATCCTTATTGCGAACAGCGCGTACCGGATAGCTGGCATTGTCCTTCCTAACGTAAGCGTGTCTTTCCCGCTCAAGGAAAACGTTTTCTCTGTTTTCAGCCTTACCGTCAATAATATCAAAAAGGTCCTTACCCTCCATTTCAGGAGGTATGGACACCTCCGCCGCCTTTAAAAATGTAGGTGCCAGATCAATCAGATTGACAAATGCGGTAACCACTTTCGGCTCCCTGAGCTGGTTTTTCCATGCCATAACCATAGGCATACGTGCACCGGCATCATACACAGTGGCCTTGGCTCTTGGAAAAGGCATACCGTTATCACTGGTCACCACGATCAGGGTGTTGTCCAGAGCTCCCTTCTTTTCCAGAAAAGACAGGATCTCACCTACCTCATGGTCAAAGCGTTCTACCTCGGCATAGTAATTCAGCATGTCCTGCCTTACTTCCGGCACATTCGGCAAAAAGTCCGGCACCTTTACTGCATCGGCCATAGCTCCGTTTTGTAACTGATCCACCTTATCATAGGGACGATGGGGATCCTTACTCCCGAACCAATAACAGAAGGGCTGATCTTCTTCCAGACTATCATAAAAGACTTCAAAGTTTTTGAAACGTCTCCCTGCAGGATTATGTTCGTAACCCCCGGCTTCATGGTCCCCTGGGCCCCAGCCTTTGCGTTCATGTCCGACCAGATAGCCCTGTTCCGCCAGAATGGAAGTGTAGTTGGGAAACTTAGCCGGCAAAAAACCCCAAAGATTAGCCCCTGCCTCCAACTGATGCGGATACATGCCGGTTAGTAAAGCCGCCCTTGAAGCTGTGCATGAAGATGTCGCACAAAAAGCGTTGTCAAACAAAAGCCCTTCTGCTGCCAGGTTATCGAAAACAGGTGTTGACACAACAGAATCCCCATAAGCCCCGGCATGTGGCCATGACCAGTCATCTGCCAGGAAAAGCAGGATGTTGGGTCGCTCTGCAGGTTTATCATCACTCGTACTGAATGTACACCCAAAAAACAGAAGAAACACGGTTGGCAGGAAAAGGAACTTCATTTACTCACATTTAACAGATAGAATTTATTATAAAATAAAAATCGTTTATAAGGCTTTTGACCTTGAAACCGGCAGAGCTACAAAGTTATTCTCCACCTTCAGAAGTAAACTTTATCACAAAACCATTCCCCGCACTCATTTTGACACGTCATTTTCGTACCAGTAAACTATGTGCAGGGCATTTCAATATCGACATCGTTAAGAGTATCACCCCGCACATTGATCCCATATTTTCTACATTCACTGATTCCGTATGGCCTACAGTACATTTGATATTAAAAAGTATACACCTGATACAGGCCCTACCCCTACTGAAAAAGACTACTCATCATAATGACAGGGTAAACGGACGACCATCCGTCACAACTAAAACCTTGATCCTAAGAAATTTATCAATGCATGATATTTATTCTTGCAAGAACCGGATGAGAGGGTATATTTACATATTGGAGGGTAATTTCGTACACTTTTTTGTTAAAAAAGCATATGTTCCACAAAGGATCTATGGGTATTGGACACAGATGTGTATGACTTTATTGAAACTTCATTTTCACATGATCATAAGGTAACACTGGTCAGTTAATATTGGAGCTTAGTACTGTGATAAATGAGCAAGTCGGAGATCATCGAGCTAAATAATGACAGGGATCTGGTCACCAGGATCAGGGAAAGTGATCATGAAGCTTTCGATATCCTCTTCATGAAGTACTGGCAAAAGCTTTACAGTTTTTCGTACGGATTCCTCAAATCCCGTGAAGAAGCAGAAGGCACTGTACAGCAAGTATTCACTCAGCTCTGGGAAAATCGCAGCCGTCTGGATCCAACCTGTTCTTTTAACAGCTACATCTTTACCGTTACCAAAAATAAAGTACTTAATCTTATCCGTAAAAGGGTCTATGAAAGGAAATATCTGAACAGCCTCTCCTCCAATCAGATTTTTCATGACTTCACCACAGAAGAACAGATTGACTATAATGAATTGCTGGAAATATCTCAGGATGCCATAGATGCGCTGCCTCCCAAAAGAAAACAGGTATTTCGTATGAGCCGGGAGCAGGGCATGACCTACGAAGAGATTGCACGAACACTGGGAATTTCCAGAAAAACCGTGGAAAACCAGATGACCATGACCCTGAAAACACTCCGCAACTACCTTCAGAGACATGCAGAGATCTCGTTGCCTGCCTCTTTTTTGATGATCACCAACATTCTGTAGTCCGGCCACCAGTAGAAAACACTTAATTGGTTCCTGGATGCAAAATGACGTACCCCAGCGCATAAAACTGTTTTTTGCACAACATTAAGTCTGGTTCTTTAAGAAAGAGGTAAAGTTTTTCCTCAGAGATTCAGCTCATTGGTTCTTCAATCATCTGCCCTCTCTCCCGTTCCATTATTACATTTTGGAATTTTTCTATATACCCAATAGGGGTATGGTCTGTCTCTGCGTGTATACCCGGTCAGATGGCAACCAAAAAAGAATGAAAAAAGAGATTACAGACAGGCTGATCCGCAGGTACATGAACAACGAATGTACCCCTGAAGAAATAGAAAGAGTTGAAAACTGGCTGGCAGACCCTGAGAACAGGGCTGATGCAGATCAGGTCATGAGGTCACAATGGGAAAGCTCTGGGACCAGCAACTCTGAAAATGAAACAGATCCCTATCTGTTACTTGGGAGAATTCATGAGTCCATACACATTAAGCATGGCGATGTATCTGAGAGCAAAAGAAGACCACGGCATGCCTATCAATGGTTAAAAGTAGCAGCAGTAATAGTACTACCCATACTCTTTACGGGATTGTATTATAATTTTAAGCGGTCTGTCAAAACGACTACTCCGGTTGCCCTGTCTATGGTGGAGAATGAGCCCGGCCAGCGATCCCGTGTCCGGTTGCCGGACGGATCGGTAGTATGGCTGAATGCAGAAAGCAAGCTGCAATTCCCAGAAAAATTTGAGAACCACAGCAGGGAGGTTTTACTTGAAGGAGAAGCGTTTTTCGAAGTCATCAAAGATCCGGATCTACCTTTTATCGTCAAAACGGGAACTATCGATGTTACCGTATTGGGCACCTCATTCAATGTAAATGCCTTTCCCGAGAGCAACCTGGTGGAAACTACGCTGGTCACAGGCAGGGTAGCGTTAAAAAAAGCCAATAGTAACGAAGATTTCCTGATGCTGGAACCCAACCAAAAAGCTTCCTACAGCAAGGAAATCCAATCCTTTACCATCAGGGATGTTGACCCCGTACTTTCCACCTCATGGAAAGACGGCCGATTGATATTCCGTGATACTCCTTTCCATGAGGTGATCAGGAAACTCGAGAGATGGTACGGTGTGGAGATAACGTGGAGCAATAACCTGGAGGACGACAACATGACCTTCACTGTGCAGGAAGAGTCGCTGGAAAGAATATTGGATCTGATGAGTACACTTATTCCCATACAGTATACCATAGAGGATAAAACAGTAAAAATTAAACAGCAATGAGATCCCAAAGCCCCGGCAAGGTCACACACCTGATCGCTTCTCTTCTGTTGCTGTCTTTACCTGCATATGCACAGGTTAAGCTCAAGGACATCAGAGTGAACATTGACGCCAGCAATGCCAGTCTTAAGGAAGTACTGCTGGAGATAGAAAGGCAGACCGGGCTTTCGTTCTTCTACCTGGACGAGCAGGTAAAAAAGAAAAATGACATAGACATCAGCTATGCAGATGTTTCTCTGGAGCAGGTATTGACAGAACTTGCCCGAAGGTCAGGGGTACAGTTCCACCGTAACAATAATCAGATTGTAATAAAAAAGTCTGAAAAAGAGACCAGAACCATTGAAAGAGTAGAATTCGGAGCTATAGAAGGTAAGGTAACCGATACTGCGGACGGAGAGCCTTTACCCGGAGCTTCAGTGTATATCAAAGGGACCACGATCGGCTCCTCTACGGAAATTGATGGCAACTATCTCATTCTCAATGCACCGGCGGGTAAACAAACCATCGTAGTCAGTTACATAGGTTATGAAGAATATGAGGCAGAGATAGAGGTAGAGGCCAAAACCATCATCAGCCATAATGCCCGGCTCACCAGCAAGGTATCCACGCTTCAGGAAATAGTGGTAAAAGGAAGCCTCGAAGGGCAGGAAAAAGCCTTGAATCAGCAACGTACCGCTGACAATATAAAGAACATTGTTTCTGCAGACCTCATAGGCCGTTTTCCCGATCTCAACGTTGCCGAAGCCTTGCAAAGGGTACCCGGAATTACGATCAACCGGGAACGTGGAGAAGGCTCTACCGTTCAGATCAGAGGCACACCGGCCCATTTTACCACTATTAGTATCAATGGTGAGCAGATCCCCTCTACGGAAGAAGGCGGTGTACGAAATGAGTCACTGGACCTGATCCCTTCTGATATTCTGTCCTCTCTGGAGGTGACCAAAGCGCTTACTCCTGATATGGATGGCGACGCCGTGGGCGGGGCTATTAACCTGAGAACACCCATTGCCAGAGATCTGGATCCCTCCCTTAAGGTAGAAGCAGGTGGAGGATACAATGACATGTCCCGCGGACTGAACGGCCTGGGACGCGTAAAATATGGAAAAAGATTCTTCCCCACTGACGAAGTGGATGAAGGACAGCTGGGCATTATCATGAACGGAAGTATATACCGTACGGACAATGTCCAGGACATTGGAGAGGCTGTATGGGACTACCCCCGCATACAAAACCAGGATCAGGACTCCGTACTCTCCATTATGGACTACCGCTATCGCGATCTGTTCAATGTCCGTACAAGGAGCGGGGCATCCGTTACGCTGGACTATAAATTCAATAACCGCCATGACCTGATCTTCAATGTCATGTACAGCCGCCGGGCTGATGATGACCTCAGGAGCCGCGCAAGGTATGATCCGGACGTGGGCACCTTTGTTACCCCCACCATCTCACAAAATGCACGGATACGGAGAGACCTTAGCATAAGGGAAAACACAAAACAAAACATCACTTATAACCTGGAAGGCAGACATAAATTCAGCGGTCTGGTACTGGACTATGGACTTTTCTACACCGATTCGAAGCGTGAGGGCACCAGTGACTTCATTCTGTTTGACCGCAGGGTATTCGATATGGAGATTATTGGCCTCAATACAGACTTTCCCACATTCAGGCCATTGGAGTTTCCTGGAAGCATCCACAACCCGGTGCTGTACAATGCCCTTAACCGTTTTGAAAGAGATGAAACCCTGAATGAAGGTTCAAATGCTGTAGCCAAATTCAACATTGAAATACCTTATACGATTGCCGGAAACAAGGCAACTGTAAAAGCAGGGGCGAAGCATCGTCAGATCAAAAACTCGCGCCAGAGAGAAAGTGATGTCTACCTCTATTCACCCTTTGATGATGACGACGTATTTGCCAACCTGATCGATGATTTTGAGGATTCCCGGTACATGAACGGAAACGTGAGGTTTGGCCCCAGTCTTGACCCGGACAAGGTCCAGAATTTCTTTGCTGAGAATTTTGATGATTTTAACCTGGATGTGGGTAACTCCCGGATCAACAGTGACCAGGCCGATTACGATGCCACAGAGCAGGTAACAGGAACTTATTTAATGACCAGAGTCCAGTTGGACAAACTTATGCTCCTGGGGGGCTTACGTGCCGAGTTTACTTCAGTGGATTACAATGCCAACGTGGTGAGACGCAACCAGGGGGCATGGGAAAGTACTGATCCGGTATCCGGCACATCCGATTTCAATTTCATCCTTCCCAATGTGCACGCAAAGTACAGCCTGAACCCATTGACCAACCTGCGGGCAGCCCTTACATGGTCCTATGGAAGGCCGAATTTCAGCGATCTTGTGCCTTTTGACAATATAGACTTGAACAGCAGGAGGATTGAAAGAGGCAATCCCAACCTGCTGCCGGCGCAATCCATGAATATCGACCTGATGTTTGAAAGATATCTTAGTAACGTAGGTATCATTTCAGGGGGATTGTTCTACAAATCCATCGCTGATTTTGAGGTAGATCAAAGTTTTAGATTGGATAGCTCGAATTTCGAGCAATTCGTCACGGACCCTACACTCCTTAACTTCCGATTCGATCAGAAACAAAACGGGGATGCCGCCACTGTCTACGGTGCAGAATTAAATATCCAGACACAGCTGGACTTTCTACCGGGAGTTTTAAGCGGTATAGGCGTATACCTCAATTATTCCTATGTCTACTCACGCGCAAAATTAAATGACGGCCGGGAAATAAGACTGCCAAATCAGACCGATCACTTTGGGAATTTTGCGCTGACCTACGATCTGAAAGGATTTACAGGAAGAGCCTCTCTCAACTATATCGGTGGGGTGATATTGTCTATCTCCGACGAAGTGGGAGGAGAGCTTGACCGTTATCGGGAGGGCCGTTACCAGCTGGACATTTCCGCCAGCCAGCAAATTACAAAACGGATCAGCGCCTTTGTAGAGTTTTTGAACGTTACCAACACCCCACAGATCGAATATATCGGACAGCGAAATCGCGTGGCTGAGATCGAATATATTGGTTGGTGGAACAGATTTGGGGTTTCTTACAAATTTTAAAGCGATGAAAATGATCAACTGCAGATTTGGTTTGCCTGAAGTGGTTCTGATCGTAACGGTCTTTTCAACCTTGGTAGCCTGTGACGACGGACTGGACGTGCTTGAGATAGAGCCACCGATCATTGAAATACTCCAGGGTACTGATCTTATCGAAAAAAATGTGAGAGATACTGTACCGGTACCCATAAATATCAGGCTGGCAGCCAGTGAAGGGCTTGCCTCTTTTGAGCTGACCAAAAATGGAGAAGTTGTGGACGAGCTCACCTTTACTGATGATTTTTCCCATCTCTACGAATACGAATACATCATTGAAGATGGTTTGAAGGCCGGAGATGCGGTGTTGTTCAACTTTAAACTAACGGATCAACTGGGGCAGGTTACCGAACGGCCTGTCACTCTTCAGCTTTTGAACCGCCTGTTTTTTATAGAAAACACGGAAGTGAATGGTCAGGTGCTTAAAGGCATCACAGGCACTATAGATACCGCATTCACCATGACGGCTGATACAGCATGGCTGGTACAGGGTGATTTAGGTGTTCAGGCCGGGGCTACCTTAAAAATAGAACCGGGAACCACCGTTTACATGAAAACCTTCGATGATCTGGGTGAATCTTCAGGCATTACCATCGAGAGAGATGCCAGGATAGAAGCAGAAGGTACGAAAGATGCTCCTATTGTATTTACCAGTGAAAGGGTACTTACGGGCAATGCCGCTGCCGGAGACTGGGGCTCCTTCAACCTCAGAGGAAGGTCACCAGTGAATGGCGGGATCGACGGAGTAATACTGGCAGGCCCCTATGGAGGCCAGGAGCCGGAACATGATGCAGGTATTATGCGCTATGTACGGATCGAATATACCGGCAAGAATGGCAGTGACGCCTTTCGGCTACAAGGGGTTGGCAGTGGCACCACCCTGGAGTATATCCAGCTATACAGAAGTACGGGTGAAGGGTTTAAGATCTCGGGAGGTACCTGCTACATGAGGTATATTGTAGCTACAGCCATTTATGACGACAATATGGAGTGGGAAAATGGCTTCCGTGGAAAAGGTCAGTTCTGGGTATTTGAAAGTGATACGGAGCGGCAGTCTGAGATCAGCTTTTACGGAAAGAACTTTCAGAACCTGGAGCCCAAATCCAACCCCATCTTCTCCAACGTAACCATTCTGGGTCCTGGTGAAAACGCTGAATTTGAGTTTAACGACAACATGGTGCCCTTCAATAACCGTGGGATGCGGATGACCAACAGCACCCACGGCCGGATGTACAACTTCATTGTGACGCAATTCAACGATGATGGCGTGCGTGTGGAGCAGGCGTTTGACCGGGGGGACATCACAGGGCCGGATGGTAACCTGGTGATCTCCCACACCTTCTCTTTCAACAACAAGGACAACTACGACCTGGATGGAAAATACTACATCTACGACCCGGACGACCCCGGCAGTGACCCGGCCAATGCCGTTTACAATAATTCGCAGGAGGTAGTTCCTGGCATTGGGATCGGGGATTTTGTCGGTTCCAGAAGTGAAGGGGCCATAGACCCCACTACCCTGGACCCATGGTTCCTGGAGGCACCTTTCATAGGGGCTGTAGAAAATGAAGCCAATGACTGGACCTCGGACGGATCATGGTGCAAAAACCTGGATGACAGCATACGATAACCACTTAATTCAAATTGAAACCATAACCCATTGGAAATTATGAAAAACAATAGACTGATCCGATCATTCAAATGGATAGGTATGGCCCTGGCGCTCGGTCATATCGTACTATTTAGTGCGTGCAGCGACGATGATGACGATACGCCTGCAGCACCTGAGCTCAGCTTTAGCTCAGGCTCAGGTACGGTGACGATAGAAGCGGGCGTAGAAATGTCCGTGAGTCTGGATCTTACTGCTCCGGCAGGCTTAAAGACTCTCACAGCTACCAACAGCCTCTCGACAGATGGCAATATGACCGAAAGCTACACGGCCGACGTTACCTCCACAACTTTTGAATACACCTTCACACCTGCCATAACTACAGCCGAAGGGACCACGTTCACGGTCACTTTTGAACTCACCGACCAGTTGGATCGCCCAACTGAGGAGCTGATAGTCAACGCCACCGTTTCTGCTTCCGATGCAGCGCCTCCTGCTATTGCACTGGCCGGTCTGGAAACAGCTCAGGGAGAGCGAAGCGGTACGGCTGATTTCGACCTTACACTTACGGCTGAGGCCGGGCCCAAAAGCCTCTATCTCGAGGTGAATGGTGATGAACAGGATCCCGTCGATCTCTCCGGGGTTTCTGCAGGTAACTATACCTTCCAGTTCAATGTACCGGATACGGCCATCGCCAGTGATATTTATCAGCTCAGAGTAGCATTGATCGATCTGCTGGACCGTACTTCCGGCGATACACTGGATCTGATCGCAGGTGTCATCAATACACCCGAATTCTTTATCTCAGATGTTCAGATCGGTGGCACTATGGTAAAAAGAATAAGAGGCAATTTCGATGCTGACTTCACCATGGACAACGGACCTTACCTCCTGTATGATGAGGTGGAGATCAAAGCCGGAGCCGTACTTACAATAACGGCCGGGCAGACTATTTATGGACAGACAGACCCAGACTCAACAGGTATTGCAGGCGCTCTACAGGTGGAAACAGGAGGTATAATAAAGGCCAACGGATCATCCGATAATCCTATCGTCTTTACGAGCCTGAAAGAACTTACAGGGGAAACACCGGCGCACGGTGACTGGGGTGGAGTAGAGATCAATGGAAATGGAGTCGATAATGATCCTGAGATTGAATTTTCCTATGTTCAGATCAACTATGCCGGGGGATTTATATCATTCAACGACAACGGTGGCGTTAGAGGATATGAATCGTTGGATTTAAAAGAAATTGGCTCAGAGGCTGAAATACACCATATCCAGATCTATGCGGGTGGTGATGAGGGCCTGCGTCTGGATGGTGGCACGGTCAATGTTAAATATATTGTAGCGGGTAACTGTCTTGACGGTGATATCAACTGGGACGAATGGGCTGGATTTGGACAGTTTTGGCTGATTGTAGGCCAGGAAAGTGATAAGGGCGGATTTGGGCGAGGAGATCGCGCCTTAGATGGAAATGACGATCTCGATCCAAAAATTGCCAATATATCTGTTATAGGCCCGGGAGACGGTTCAGGAGTTAAAGGAAAAGCAGGCAGGGTGGATGACAAGCCGGTATTCGAGATCTACAATGCAATTTTCACTGAATGGGAAACAGCTGGATTGGATATTGAGGAAGATAAGGGGGCTCTTTTTACTGATGATTTCGCTACCAGTGATGGCGTTTTGGCCTACTCGTATTTGTGGAACAACAATGGTGGAGGTACAAATAACTGGTTAGATGACGGAGATCATTTTGATCCCTCGAATAACCCTGTCTTTAACAATGTCATAGACACTCCAATTCCCGGGATAACACCTACTGTCTGGATGCCAACAACTACTCAGGCATCAGCTTTTGACCCAAGTTCAATTGATGCCTGGTTTGATGCTGCGCTGTACATTGGCGCATTTGATGACTCCAATGACTGGACTGCAGGCTGGACATCTAACCTGGAATAAAGACCTAAGTACTCTCCAAACAGACTTCCGAAGTTTAAAAGCTTCGGAAGTCTTTAATCCCGGACTTTACCGTGAGACTTCCAGAAAAAGCGATCATTACAGTAGTCATCAGTCTTCTTCCCTACGACTGAGTCCTTTTAACAAGCTACTTTCACAAAGTACGTAATGAACAATCCTGATATGAAAAATATACTCATCGGCCTGTTGTTTTTTTCAAGCCTGTATACGCTGGCCCAGTCTCCGGAGAAAAACCGGCCGCCACAACATCCTCAATTCAACTTTCAAGCCTCACAGCGTCCTGACCGCATCCTGCTCACCTGGTCAGATGATCCTTCTTCTACGCAAACGGTGACCTGGCGTACAGATACCACAGTTACCATTGCCTATGCCGAGATCTCACAGGCAGATCCGTCTCCTGATTTTCATAAAAGTGCCAAAAGATACCAGGCAGAAACAAGTCTTTTACTCAATGATTTTAGCCTGGCAGCATATCATAAGGTCATCTTTACAGGGCTAAAACCAGACACTCAGTATACCTACAGGGTAGGCTCCGGTGATTATTGGAGTGAGTGGATACAGTTCAGAACAGCAGGTACAACCTTTGAACCTTTTTCCTTTATTTACCTTGGTGATGCTCAGAATAAGCTCTACTCCCACTGGTCGAGGGCCATCCGGGCAGCGTGGCGTGATGCTCCCAAAGCCAGCTTCTTCCTTCATGCCGGTGATCTGATCAACCACAGTCAGAATGACTACGAATGGGGAGAATGGTTTGAAGCCGGAGGCCTCCTGCACCGCATGATCCCCACCATAACTACTCCGGGAAACCATGAATACATCGAGGGTCAGGAGGGACAAAAGCTGGGCATCAGCCCTTTTTGGGCCCAACAGTTCAACTTTCCAAAAAACGGTCCAGAAGGACTGGAAGACCAATGCTACTACGTGGATTTTCAAAACACACGGATTATTTCCCTGAATTCCAATGAGGACATCGATCGTCAGGCGGTATGGCTGGAGAAAACCATCGCCACCAATACCAACCGGTGGACGTTTGTTACTTTTCATCATCCGGTAGTTTCGGCGGCAAAGGGTCGCGTAAATGAGTCGGTCTTACAGGAATGGAAACCCATTCTGGACAAATACCGGGTAGATCTTGTCCTGCAGGGGCATGATCACACCTATGGTCGTGGGCAGAGCCTGATCACAGGTACCAACAAGTATGAAAAGAATTCAGGGACCGTCTATGTGGTATCGGTGAGTGGGACCAAGATGTACCCGCTTACGGAGCAGCCCTGGATGAGCCGTGCCGCAGAAAACACCCAGCTCTACCAGATCATTGAGGTGTTCCATGATCATCTCATCTACCGTTCCCTGACTACCACCGGCGCCGTATACGATGCCTTCAAACTGGTTAAAAATCCCAGTGGGCCTAATAAAATTCATGAATTGGCCACGGACATTCAAGAAGAGCGCAGATTTACCAACACATTAATGGATCCTGATGATGAGTGACTTGACCAACTGAAGATGGATGGTGAGTCAAACGAGCAATATATATGAATGATTGGTTGGTGCAAAACATCGATCGAAGCAAATTTTGTTCGGGAAAAACTCTCGATAGACGAGTTGGTCATCAGGGAGGAAGGTTATCTTCACATATACTTTAGCTATGAAGAGCAGGCAAATGTTCCTGTCTCACCTTACCATCATCCATCATACCCGGGTCACTTCCAAACAAATGGCAGCGTTTCATGGTAAATTATGATCATATTTTGAACAAATGATGTAGCATACAGTTCGATCCCACATTGATACCCACAATAAAAAAGCCATGCCTCAAAGACATGGCCTCTCATGAAACGAAGAAGTAATCACGTAGTCAATTAAAGGTCACTTCATCGATATCATTCCACAAAAGATATTTTGGGTCCCCTGATCCCTGAAAGACCAGGATACCTGTATTTCTATCCGATACATCCTGTCCTTCTCCCAACGTGAGCCGGTCCCCCGACTTTAATTCCACATTCGAGTAATCGTAGTTTTTGGGAGTAATGCGTTTGATGTATCTAAACGGTATAATGTATTCTATATCATCATCCTTACCCTGCAAAACTTCATAATCATACGCCTCATCCAGGTCATATATGATCCGTCCTGAATACGTATCGCCATTGGCCACTTTCACTACTCCACTCAGCTCTTTCTGAGTTTTGAAGTCAGTGTATGATTTCATCTTAAATCCGTCATCGGAGAAGGTAACTTTTTTAAACTCCCGCCACGGGATATCCACCCTGCCGTACTTCTCATGGGTGACTATAACGCCCCTGTTTTCGGGGTTCACATCGTTGCTTCCTCTTAGTTCCATTTCCCTGCCTGATTTTAAAACTACCACGCTTCGACTTCCTGACCGTTCAATGGACCTTATCTTACCAAATTCAATGGCCACATCCCCATCATAGGTATCTCCATCCAGTTTATCAGTATCTACACGCTCATCATGATCCCACTGGACGTATCCGGTAAAGGTTCCACCATAGGTTTCCACTGTGCCGAACAAGGGTTCACCGAATTTTCTTGCCAGCTTATTGGGTGTTTCCATGAATTCTACCTTATCAATTCTTGACCACTTCAGCTCGATCTCCCCGATTTCCTTATCCAGAATTTTAACGTGTGTACCAATGTCATTATATCCATCGCCTTTTACTTCAAACTTATCCCCATTCTGAAGCTCAACATCCACCCAGCTTCTTCCGGACAGTCGTAGTGACCGGATCTCTCCAAACTGACAGTTGAACTGATGCACATAGTCGCGGCCCCAACGCTCATGGTGCCATCCACCTCCAAACCAGCCGGCTATCCTGTCACCCCAGTCACGGTCACGGTTTTCATAGTAGTATCGCTCCAACCGTCGCATGTCCTCACGGGAGAGATAATCTATGTTTGCATTTTCATCCTTGGAAGCATTGAACATATCCGTCCAGTAAGCCTCCTCCTTACCCCAGCGTAAGGGCCCTTCATAGGCAGACCCGTCTATGGTAGTGACCTTGCCATAAAGAAATCCACTGTCCTGGGCGACCAACCCTGAACTGAGGAAGAATAGCAGCACTGCCGGGATTGTTTTGATTGAGTTCTGAATTTTCATCGTTGTTGTTTTTGAGTTTAGACTTGGAAATGGTTGATGACCGTTTCGCATGTTGTTGACTCAAATTTGGGGATCAGTACACTATTAATAAATGAAAACCGGATGAGTCGGACTATAGGGTTACTGAATCGGGAAATGGTGGGTCTTTAGTAGCAAGTCCTCAGTAGTAAATCATAAGTAATGCTTCAATATAAATATGATCAGGTCGGCAACAGGCAAGGGCAGTAGGCAAGCGATATGAAATGGCCTGTTTCTATTTGCTTACTGCAAATTGCCTGTTGCCGACTTAAGACTTACTACTGAGGGCTGAAGAACTAACGACAACTAAGCATCCAGCCACTTTTTGAATTCCGGGCTTTTATCCGAGCTAATAACGATGTCCTGGTCAGCAGCGGGCTTCAGATTGATCTTGATCCTGCCTTTGAAATAAGGGTGTATCTCATCAATAGCATCAAATTTTACGATGAACTGCCGGTTGGCCCTGAAAAACAGTTTGGGATCCAGTTGTGGGTCTATCACCTCCAGAGGTTGATCCAGTGGGTATTTTTTATCATCGTGTGTTACAATATAGGTAAGCTTGTTCTGACTGTAAAAATAAGCTATCTTTTCCAACGGCACAGCCAGTATCTTCTGTCCTGAGCGGATCATAAAGCGCGATTTATACTCTCTTTTCTGATCCCTGATCATGGAGATGAGATCCTCATAGGGCACCGGATCTTCGATAGGTTTGTTGAGCGACCTGAGCTTTTCCAGACTGGCCTCGAGCCGCTCTTTTTGCACCGGCTTCAAAAGATAATCAATGCTGTTCACTTCAAATGCCTTGATCGCATACTGATCATAGGCAGTAGTAAAAATGACCGGACCCTGATAGCTGATACGGCTGAAAATCTCGAAGCTCAGCCCGTCCAGTAACCGGATGTCACTGATCACAAGGTCAGGAGGTTCATGCCCATCGAACCATTCCACAGCGGACTCTATGGATTTAAGCTGATCAAGGACTTCCGTTTCAGGATCAACCTCTTTCAGCAGGCCGGATATTTTTTCTGCCGCCAGCGTTTCATCTTCAAGTATCAATACATTCATACCGTCTCCAGTTCCAACAGGGGTATTTGCACATTAAAAGTATCCTCATCCTGCGACACTTTCACCTGATCATCCGTAAAATATGCATACCTTTTTCTGATATTGTCAAGACCGCTGCCCCCTCCATCTTTAAGGTCGTCTGGTTTGAGATATAATGTATTACGAACCAGAAGAGACCGGTCGCTCTCTGAGGCTACGGTGATCACCAGAGGATTTTTCTCACTTACAATATTATGCTTGATCGCATTCTCTATCAACATCTGCAATGTTAGTGGTGGAAGTACCTTAAACCTGTCCGCAGGATCAATTTTCATCTCAAATTTAATATTTTCTTCAAACCGTGTTTTGATCAGGTAAATGTAGGCCTGTATGAACTCCAATTCCTCCTCCAGTGTAATAAGGTCTTCATCCTTCGACCTGAGAATGACGCGATATACCTCTGAAAACTTGTCCAGAAAGGCCTTTGACTCACTTTTCCCCCTGTCAATTAAAGAGGACAGAATATTCAGGTTATTAAACAGAAAATGGGGATCGAGATGGTTTTTGAGAGAGGTAAGCTCCGCCTGAACGGTCTCTTTCCTGAATTTTTCAGCTACCAGTTCGGACCGTTTCCAGTGATTCAGAAAGTACAGGCTGAAGTAGATGGAAAACAATGGAATGAATATCACGATCCCCCATGCATTCATTACTACAATCTGCTCAAAAACCGGAGGATCCTGTGTAAGCAGAACCTTAAAAAACACATAGGCAAGGTTAATGACGATCAGAGAATAGATAATACCCACAATCAAATGCGCATAGAACCTGCGTGTACCAAACTGCAACCACGGAAAGTACCGGTTAAACTGCCGGGTGATCAGGCGGTTGCCTAATAATAGCAGGATGATGACGGTTGTAAACCATACCGCAGTGATCACCGTAGTCAATTCAATGCCGAGGGTATCTGCAAAGATATAGGCTGCCAGCTCAAGCAGCAGGACCAATAGTATTAAAATGTACCAGCGATTGATTTTTTTGATTCGGATCACTTTGGGTTATCGGTTGTTACACTATTTGTTATTGGATTATATGATTTGTTGATCATGAAAAATACAAAATATCCATCCCCGTTGAAGTTGAAACCGGATAAATTTTAAGTTGGTAAAATAAAGCCTAAGCAGATGAAGAAATGTTCAATGCCGAAACGCAGAACATAAAACTTTGAAATTTCAATGTATCCTCCCTAATCAAAAACGACCTCACTTACTTTTTTCCATGCTATGTATTCAGGATCTTGTTTTCCTCGCTGAAAAACGAGAATACCGTCATTACTGTCAGACACGTCACGGCCGTCACCCAGGATGAGTTTTTGTCCGTTCCTTAGTTCTATCTGAGAGTAGTTATAATTTTTTGGGGTAATGCGTTTGATATTCCGGAACGGGATGCGGTACTCCAGCTCATCATCTTTTCCTTCCAGAAATTCTATTTCCAACGCTTCGTCAAGATCGTATACGATCCGGCCTGTATGTTTTTCATCGTTATAGGTATAAACCGTTCCTGACAGGCCCCGGGGAGCCTTGTAGGAAGAATAAGGTTGACCGCTTTTATTCGGTTGCTTCTCAAAATTCGCCATAATAAATGCCTTCCAGGGTATATCCACCTTACCCACACCTTCTATGGTGACTATAATACCCCGATTCCCGGAATTCACATCATTGGAGCCTGTCAGATAAAATGACCTGCCACTATGAAGCACCACCTTACTTCCGTCACGTTGGCTTTCAATGGATTTAATGTTTTCAAAACGCATAGAAGCATTGCCATCACGGGTGTCTCCATCGAGCTTATCATTACCAAGCCTTTCATCATGATCCCACTGTATGTAACCGGTTAAATTTCCTTTTCGGTAAACCTCCACCGTACCATAAAGTGCTTTTCCAAAATTGGGCTGAAGATTTTTGGGTGTAGGCATGAATTCCACTTTGTCTATACGATCCCAGCTAATGGACATCTCTCCTATCTCATCGTCAAGAATACGGATCTTAGGCTGCAGATCATTGTAACCACTGCCACTGACCTTTACTTCACTACCGTTTTTTAGCACAACTATGGCGCTTTTCCTGCCAAGGTTCTCTATAGCTTTTATATCACCGAACTGAACTACAAACTGATGGTTTGTACTTCCCTTGTTCTCCCATATGCTCAAAAAATTCCAGTCAAAATCGGTCCACGAATTGTCTCCATCGCGCTCCTTACGCAGGTGATCATAGTGCCGGCCCGAAACCTTGGAAACATTAAAATGATCATTCCAGAATGCCTCTTCCTTGCCCCAGCGGATCTGTCCCTGATAAACATTCTCCCGGGTGTAAACCTTGCCGTAGATGAAACCTTCCGTATTCTGAGCCTGGGCCTCCAGCATAGTGATCAAAATGGCTACGGCCACACCTATACCCAGTTGCAGGGATCTTTTATATTTCTCAAGGATAAGGATTATGGTATCAATTACTGCCATATTACAAAGTAGCGTAATTATGAGCAGAAAGGTTTTGTTCTTCCTCCAAACGTGCTAATAATCAGACCGAATCGGGATATGCAGCTACCAAAACTGATCCTGCCTGTCGATGTGATGACACTATTTACCGTTGTCAATTCAGATAATACCGAAGCCCTACACCCCAGTTACGATTTTGAGCATACTCTATTTCGTTACTGGAGTTAAACTCCTCATCTACAAAAAGAAACCGGTTCAGATTCCTTAGCCCATGATAATACCTGAGGTCCAGTGCCAATTGTTTGAAAATATTATAAGAAGCTCCAAGGTTTATTCCGATGTCAAAATCTTCGTAGGCATCAAGAAATAAATCAGCAGCCTCATCGCTGGACTTTGACAAAGCATAATTGATCTGGGGCCCTAATCGTATCCCAAACTTGTCAAGAAAGGAATAGTTGACCTGAACGGGTACCGTGATGTAATTAAAGCGGATCGTAAAATCATCAACGCCCAGCTCGTAGTCTGCGCCACGTCTTTCGAAGTTTACTTCTGTGTACAATCCCAACCGATCAGAAAGCTCATACTCTCCAAAGGTTCCTGCCAGAAAGCCTGGAGCAGCTTCGTGATAGTTATCGGGAAAATCTGGTGTGGGAAGGTCCGGGTCTGTCATATTGCTCAGGCCGATCCCGGCATGTACTCCATATTGAAGCTGGGCATAACCTGATGAAACTGCGACGATCATGAAGATTGCCAAAAGCGCAGGGGTAAGTTTCATTTGGATGCTGGGTTTAATATTATACCCTAAAATAACGAAACAACTCAGGATTTCGCATCTGCCCGGTCATCTTTTGAGATCGAAAACAGTTACCAAACTGATTTTCAGTCCATAAGAAATGATCAGTACCTGGCAGGATCATATTGATCTGGCCCTGTATCCCTCTTTCACGAGGATGTCCGCTACTTTCTTTCTGAAATCTCCCTGAATGAGGATCTCACCATCTTTGGCAGAGCCCCCTACCCCGCATTTGGATTTCAGGAGTTTGCCCAGCGCAGCAAGATCATCAGATGATCCAACAAAACCGTTAACAAGTGTGACCTGCTTGCCGCCTCTCGCCTTTTTGTCCAATTGCACCCTGAGATTCTGCTCTGAAGGATCCAGGGTCTCAGGCTCTTCTTCCTCATGATAGCTGTAGTCAAAATCTTCACTGGTGGAATATACCACGCCATCTCTGTTCTTCCAATTGTTTTTCTTCGCCATATTTTTCTGACTGATGAATGTAAATTTGATAGTCTCCCACAGGTCTGTGACACACATCATTATTCCCACAAAGCCTGTGAATTCAAAGTTACATCAGGCACAATCCAATTCAGCACACATGGCCATTAAAAGTCAGGACATGGGATCTGCATGATGTGTTTGGGGGGCTTACGCGGGTCTTTGGTAGACCATGTATAGGATATTGACACCTCATGTGCCCCTCCACTACCGGAGCCCAGTCTTGAGATGGTAAAATCATAGCTATAGCCAATATTTAATGCATCCGATGGTCTTTTTTTGGTGAACCCAACCAGTAAAACAATGGATTCGTTGTTGCTAAAGCCTTCGATCGATTTGAAGGGCAATCCACGATACCATGTACCAATGATCAGGGGCTCCAGGGTAAGGTAAAGTCCCAGGTCCAACTGATCAAATTCACCCTGGCTTTTGTACTGGAAGGTAGGGCTAAGGCTTCGCTCCTGTGGCCGGGCATAAAGCCCGCTACCCATGACCCCGGGCTTAAAAGGGATCTTTACTCCCCCGTGAAAGGAAAGTTTCCGTGGCAGCTCGTTGGGGTCAGAACCGTCATCAAACGCCTGATTGGGAGTATTCAGATGGTGCACCGCCACGCCCAGCCAGGCATTTTTGGTAT
>LYSV01000069.1:5599-36242 GCA_001657315.1 Flammeovirgaceae bacterium BBD 1991-12 | reverse complement strand
TGGAGACGACAAGAGAAACGACCATATTCACGATCATGGCCACAGTACCGAAGCCTTCCGGTGAAATACCCAACCACCACGAAGAAGCCGGCGGTTTTTCACTGACAAACCAACCCAGTTTAAAGACAGCCATATAGAAAAACATAATGGTTATCCCTACGATCATGCCACTGATAGCTCCCTGACGATTCATTCGCTTGTCAAATATCCCCAGAATAATGGCAGGAAAGAATGAAGCTGCCGCCAGACCAAAAGCCAGAGCTACGGTAGCCGCCACAAAATCCGGAGGGTTAATACCGAAATACCCGGCAATGATAACGGCCACGGCTGCGCCTATCCTGGCCCAAAGGAGTTCTCCCTTTTCCGAAATGTCCGGCTTGATCTGCTTTTTGATAAGATCGTGGGAAAGGCTGGTGGATATCACCAGCAGCAGTCCGGCAGCTGTGGAAAGGGCTGCAGCCAGGCCTCCGGCAGCCACCAGAGCAATGACCCAGTTGGGCAGATTGGCAATTTCAGGATTGGCCAGCACCATAATGTCCCGGTCAATGGTAAGCTCATTTTTCTCTGCATCACCGACATACTGTATATTCCCATCACCATTTTTATCCTCAAAGGAGATTAGTCCCGTACTCTCCCAGTTGGAGAACCATGCAGGAACGGAGGAATAGCTTTTTCCGGAAACCGTTTCGATCAGGTTCGTTCGGGCAAATGCTCCAATGGCTGGCGCTGTGGTGTAAAGGATCGCAATGAAAACGAGGGCAAAGCCTGCTGATTTTCGTGCATCTCTCACCTTAGGCACAGTGAAGAAGCGTACAATCACGTGGGGCAGCCCTGCTGTGCCTACCATCAGCGCAAAGGTAATGGCAAAAACATCGATCATGTCTTTGGAGCCGGAGGTGTATTCTGCAAAACCCAACTCTAAATGAAGCTTATCCAGCTTATCCAGCAGATAGGTGCCGGAGCCGTCCGCCAGTGTGCCTCCAAAGCCGAGCTGGGGTAAAAAGTGTCCCGTAAGCTGTATGGAAATGAAGAAGGCCGGAACCATATAGGCGAAGATCAGCACACAGTATTGGGCCACCTGAGTATAGGTGATCCCTTTCATACCTCCCAGCACGGCATAGAAGAATACGATAGCCATACCGATGTATACTCCCGTATTGATAGGCACCTCGAGGAACCGCGCAAAAACCACGCCTACCCCACGCATCTGACCTGCCACATAAGTGAAGGAGACCACAATAGCACAGATGACAGCCACTGTTCTGGCTACGTCAGAGTAGTACCGGTCGCCAATAAAATCAGGCACCGTAAACTTACCGAATTTGCGGAGATAGGGTGCCAGCAGAAGCGCCAGCAAAACGTAGCCACCCGTCCAGCCCATAAGGTAAACCCCACCGTCATAGCCCATGAACGAGATCAGGCCCGCCATGGAAATGAATGATGCCGCAGACATCCAGTCTGCCGCTGTAGCCATACCATTGGCCAGGGGAGGCACCCCGCCACCAGCTACATAGAAATCTTTCGTAGACCCCGCCCTCGACCAGATGGCTATGCCTATGTACAGGGCAAAGGTGATGCCTACAATGATGTATGTCCAAAGTTGAATATCCATAGTCGTAAAATCTTTATCGATTGAAATTAGTCTTCGTGAACGTCGTATTCCTTGTCCAGCTTATTCATAAGGTGCACATATACGAATATGAGCGCTACAAAAACGTAGATAGAGCCCTGCTGGGCAAACCAGAAGCCCAGCTTAAAGCCTGCTATCCTTATGGCGTTGAGTTGATCCACCAGAAGGATGCCGAATACATAGGAAACCAAAAACCATATGGCAAGTAGAATCACCAGATATCCCAAGTTTTTTTTCCAGTACATTTTCATTTTTTCATTGTCCATAACTATGCTTGTTTTAGAGGAAAATATGCGTCTGAAGACGCCATTGTGTAACATCACCATCGGAGGTGGGAGCGTCCCTGAAGTCATTTCTGATGGTGTGGTACTCCAGGGTGATTTTGGCGTGATGGCTGTTTACGTAGTAATTCACACCTATATCGAGGGCAGTAATATTGTCATCCAGCGCTTCGTAGTTGCCTGACTGATATGCCACATAGGGCATTATTTTTAATGCATCCAAAAAGTAGCCCACCTGTGCGTACAGGTTGGTGCCTGTTCCTGCCCATCGCGACACGTAATTGTCTCCGTAGTCAAAGTTGATAAAACTGGCATAGGCATTGACACCGCCTCCCGGAGCAGGCGCATCGTAAAATACGTCCAGTGCTGCGTGGAAAACATTTTCATGGCTCAGGTCCAAATTATCGTAAACTCCGTTGGCATGGGAGAAGAATCCTGCTCCTACCCCCAGGACCTTCTTTTTACCAAAATAGGTACCCACCTGGTAAGGCAGTTTGGTCGATTCCGTATCGAAAAAGTTATACCTGAAATAGCCCTCCACGATCGTGTTGCCGGTAGGATCTCCGTCTTCATCGGCGGTGTTTGATCCGGTATAGGTCAGGGTTGAGTTTTCGGCCCCAGGAAAATTCTCCCCATAATTTTGACCCTGTCCAAGCGCATTGTTTGGGTTCAGTGGATTGTTCACCGCAAACCGGTAGTCAAACTGGCCGATCTGCCCTTTGGCATAGATCCCCATGTGACGCGCAAACTGGTCTGTGATACCCAGAGAATGCCACTGCACAAAAGGACGGGTATTGTCCATTGTCATGAAATTCAGTGTAGATGCATTGGCCAGCCGGGTCAGCCCCTTCCAGTAGTGGAGACCCGTGCCTATACAAAGTGCATCATTATTTGCCACTTTAAACTCCGTCCATGCTCCGTGAAGGAACAGCTGTGGTCCGTCACCGTTATTGCCGAGCGAACTAAGGTCGTCGGTATCGAGGTTGTTCAGTCCGAAATGCGTCAGGATCAGGAACTTGGGCGAGATCTGTGCATAAGCCAAAAACCTGCTCCTTCTCGCAAACGAATTCAACTGTAGTTTCTGATCATCGACTTCGCGGTTGTTGGTCTGAAGCCATTGCTGATGCCAGATAATAAACCTGACATATTTTGATCCCTTCTCATTAAGCTTTAATGTAAGTGGTTTGTAGGAGTGATCGTCCTTAGGTACTACTACTAAATCCGAACCGTCGTCTTTTGCTTTTTCATTTTCCTGCGCCCATGATGGAAAACAGAATATCCATAACAGGCAACAAGCCGTGGAGGCCCTGCTAAACACTCTTTTCATGCGATTGAAATTTTAGGTTGTCTCTTGTGAATCTGAAAGACGGCCGTCTAAAATTTCATTGTAATGAAAGTGGTGAATTAATAGTAACTCAACGAATTATCTGTATAGTTTTGCTAATAGTATAGTTATCAGTCCCGGAATCGCTCCCATTTAATAAGCATAAACTTGTCGCCCAGCTCTGTGATCACCATACCAGAACCTCTCAGATTGTCCATACTGGCAAGAAATTGTAGCAATTCACCATGGCTCAATATCTGATAGGTAGGTCGGTAGTCATACCGCTCCGGAGCACGGATGTGATATTTTTTGACCCAATTCATCACCGATACATGGCTTACACCGAGCAGCCGCTCAATCTCCCGGTAGCTCACCCCTTCCAGGTAAAGCTGCAAGGCCTTGATAACGTAATAGTCATCGATATTCTTACCCAATTTATTGACAGTGAAGTAGTAACTGCACTTTTTACAGTAAAATCGCTGCCGGTTTTTTACAATGCCGCTTTTGATCACCTGCAGGGAAGCGCATTTCGGGCACAAGGGTGTTTGCATAACTATATCAAGTTAGCATATATATACCAATTTAGCAAATTGACTACATCCAGATTTCAGCAAGTACGGCCACCAGCGCGCCCAGCATGGCCGTCCCCAGCTTGCGGGCATTGAAATGGTGATCGGCATTGGTCTCAAACACGATGGTTGTGGAGATATGAAGAAAATTACCACTGACCACACCAAAAAGTATAGTAAACAGATTGGCGGAAATATGCTCTGCATTAACAATGTAGTGCCCGGCCAGTACCCCGGCAGGCGAAGCCAGGGCAAACAGGATCAAAAGAAGTACCGCCCATTTTTTGCTCGTGAGGTAGCATAGTATTATGGTCATAAGTGCAAAGGCTGCCGGAGCCTTGTGCAGTACTATGCCCAGCAGCAGCGCCTCGGCATCATGATCTTTATGAATGGTACTGGGATGCGCCAGCAATGCACCCTCAAGAAAGGCATGCAATGAAAGCGCGATCAGTATCGGGAAGACCGAAGCGGCCGTGTGGGTATGGTTGTCTGAGTGGAGATGTATATGTCCATGCTCAGCTCCGGTTGAAAAGTATTCCAGTATCTGCTGCAGAAAGAATCCCGCCAGCACATACAATCCGATGATCGTAGGATCTCCCGCATGATGATACAGCTCAGGTAAAATATGAATGATCGTTATGGAGAACAGGTAGGCACCAGCAAACACCAGAATAAGCTTGTAAAGCTTGCTCCTTACTCTTGGGAAAACAAACGAGGTCATCCCGGCAAGGAGGGCTGTAACGAAGAGAACAATGATATTGAAGGTCATCTGAATGATTAAGCGCTGCAAATATACAACAATGTTGCACCTAATCTTTGCGTAACACAAAGATCATACGATCGGAGGTTTCCGCCACGTAGGGATCAAACTGATAACTACCATAGATCCCTTGAGGAGTAAGTCCGGCGGTCTCAAAGTATCTGAGAAATTCCATGCGGCGAATGGCCTTTACTTTCTCCTGAAAATGATAGGTTTTTCCCTCATCGGAAAATTCTATGTCCTTTAAAATGAAGTTGTCTTCGCTCAGGTGCTTCGAAATGTAGAATTCAATACCTTCTACAAGTTTGACTTCGGCAGGTTTAAGGTTATGAACTACGGTATAGGGGTTAAGGAAGTCAAGCAAAAAGATCCCATTTGTTTTGATGGACTCAGCTATGGCACAGATGGCTATCTCATTTTCCTTTTCCGTATTAAAATAGCCAAAGCTGGTGAAAAGGTTGAGCGCCACGTCAAACTCTTTCTGAGCAAATGCCAGGCGCATATCGTGAACGTAAAAGTGCAAACGGTCATTTTCGAACTGACGGGCATATTCGATGTTCTGTTCGGACAGGTCCAGCCCAGCTACATTGAATCCCTTTCTGTTAAGATATATGGAGTGTCTTCCCTTGCCGCAGGCTACATCCAATATCTTATGTTGCCCTGATAGCTGAAGCTTATTTACCAGATTTTCCATGAACTGCTCCGCCTCCCTGTGATCACGCTCTCTGTAAAGAACATGATAATAGGGTGAATCAAACCATTCGCCGAACCATTCTCTTCGTTGTGGCATCATTTTACAGGCTTAACAAAAGGTTCGATCCCTGGTGTAGCAAAGGTCTGAAAGCCTCCCTGATCATCACTGTAAATGAGATAGGCGTCATACTCCGGATGCTCCTTCAGAAATTCCCTGGTCCTGTCCAGTCCAAAAACCAAAAAGGCAGTAGCCAGAGCATCAGCCGTATGACAGTCATAGGCCACCACCGAGGCGCTGAGCAGTGAATGTTGAATAGGATAGCCGGTGTAGGGACTAATGGTATGACCATACTTTACGCCGTCTATGATATGGTAGTTAAAGTAATTGCCCGATGTAGCCATTCCCTTATCAGAAATGGAAACAGTAGCAATAAGGAAGGGATTAATCTCATCGGAATTCGGGTCCAGCACTCCAACTTTCCAGGGTTGTTGTGAACTGAGGTTGATCCCGAGGGCACTTACCTCCCCACCTATCTCTACAAAAGCATTTTCCACCCCTTTGCTTTTGAGCAGGTCAATTACAATGTCTACCCCATATCCCTTGGCCGAAGCGCTGAAATCAAGCTGTACACGCCAGTCGGTCTTTCGGATAGCTTCATTGTCATAGAAGATCTTCTTAAAACCGGCAAACTGCTTCAGGGAATCAATGACAGTACTGTCTTTGTTTATTTCCGTTTGATAGCCAAACCCCCACGTATTGATCAATGGGCCTATACTCGGGTCAAAAGCACCATCAGTCAGATCATAGATCTCCCTGCTTTTACTTACGGCGTTGGCAAAATAAGGCAGGTTAAACTTAAAAATAGTATCACGGTTAAATTGAGATATTTCTGAAGATGGAATGTAGGTATTTAAAGATTGATTGAATACTGCCAGTATAGAATCCACTTCCTGTTGAAAGTTACGCCCCGCAGCATCAAAATATTTAACGTTGTACTGGATCGGCCCCATGGTCTTGCCCGAAAAATGGATCATAGTGGTATTATCCACATCACTATTTGATTGACGATATTTGTACACCACGAACATCGCCAGTAGCAGGACAACGGTGTAGAGAATATTCTTGTAGCGGTTGCTCATGACCTCCCGAATTTGCGGGCAAAAGTAATGAATAATTTTTCATAGAAAATTGTTGGTCAATGGCAGTTGATCGGATGTGATGGTCACGCCTCCCGCGTCCCCTGGACTGGCCCTTAACCCACCATTCTACACAGACGAATAAACACCGGTTTTCTCATCAATTTTTGACGTACCCAGGATCAGGAGATTGTCAATTAATTGAGAAGCAGAGCAAAAAACAGAATGTAGCCCAGCCACTAAGGCAGAAAGACACAAAGAAGCACAAAAGCCGTTTGTATTCAATATCATAGTTTTCTTTGTGGACCTTGGTGACTTCGTGTCTTTGTGGCCTTTGAAAATTGGAATTTTACCCTAACTTCATCATTTATACCAAACATAATCATAATGGATCGCCCCCGTTTCAAACCGATTCCCAAACATTTGGAGATCATTGGTAAAAAGATCGTGGATGCGGCTTATGCCGTACACACTAACCTGGGGCCTGGTTTGCTGGAAAAGGTTTATGAGGTTTGCTTTTGTCACGAGCTTACCAAAAGGGGCCTTGCTTACCAGAGACAAGTGGATATACCTATCGTTTATGATCATCTACAATTTAAGGAAGGTCTGAGATTGGATGTTGTAGTAGATGATCAGGTCATTTGCGAGTTAAAAGCACTCGAAACAGTTAATCCTGTTTGGGAAGCTCAGATCATCAGTCATTTAAAACTTACTGACAAACGACTCGGTTTTCTCATCAATTTTAATGTACCTAAGATCAGGAATGGAATTAGAAGGTTTGTCAATTAAGTTGAAAGCAGAATAATAGACAGAACGTAGCCTGGCCACGAAGACAGAAAGGCACGAAGTAACACGAAGCCTTCTATTTTCGTCATCTCAGAGTTCTTTGTGAGCCTTGGTGACTTAGTGTCTTTGTGGCCTCAAATGCCCATTACTTGCTGATCAACAAAAGGCAGGGATTTTTGATTAACTTTAACTTCCTGAAATTGAAAATGGAATTTGAAGTTCGTTGGGCAGCAAGGCTGACTGCTGTTGCTCAAAAAACGACTGAATAAAATATGAGAGAGGATTATTTGCAGGCAGGGGACGAGAATCTAAGCCCGGCAGAGCGGGAAATCGAACGTGCTCTGCGGCCGTTGAATTTTGGCGACTTCACGGGTCAGCAAAAGATCGTTGACAATATCAAGGTATTTGTACAGGCAGCCAAAAAACGTGGAGAGCCTCTTGATCATGTCTTGCTACACGGCCCTCCCGGCCTTGGAAAAACTACGTTGTCACACATTATCGCCAACGAGCTTGGTACCAGCATAAAGGTCACCTCAGGGCCTATTCTGGATAAACCCAGCGATCTCGCGGGCCTTCTGACCAATCTGGAGGACAACGAAGTGCTTTTTATCGATGAGATCCACCGGCTGAATCCTATTGTGGAGGAATACCTTTATTCTGCCATGGAAGATTACAAGATCGACATAATGCTGGACTCAGGCCCCAGCGCCCGTACGGTGCAGATCACACTGGCACCGTTCACCCTGGTGGGAGCTACCACACGTTCAGGGCTGCTCACCTCTCCCCTGAGGGCCCGGTTTGGTATCAATGCCAGGTTGGAATATTACGACGCCGGAATATTAACGGGTATTGTCAAACGCTCCTGCCATATCCTGAGCACCCCGGTTGATGATGACGCTGCCTATGAAATTGCCCGTCGCAGCAGAGGTACGCCGCGTATTGCCAACAATCTACTGCGCCGCACACGTGACTTTGCGGATATCAAGGGTGACGGCAACATTAACATGGAAATTGCAGAAATGGCACTGGCTGCGCTGGATGTGGATGAACATGGGCTTGACGACATGGATAACCGTATACTTACCACGATCATCGAAAAGTTTAAAGGTGGGCCGGTAGGCATTTCCACCATAGCTACTGCCTGTGGTGAAGAAGCGGAAACCATAGAGGAAGTCTATGAACCCTTCCTCATTCAGGAGGGCTATATCAAGCGCACCTCACGTGGCAGGGAAGCTACTGAACTTGCCTATAAGCACCTCAGGATCGTTCCTCCCGGAAAAGCCAGAGGACTATTTGACTAATATCCCTCTCTGGCATGACCTCTGAAGAAGAAAAATACACCGATCAGTTCAGAAAGGTGCTAAACAGCTATGCTCCGATAACGGAAGGGTCCTTCTCGAAGCTGCTCCCTCTTCTGAATTTCAAAACAGTGGAAAAAGAAGAATACCTGCTACAGATCAACCAAACCGCCAGAAAAATGCATTTTGTCTGCAAAGGGATCCTTACTTCATTGTTTATTACCGCCGACGGAGGTACACACATAAAAAACTTCTTCCTGGAAGGAAACTTTGCGGCTTCCAAGGCTTCGCTGCTTCGTTCTGCTCCTTCAGATTTCAGCATCCGGTCACTGGAAGAAAGTATCGTTATTGACATTGACTACAGGAAATACAAACAGCTGATCTATGGGCACAACGACCTGAAAGACTTTTACATTGGATATCTTGAGCGTAAATGGGTCATCGAAAATGAAAAGAGACAAATTGCCTTTGCCACCCAAACTGCCAGGGAACGCTACCTGACCTTTCTTAAGGAATACCCCAACCTGGACCAACGCGTATCTCAATTGCACATTGCTTCCTATCTGGGTATTACTCCTACACAACTCAGCAGGATAAGAAAAAATCTCTAAAAAAACCTTCCTATCAACATATGTAAATGCAAAGGCAGATACCCGTACGTACTTTTGTATCATGAATCAGCTATTTCTGTCAACATTCGCTTTTTTCGGAGGGGTTTTTCTTGCCATACAGGGTGGGCTCAATGCTCAGCTTGGCGTATTACTGAAGAATCCACTTCTGGCTTCACTGATAGCCTTTATCACCAGTGCTTCGTATGCGCTATTGGTGGTGGCTGTCACGCTGAAAAGCATTCCCAACCCTCAGCAACTGAAGGAAGTGCCGTATTATTTGTGGTTCACCGGTGGGTTATGCAGCGTACTGGGTATTGGTCTCTATTATTATACTATACCAAAACTGGGTATCTCCACGATGATCTCATTTGGTTTGTGCGGTCAGTTGATCTTTTCCGTCATAGCCGGGCATTTCGGGTGGTTTGGTATGACGGCAGAGCCTATTGACTATAAAAGAATGGCCGGGGTAGCAGCCATGATCATTGGGATCCTTTTAATCAACAACAAATGAAAAAATCATCAGATCTTATAGAAGAAACATAGGAAACCTGACCTCCTTATGGAAGCTTACAGGTGAACGGGTACATGCCTGGCAGGCCGGAGCTGATTTTGATTATTGTGCCGTCAGCTATTCAGACTGGCCCAATAAATTGTGGTTTCACAGCGATATTAACGAGGAGCTTGTAAACACAGTGAAAAGTAAGCTGTTGTCCTCATCCACCAAAATGGGTGTGCCCTACTGGGATATCTATAGTAATGGGTCTTATGAACTGTTGGAAGCAAATGGTTTCACAAAAACTTCCGAGCAGGTGGGCATGTATCTGACATTGACAGGGCCTTATGAAAAAGCCGGGACACTGACTATTAAAAAGGTTGTTGACATGGAAACTGCCTTGTTATGGGAGGAATTATTCAAGCAGGCATTTAACTACAGGATCAGCCATAAACTGCTGTTACCTCCCTATGAAAACATCGACTATTTTATTGCGTGGCATCAGGGCAACCCTGCCGGGACCGTTGTTCTTCATGACACCGGAAGTATCATAGGCATTCATTCCATGGGTATCATTCCGAGTATGAGAAGAAAAGGATTGGCGGCACAGCTGATGAACAATGTGCTCAACCTGGCATATAAAAATGGCTACGAATATGCTACCCTTCAGGCATCGGAAGCTGCCAGGGGCCTTTACCTGAAACTGGGTTTTGAGGAGCAGTTCGTTATGAAAAACTATATTTTATCACATTGAAGATGCAGACACTTTCGCACTATCGTCAGGCTGTGAAGTTGGTGATATACCCGGCTATATCTGATGTGAAGTTTAAAGCTTTTGTGTAGCAGGAACTATTCTTCAAATCCCAAACACAAAAAACCGGTATTCAACAGGTTTTCCTTATTGTAGGCAAATCTATCCGGTCCGGTTTCTTTAAATACCTTACCCCCTGCTGCCTCCAGAATGGCCTGCCCGGCGGCGGTGTCCCATTCCATAGTGGGCCCGAAGCGGTAGTAAACATCTGCCTTGCCTTCAGCCACCATGCAGAATTTCAGTGAGCTGCCAACGGAAATACTGTCCTGAATGTGGTACTTCGATAAAACGGATTCTTCTTCCACTGAGGCATGGGATTTACTCCTGACAGCCACCTTGTTGTTGATGCCGTTTACCCTGAGATCGAAGCGGTCCCCATTCACGACCTTATACGCTGTATTTTCAATGCCAACGTACACTGTGTCCAGCACAGGAGCATAAATGAATCCAGCAATAGGATATCGGTTTTGGATCAAGGCTACATTAACGGTAAATTCACCATTTCGGCTGATGAACTCCTTCGTGCCGTCAAGAGGATCCACCAGCCAGAACAGACCGAAGTCTTTTCGCTTTTCATAGTCGAGTTGCTCACCCTCTTCCGAAATAATGGGAATATCGGGATGCAATTCCTTAAGCTCTTTTTCCAATATTTCATTGGAGGCCTCATCGGCCAAAGTCAGTGGAGAATCGTCTGCCTTAAAATCGACTACCTTTGAAAAGGCCGGGTCGTTGTAAATTTCAAGAATTTTCCTGCCTGCCCGTTCAACCAGGTTGATCAGCTCAGTTACCTTAATATTATCCATAGACTAAATTTCAGGCGCTAAAGTCATAAAGATGGACCTCATTTACAAATTGTTGGGATAAATTGTAGCTTTGCGCTTGAATTTTCAACCATGGCTGAGAACATACACCCTATTTTTGACACGATCCTCAGCACGGATCAAAAGGAAACCCTACTGGGGCAGAAGTCCTGCGTGGTATGGATGGTAGGCTTGTCAGGTTCGGGTAAAAGTACATTGGCCAGGGCGTTGGAAAACGCTTTGCATGAAAGAGGATTCCTTACGGCGCTTTTAGACGGGGATAATCTGAGAACCGGTCTGAATAATAATCTCGGTTTTTCTGAAGAAGACCGGACGGAAAACATCAGAAGGGCAGCCGAAGCGGCCAGACTGCTGGCAGGCAATGGAGTGATAACGATCTGCTCGTTAATCAGTCCGCTTAATTCAATTCGGGAGATGGCGAGGACTATTATAGGCGACAAATACGTTGAAGTTTTCATCGATTGCCCGCTGGAAGTTTGTGAATCAAGGGATGTGAAGGGACTATACGCCAAAGCAAGAAAGGGACTGATCCCGAATTTTACTGGCATAGATTCTCCGTTTGAGGCCCCAGGAAATGCAGATGTTGTAGTAAAAACTGCAGAGCAAACCCTCGAGCAATCATTAAATGAATTAATAGACGGCATATTACCCAGAATCAGTTCGGCAGCAGCAAACGCTGGCAACCCATTAGGATCCTGAGGAGTATATAGCTTGAATAGAAAAACAATCAATAGCATTAAGATTAAACAGACCTAAAAGAATAGCCGATAGCCTTTAATCTTTGCGCTGGCCTGGCGTTCTTTGCGGTTTATCAAAACTTACATATTACAAGAACAGATGAAAGCGTATAACTTAACTCATCTTAAGGAATTGGAGGCGGAAGCCATTTTTGTGATCAGAGAGGTAGCGGCCCAGTTTGAAAATCCGGCCATACTCTTCTCGGGGGGTAAGGATTCCATCACAGTGGCTCATTTAGCCAGAAAGGCTTTTTATCCGAGTAAAATACCCTTTCCATTGGTGCATATAGACACCGGGCACAATTTCCCCGAAACAATAGAATACCGTGACGGATTTGTAAAAGATATTGGAGCTGAGCTGATCGTCGGTTCTGTACAAAAATCAATTGACGAGGGCAGAGCAGTGGAAGAGAAGGGATACAATGCCAGCAGAAACGCCCTGCAAACAGTGACGCTGCTGGAGACCATCGAAGGTCATAAGTTTGATGCATGTCTTGGAGGTGCACGCAGGGATGAAGAAAAAGCAAGGGCCAAGGAGCGCTTTTTCTCACACAGGGATGAGTTTGGTCAGTGGGATCCAAAAAATCAACGGCCTGAACTATGGAACCTGTTCAACGGCAAGAAACATTTTGGTGAGAACTTCAGGGTATTTCCTATCAGCAACTGGACGGAGATGGATGTATGGCAGTATATTCTGATGGAAGGCATAGAGTTGCCGATGCTTTATTTCTCTCACGAGCGTTCGGTTTTCGTAAGGGAAGGTGTGATCATGGCCAGTAATGGTGTGGTACCTCAGCGAGACACGGAGGCAACAGTAACAAAAACCATTCGCTTCAGAACCATTGGTGACATGACCTGTACAGGCGCTATAGAATCATCGGCCTCTTCACTGGAAGAAATTATTGAAGAGGTAGCTGCATCCAGACTTACCGAGCGCGGGACCCGTGCTGATGACAAGCGTTCTGAAGCGGCCATGGAGGACAGAAAAAAACAAGGATATTTTTAAATCAGAAATGTGAAATTGGAAATCAGAAACTGGCCTTTTATAATTTCTGATTTCCGATTTTCGGTTTAATTTTTCAAAATGACACAACAAGCTACAACTCATAAACCCGACTCAAAAGGTTACCTTGACATGGAACTCCTCCGCTTCACCACTGCCGGAAGTGTGGATGACGGCAAGAGTACCCTTATCGGACGCCTGCTGTATGATTCAAAATCTATTTTTGAAGATCAGTATGAGGCCATAGAAGAATCAAGCAAAAGAAAAGGTGATGAGAATGTAAACCTCGCGCTCCTTACGGACGGTCTGAGAGCTGAAAGGGAACAAGGCATAACCATCGATGTAGCGTATCGTTATTTTGCTACACCCAAACGTAAGTTCATTATAGCGGATACTCCCGGGCATATTCAGTACACTAGGAATATGGTCACCGGTGCATCAACCGCAAATCTCGCACTTATCCTGGTGGATGCGCGCAAGGGAGTAGTAGAGCAGACCCACAGGCATACTTTTATTGCAGCCCTGCTGGGTATACCTCATGTGGTCTTCTGTATCAACAAAATGGACCTGGTGGATTATGATGAAGACACCTACAACAAGATCAAGGAAGATATAGAGTCATTCTCGTCTAAGCTGGATGTTAAAGACATTCGGTTCATCCCCATTAGCGCCTTAAAGGGTGATAACGTGGTCCATGAGTCTGAGAATATGGCATGGTACAAGGGAGGTACCCTGCTCTATCTTTTGGAAAACATTCATATAGGCAGTGACCATAATCATATCGATTGTCGTTTTCCTGTTCAGTATGTAGTACGCCCTCAGTCTGATAAATTCCATGATTTCAGGGGCTATGCAGGTAGAATCGCGGGGGGTATATTTAAGCCCGGTGATGAAGTGGTAGTGCTGCCTTCCGGTTTTTCAAGCAGGGTTAAAAGTATTGAATCCTACGAAACTGAACTCGACGAAGCCTTTGCTCCCATGTCGGTAACGATCCAGTTGGAGGATGATATCGACATCAGCCGGGGGGATATGATCGTTCGGGATCACAACCGGCCGCATGTGGATCAGGATATTGATATTATGCTGTGCTGGATGAATGACAAACCTCTTGTGGCTAACGGCAAATATGGACTCAAACATACTACCAATGATGCGCGGTGTCTTGTGAAGAACATTCACTACAAGGTAGATATCAACACACTGCACCGGATCGAGGATGACAAAAACATCAAAATGAACGATATTGCCAGGGTAACCCTGAGAACGACCAAGCCGTTGTTTTATGACAGGTACAGCCGTAACCGGATCACCGGAAGTGTTATTCTCATAGACGAGGGCACCAACGAAACGGTAGCGGCAGGAATGATCATATAATATGCAGGATAAGGTAGATGCCATATTAAAGGAGATCGCAGACTCCAAAGCTACTGATCAGCAGGAACTGGAGGAATATCGTCTTAAGTTCATCAGCAAAAAAAGTGTTATTGGAGAACTCTTCAATGAATTGAAGGCTGTTCCCAATGATCAAAAGAAAGCCTGGGGGATGAAGCTGAATGAACTGAAGCAATCAGCGCAGGTAAAGTTCCGGGAGTTAATTGATACCATGGACTCGGGTGAATCTTCTGCGTCCGTTGATCATGTGGATCTTACCCTGCCTCCGGTGGGAGGAGAACCCGGAAGCATGCATCCTCTAAGCTACATACGATACAGGATCATTGAGATATTCCAGAAAATAGGGTTCAATGTGGTCGATGGTCCTGAAATAGAGGACGACTGGCACAATTTTACCGCCTTGAACTTTCCTGAAAATCACCCTGCCAGGGAAATGCAGGACACATTTTTCATCGAGCGGGATCCTGACATAATGCTGAGGACACACACCTCCAATGTGCAGATCCGGTTGATGGAGCAGCAAAAGCCGCCTCTGCGGTCCATTATGCTGGGGCGGGTTTTCCGAAACGAGGCTATCTCAGCACGGGCACATTGTGTTTTCCATCAGGTCGAGGCATTGTATGTAGACAAAAATGTGAGCTTCGTTAATCTGAAGCATACACTCTATCATTTCGCCAGGGAAATGTTCAGCAAAGATACAAAGGTAAGGTACCGGCCATCCTTTTTCCCGTTTACAGAACCCAGCGCCGAGATCGACATCTCCTGTCAAATCTGTGGAGGGAGTGGTTGCCAGCTTTGCAAATACACCGGCTGGGTAGAAATAGGTGGATCCGGCATGGTGGATCCCAATGTATTGACCAGCTGTGGGATCGACCCTGAAGAATATACTGGTTTTGCTTTCGGCCTGGGCATAGAAAGGATCACTCAGTTGAAATTCAGGGTGAACGATCTTCGTTTATATACTGAGAATGATGTTCGCTTTTTGAAGCAATTCCGGACGTTGCATTAATGGCACTTTCAAATATCAGAAAAACAGGCATAGTCGGGGCCGGCACCATGGGCCTCGGCATCGCTCAGATCTCTGCTTCGGCTGGTTTCACCACGCTTTTGTACGATATCAATAAAGGTTCTCTTGAAAATGCTGAAAAGCAGATCATAAAGAATCTGGAGAAGGGAATGGAAAAAGGTAAGGTCACCAAAGAGCAAAAGGAGTCCACCCTTGCCAACCTTACTTTTTCTTCGGGTTTCAGTGACCTCAAGGCAGACTTTATCATCGAAGCCATCGTTGAACAACTGGATGTGAAGCAAAAACTATTCGCCTCGCTTGAAGAACAAAATTCCCAGGATTGCATTTTTGCCTCCAATACCTCATCCATTCCTATTACACAGATCGGAGCTGGACTGGAGCACCCTGAAAGAATGATAGGTATGCATTTTTTTAATCCTGCGCATATCATGAAACTGGTAGAAGTGATCTCAGGAGCCGCCACAAGTCATGAAGTGGCTGAACTTACGAAGGCATTGGCTGAGAAGCTTGGTAAGGTACCTGTAATGGCGAAAGACTCTCCCGGCTTTGTTGTAAACCGTGTGGCACGTCAGTACTATGTGGAAAGCCTGAAGGTACTTGAGGAAGGTGTGGCAGACGTTCAGACTATTGACAGATTACTGCAATCTGCAGGATTTAAAATGGGGCCGTTTGCGTTAATGGACTTAATAGGGGTGGATACCAATTTTTCCGTAACTACCTCGATGTTCCAGGCTTTTCATCAGGATGGCAAGTTCCGCCCCAGCAGAATACAACAGCAAAAGGTAGACGCCGGCCATCACGGCAGAAAGTCGGGGAAAGGATTTTATGATTATGAATAGGATCATTTTTTTGTTGATCGCTGGATTGATATGTTATGGCTGCGGTAATGATGAGGTACAGGATGAGCTGCCACCAGCGGCCTTTGGTGATATTACCATAAATCTCTCACTTCCTCAATATCAGGATCTGGCTATTGATGGCGGGTTTGAATATGTAAGTGCTGGGCTAAGAGGAATCATCGTTTACAGGGAAAATGCCTTTACTTATCATGCCATCGAGCAAAATTGCACCTATCTTCCTTTTGAGGCTGGGTCTACGGTCGATGTTGACAATGGTATCCGTCTTCGGGACCCGTCATGTGGTTCCATTTTCACGTTACCAGATGGTGTACCCATCAGCGGTCCGGCATTTGTGCCTTTGCGGAAATACTCCGTTTCACTCAATGGTCAAATGCTGACCATTACCGATGAGCCAGTAAATTAACTGTATTTTTATTCAGGGACTGAAAGCTTGTCCTATCGGACTTGAATGGCAGAATAGAAAATAGCCTGGATCTACGATTTCGTTGAACAGTCGTGGCACCACTGCTACTCAGGAAATAGGCGACCGGCTCATACGTTATAAGCTATTCTCATCAAGATATCAGAATGAACACAGAAGTGGTGCCACGACTCCTAACAGGTATAGTAAGATGAACATGTCCAAATGACCCACAATCGCTTTCAATAGGTAAGATCAATTTTAGAAGTGTTCATCCTATTGATATTGATGACCACTGCTCAGGTTATTTTGCGAAAGAAAGCGAGCTTCAGGGATCAGTCCGGTGTACCAAAGCCTCCTTCACCGAACCATATTTATCGAGCAATGCCTGAGCCTGTTCGGGACCCACGCTCAGTTCTTCCATAATAAACTTCACGCCTCGCCGGACGAGTTTCTCATTGTTGAGCTGCATATTCACCATCTTATTCCCTTTTACCCGTCCAATTTTGATCATGAGCGTAGTAGAGATCATGTTCAGGACCATTTTTTGAGCTGTGCCACTCTTCATTCTTGTACTTCCTGTTACGAATTCAGGTCCCACTACGACTTCCGCCGTAACGTCCGCTACACTGGCCAGAACAGAGTTGGGATTATTGGTTATACCTCCGGTAAACGCTCCGATTTTTTTGGCGTACTCCAGGCCCCCGATAACATAGGGTGTAGATCCTGAGGCAGCGATACCAACAAGAGCATCATTCCGATCAATTTCAAATTCTTCCAGATCTTTTCGAGCCTGGCCCGGGTCATCTTCGGCAAACTCGACTGATTTCCTGATAGCGCCGTCTCCTCCTGCGATAAGACCTATCACCCGATCATGAGGCAGGCCATAGGTCGGGGGTATCTCCGAAGCGTCCAGGATGCCAAGCCTGCCGCTTGTACCTGCTCCTATATAAAAAAGTCTGCCCCCCCTTTCAAAACGTGGCAGGATGCAGTCCACCATCTGTTGTATATCAGGAAGAACTTTACTGACCGCAATGGCCACCTGCTGATCCTCCTCGTTAATGTTCCTGATAATTTCCAACGTAGACAATTTTTCCAGATCATGATATCTCGAGGGAGATTCAGTGATCTTTGGATTTTGTTCACTTTTCATATCATTCACATTGTTCTGAATTCTGCTTAAAGCACCGTTATATTCTGATCCCGGTATGGTCTCAAGGCCTCCGCCTCACAGTCCAGTTCGGTAATAAGCGTGTCGATCGACTGTATTTCACAGATCTTATACCGCTGGGTGGAATTCAACTTTTCTGAGATCGTCAGAGAAGCTACCTTCTTTGAGGCGTTGATCATGGCCTTTTTCATTTGCACCACCTCCCAGTCGAATTCGGTCAGGCCATTTGTAGGGTCGAGCCAGCCCGTACCCATGAAACACAGGTCCACCTTGATCTCAGAAAGCGTATTCAAAGCGCTGCCACCCACTGAGATCTGCGCCTGTCTCGATAGCTTGCCACCAATGAATATCACCTCAATGTTCGGGTGCGCAAGCAGCTCTATCGCTATAGGGAGGCTGGGTGTAAAAAAGGTCGCCTCCAGTTTATGGGGCAGGTGCTTGACAAGTTCCAGATTTGTCGTACCCCCACTGATCAGTATAACACTCTTGGGTTCTATCAGGTCCATGGCTTTTCTGGCAATGAGCGCCTTATTCTCAAAGGCATAGATCGCCTTGGGAATGTCGTTGTTATAATGAAAGCCTATGGAAATTGCCCCACCATGTACTTTTTTTAACTTACCCTCTTCATCCAGCTCCCGGATGTCCCTTCTTATCGTATCTGTGGAAACATTTAGCTGATGGGCCAGATCAGTCAACAGCACCCTGCTGTGCATCCGCACTTCATGCAAGATAAACTGCTGCCGACCTTCCTTTTTTGCCATTAATTATTGCTAAATGAGGGTTTAAACCTTAAATATATTAAAAATCACGAGGTCTTTAAACAAAAATCATTTTTTTGCTTCAAAAAACGGCATATATATTTCATATTGCCATTATACATTGCACAAAACAAAATAAATGTCTAGATTTATTTAGCAATGTTGCAATTTGATTGAAAACTCCATAATCTGACTACTACCCATGGTTGAAACATTTGAAAGGCAGGAGAACGGCTTTCATAAACAAGAAGCCAAAAAATTTGAAAAAATAAATACTTCCATCTACAACAGTTCCGATAAAGCCTCACTACATGTAGCGAGAGAAATTGCAGAATTGATCAGGGACAAAGCGGCAAAGGGAGAATACGCCGTACTGGGATTGGCCACGGGCTCCAGTCCTACCACGGTTTATGACTATCTTGTCAGGTTCCACAAAGAAGAAGGCCTGAGCTTTGAGAATGTAGTTACGTTCAATCTTGATGAGTACTATCCGATGGGTCCGGATAATCTCCAGAGTTACGTAAGGTTTATGAATGAGCACCTTTTTGACCACATAGATATTGATCCAAAAAATGTGAACATACCTGATGGTGGTCTGGACCTGGATAAGATCAAGGCTTATTGTAATGACTATGAAGCAAAGATCAGAACGTTCGGTGGTCTTGATATTCAGCTTCTGGGTATTGGCCGTACAGGCCACATTGGTTTTAACGAACCTGGCTCTTCCATCAATAGCCGTACACGCCTGATCCGGCTGGATAAGGTTACAAGACTGGATGCGGCCAGTGATTTCTTTGGGGATGAGAACGTTCCTTCTCGTGCAATTACCATGGGGGTGGGAACTATTATGGAAGCAAAGAAGGTCTTTCTGATCGCGTGGGGAGAAGGTAAGGCAAGGGTTATTCAGGAGGCCGTAGAAGGGGAAGTAAAGGCTTCGCTGCCTGCTTCATTTCTCCAGAATCATCCCAACTGTGAGTTTATTGTAGATGCTGCTGCTGCCGGTGAGCTTACCCGGGCCAAAACTCCCTGGTTGGTGGAAGAATGTCAATGGACCGAAAAACTGATCACGAAAGCCACTATCTGGCTGGCCAATAAACTGGACAAGGCCATTTTAAAGCTCACCAATGAGGACTACAACGAATACGGCATGAGCTCACTAATAGCCGAGTTCGGGTCAGCAGAAGAAATTAACCTGAAAGTATTCAATCATCTTCAACGTACCATTACAGGATGGCCGGGAGGCAAACCCAAGGTAGATGACTCTACCCGCCCCGAGCGAGCCAAACCCTATCCCAAGACATCCCTTATCTTTAGTCCGCACCCCGATGATGACGTCATATCCATGGGAGGCACATTATTGCGCCTGGTAGATCAGGGGCATGATGTACATGTAGCCTATCAGACCTCCGGTAATATAGCGGTATTTGATGATGAAGTACTGAAATTCCTTGATTTTACACGGGAAGTGATCGACAATGAAGCAGCGAACCAAAAGCTTTCTGAGACGATCATAAAGGTCAAGGAAAACATAAAAAACAAGAAGCCAGGAGAGGTAGATCCTCCGGAGATCCAGCGTTACAAGGCTTTGATCAGAAAGGGAGAGGCTAAATCAGCCTGCCGCTATTGTGGTGTAGAAGAGAAAAACATTCATTTCCTGAACCTTCCCTTTTATGAAACCGGTGTGGTAAGGAAAAAACCCCTTGGCGAAGAGGATGTACAGATCATTTATGACCTTCTGTCCAAAAACAAACCTCATCAGATATTTGCTGCAGGTGACTTGTCGGATCCACATGGAACACACAGGGTTTGTCTGGAAGCCATTTTCAGGGCTATCCATCGGCTCAGGGATGAAGGTGCACGGTGGCTGAAGGATACCTACGTCTGGCTCTATCGCGGGGCATGGCAGGAGTGGGATGTCTTTGAGATAGAAATGGCAGTGCCAATAGGGCCAAAAGACCTGCTGAGGAAGCGAAAGGCTATATTCAAACACCAATCCCAAAAAGATGAGGCCATGTTCCCGGGTCATGACAAACGTGAATTCTGGCAGCGTGCTGAGGACAGGAATCATGATACCGCCGCTCAGTATAACCGACTAGGCCTGGCAGAATATGAAGCCATAGAGGCCTTTGTAAGATGGAAGTTTTAGATTAGAATCCATTCAGTTTACACTCCCAGTAAGATCATAGTTCCCGAGGTACCCCTTTTTCGAAAGTCAGGACTATTATTTTCAGTTAAAAACAACTTAAACCAGATCCTATGGGAAAAACAACTACAAACTATTCTTTTTTTAAGATAGCTCAACATGCAGGCATCTTTTTGACGCTTATGCTATTGGTTGCAGCGGCAAGGGGTCAAACCACCTTTACTCTACGCGGTAAGGTAGTAATGAGTAATGGTGAGCCTTTGCCGGGTGCGACGGTACAGATAAAAAATACGACTTTTGGGTCGGTTACGGATGTTTCCGGAGACTATTCATTTCAGGTGAATGTCCAGGCTGGAAGTTACATCCTGGTCTTTAGGTCACTCGGATTACTCACGAAGGAAGTACCCCTGGTTCTTGGCACACAAACGGAAGTCGTAAATGATATCAGTATGACCGCTGATATTTTGAATCTCGATGAGATCGTAGTAACAGGTACCTCTGTGGCCACATCAAAAAGACAGTTGGGCAATGCAATATCCACTGTCAGCAGCAAGGACATCGAACAATCCAATTCAGTAGACTTAACGGCAGCCCTTACAGGTAAAGTGGCTGGGGCCCTGATCCAGCAGAATTCGGGTAATCCGGCAGGAGGAGTTAGTGTGAGATTAAGGGGTGTCAGTACGTTGGCTGGCAGCTCAGATCCTCTGTATATTGTTGACGGAGTTATTGTGGATAACAGCTCGAATGAAGTCATTGATGTAGGCGGGGTTGCAAGGACTGGTGTGATTGATATTGGCGGAGCCTCCCAGAATAGACTCGTAGATATAAATCCCCGTGATATTGAAAGTATAGAAATAATAAAGGGTGCAGCGGCGGCTGCGATTTATGGTTCAAGAGCGAACAATGGAGTAGTTCAAATATTTACAAAAAGAGGTAACAGCGGCAGGCCCCAGCTCACTTTTGGATCGACACTTCGAATCAATGAAAGAAGAAAAGAAATTGAATTCAATGATTTCCCCTTTGTTTTCGGTGAGGATCCAAATTCAGGAGAAGAAGTTTTGGTGCCTGTGACAAGGTATGATTACTATGACGATGTTTTCAGGACCGGATTTGGGACTGATAATTACCTTAGCCTCAAAGGAGGAACAGACAAGACTCAATATTTTCTCTCAGGGTCCTATTTAATGAATCAGGGAATTATTGAGAACCAGGATTATGAGAGGTACGGGTTGAGGATCAGGCTTGACCAGACACTTAATGACTGGGCCTCTTTGTCCTTCGGGTCTAATTTCTCTTATAGTGAAAGTACAGATGTTCCGAACGGTGGAATTAATGCAACTTATGGCGTACTAACGGCTATAAGTTTTAACAACAATATAACCGATCCGAGTCGGGATCCGGTGACAGGAAAATTCCCCAGCCTTGGGGGTTTTGTGAACCACTTGGATGCATTGGCAAATTTTGATTTTGGTACCATTACCCGGAGATATACAGGAGATCTGCAATTGAACCTGACGCCAATTGAAGGATTTGGTATTGATTATGTACTTGGTATTGATACCTACCTGGAACAAGGAAAAGCCTTCATTCCCATTGGTACTACTGTAGGGGGGTTTACCAATGGATTTTCCAGAAGGGGGGACCTCAACAGATTCCAGATAAACAACGATATTACCATTCGCTACAGCAAGCAAATAGGTACATCACTGGTATCTACTACCTCACTGGGAGGAACTTTGCAATATGAAAATGTAGAGTCATTTGCATTGAATGCTATTAACCTTGTCCCCTTTGTTCAGGTATCTACCGGGGGTGACCTTGGTGGTGATCTTGATCCAAGAAGGGACTTAAGGTTCGAAAAAGTGGTACAGGGGGCTTACCTTCAGCAGACTTTTGGCCTTGACAGCAAACTATATTTAACCGGCGCCATTCGGATAGATGGTTCTTCGGTATTTGGTGAAGACGAGAGAACGCAGGTATACCCCAAAATAAGCGGTAGCTATATCCTGTCAGAAGAAGATTTTTGGCAAAGCCTTGGATCTTTGGTACCATTGATCAAATTCAGAGCATCCTATGGAGAGGCTGGTAACTTAACCGGAATTGGGGCTTTTGACAGATTTACAAATGTCAATGTTGCCGGTGGGTCCGGGCTTTTGCCATCTACACAAAGAGGAAATTTAACGGTTAAACCAGAGCGGCAAAAAGAGCTGGAATTGGGTTTTGATCTGGCTTTTTTGGATAACAGAGTCGGATTGGAGTTCACATATTACGACAAAAAAGTGGAGGACCTTCTGCTCAATAGAACATTATCGCCAACAACCGGCTTTCTCAATCAAAGATCAAATGTAGGTACACTGGAAAACAATGGGATAGAACTACTGTTAAGAGCCACACCCGTTCAGAGCAGCCAGTTTTCCTGGACGATAACAGGCATATTCAGTACCAATGCAAATGAGATAAATGGCCTGGAAGAGGACTTTATTTTACTACCTGGAAGTTTTGGGCAGTCAGCCGTTTTGAACGGAGAATCCTTGGGGGTATTTTATACCACCTATACCGCTACAAATCCGGATGGGTCGCCATTGCTTACACCCAATGGACTGCCACAACGTGACAGGATCAATCGTGATGATGAAGGGCAGCCAACAGGTGCTTTTGCGGAAAGGGTCATTGGAGATCCTAATCCGGACTATACAGCATCCTTGATCAATGAAGTGAGTTATGGAAATTTTGATTTTAGATTGCAGTTCGACGCGATCCAGGGGTTTGATGTTTTTAACTTTACCAGAAGGATCGGAGCTCTTGAGGTTTTTGGTAATAGTGATCTTTTTGAAGAAGAGCTAAGAGGAGAGCTGCCAAGAGGATATAACGCCGCAACGTTTAGCACGTTTGATCGATATGTGGAAGACGGATCCTTTGTGAAATTAAGAGAGATATCTGTTAGCTATAACACATCATTGGAAAAGTTGGGCATTTCCAACCTCAGCATAAATCTGGCGGGCAGAAACCTGTTTTCATTTGATGACTACTCCGGAAGGGATCCTGAAACCAATGCTGCAGGACAAACCGCCGTCAGAGGCTTTGATTTCAACGAAGTGCCCATCCCAAGAACCTATTCTATTGGATTTACTGCTACATTTTAAAGATTCTATAACATGAAAAATATATTTACACATAGCAAAGGTTTGATGGGAGCATGGTTCATGACCTTCATGATAGTGTCATGTGATAATGACATACCCAACCCAAATGCAGCTACTCTTGTAGAAGCTTCAGGCAGTCAGGATGGATTGATTGCCATGTCCAATGGAATGGGTATAGCATATGAGCTTGCCCTTACGAGAGTATTACTCACGCCAGGCACTACTGCCAGAGAATTGGAAGTAACCAACACCTTTGTTAACCTTTTGGAACTAGGGGAAGGTGGAACCGGTCTGGCTGACAATAATGGCAACATCATAAGTTTATGGTCGAGACTGTATCGCGTTATTTTCACAGCCGATGTTATCATAGCCAATGCTCCAAATGTAATCACCGACCCTTCGGTGAATGCTGGAGTTTTAGGGATTGCTCACTTTTACAAGGCAGCATCTTTGGGTTATTTGATAGAGTCATTTGAACGCGTCGCAATAAACACATCGGCAGATGGGAACGCACAATTTAGTTCAAGAGCAGATGTGTTGGCCGAGGCCATAAGGTTATTGGATGAAGCCAGAACGCTATTAACCAACAATCCACCATCCACTTCATTAGTTGCTTCCTTTGGTAACGATTTTGATTTGATCAATATGATCAATGCCTACAGAGCAAGATTGAATCTGTCGGCGGGAAACTATCAGGCTGCTATTGGTGCGGCTGATCTGGTTGATCTTACCTCTGAGTCCTATTTTACTTTTGATTCCGAAAATCAAAATCCTGTTTTCCTGAACACTAACCTGGCGACAACATTCAATCATGCGCCTATTGATAATTTTGGAATAGAAGGTGTTGACCCCAATGATGGCAGGATCGGTTTCTATTTGGAACCCATAGATACAACCGGGCAATTTGATTTTAATGTTTCATTTCTCAAGGGCTTTTTTGATGCTTTTGATAAAAGCATACCCGTGTACTTACCGGGTGAAATGCTACTTATTAAGGCAGAGGCTTATGCCCGCCAGGATCAATTGAATCTGGCCATAGAAGAATTGGACAAGGTTCTGACCAAAACAGATGACCCCTTGGGTGTAAATGCGAATCTGCCACCCTATGACGGACCGATTACCCGTGAGGCAATATTGAATGAGATCCTTAAAAACCGAAACATTGAACTTTTTTTGACAGGACAACGACTAGGCGACAGTAAGAGATTTGGGGAGCCTGGCCCGCCTGCAAATGTTCAATTTAGAACCAGAGATTTTTACCCCTATCCGGATGTTGAAAAGGCTAACAACACTAATACACCTGAGGATCCTGATATTTGATTTTGATAAAATGAACCAAACTCAATGGAGCCGGTTGCTTTGGCAACTGGTTCCATTACTACCTGGAATGAAATCGCAACCCTTACTCCCGCTTTTTATAGTTCTTTTATGCTGGCCATTTTTTTCAGTTGTTCCCCAGGATCAGTACCCCAAATACGAATTCCGGGCTGTATGGATAGCCACCGTTGTCAATATCGACTGGCCCCGTGAGCCGGGCCTTTCTGTCGGGCAGCAGAAAAAGGAGTTCCTGGATATTCTGGACTTTTATCAGAAGTTGAATTTTAACGCGGTAATTGTACAAGTGAGGGCCGCTGGTGATGCCTTCTACCCTTCAACTTATGAACCATGGTCTAAATACCTGACCGGTACTGAAGGTACAGCGCCCGATCCGTATTATGACCCACTGGAATGGATGATCAGTGAGGCTCATCAGCGTGGTCTGGAGTTCCATGCATGGTTCAATCCATACCGGGCCACCTTTAATAAAGATACCCTTGAACTGGCCGCCAATCATGCCTTTCACACCCACCACGACTGGATGATCTCTTATGGAAAACGATATTACTTCAATCCCGGACTACCGGAAGTGAGGCAGTATACAACGGACGTGATCATGGAGGTAGTGAATCAGTACAATATCGATGGCGTTCACTTTGATGATTACTTCTATCCCTACAAGGTGGCAGGAGAAGTATTTGCGGACAGTATCACCTTTGTAAATCACGGAAATGACATTGAACCCATCGAAGACTGGCGCAGAGCCAACGTAGATAGCCTGATCAAAGACATATCGGACAGTATCCGTGCTGTAAAGCCATGGGTACAGTTCGGCATCAGCCCCTTTGGAGTTTGGCGGAACGCCTCAGTGGACTCACTGGGTTCGGATACCCGCGCAGGACAGACCACCTATGATGATCTGTACGCCGATCCATTGAAATGGATGGAGGAAAAATGGATCGATAATATTATTCCCCAACTGTACTGGAACATGGACTATCCACCCGCTTCACATCGCAAACTGGTCAAATGGTGGGCTGAGCAGGACTATGAAGGTCATCTGTATATTGGTCATGGCGCATATAAAGTAAAAAACAATAAAGACAAGGCATGGAAAAAATACAGGGAGATACCTATGCAGGTAGACCTTGCACGAAGTACCACGGAGGTAAACGGCAGCGTATATTTCAGCGCAAAAACATTACAGCGCAACCATAAACCACTGGTAAGACGCCTTAAGAAAAGGAAGTATCGTTACCCTGCATTGAGACCGCCTGCACCATTCATGGAAAAAGAAACTCCGGACAGGCCAGTGCTAAGCAGGATGGACACTGTGGTTGACAGGATCGATATCAGTTTTAACCATGCATCCGATATGCCGGTGAAATACCTACTGGTTTATGGAGTGAAAAAAAACAAAAAGCCCGATCTGAATGACATTACTTCCTTGCTTTTCAAGGAATATGTGGGTATTGATATGACTTGTTCAGTCTCTCTGAATAAAAAAGACATGAAGAAGCTGAGTCAGTTGATGTTTACTTTCATTGACAGGTACGGCCATGAAAGTGACCCTTATGTAGTGGAGCTGGAAAAAAGCAAGGATGCAATTATCTCTGAAAAATAAAAAAGAACTGACATGCAGGACATGCTGGTAAGGTTAATGGAACTGCCGGATACAAGCGGACTGGAATCCAGGCTACGGCAGGAAGGAATATTATTCAGGAAGCCCATCGCCCCTGAAAGGAATTTGCTCACAGACTGGACAAAAAACAACTTCAGCGCCTACTGGGCCAGTGAAATGGAAGTAGCTTTTTCACACCATCCGGTTTCCTGTATTCTGGCTCAAGCCAATGGAAAGCCCGTAGGATTTGCCTGCTATGAAACTACGGCCAGAAACTTCTTCGGACCTACAGGAGTGCTGGAAGATCACAGAGGATCGGGTATTGGCAAGGTACTTTTAGTGAAGGCCTTACAGGCAATGAAGGAGTTGGGCTATGCCTATGCCATTATTGGTGGTGTAGGTCCCGCGAAGTACTATCAAAAGGCAGTAGGTGCGGTGATCATTGACGGATCGGAGCGCAGTATTTATGACAATTTACTAAGGAAAGATGGCTGAACTCAAACGCGTTAATCCCTGGGTTTGGGTGCCGTCATTATACTATGCAGAAGGCCTGCCCTATATTATCGTCACTGCCCTGTCCGTGGTTATGTACAAGCGATTGGAGCTGAGTAATGCCGAGATAGCTCTTTACACAAGCTGGCTGTATCTGCCGTGGGTGATCAAACCCTTCTGGAGCCCCATCGTGGACATGAAAAGCACGAAAAGAAAATGGTTCCTGATTCTCCAGCTCATTCTTGCGCTATCTATACTTGGGGTGGCACTTTCTCTCAGACTCAATGCATGGTTGTCCTTCAGCCTGTTTTTCTTCTGGCTGGCGGCCTTTAGCTCCGCTACCCATGATATCGCTGCGGATGGATTTTATATGATCGGTCTGAAGGAAAAGGAACAATCATTTTTTATTGGAGTAAGGAGTACATTTTACAGAATATCCCTTATCACAGGGCAGGGGCTCATTGTTATACTGGCGGGTCATCTGGAAGAGTCCTGGCAGGACAATCACAAGGCATGGTCAGTAACACTGCTTTTGGTGTCAGCCGGTATGTTTTTACTTACTGCCTATAATTTCATGGCGGTGCCTAAAAAGGAAAAACCGCGCCAAATAAATGTGAATCCCCTGAAAGGTTTTTTTGAAGTCTTCGTTACCTTTTTCAAGAAGAAGGAGATTGTAGTGGCCATAGCCTATATCCTGTTGTACCGGCTTGGAGAGTCTCAGCTGGTAAAACTGGCTTCACCTTTTCTGCTGGACGAGCGGCAGGCCGGAGGTTTGGAACTAAGTACACAGCAGGTAGGGTTTATTTATGGTACGCTGGGGTTCATAGCATTATCTCTAGGCGGTATCCTGGGAGGGTTCCTGGTCTCCCGTGATGGTCTCGGAAAATGGATGTGGAAAATGGCGCTGGCGTTGAATACACCTAATCTGCTGTATGTACTGCTGGCGTGGTTTCAGCCGGAACAGGTAGAATGGGTTATGGGGGCTGTGGTGATCGAACAGTTCGGGTATGGATTAGGGTTCACCTCCTTTATGCTATACCTGATCTACCTGGCGGAGGGAGAAACGAAAACCGCCCACTATGCCATAGGTACAGGACTTATGGCCCTGGGTATGATGCTGCCAGGTATGGCTAGTGGCTATCTGCAGGAATGGATGGGCTACAGGATGTTCTTTACCTGGGTGGTGATAGCAGCTGTCCCTGGCATCTATATTATTAAATATTTGTCCTACCCCCGGGAATATGGGAAGCAGGACATTGAAAAATCATAGGCTGAATGGAAAAGTTATCTTTTGAGGAAAAGATCGGGCAGATGTTCTTTCCTGCTGCCTTTATCAACGACACGGATGAGAATATAAGAGCCATGGAAGAGTTGATCAGGCAATATACCATCGGAGGCCTTACTTTCTTTCACAGCCCTCAGATGGCCGCCGCCAATTATGAGAAGAAAGCGAACATCCCCAGAAACGAAAATAGCCGTCAGAGGCTCGAAGAGTTGATCAGGCACTATCAGAGTGTATCAAAGTATCCACTACTAATAAGTATAGATGCAGAATGGGGGTTGGCGATGCGGGTGGAAAATACGGAGCAATATCCTTATGCCCTTTCCCTGGGCGCATCATCAGATCCCTATCTCGTGTTCGAGACAGGTGAGGCTATAGGCAGAGACCTGCGGGCGGCAGGCATCCATTTTAACCTGGCGCCGGTGCTGGACATTAATCTGGACCCGGGCAATCCAGTGATTGGCTACCGGTCTTTCGGACAATATAAGGAAAGAGTTACGGAACTTGCGCTGGCCTGGTACAGAGGGCTCAGGTCAGTAGGCATTCTGGGCTGCGCAAAGCATTTTCCAGGTCATGGGGATACGGCTGTCGATTCACACCTGGGACTTCCTGTGATCAACAAGTCCAGAGAGGAGCTCTTTGACCAGGAACTATTTCCCTTCATAAAGGCCATTGAAATGGACATAGACTGCATCATGCCAGGTCATTTGGCGGTACCAGCCCTTACTCAGGATGACCAGATGCCTTCGTCTCTATCGAAAAACGTAGTGACCAGGCTGCTAAGAGAATGGCTGGGCTATACGGGAGCCGTAATGACAGATGCGCTCAATATGAGAGCTGTTTCAAAAAGATTTGAGAAACCCGGTGAACTGGAGCTCGCAGCCATCCATGCGGGTAATGATCTGTTATCTTTTTCTGCTAACATTCCGGCGGCTGTGGAACTGATCCGGCAGCAGTGTGAACCGGAGCAATTGCAACAGAGTTTTGAAAGGGTCGATATGCTAAAGAAAAAAGCAGGCCTGTTCGATCATGAAGTGCCGGAAACGCCGATGCCCTTGAGTGTAGAAGAGACCCGTTCTCTAAAACAACGGCTCGCCAGATCGATCGTCACTGTCATCAAAAATGGGGTGCCGATATCCGAAAGTGGCGCTGAAAAGATAGCTTGTCTGAGCCTTAACAAGAGCGCCGGGGAAGGGGTCTTTTGTAAAACTGTATCGGCGCTAAGGAGTCTGCCCGTGTATGAGATGCTGCGTTTTTCCAGAAGCAATGGTATTATTTTAGACGAATCTCTCGATCAGTATGAGCGACTGATTGTTGCGCTCTATATCCCCGGCCTGAAGCCTCAGAGCAGGTTTGGGCTGGATCAGAAACTCATCGGTTGGCTCAATATGATCATGAAGAAAAAGCAGGTCAACCTGGTGGTCTTCGGCAATCCCTATGCACTGGCTCACATTGATTTTGACCTGGCGGATCAGGTAGTGCTGGCCTGGCAGGACATGAAAGAGTTGGAAGTAACAGCTGCGCAGTATCTTTTTGGCAGGACTGAGGTAAGCGGTACATTGCCCGTATCCATTGATAAATCTGTTTCAGATACTATTTCGGATTTATAGCTTTAAGGTTAGATCATCACATGACATGAGCAAACTATACACATGAAAGAAAACCACACACTGGAATCCTGGCAGGTCAATGCATCCGAATGGGTGAAGGCCATAGATGAACAGAGTATTGCATCAAGGAGAATCACTAACCCGGCCATCCTGGAAGTTATTGAACAATTTAAGCCATCAAAAGTACTGGACCTGGGTTGTGGTGAAGGCTGGCTAAGCCGGGTGCTGAACCAGCGCGGAATACAGACGGTAGGCCTAGATGGTACGCCCGAGTTGATTAAAAATGCCCAGGAAAAGGGAGGTGGTCATTTCCATGTTCAATCCTACAAAGAGGTCATTAACGGAAACGAGATCATTAGAGCTCCCTATGAGGCTGTAGTCTTTAACTTCTGTCTTTACCATAAGGAAGAAACACTGGGCCTGCTGAACGCCGTTCAGGCCTCTCTTGAAGGACCAAAACTGATCTTTATCCA
>LYSV01000069.1:0-5560 GCA_001657315.1 Flammeovirgaceae bacterium BBD 1991-12 | reverse complement strand
TGGAATACCGTAATCAGGAGCTTGAGAACTCATGGAAAGGCCTGAAAGGCTCATTTACCTCACCTCATAGCTGGTATTACCGTACCCTGGAAGGATGGATACAAACCATTGCTAAAAGTGGGTTGAGAATTACGGATGTCAAAGAACCTCTTCTTGAAGGAGGTGGAAAACCCGCTTCCATCATTTTTGTACTAACCTTACTCACATGATCAAAGATACGTGGCGGGTAACAGGCCTAATGTCCGGCACTTCTCTGGACGGATTGGACATGGCTTCCTGTGAGTTTATTCATGAAGGTGAGAAATGGTCTTTCAAGCTCGTGGCTTCAAAAAGCCTGGCCTATGACAAATCGTGGCACAACCGTCTGAAAAGTAGTGTTGACATGTCAGCTGTGGAGCTTTTGCTATTGCACAACGAATATGGCACATGGCTTGGTCAGCAGGTGAAGTTATTCATTGATGAAAATGATCTCGATCTGGATTTTATTGCCAGCCATGGCCACACGGTTTTTCACCAGCCTGAGCAGGGGCTCACCTTTCAGGTTGGCTCGGGTCAGCATCTGGCAAATGCGTGTGGACTGAAAGTGATCAGTGACTTCCGGACGCAGGATGTAGCTCTGGGAGGGCAGGGAGCACCGCTGGTACCCATAGGTGACCAGCTCCTTTTCTCCGAATATGACCTTTGTCTGAATCTCGGAGGAATTGCCAATGTCTCCTTTGACCATCATGGTGAACGGATGGCCTACGATATTGGCCTGGCCAATATGCTGCTTAACCACCTGGCTGGTCAGCTGGGCCTGCCGTATGACGATGACGGTAAGATGGCCCGATCGGGTACTCTGGATCAGGAACTATTGGATCAGTTGAACGCATTGCCATATTTTCAGCAGCCTTTTCCAAAGTCTACAGGTTATGAATGGTTCTCTGCAGAAGTGGTACCCATTGTAGATAAACACAAGGCATCGACAGAAGACAAACTCCATACTTCTGTTCACCATATTGTCTTTCAGATAGCCGAAGCCGTAAAACGGTCCTCTCATTCGGGCCGTCTGCTGGCCACCGGCGGAGGTGCCCGAAACGCATTTCTGACAGAAATGCTGAGACACCATCTGAACAATAATGTAGAAGTTGTCATTCCTGAACCATCCATCATCGACTTTAAGGAGGCGATCGTTTTTGCCTTTATGGGAGTGCTTAAAATAAGAAATGAGGTCAACTGCCTGAAATCAGTAACCGGAGCCCGGGAAGACAGTAGCTCTGGAGTGGTGTTTTTGCCTGCTCACAACATGTAAAGGAAGGATGCAATGTCGTCAGGAAGGTGTTCCCCTCAGGAGGAAGATACGTTACTGAGCAAAGTTATAATTTTCCTGTAAGACCTGCAGAGAACTGATACTCGTTATTTCGCCTGTATCCTCATGGTATGAAACATCAATCTTCCAGCAACCCTGAAATATTATGCTCTGATAATCAGTATAGTTGATATTATTTTTAAGCGTTGATCGATCCAAAATATGCCAGACTCAAACAAGAAAGAAAATATCTTTGTGCTTTAGTGGCCTGAAAAGCTTCGCCACTAAAGCACAAAGGTTGATTAAGTGCGATAGATAAAACTATCCTGGATACCCTCAAAGCCAGAAATGATTATCGACTTAGGTTTTAAGGGAGTATTTCAGGACAGGAAATGAGGGCAACTGTCTGAGATCCATAATCGGAATCCGGGAGGATAGTAGCTCTGGAGTGTTTTTTGCCTGAGTGGTCATCTATAGCGCAGAGCCTCTGGCCCATATGAGAGGAAGTTAGATGGGTCTCCACTCTAAAGTGAAACGAAAAATAACAGTAAAAATAATTATCTTTAAAAAAACAACTTTATGGATATACAGACCGAAAAGCTCATTCTTATTCGATGGCTGGCCGAAATCGATGATATTAATATCATCAAACAATTTAAAGCCTTGAAAAAATCTAATGAACAAGGAGCTGCTGTACTCCTAACAAACCAGGAAAAGAAAGCCATTGATAAAGGACTGGAATCTGTCATGGAAGGACGGATAGAACCTCATGAAAAAGTGGTGCATTATACTAAGAAAAAATACCCACATCTTTTCAGATAGGTCTTCATGCAGGTCATCTGGTCAGATGAGGCAATACAAGATTATCATTCCAATATTGAATATTTATTGGCTAGATGGTCAGCAAAATCGGCTTCCAACTTTATTGATGAAGTAGAGTCGGTACTGGAAATTATAAAACAAAGACCTGAAATTTTTCCTCTGGTCGGACATGGTTCCGTCAGAAAAGCGGTAGTTCGAAAACAAATATCACTTTTTTATTATCAGGATGTTGGGTCTGTTTACCTCATTAGATTTTGGAATAACTATCAGAATCCCGGGAATTTAAAATTATAACTGGGGTTTAGATTCAATCAGCTTACCTTACACACCCCTGAAATATTGCACTTCAGATGATCAATGAAGTTATCCAGATACTGCGGTGGGTCGGGCCTGCTTAGGGTTATGGCATACCAGCTCCGGCAAAGACCCTTTTTTGTTACGGGTATAAGGGCGAGTTTATTCCCGCTCAAATAGGGTTCAATGATCCACCGGGCAAAAACCTTAACACCCATGCCAGCCTTGATCATTTCCACAGCAGCTTCAGTGATCTGAATGGCGGTGACTTTTTTTGGGCTTACCCCCTCAGGTATCAGCACCCGTTGAAAGAGTGTGACGGATTCTACGGGATGGGAGTGGATAAATACCTGTTCATGAGCAAAGTCTGCAGCATTTACGTATTCCTTCTCCGTCCATGGGTGATCAGCAGGAATTACTGCTACCAATTCATCCGTGAATAGTTTGGTAGATTGTATATTGGGATTATCCACGATCCTGCTGACTATAGCCAGATCAAGCCGGCCGTCTAAAATGTGTTTGACAGGGTCAGTAGTGGTTTCAGGAAATATTTCGATATCCACATTGGGAAATTCCCGGTTATAATCCACCATCAACGTGGGGAGCCAGTGATAGCAGGTGTAGCACTCTGTAGCAATTCTTACTGTTCCGGTGCCGCCACTGGCGTATTTTTTCACCGCCATCTCTGCCTGCTCCAGCTCTTTCAGTATCTTCTCTGCTGAGGCAAGCACAATCTTACCTGCACCAGTGAGCACAAGTTTTTTATTCACACGATGGAACAGCGCCGCCCCCAGCTGACTTTCCACCTCCTTTAGCTGGTGGCTTAGTGCAGACTGTGACAGATACAGCGTGTCCATGGCCCTGGTCAGGCTGCCTTTTTCAGCTACTTCCTTAACCAATCTCAAATGTCTTAATTCCATAACTCAGCAAGTTTCGGGTTTCCTGCCAGAGATAGCAGGGGTACCTTTATATTAATAATTTTCATTGAAACGAAAAAATTAATTCATTGAATTAATAGAACGTAATAAAAGCGATCCCGTTACATTCGGATATTCACCGGTTTTTTTTGATGGCATTTAGCGATAGCCAACCACCGGTCAATTTAAAATGAATACGTTATGCGAATTGGAAATTTTCTACTCTTATTGTTTTTGGCGTCACTATGGGGGCCTTCATTTCTGTTTATCAAGATCGCTGTTCTTGAGATCCCTCCGATCACCCTGGCGGCTCTAAGGATAGGCATAGCTGCGGTGGTGATCAACATTTACCTGTATGCCAGGGGAGGAAGGTTGATAAAAGATCTTGCATTCTGGAAGCATGTGGCCGTGGCAGGTTTTTTTGCTCATGCCTTACCCTTTGTTCTGATCAACTGGGGTGAGCAGTACATCGACAGTGCTCTGGCCTCGATCCTCAACGGGCTGACCCCTATTTTTACTATCGTCATGGCAAACTTTGTCATTGAGGACGATAAAATGGATATAAAGAAGCTGCTCGGAACGGCTCTTGGGTTTATTGGTCTGCTGGTGCTTATCTCCCCTGATGTAACTTCCGGTATTCAGGTGAGTGTACTGGGCATACTGGCTGTGGGAGTAGCGGCAGCAAGTTACGGAATAGCGTTGGTTTATGCCCGCCTGAATCTCAAAGGAACGAAGCCTGTATATGCCCCGGCCTCTCAATTGCTGATCACATCTGTATACCTTTTGCCATTTGCCATTTTTACAGATGGCCCCATCCCTGTAGCCGATCTTTCCTTCCAGGCCATAGGGTCGGTGCTCGTACTGGCAGTTCTTGGAACAGCGCTGGCCTTTGTGGTATATTACAAACTGCTGGAATCCGCCGGAGCATCCTATCTGTCACTGGTCACCTACCTCATGCCGGTCTACGGGGTAGTTTTGGGAGTTACCATTTTGGATGAAACATTGTCTTTCGAGATCATACTGGGCGGTATAATGATCCTGCTGGGCATAGGTGTAGTGAATAGCAAATGGAAAATGAGAAAACATCACAGATTGAAGGTGTCGAATCCAAAATGTTAGGTAACTACTTTGCGAAGCCAATATGGTGTTAGAACATGCGAATAAAAAAGAAGCAGGCGCAGGAAGCTGTTCAGCTTACGCGCCTGCACAGCCGGATCATCTAGAAGAAATAATTGATCACAAACAACTGGTCAAATGAGATCTGATTGACAAGGTTGATGTCAAAGCTATTGATCTGTCGATCTTCGTTGTTGGTCACACTGGAATAGAAAGAGCGCCTTTCTATATCTTCTTTTATGTGATTTACTGTGATGTTACCGAGATTGGTCTCCAATGAAAAGCGTCCACCCAGGAAAACATAGAGACCCAGATTTATACCTGCGGTTATTCGGAAACCATCCACATCGTCTGAGTATTCGGATAAAATTTCCTGACTGGTATTATCAATACGTATCCTGTTTGACTCCCTGTCTATAATTCTGAAGTCAGTGCTCGGTTGAACAAAGGCGCCGAACTTACCGACAATAGGATAGTACTTTCTCAGGAAGACACCAAGACCAACATTGAATTGTTTGTCATCTAAGGTAGTGCGATCTTCCGGGTCATTGAGCTGTGTTTCGCCGTTTTGTAAAAAGAGCAAGGGGCCTCCGCCCAGTAGCAGTCTGTCCTTGATAAACTTACCGGCATATGGCCTGAAAGAAAAGGAATTACGCTTTACATCCTGTAACAAAGGGGTATTGCCATTATCTGTTTCGAGCTCGTTATCTGTCCATGAGAGAGCAATACCTCCCCCAACGACCCTTTTGCCTTTCATAATAGCGCTAATGTCCTGTGATCTGGCTGGCAAAAAAAAAGTTAAAAATGTAACAATGATCAGGGGTATGATGGTTTTCATATTTGTGGTTTTAATGAGTGAAAGAGTTGCCAGCTAAAGGATCAAAAATATTGCCAGTTTAAGCGAAGCATTCAGATAACGCTGATTATCAGCACTATAAAAAATCAGGAGGTTTTAAGGTCACTATCCAGCTATTAAGATTAAAGGAGCGTAGCGAAACATCTGCAAGTAGCTTAGCCACTAAGACGGGAAGTCGCTGAGTAGGCAAGAGGGAGTTTCACCCTCAAGCCTCTCACAGAACCGTACGTGAAACTCTCGCTTCATACGGCTCGTGTTATTCTTAAT
>LYSV01000068.1 GCA_001657315.1 Flammeovirgaceae bacterium BBD 1991-12 | reverse complement strand
CCCGTTCCTCCCGTCCCGGAGGTATACCATAACAGGTTATCTCCTGTCGCCGTCAATGCAGTGGCCGTCTCGCCCACACAGTATTCCACGGGCGAACTACTTACCGTTGGCGCAGATGGGGTAGCCTTGACCGCTATCGTTGCACTTGCTTCCAAATTGGGGAAACCGGGCGCATATTCCGCTACATCTTCAGGGACATTAATGGTAATGGTACCCTCACAGGATATAGGTGTCACTTTAACCGTATAGCTGGAACCGTCCCCTGTAAAATCACTGAGTGTAGCATGGTCCAAACTAATGTCACCTACCGTAAAACCTGTTACATCCCTGGCAAACTGGAAGGTAATATCAAAAGGGCTTAAACTTTCTATTTCTGACGGCGCGCCTTCTATTAAAAGCTCAATCCCTTCCGTGATGGATGCAAAATTTGTCCATTCAGCAGCTTCATAAGCAGTTTTGATACTACCGGCAGGGGTACCCCTGGGAACGATCACATCTATTTGGTCACGGCCTGGATTTTGAAAGGCATCTGCAGGGAGCGCTGGGGGATCGTTAGCCTTCACCGTCACCAGGGCAAGATTGGGGTTTCCACTAAAGGCTCGTTGCCCTATATTTTCTACATTCGCCGGTATGGTCACCTCGGTGAAACGGTTGTCTCGAAAAGCCATCTTTCCAATACTGGTCAATCCATTGGGTAGAATAACCTCTGTCAGTAGATTGTCGCGAAAAATTGCTTCTCCAATACTGGTCAGACTATTGGGTATCTCTACACTAGTCAATTGGTTTATATAAAAAGCCCAATCACCAATACTGGTCACCGTGCTGGGTATGGTCAAGCTGGACATTCCGTTTTTCTCAAAAGCTGCTGTTCCAATACTGATTACACCATCGGGTAAGATCACCTCGCTCAATTGGTTATCGCCAAAAGCATGATTCCCGATACTGGTCACACTGTTGGGTATGGTCACCTCAGTCAATCCCTTTTCCTGAAAAGCACTCTTGCCAATAGCGGTCACCTTGTAACCGATATTTTGGTAGGTGACCTCATCCTCAATGGTCACCTCTTTTGTCGTACCGGTATAGCCCACCACCTCTACTTCGTTTGGAGAGGTAGAGGTAATTTTGTATGTGATATCATCAATCTCAAATTGGTCTCCTTCATTTTGTTGACCATAAGTGGTAAGGCTCGTTAAACAGATAGCAACTATTATTAATAGTAATTGTTTTTTCATGATCTTTGGTCTTTGATTAATTATCAGGAACATGGTTAAAATTGAAGTTTCTCATGATCGTAGCTATTGGGCAGATTTGTTGTGTCATTCATTGCCAGGAAATCAGGGGTAGCAAGCCAATGGCTATCTGCCTGATCCACCATACTTTCCACTTGTTTTATTTATATAATATTAAGTCTTCTAAAGAATACAAAGTTGACGGAGGAGGGGGTGAATAGACTATGCGAAAACCATTAGAATCTATGCGATAAATGGCAAATGTTCACCTTCGCTAAAGCTACGGTGACTGAAAAGACCACCTTCGCCATGCTTCGGTGGTTGAAGTGAGGGACTTCTTTTACTCATACGCCCCTGGCATGCATACTACCCCTCGTGAACCTGGCAAGCTGGATTTCCCACTCTCAACGATGCGGGACAACCTGTCTGCGCGACCCGGCCCGAAGACCGTCCCGCAGGGCTGCAAGGCATTTTAGCAGAGCGCGAAACCATCTCGCAGCAGTGCACGGCGTTTTCCAGGTGCTGGAAATCGCCTCGCACAGTTGCAGGGCCTTTTCCAGGTGTTAGAAACCGTCCCGCAGCGGTGGAGGGCGTTTTCGCAGAGCGCGAAACCATCTGGCACAGTTGCAGGGCAAAATCTATAATTAAGACGTAGCTACAACCTGCACCAAAGAAGGAGGAGTAAATATCTCTCCCTGTGGTCGGGATGACAAGTGTGTATTATATCGTTGTCATTTTGAACGAAGTGAGAGATCCATCCTTAATGGAAAGGTCAGTGTTGTTTGGGGTCCTGAACAAGTCTGCCGACAAAGGCAGGTTTATTCCAGGGTTTGTGGCACCGAAAAATAGTATAACACCCCCGGGGCCCTTCAAAGGGGGAGTAATTCGTCATTGATGAGTGAAACAAAGCAAAAGGAAGAAGCCCGCCTGCGACAGGCAGGCTACCCATGACATACTACATCTTAATCGTCATTGCGAACACCAGCGTTGGATTGTGGGGTTTGAGGTGAAGCCTGCCTTCTAAAGTAATACGGCAGACAGGCAATCCCCTTCCCGATCAGGGGACTGCTCACGTTCACATTCGCTGAATCCTGTGGAGAATCCCGTGGATCCTCAGGACTCTGTGAGGAGTCCTGTGGACTTCTTCGCTCGTACCTCACTCATCAGTGACGTTCAATTTTTTATTTTGTCATCCCACTTCATGCGTTTTCCAAAATGTGATTACCCGCGATAACAGTCATTCTATGGCAAGAAGTACTTTTGACCTTTTCCTTATCCGATATTCACGTTATTTAAGCCAGGATATGGGAGGCAATCTCTCCCGGTTTAATACACAACGCATTTTATAGAGTATAATGATCATCATTTCCACACGGACAAACCTACCTGGATCTTAAACCCTGATAGGTTTTTTATCCTGATCGTTATGCTGGAATTTTCGTAGTCCGGTAATTACCGGGGGCAAAGAAAATACCTGCTTACCGTCGGCTCTTTTCATTTTGAAGGTGCAATCAGGTAATAAATTACTTGAGAAGTAAAAATTTAACCATCTGATAATCAACATATTTATAGGTAGTTGCCGGATTTTTGTTTTGGCTTATGCAGGCCCCGAATTCGCATGATAGTTCCCCGTACGTGTTAGAGATCTTTTACTTACTTGACTAGCATAATTTATGTTCCAATCAATCTATAATCCTATGATGAAAAAACTACGAAAACTATGTTCAGGTCCACCCTTAACTATTACGCTGGGGCTTTTAATGTCCTTTTCCGTAGCGTGGGGACAAGGCACCAGGACGATTTCGGGTACTGTTCAGGACAGGTCCTCCGGGGAGATGTTACCCGGGGTGAACATTCTGATAAAAGGCACTACGGAAGGTACCATAACCGACAACTTCGGCAAATACAGCCTTCAGGTCAGTGACGGTGCCGTACTGATCTTTAGTTTTGTGGGCTATGTGCCCGAGGAGATCCCGGTAAATTCAGAGTCTGTGATCGATGTTTATATGAGCCTCGATCTGGTCGGCCTGGAAGAAGTGGTAGTGGTCGGCTACGGCACACAATCCAAACAGACCCTCACGGGATCGGTATCGTCTGTGGAGGGTAAGGAATTCGTAAAAAGTCCACAGCCCAACCTTTCAGCATCGTTTGCAGGACGTGTACCAGGCGTGATCGCCCTCAACCGGTCCGGTGAACCGGGCTTCGATGGAGCCACCCTGCGCATCCGGGGAATAAGCACACCCGGAGACAACAACCCTCTTGTGGTGATCGATGGTGTAGCCAACCGGCTTGGAGGGCTCAACCGGCTTGACCCAAATGATATTGAAAGCGTTTCCGTACTTAAGGATGCTTCTGCTGCTATCTATGGCGCGCAGGCAGCGAACGGGGTGATACTGGTCACCACAAAACGGGGTGTTAAGGGTAAGCCGGTATTCAACTTTTCCTACAATCAGGGGTTTGTAAAACCTACCACACTGCCGGACATGGCGGATGCCCCTACGTATGCCAGAATACTCAACGAGATCAATTACTACCGCAACCCCGGTGGCGGTATGAACCAGATCTATTCTGAAGAGGAGATCCGGCGCTTTGGAGACGGCACGGATCCCGATAACTATCCCAATTCTGACTGGGTAGATGCCTCCATTCGCAATTTTGCATTGCAGGACATGCAAAATCTTTCCGTCCGTGGCGGAGGTGAAAGAGTGTCTTATTTTGCTTCGCTGGGCCGGGTGCATCAGGAAAGTATCTATGAGAATGGTATCACTGAGTACGATCAGATCAGTTTCAGATCCAACCTTGACCTTAACCTCACGGATAACCTGAAAGTAGGACTGGACGTCACCGCCCGGCAGGAGGAGAGACAGTTTCCTACCAGCAGCGCCGGGGATATATTCCGCGCTATTTACCGGACATATCCTACCATCCCCATCCGGTATTCCAACGGGCTGCCTTCAGCCGGTGTGGAGTCCGGTGCCAACCCGCTGATATTGATGACGGATATACCGGGTACGGATGTATCACCGACCACCATACTCAATACCATGATGACATTTGAGTATAAATTACCTTTTCTCCAGAGTGTTTCCCTGAAGGGATTTTATGCTGAAGATCGTGGTTTTACCAGGCAAAAGGAATTTGCCAAACCTTACATTGTGTACCAGATCGACAACAGCACCGATCCTCCCGGCTTCAATGAAGTAGTAGGCGGGCCCGACAGCCGTACTCCGGAGCTTTTCGAAAAGCAGACCAACACGGCGCTGAAAACGGCCAACTTCAGCATTAATTTTGAGAAGGAATTTGGTAAGCACTATGTGAAGGCCTTTGCTGCCTACGAACAGCAGGAGGATGACCGGAATGAATTCCAGGCATTCAGAAGCGGATTTTTGTCTACTGAGATCCCTGAATTTAACCTGGGCGGTGCTGAGCCTGAGCAAAGTACCAATGGAGGCTTCAGTGAAAAGTTTACAAGGAGGAATTATTTTGGAAGGGTCTCGTATGATTACGACCAGAAGTACCTGCTGGAAGCCCAGTTCCGCTATGACGGTTCTTCACGTTTTGCGGATGACAACCGGTTTGGTTTTTTCCCGAGCGTTTCAGTAGGGTGGCGTATGTCGGATGAGTCGTGGTTTGATGTTTCCGCTATCAACAATCTTAAACTACGGGCATCTTATGGTGAGCTCGGAAATGATCGGGTGGATGCATTTCAGTACCTGAACTCATTTGAGCTGCGCCCGACCGACTATGTATCTGAAAACCTCAGCCCATTGCCCATATTTATTATTAACCAGCTTGCCAACCCCTCAATTACATGGGAGACCGCCAGGAAGCTCGATATTGGCCTGGAAATAGGACTGTTCAGGTTTTTCAACCTTGAGCTGGACTACTTCAGTGAAACACGTGAAGATCTGCTCACCGCACGGCAGGGCTCGTTGCCGCAGGTTTCCGGTATCATTGATGAGCGGGGTGCGCCCTCTATCATTCCTCAGGAGAATATCGGGGAGGTTAAAAACAATGGATTTGAAGCTGCGCTCAACTACAATCAGAGCTTCAGCAATGTGCAGGTGTTTGCTTCTGCCAACTTTACCTATAATAAAAACGAAGTGGTGTTCCTGGATGATGCCGAGGGTGTTCCTGACTACCAGCTGAGAAAAGGTAAGCCTCTTGGCGCCGATCTGCTGTACGAGGCGGTCGGTATATTCCGTACCCAGGATGACCTGGACCAGAACCCCACGTTACCCGGCCAGCAGTTGGGTGACCTCATCTACAGGGATGTGGACGGTGACGGAGAGATCACCGATCTGGATCGTGTAAGGCAGGATCTTACGAATGTACCTCAGATCGTTTATGGGGTTACTATGGGTGCTTCCTGGAAAAATTTCGATCTCAGCATCCTGCTTCAGGGCCAGGCAAGGTCCGTGCAGTATGTAGTGGCGGAGTCCGGTGAGGTCGGTAACTTTTTCAGCAGTTGGGCAGATAACCGGTGGAGCCCGGACCGTCCGAATGGTTCATTTCCCAGGGTGGATGTCCGAACCTCTTCCAGCATCAATGAAGGGCTGAACCGGAATGATTTCTGGCAGCAGAATACAGCATTTATGCGATTGAAAAACCTGGAACTTGGCTATAACCTGCCCGGGTCACTGCTTGGAAAGGTAGGATTGGATGCCACAAGGGTTTATGTGAGTGGATTCAACCTGCTGACCTTTACCGATGTGGAAGACATAGATCCTGAGGGAAACAGCGGGAGCGGACAGTTCTACCCACAGCAGAAAATTTTCAACGTAGGGGTTAATATTAAGTTTTAAGAGCCATGAGAAATATACTATTCATACTGATAACCGTATCCTTTTTGTTCAGCGCATGTGACGAGGATTTTCTGGAAGTGGACAGTCCGAACCTTACGGATCAGGCGGTATGGGCGGACCCTGTGCTGGCCGAGGCCTATGTGATCGGATTGTATACCAGCATACGGGTGGCCGACAAGGAGCCAGGTCATAACGGGAATGATACACCGGCAGGTTTTGGCCGGGGGTTTCACTGGGCTCTGTGGAGTTCTGTATCGGATGAAACGGTCTACAGCAACGATGACCAGACTTACCTGGTGCAGCGTGGCCAGATGACGCCCAGCAACTTTGGTTTTATGAGCACGGCGTGGCCCCGGGGCTACCGTGCTATACGGGAGGTGAACCTGGCGCTGGAAAACATTGACTCGGAGGATTCTCCGTTCGAGGGAGACAAGAAACAGGAGCTGATAGCTGAGCTTCACTTTATCCGTGCCTACCGCTATTTCGATCTGCTCAAAGGGTTTGGGGAGATCCCCCTGGTAGGTGACCGCGTAACATCACTGGATGACACCGATTTTTCAGAGCTTTTTGACAGAAAAAGTATAGAACAGGTGGTGACTTATATAGAAAGCGAGCTGGACCTGGCCATTGCCGGACTGCCGGATGACAATGGAGTCCGGGCCACCCGTGGAGCGGCCATGGCCCTGAAGTCAAGGCTACTGCTGTATGGTGCCAGTCCTTTGTATACGGACGATGTGGACGATCAGCAGAAGTGGCAAAAGGCGGCTGATGCAGCCAAAGCAGTCATGGACATGGGCAAGTACAACCTGGTGACCAATCTGGATAGTGATCCGGCGGAAAACTACCAGCAGTTGTTTCTGCAGCGCCGTATGACGGAAGAAGATATTTTCATGCGGTTCTACATGGAAACGAGTCTTTCAGGAGGGCGTGCTATTCCTATCGAGCGTATGAACGGGCCCAATGGCTCCGGTGGCTGGGGAGGCAACTGTCCTATGCAGAACTTTGTGGATGACTTTGAGATGTCCAACGGCCTGCCCATTGACGATCCCGGTTCAGGCTATGACGATCAGGACCCCTACGTGGATCGTGATCCCAGGTTTTACGCCACTATAGTGTTCAACGGTAGCATGATCCGTGACAGGCCCTATGAGAGCTTTTTACCCGGAGGACGGGACAGCCCGGACGGAAATGAGCCATGGAACACGTCTCCAACCGGATACCTGATGAGGAAATTCATTCGCGAGGATATCACCCTTGACGACTGGAATGAAATGGGCTCCTCACCCTGGCGCTACATGCGGTATGCTGAGGTGCTGCTGAACTATGCTGAAGCTCAAAATGAAGCCGTGGGGCCGGAACAGTCCGTATATGATGCAGTGAATACCGTAAGGAACCGGGCAGGTATGCCTGACCTTCTACCAGGGCTTTCAAAAGACGATATGCGCACCCGTATACATAATGAGCGCCGGATAGAATTAAGCTTTGAGGAGCACCGCTATTTTGATGTGCGACGCTGGAAAATAGCCATGGATGTAGAGAACCAGCCTGCACGCAGGGTCTCCATTACCCGGGCGGGAGATGGCACCCTAAGCTATGAATATAGCAATGAAGGGCTGTCCGGTAAACAGTTCGGGGAGCAGCATCACTGGTTTCCCATACCGTTGGATGAGATCACGGCTTCGAACGGGGAGCTTAAACAAAATTTGGGATACTGAGTTTAACAGCACGGATAGTCGATAATGTGTTAAGAAGACGTGAGTTTTGGGTTTAGACATATGCTAAAATGTATCTAAACAAACAGATAACGTCTTTGCGAGTGGGTAGATTTAAAAAATGCTTGAAGTTGGATGACAAGATGAAAAAACAGATCGTCACGGCGAGGCCGGCGGTGTCAGTGCAGGGGGCTACGAAGCCGTCCCCTTCCCGGGAAACGGTAACGGATACCCTTCGCATTTTAATACGAGGAGATCGCTTCACGCCCTGCTAAGGCCAACTCACAGGTTCGCGATTACGATAAAAATAATAGTATGTCATAGGCAGCCTGCCTGTCCACAGGACTCCGGGAGTCGGCTGACAGGGCTTTTGGCTGGGTTTTAGTGTTGAAAAGCCGTGGCAATCTCCTCAAACCGGGGACTGCCACGCCTTTTCCAACCCTTTTGCCTACAGAAAGGCTCGCAGTGACGATAAATAGCTGTTCCGATCTATGAGTATGTTAAGCGATCCGTTCTCCAGCTTCATTGCCGTTTCAGAATGTTGCCGGAGCTTAATTTTTGTGGTTTCCATAATAGCGCTTAACTGTCCTGGTTTTCAACGATTTCCATCCTCATCATAATGTCCGTTTGTTCATCACTTCCCAATTTGAATATGTGTTTATCAAACTCAACAAAGCCATTTTTTCTGTAAAAGCTGATCGCTCGTGGATTGTGCTTCCAAACGCCTAACCATACGAAGTCGACATTTTTCTTTTTTGCTATCTCAAGCGCCTTGTTGTACAAAACCTGCCCCACTTTTTTTCCATGAAACTCCCTCAACACGTAAATACGTTCAATTTCAAGCCCGTTTTCCTCCCTGATCTCTGTTTGCGCGCTGTTCAAATTAATTTTGAGGTAACCTATTACTTCTTCACCCTGTAGTGCGAAATAGAATTCAGAATCAGCATGGTTAAGCTCTTCGGTGATCCTGCTGACAGAAAAGGACCCGGCAAGGTAGTGCTTCATGTCAGCTTCTGTATTTTCATTCTTAAACGTTTCGTAGAATGTCATTTTGGCAATATGCTGAAGTTCCCTGATGTCCTCGGGCGTTACCCTCCTGATTTGCGTTTTGTCCATATTTTCAGCGTTAAAGCTGGTTCAACAAAAGATGTATCATCATTCAATGGCAGCTCAATTCTTCCTTTTCGATCAATGTAATAAAATGGTCTCTGGGTTTGCTCCGGGCAGTGTCATACAAAGGCTGCAAGGCGCCATTTAATTTTTGCAGCAGGCTTAAAAACTGCTCCAATTCATTGATGTCAAAATCCTTCAGTGCCAGCTTGTTCACAAACTGTTCTTCCCGGCTTATGAATTCACACTTAGTTTTTCCATGATCCGTCACGTATACCCTAAGATTGCGATTGTCCTGATCATCATTTTTCCTTAGGGCATAGCCCTTGGCCACAAGCTTGGAAATAGCCTTACTGGTAGTGGTCTTGTCAACACAGAGTAGCGATGAAATGTCTTTCTGATTGATTCCAGGGTTTTCATAGATCCTCATGAGAAACTGATACTGACCCTTTGTCAGCCCGGAAGAGGCAAAAATGAAATCATCGAATGTATTCACGATCCGGTAGGTTTTGCCTATTTCCCTGAGAATTCTTTTGTCCATTATTTTGAGAGGTTTCAGTTTAGAGTAATCAATTAGTTGAAAGTTCAACTATTGCAATGATAGTAATAAAACCCTTCTTATGCAAATAGGAGTGGCTGTAGAATTTGCCTGGGTAAACCGGAGTTATCAGGTTTTACTATCTACAAACAATACCTTATATTGTCATAAATTGATATGTATGACAAGGTTTCTTCTTTTCTTCCTGACCGGATTGATCTCTCTTCCTCTCACAGGTCAACCACTTACGAGGGAAGAGATACAGGATGCTTCACGGGATCAGTTCAATGAAGCTATGGCAGAATACAGGTCATTTCTGGCCATTCCCAACACCAGCCGTGATAAGGAAAATATTCAAAGGAATGTGGAGTGGTGCCTTGATGCATTTCAGAAAAGGGGGTTCGATACCCAACGGATCGTGGCGGAGGACGTGCCTCATGTTTTTGCTGAACTGCACTATGGTGAAGAACTGGAGACCATATTGTTCTACCTCCAGATTGACGGGCAGCCGGTAGATCCGCGGGAATGGGACCAGCCGGATCCCTTTACTCCCGTTTTAAAGAGGAAGGAGAAAAGTACGTGGCAGACCGTATCATGGACAGCCCTGGAGGAGGGCCCTGATCCTGATCTCCGTATATTCGCCCGGTCAGCTTCAGATTCCAAGGGGCCGGCCATGGCGTTCATCGCCGCGCTGGACATACTAGCAAAAAGGTCATTAAAAGCTCCCTTCAATATCAAGGTGATCATGGATTTTCAGGAGGAGATCGGATCGCCGGCCTTACCGGGGCTGGTTAAGACTCACCGTGATCTGCTGCAGGCGGATATGATGCTCATCATGGACGGTACCCGGCATCTGTCCAATCTGCCTACGCTTACCTTTGGCGCACGTGGCATTGCTACCATGACGTTGACGGTCTACGGTGCTGAAAGGAACCTGCACAGTGGTCAGTATGGCAATTTTGCTCCCAACCCCGTCTTTAAGCTCAGCCGGTTACTGGCAGGAATGAAAGATGAAAACGGAAGGGTGACTATTCCCGGGTATTATGACAACATTGGTCTGTCCGGGGAAGAGAAGCAGATTCTGAACAGTGTGCCCGAGGATATGGAGGAGATCAACACCATGCTTGGCATTGCGGAGGCTGAAAAAGTAGGAGAGACCTATCAGGAAGCGCTTCAGTATCCTTCTCTCAATGTGAGAGGACTTCGCGCAGGCTGGGTGCGTGAGGAGGTGCGTACACTGATCCCCTCGGAGGCCGTAGCAGAGATCGATATCCGGCTGGTGCCTGAAACAGAGGGGGAGCGTATAGTACAATTGGTAAGAGACTACATAAAGAGACAGGGTTTTTACATAACAGACGCTGTGCCTACTGCATCGGAGCGGAAGAAATTCCCGGATATCATTTCAATAACTCACAGGATTGGCTCCCGGCCTTTTCGTACCGACATGCAATCGGATCTGGCGGTATGGCTGGAAAAAGCCATGTATCGGGTTTTTGGGAACAGTTTTATAAAAATGCGCACCACCGGTGGGTCCCAGCCTATAGCGCCGTTTATCCATACACTCGGTATACCGGCCGTAGCTGTCCGCATACCCAATCCTGACAATAACATTCACGGTCCCAATGAAAACCTGCGTATAGGGAATTTCCTGGAAGGTATACAAACATGCCTCGGCATACTGACCCAGCCTGTTGAATAATGCAGAATGAAGTAACGGCCGTCATAATTGTAGTCGTAACCGTGACGAGTGTGGTCTGGCTGAACCGGCAGGAGATCCGGTGGATCAGGGCTATCCTGGACTGGTTCCCCGCCATTCTCTTTGCCTATGTAATTCCGGCATTGTTCACTCATGTGTTTTCCCTCGAACTGAAAACAGTTTATCTGCACTCGCTCAGCAAAGACTGGATCATCCCCTTCGCCGTTCTCACCGTTATGAGCGCCTTACCCTACCGGCAGCTCAGGATTGTCGGGATCAAGCCTATTGTTTTGTTTGTGAGTGGCTCCTTCTGTATCGCGGTATTGCCTGTTATCCTGGTGTACCTCTCTGGCTTGCTCAGCGCGGATCACCATCAGCTTTTTATGGATCAGGAATACTGGAAGGGCCTGGTCCCGATCGTTGGTGGATGGATAGGAGGGAGCACCAGCCAACTTGTGCTGAAGGAGCTGGTGGGAACGGAAGAAGGGCTGTTCCTTTCGGTACTGGTGCTGGACAATATACTGGTAAATATCTGGACCCTGCTAATGTTCCAGTTTATCCAAAAGAGTGACCGGCTGAATCAGTTCTTCGGTATAAAGGACGATATGAAACTTATGACCCCTGATGAAGGTATGTCGCATTCCACTTTTCTTCCGCCATTGGCAACCGCCGGCGTGATTGTGCTGATCACCCTTGTGGTAAATCTGCTGGTATCCTCTTTCCTGTGGAAGATCATCATTCTCTCCTTTATTGGTTTGGCGCTGGGAAATCTGATCAGGAGATGGAATGTGAACTATGTTTTGAAAACAGGTGGGCTGGCTATTATTTTGATCATGGCCATACTGGGGCTGAAGCTTGATTTTTCCAAATTTTCGCTGCCACCGGTATTGGTGATGCTCGTTATTACGTGGCTGGTCAGTCACTACCTGTTTATGTTTTTCACCGCTCTTTTCCTGAGGCTCAATACAGCATGGCTGCCCATTGCCAGTATGGCCAATCTCGGAGGGATCTCCACCGCCCCTGCGGTCACCTCAGCGTATAAAAAGGAGCTGATGCCTCATGCCATTCTCCTGGCTATCCTGAGTATGGTGACAGGCACAGCATGGGGAATGTTCACCATTTTCCTTTTTGAGAAATGGATGTAAGGCAAAATGAATTATACATGTCGAACTCCACGGATGGTTTTCGGGGATTTACCGGGTACTCACCAGGAAGTCGTGCAGTACTTTCTGATCTGCCATGGAATTACCTTTGACCGCTTTTTGCGGCTCGTCGGTGGTGCTGGTTCTCAAAGTGGTTAGCGCCTCTGTTTTGATGATCTTTTCAATGACGATCGTATCAGGCGGTAGTTGTACCCACAGGGTATCTACTTTGACCGGTAACGCAATTGTTTTTATTTTCACCTCCGTTATCACCCGGGCCGGGCCAAACGTCATAAACCCTGTCACAAGAATGATCAATAGCATGGCAACTGCGTAGGCCGGGATTTTATAATGATATATCTGATAAAGAAAAGAAGGGTTATTTCTTTTCATCCTTCTCATCAGATCCTTTTTCACGTGTTCATTTAGTGTGCTTTCCCGGGAACGTGATGTTTCATGGATCAACTGCTGAAGGTTTGCATATTGAAATTCTCCACCAACCGCCTTGTTTACATAGTCCCTTTCTTCTGACGTAAGGTCAGCATAGGATTTTGACCTCAACAACTGATCAAGCGGTTCAAAATCATGATTTTCCATATCCTACCGTTTTATTTTCCTTTTCAAGAATATCCAGTATATAGTTTCTGATGTTGTGTAATCTCGACTTAATGGTACCTGCAGGTACGTCAAAGTGATCAGCCAGGGAGGCGATCGACATCTCCTGCTGGTACCTCAATAGGAACAGGGTACGTTTGTCCTCTTCCATGGCAGCCAGTACTTTCAGTACCAGATTAAGCTGCAGGGGCTCATCCAACTGCTGCTGAATCCTCGGTAGCTCAATTCCTTCCTTTTCCAACTGCTTCCTGTAGGCCAGCTCAAAATCTCTTTTGCGGTAGTGGTTCTTGCACATATTGGCCGCCACCTGAAATACCCATGACTGAAAAGAATGGTCCGTATTGAACAATTCCGGTCGTTCTATGATCTTTGTAAACAGTTCATGGACCTGGTCTGAAGCCAGTTCCCGGTCACCCCATAACATTTTGAAGAAGAAGCCATTGAGCCGCAATGCATAGCGATCATACAATTGACTAAAAGCCCGATGGTCTCCATGTTTTATGCAGACCATCAGTTGTTCATCCGTTTTTTTCTGGTAGTTGGTGAAAATACCCACCTATTCCTCTATTACTTCCATAAAGAGTCTTAACCCAACCGCCGGATCACTTTTGTTATAGTGATTAATGCTGGTTATTGTGGATTCCTCCGGTACATGACTATAGCTTCCTCCCATTGCAGTTCCGGCCTCGTCCGTCATTTCAGCAACATTACCAATGACATCATAGAGCCCCATTTTATTGGAAAAGTACGAACCTACCGGCGAAGCGATGATAAAGCCGTCACCCTTTGCTCCTGAAGGGCATACTATGTCTTCAGGCACCTTTACATTGGCAAGATAGCAGCCCTTTTCATTTTTTATACTACTTCGCAAATTTTCCCAATCGCGGCTATACCACGGATACAAAAGGTCTTTATATTCGGAGAACCTGTACTCCGTGATTTCTTTTGATCTTTTACGGCCATTGGATTTTAGCCTGATGATATTGTCTTCAAAGATCCATGATTGAAAATCCTTATAGCCAAGGGCGGCCATGGTCCATTCATTTTTAGTTGGAAGTCTGAACTTCACTTTTTTGAATCTCCGACCTTTTTGCTCATTGTACTGACTTGTGAGCCATTCACAGTAGAGTTTGGCAGCTTCATGGGTTATGTTGAAAACAGGGTAGTCGCCATAGTTCATTGGGGATGTTTTATGGTTGAAATGGTAATTGGTGTAGAATTGCCTGTTGGTGTCGTTATATTTATCCAGTTTAATTTCAGCGATCTCCAGCAGATCCTTGTAGCTATTGGACTCCAGGTAGTCTAAAAACTCTCCGTACTCCCGGTTGGTAAGCTCAAAAGACTTAGCATAAATATTATCCTTTACCTTCATCAGTTCTTTATCGAGCCGCTTCACATCAATTTCGACTGTTTTAAAGTTTTTGGTTACATTCTCCTTCGCAAGGAGCATATTGATCCTTCCTGAGAGCTGAGATCGTTCCGCAAGGTCCCTGATGATATTCTGCCACCTTCCTGAATTCACTATATCACCCTCACGGTCATAATATTGCTTTAGCAGGTAAAAAGGAGCAATGTAGTTGGTTTCCAGCATTCGGCCTGTAGCTGTTTTAGGTTCTCCGTTAAAATCGACCGTCAGGTAGTCCAGCAGGAATTTCTCTTCAATATTTTCCCTTAGGAGCGTATAATTGTCAATGGGATGTTCACTAAGCAGCGAAGTGAGCCCCACGATGTACAGCCGGTCCTGCATAAATTCGATCTCCTGCATGGAAATGGTAAGCGCATAGAAAAACGGAATATCAGGATGCGCCTCTGGCAGATCGAATGGATCTTCGGTCATCTTCAAACCGAATGACTCAAATATCCTTTGACGGTACTCCTGAATTTGCAACAGGTCCGTATTCAGGATTTTTACGTCCCTTCGCAGACCATATACATCCTGTAGTATCCAAAGAGGAATAGTCGTATTCTCTCCTGTTACAAACAACGCCCCATTTTCACTGACAGACATCAACACATTGTATGAATAATTCATCAGGCTTGGGTAGATCTTTTCACTGGCAAATAATTGTACAGACCATTCCAGCCGGTCACCCTTCATAAACTCAGCCACCAGCAATCGCTCGATCAGGTATTTATCTTTGGGAAGGTCAGCCAGTCCCCAGGACATTATGTTAAGACCTTCAGCGGTCCATCCCTTTGATCTGCCTTTCATTAGTTTTAATTCCGGAGAGTCCGGGAAGTGAAGCTCCATGTCTGCAAGTAGCCCGCTGATCTCATCCTCGCTTAATTTGCTGTACAGGGCTGCTTTAAAGCACTCGTGCCACCCATCAAGATCTGTGGGCTTTTCGGTCAGAAAGGCTCGCCATGATCTGTATTTTTCAAGGTACCATTGTGTTGCTTTGATCTCTGTGATATTGTCCGGAATATTTTCAGGCCTGTCCATGGCCCATGCGGGATGCGAGGCACCTGCCAGGAGGCACAGAAAGATGATTTTTATTGATTTCATGTGTGTAAATTTTGTTTAAGGTTATGCCGTTCTGACTTCCGGAAGTCATAGGGTAATACACATGGGATCAGTGGGGGTTCATTCCATCGATAAAAAAATGAACCAGAGAGTGAAGCTTAAGGAGAAGTCATTGAACTGTTTTGTGATCATGAGAGGTGATGAAAGCTATGTAACAGGTTGATGATCAAAAATTTAAGAAGAAGACAAGCCTTTTTTTGTAAAAACCCATCACCCATAAAGTACCAGGTTAATGGACGTGTGGATTTTTGACTCGTATAATTTTTTACGAATTACCACTCGGAAAGTGTAATTTATGAACACTTTGCAAAACCAATCGTATTCAAAAGAATACCTGATTAGCCTCTTGTTTTAGTATTTTTACTTTTAAATTGATGTTATCATACCTTAGTCTTCTTCTTTTGAGAAGAAGTTAAAACTTGCATAAAAATGAAAAGAGTATCACTTGATATGATAGCCAAGGAGGTTAAACTTTCCAAAACCACCGTATCAATGGTACTTAATGGGAAGGGAGATCTGCACAAGATCAATCCAGATACGCAGGCGCTCATCCTTAGTGTGGCCAAAAGGCTCAATTTCAGGCCGAACATGATAGCCAGAAATCTATCCACCGGCAGTAGTATGACGCTGGCGTTGATTGTCCCACGTATAACCGATACGTACTACGGTCTTATTGCTGAATCAATAGAGCAGATATCCTTGAAATTGGGATATCAGGTTTTACTTGGAACCACTCATGAAGATCCGGTTAAGGAAAAGGAACTTTTGTTGACCTTTGAAGCACAGCAGGTAGATGGGATCCTGATCGCATCCACTCAACATAACCTTGAAGATATAAAAGCCATTTCCAATGCAGGACTTCCGATTGTGCTGTTTGATCGTCACTACCCCGGAGAAGACCTGCCTTATGTTGTTGTGGATAACTACAATGGCGCTAAAAAACTGGTTAAACATTTGATAGAAACAGGCAGAAAAAATATAGGCTATGTAGGGCTGAACCTTGACCTGACAGCCATAAAAGACAGGCAAAGAGGTTTTCGAAATGCAATTGAGGAAAGTAAAAGAGACAGTCAAAACCTAAAGATTGTTGACCATCAAAACGCTAAACTGGACTGTCACAAGGCTGTCGAAGAGCTGATCTCCGACCATGGTGTTGATGGTATTGTATTTGAAACGCATTATCTTGCCTTGTACGGCATTGCCAGGATCAGGGAAATGGGAGTTGACTATCCTGACACTATATCGATCGTGAGTTTCGGCGATCACGAGGTGTTTTCCATTTTCCGGCCAGAAGTAACGGCTTTGGTACAACCTGTAGAACAAATTGCCGAAAATGCCATCGATATGCTCATGAAGCAGATTCAGAACAAGCCGAATAGCCTGTTGAAGTCACAGGAGGTGGTAGAACCCAGCATGGAAATACGCAACACCTGACCCCCCGAATATTTTAATAAAACTGTTGGATTAAAGTAATTTAATCTTTATTGTTGTAGAACTAAATCGTTTTAGTAATCGAAAAAGCCAGTAAAGCCGGGTTTTTTTACTTGTTGACTAAACCGATTTAGTTAGTTGTTGGGAAAGAGGATAAAATACCTGCTGTTTCACTATTTGTATTGTCTTTGGGCAATCAGAAATGGCCGGAAGTATCCCTTTCAATTGAAGTCCTGGAAGCCCGGGAGCAGTGGGACCAGCAACCAGGGCAATGACCAGGTTTGGTTTTCTTTCAGTTAAGAGGACACCTTGTCAGAAGATATCCCCAATGGCGTAGACAAACTTTATCCGCGTCATACTAAGGTTTAATGCTACCGGGGCAGAAAGCTCATCATGAGGATCAGTATGTATGATCACGATGGGATTCCGGGGTGAATGGTAGAATTGAACTTTTAAATCCAAACATCTATGAGAAGACCCATTCTTATACTATTGGCGTTTGTTTCAGGTTTGCTGAAGCTATGGGCCCAGGAGGGTAGTATCCATTACACGACCCCTTTAAGCTATCAAAAGCAGGGAGAAGATATTGTGGTTAGCTCCAGAATGTATCTCAAAGGTGGAATTAAAGGACTAATTGTGTTCAGAGATGGGGTGAAAGTTCCATATAAGTCAATTGCCAAAGATACTGTTGAACTGCAGCTACCTTTAATTGGAAGTACATCGAAGTTGATCATAAAACGAAAAGGGAAGTCCGACCTGGTGAAGGCCTATACTCCACTTGTGCCGGACGATTGGAAATATTTTAAGGAAGGTACCATACACATTATTGTTTCGTCCCATCAGGATATTGCGTGGATGAATACACCTGAGTATTGTAGGGAGGAAAGGATCCATGACATTATCCTTCCGGCGCTGGACACCATGGATCTCTACGATGAATATCGCTTCGAGATGGAGCAGACCTTGAACCTGATGGAGTTGTTGGATGAATACCCGGAAAAGAAACCGGTGGTATTAAACGCTTACCAAAAAGGGCAATTTGAATGGGGAGCCACCTTTAATCAACCCTACGAAGGAATAGAAAGCGGGGAGCAACTGATACGTCAGCTTTACCTTGGAAGGAAGTGGATCAGGGACAATATACCTGGTATGGATGCCCGGACCGCCTTCAACGTGGACGTTCCGGGTCGTAGTTTTCAATTCCCGCAGATCTTGAATAAGGGAGGGGTTAAAAACTTGGTGATCAGTAGGTTCAAAGAGGGCTTTTACCATTGGAAAAGCCCGGATGGTTCCCGTATTTTTACCTATAGTCCAGGCAACTACGGCTGGCCTGTGATCTTTTACAAATACTTCGAGAAGGAAGCCCCTTACGGTATGAAGGCACTCCATGCCAACCTGAAAGATTGGCATGATTACTATGAGAAAAGAAACATCCCTCCACATTATGCAGTTATGATCAGTCAGGATGCCTCAGGCCCGATCTACTACAGGGAAGTGATAAAGGAATGGAACAATATTGTGAGTATGTCCGGCATTAAACTGCCCCGGTTACGTCATTCAACAGCCGATGAGTTTCTGAGTTTTGTGAACGTACCTGAAGCTGAATTTGATGAGATATATGGTGAAAGGGCCAACATCTGGATGTACATTCACGGCCCCGGTCATTATCAGGCAATCAGGGCAAAGAAACAAGCGGCCGTTAGCTTGCCGGCCGCGGAGATGTTCTCCACCATTTCGGCCATGATCAATGGTGATTTCAATAATTATCCGGGTGACAATTTTGAGCAGGCCTGGTTTAAGGCTATTTATCCGGATCATGGCTGGGGAGGCCTTAACGGTGGGATCACAGATAGTACCTTTCTTGCCAAACTGAGCCAGGCTGACGAGGAAGGTATCGATATCCTGCAGGGAGCGCTCAAAGACATAACGAAACATATCAAAACGACCCAACCGAACGGGTATGCCGTTTTCAATGACCTCACGTGGAACCGGAATGCGGCCATATCTATTTCTCTGCCTTCGGCAGGCAAAGCTTATTCGGTTAAAAACGACATGGGAAAAACCATTCCAAGTCAAAAAGTGACCGATGACAAGGGAACCCGGTTAATAGTGGCCGCTGAAGACATTTCTTCCGTCGGGTATAATGTACTCTATTTATCAGAAACAGCGCAAAAGAACAATACCGAAGCAAGATCTGCCATTAATTTTTACGAGAATGACTATTACAGGGTAACCCTCGGAAATGGCGGCATAACCTCTTTGTATGACAAGGAGCTGGATCAGGATATTCTTAATACTTCACGGTATGCCGGGGGCGATGTCATTTCCATGCATTACGATGGCCATGGAGCCGGAGAATTCAACCAGATGAAAAAGCCCACTGAGCACAATTTGGATAAGCTAAGCTTAAAAAACAGTAGTTGGACAGTAAAAAGTAGCGGACCGGTCTTCACCTCGTTTGAATGTGACTATAAACTTAACGGAATGCCGGTTATCCAGCGCATTACCATTTTCAACAACATGAAAAGAATTGATTTTGAGTACGACATTCCGGAATGGGACGGGCGTAAGGAACGTCAATGGAGATTTGCCCTCCCCATGAATGCTATGGAAGTAGAGGTGAACTACGAATCTCCCGCAGGGGTGGTGACCGTAGGTAAAGACGATCTGGATATGGAGCCAGGAGGGTGGTCATGGGAAGGTACGTATCGCCAAATGCCAAGGTACATCCATCCTAGGGAAGTGTTGGATTTTATGTCACTGAATGGACCTGAGTTTGGCATCACGGTCTCCGGTACAGTAGCCGTAATGGACTGGGTCGACCCGAAACGTGATGCCCGGTATCATCCGGTATTACAGGGAATTATGCTCTCCACGCACAAAAGCTGCCATGGTATGGGACCCTACTACACACAGGAGGGGCGTCACACCTTCCATTTTTCATTGACTTCACATAAAAGCGGCTGGGAAAATGGCTACGTATTTGCCAGGGAATTCCAGCATGAACCATGGGTGGTAAAACTTCCCGACAGCAATACTTCGGGCAAACTTGGAGCCAGGAACAGCTTTATAAAGGTGAGTTCCCCCTTTGCGTTTGTGAGTACCTTCAAGAAGAGTGACTATGACCATGATGTGATCTTACGGCTCACGGAAATGAGTGGTACAGACAGCCGGTATGACGTTGATTTTCAGTGGACTTTTAAAAAATGGGGAAAAACCAATCTGGTAGAGGAGAGTTATAAAGAGATTGATCCGAATGGTGGCAAAACCCTGAGTGTTTCCATGGGCCAAAACGCCATTGAGACATTCAAAATTGGTTTTTGATTGTACTAAACCTGAAGCATGAATTCAGACCAGAACACTAAGTACTTATTTCTAATCTCGATCACTGCGGGGCTGGGAGGCTTTTTGTTTGGGTTTGACACCGCCGTGGCTTCCGGTACCATTGGTTTTCTGCGAGAAAAATTCTCACTCAATGATGTTATGGAAGGCTGGATCATGAGCTCTGCGCTATTGGGTAGTGTTATTGGAGCCGCCATTTCAGGGTATTTGAGTGACAAATACGGGCGAAGGCTTATCCTGATGTTCTCTGCTTTGCTCTTCTTGGTATCCGCTGTGGCTTCCACCATACCTGAGTCTCCTGGATTTTTAGTGATGGCCAGGCTTATTGGAGGTGTGGGAGTAGGGATCGCGGCTATGGTAGCCCCTCTGTATATCTCCGAGCTGGCCCCGGCCAATCTACGGGGCAGGCTGGTATCTCTCTATCAGTTTGCCATTACCCTTGGCATATTGTGTTCATATCTCTCCAATACCTTCTTGCTCAGCAATGCCAGCAGCAGTGAAGTAACCAGCGGCTTTTTAAACTATGTATTTGTTGAAGAAGTCTGGCGTGCCATGTTTGGTTCTGAAATATTACCGGCTACCCTGTTTTTCCTGTTGTTGTTTTTTGTTCCGAAGAGCCCCAGATGGTTAACAAAAGAAGACCAGCCTGAAGAGGCGCTGGCGATCCTGACAAGAATACATGGTGAAACGATGGCGAGGGATGAAATGGAGGAGATCGCGGATACTATCAGCCATGAATCAGGCAGTTTTAAACAACTGTTTGGCAAACAACTCAGGGTTGCCCTGGTCATAGGACTGGCATTACCCCTCATAAGCCAGCTTACAGGGATTACGACAGTAATGTACTATGCCCCCACAATTTTCGAACTGGCAGGTTTTCAGTCAGATTCGGCTTTTGGAACAGCCGCCCTGATTGGATTTGTCAACATGATATTCACGGTTGTAGCCATCTGGAAAATAGATCATTTTGGTAGAAAACCTATTTTAATGGCCGGCTTTTTCGGCTTGAGTATAGCACTCTTTCTCATCGGTTTTCAGTTTTCCGGAAGTCAGAGAGTAGAGCAGGCCGGAGTAACCATAGTTGCGTCGTTTTTATTTTATATTATGGTTTTTGCAGCCACTATTGGCCCGGGCGTTTGGGTCCTTTTGGCAGAGATCTATCCTACCAAAGTCCGGGGGAGAGCCATGGCCATAGGTACGTTTTGTCTTTTTGTCGGATCCACTCTCGTTACGCAGACTTTTCCTATGCTCCGCGGCTGGCTGGGTGTAGGGCCTACCTTCTGGGTCTATGCCGCTGTCATGATCCCGGGTTTATATTTTGTATGGAAGGTGGTACCGGAGACAAAGAACAAGACACTGGAAGAAATAGAAAAAATGTGGGCTAAAGAAAGTTAATATCTCCATGAATTCAATAGAAAAATACAGCAATAAAGACCAGGGCTATCATCCTGTTTTGATACGTGAGGGCTGGCAGGTAGCTCAGCTCAATTATATGACAGAACAGGATATTATGAATATCAGAAAAGTTGATGTACACAGACATACCGATGAGGCTTTTTGGTTGCAGAAGGGAAAGGTGGCGTTGATTACTGCCGAGCTTGAGGGCGATAAACCTATATTTTACGCAGAATTAATGTTGCCGGAAATTGTGTATAACGTACCAAAAGGTGTATGGCACAACATAGCGATGACACCCGGTAGCGAAGTGATCATTGTGGAGAAGTCGGAAACACATCTCTCCGATTTTGAATTCTTTGACCTGGACGACCATGCGTGTCTGGACATGAGAGAGAAAGTGTTGAATGTACTTAATACAGCAAACCTAAGTGAGCGTGTAAATGGGAATTTGGAAAAACGATAGTGAGCTGTTTGACATAGCTAAAAAGGAACTTTTTGTTGCTTTGGTGGGAGATGTTTTGGATAAACTGGGGTTTCAACATCAATTTCTGGCGCCACAGGTCAAGCCACTTCGTGATGATTTTATAACCATCGGTCGTGCAATGCCTGTCCTGGAGGCCGATGTATTCGAAGAAGAGGTGCAAAATACTCACAACCCCGTTATGAAAAAGCCTTTTGGGATCATGTTTGAAGCACTGGATAGCCTCAGGGAAAATGAGGTCTATATCTGCTCGGGAGCTTCACCACGATATGCGTTGTGGGGAGGGCTCATGAGCACACGAGCCATCAGGCTTGGAGCGGCCGGGGCAGTATTAAATGGGTATTCCAGGGATACCAGTGAGATCCTTAACCTCAACTTTCCTACCTTCTCATTTGGCGGATATGCTCAGGACCAGGGACCACGGGGTAAGGTGATCGATTATAACGTTTCCATTGAGTTTGACAATATTCGGGTCAATCCCGGAGATATTATCTATGGAGACAGGGACGGTGTGCTTGTCGTTCCGCAGGAAGTAGAAAATGACGCTTTTGCAGGGGCCATAGAGAAAGCCCGCGGAGAAAAACTGGTACAAAAGGCACTCCGGGAAGGAATGAGTACAGTGGATGCCTTTGACAAATTTGGAATTATGTAATCTCAGGAATAGTGAATACAATAGATCTTAAGGGGAAAAAGGCATTGGTCACTGGTGGCAGCCAGGGCATAGGCGCTGGTATATGTAGAAAACTGGCGGCTTGTGGCGCTGATGTAGTGATCAATTACTATCGAAATAAGGAAAAAGCGGAATTACTGGCGTCGCGGATTACATCAGAATTTGGGGTGAATGCCTGGACCTGTTATGCAAACGTTGCCAGTGGTTCGGATATTGAGGACATGTTCGCTTTTCTGGATAATAAGATGTCGGGTATTGATATTCTGGTGAATAATGCGGGAGTTGAAACAGTCACTCATGTATTGGAGATGACGGAAAAGGAATGGGACATGATCATGGACGTAAACCTTAAGGGACCATGGCTATGTGCACAACAGGCGGGCCGGAGAATGGAAACCAGCGGAGGTGGGGTGATCATTAATATTTCATCTATCCATGATGTGGTTCCCAGGAAGGGGCTGGTACATTACTGCGTGTCCAAGGCAGGGTTGAAAATGATGACAAAATGCCTCTCACTGGAGCTGGTTGATAAAAACATCAGGGTGGTTTCAATAGCTCCGGGGGCCATTTATACAGAAATGAACCGCGAGGAGATCATGAAATTCGGAGTGGAGAAGTTCGAAAAGTGGATCCCATCCGGAAACATCGGGGAAGTTGAAGACGTAGCTAATGCCGTCGTGTTTTTAGCAAGCAGTCTTTCCTCTTATATACATGGCGCAGACCTGTACATTGATGGTGGTTATATGAACAATACCATCCAATATGACCCGAGACCTCCCAGAAGGAACAGTAATGGTCAGCCCGGGAGTCTGGGATCTGATCAAAATGAATTACAACCTGGAAAATAATGGTATAAGATGATCAAGCTCGGTTTCGGACTATACAAACACATGCTCAATGAAGAGCACTACAAATTTGCCAGACAGTGTGGCGCTACGCATTTGGTGATACACATGGTGGACTATTTCGGGCACGAAAAAAATTCGAAAGACGACACTAACCAGCCGGTAGGAGAGAAGGAAGGTTGGGGTAGGGCGGGTATCGGTACCCCTGTATGGTCAACCGGGGAATTGAAGGCCATTAGATCGGAGATCAACAGCTATGGGTTGGAATTGGAAGCCATTGAAAACTTTGACCCGGCACATTGGCATGATGTTTTGCTCGACGGCCCAGGGAAGAAGGAACAAACAGAAAACCTGAAGCAGCTCATCCGAAATGTAGGAGAAGCTGGTATTCCTGTTTTTGGATACAACTTTTCACTTGCTGGTGTCAGTTCCAGGATCACGGGTGAATTTGCCCGGGGTGGCGCAGTTTCAGTGGCTATGGAGGAAGGAGATGACACTCCCATCCCCAACGGCATGGTTTGGAACATGGTGTATGATGAAAATGCCCCTGAGGGAGTGATACCGGAGGTCGATCACAATGAGCTATGGAGCAGAGTAGAGTATTTCTTAAAGGAATTGTTACCAGTTGCTGAAGAGGCTGGTGTAAAACTGGCTGCACATCCGGATGACCCCCCGTTGCCTTATATAAGAAGGACTCCACGGTTGGTTTTTCAGCCGGATCTGTATCAGAAGCTTTTGGATATAAAAGATAGTAAGGCCAACACTCTGGAATTCTGCCTGGGATCTATCGCGGAAATGACGGAAGGTGATGTTTATGAGGCCACAGACCAATACAGCCGGCAGGAAAAAATCGCCTACATACACTTTAGAAATGTGGTAGGCAAAGTTCCGAAATACAGGGAGGTGTTCGTGGATGAAGGAGATATCGATATGCTGGAGATCTTAAAGATCTTAAAGAAAAATGAATTTGACGGCGTGATCATTCCTGATCATACACCGCAAATGAGTTGCGATGCACCATGGCATGCCGGGATGGCCTATGCCATGGGATACATGAAAGCTTTGATCAGGCAAGTTGAGTAGAAAAACATAAAACCCAGTGATATGAAGTAATCAAAGGACCAAAAAAAACAGTGCTACCAGGTAGCACCGTTCATGTAAGCGTCTGGAGTGTCAAAAACCTCGCAAAATTTATGACACCAGACCACTTTAACTACTTATTAATTAAAACTTTCAAATATATGAAAAATGAAGTTTTACATAGGATTAAAAAATTAATGAAGTTGACTTCTTATGGAATCATTTGTCAGATATTACTCATCAATATGTTAGTGGCAGGTGATTTGTTCGGACAGCAAAGATCACAGAATATTCAGGTCTCTGGCAAGGTGTTGGATGAAAACGGCGAGTCATTGCCAGGCGCCAGTGTAATTGTCAAGGGAACAACCAGTGGAACAGTAACGGATTTTGATGGTAATTACAAGATTGAGGTTCCCGAAGACGGGATCTTGATCTTCAGCTATGTTGGATACGCAAGGGAGGAAATAAACGTTAATGGCCGAACGGTTCTTAACGTAGATCTGGTGCCGGATTTAGCCCAGCTGGCGGAAATCATTGTTATAGGTTACGGTGAGACGCAGAAGAAAGATGTGACCGGTGCTTTGGCCACATTGGATGCCAGGCAGATCGAGCGCAGGGTCTCTGTAAATCCCCTCGACAATATCCAGGGGCAAATGCCTGGCGTGGCTGTTACCAATAGTTCAGGTAGGCCAGGCGGTGGTATGCAGGTCAGGATCAGGGGTAGTGGCTCAATTAATGGTGGTAATGAACCATTGTACGTTATCGATGGCATTTTAAACGCAGACATTGAACTGATCAATACGAATGATATCGAGAATATTACCGTTTTAAAAGATGCTTCGGCCACAGCTATTTATGGTTTTCAGGCAGCTAATGGTGTTGTGATCGTCACCACCAAAAAAGGAAAAAAGGGAGGAGTAACAGTAGACTTGAATTACAACCTGCAAGTAGGTCAGTTAACCAATGCTCCTGAAATGTTGAATTCAGAAGAGTATTGGACAAGAATAAAACCTGCTATTGATGAAGATCTGAGAACACGTACTAATGGTCCTGTTCCTGCCAGTGCGTTTATTGATAACTATGCAGCAATGCATCCATTCCTGTTCAACCCTGGCGATGACCCGGTGTACGGAGACCCGGTACACGATACCGATTGGCTGGAGGAGTCCACCCGGAAAAGTGTATCCCATCAATACTTTGCAAATGTGCGTGGTGGCGGTGACAACTACACGGCATCATTTTCAATTGGCAGGCAAGAAGACGAGGGGATTATGCTCAATACATTCCTGGACAAAACCACTATGCGGTTTAATGGGGATTATGATATAAAAGACTGGCTAAAAGTGGGTGGTGGTATATCCTTCGCAGAAACTACGACGAATATATTGGATGACTACCGGATAGGTGCGGATGCACTTGCAAACGCAGCACTTTTTTATTTACCGATATATCCCACACGCTACGAAGATGGTAGTATAGTAAATGCTGATGATCTAAGACGCCTGGATGGTCAATTGGATGTATGGTATGGCAGGACTCCGGTAGACCGGTTGAATATGTTCACCCGGGAGACCAATACGCTCCAGGTGCTGAGGAACTTCTTTATAGAAGTAGATATTTTGAAAAACCTCAAGTTCAGAACGGCTTACTCCCAACAGGACATCAGACGGGATAATAGAACACACGAGCCAAAGGAGCTGGACACTTTCGTTAACCGTTCTGCTGCCACCGTTTCGAATACCGAGTTGATCGATCTGCAATGGGAGAATACCCTTAATTACAGCCTGGCGTTTGGAAATAATCAAAGCCTTAACGTGCTGGGGGGAGCTTCCCTGTATAAAACAGAAAGTTTTTCATCGGTTGCTGCGTCCTTTGAGCTTGATGATTTTTTTGGCGTCTATAATTTAGGAGATGGTAACCCGGAGCAAAATCGTGCGAGTAGTAGTTTTACTGAAAGTAAGGCGGTCTCATTTTTCGGAAGAGCGAATTACTCCTATGATGATCGGTATTTGCTCACGGTTACGGGTAGATATGACGGCTCTTCCCGGTTCGGCCTGGACAATGAGTTTGCCTTTTTCCCATCTGCGGCAGCAGCCTGGAATATCAGTAATGAGAGTTTCCTGGCAGACAATGGCGTAGTAAGCAATTTGAAATTGAGAACCAGTTGGGGTAAGACCGGGAATTCAGGCATAGGGGCGTTCGACAGGTTCGGTCGACTTGATGATGTTGGCGTTGTCTCGGTTTTTGGTGAGAGTGCAATTAATGGAACGATTCCATTGGCCATCGGTAACAACGGACTCAAGTGGGAGGTTACTACCGAAACTAATATAGGTCTTGACATTGGATTGTTTAACCATGTAGACCTGTCGTTGGATTATTATAACAAGGAAAGTGACGATTTGCTTTTCAATGTGCCAATAGCTGTTTTCTCTGGTTATAATTCTCTTCTTGGTAATGCCGGGTCTATTCGCAACAGGGGGATTGAGTTAATGCTCAGTGCACAGGTCATCAATACGCGCGACTTCAACTGGAACGTTTATGCGAATTACACCAGGAATACAAACGAGATATTATCCCTGGGTACTGACGATGCAGATCTGTTCCGGTCTATGCAGTGGGCTGATCTTCTCCCGGATCAGGTCTTTAGAGTTGGAGAAACCTTTGGATCTTTTCATGGCTATAGCCGGCTGGGGACATGGAATATTGGTGAAGAAGACGAGGCGGCTGTTTACGGAGCAGAACCCGGTGATATCAGGTTTGAGGATGTGGATAACGACGGAGATATTGATTCGAAAGACGCAAAGATCATTGGTAACCCATTGCCGGATTTTACGCTGAACTTCGGTAGTAGCTTTACCTATAAAAATTTCACGTTGTCATTTGATATCAGGGGAAGTTTCGGAAATGAGATCGTTGACTATTCTGTTTTGTTGAACGTTGATCGCATGGGGTATGGCAATGTTTACAAAGAGTTTATTGACCGGGCATGGACCCCTGACAATCAAAATACAATGTATCCACGGATCAGGAAGGATGTTAAGTTCTTTAGGGGGATTGATTCCGGGCATGTGTTTGACGGAAGTTTTCTCAGGGGACAAAATTTGAGTCTCACTTATGATTTCGATCCCGGTTTAGTTGGAAAGATCGGTATGGGGTCCGCCAGCGTTTATGTAAACTTACAAAACTGGTTCCTGATCACGGATTATCACGGGTATGATCCTGAGGCAAGTTCGATAGGTGAATTTCCAGGTACGGTAGGATACGAGCTGAGCGCTTATCCGAAATCTTTCATAACCAATATTGGAATTAGAGCTAGTTTTTAAACGAAATGACGATGAAAAAATATATAGTTTTCGTGATGATAAGTATTCTGATCATTACTTCATGCTCGGATTACCTGGAAGTTACCCCCCGGTCTTTTAAGGGTATTGTAGGAACAACACTTTTGGATGCACAAAAGTCAGTCGATGGGATCTATCAGTTTTTGAGGGGTCCCTATCGCAAATCTGGATTTGCCGCAATGCCATTCAGTATACTGGAGGTTCCCACAGGTGTAATGAAGCCTGCTCCCAATACCCAGGATGCAGCAAAGGAGCAGGCTTATGTGTTGAATTTCGATGATACCAATGGTGACGCGAATGTTCTTTGGCGGACCTATTATTTTGGAATAGAGGCAGCTAATGTTGCTATTGCCGGTATACCACAGATTACAGATCCGGATCTTACAGAAGATAAAGCGGCAATGTTACTGGGTGAAGCCCATTTTCTTCGTGCCTATTTCTATTTCCAGTTAGTCCAGATATTTGGAGATATCCCTATGAATGTCACTCCCACCCAATCCTCAGAGGATGGTAAGCTCCCAAAGTCCAGTGTGCAGGACATTTACGAACAGGTAATTGTTCCTGATCTGCAAAACGCTGAGAGCGCAGGACTTCCCCTGACTTCAAGGTCAGAGGGGCGGGTATCGCAGGGGGCGGCAAAAGCTTTGCTGGCTAAGGTATACCTGACTATGGCGGGTAGCCCGTTGAACCAGACCGATAAGTATGCGCTGGCGGCAGAAAAAGCGCTTGACGTGATCAATTCCGGTAGTTATTCGTTGTTCCAGGATGGCGGAGGCGTGAGTTGGATCACTAAACTAAGGGAACCGGAATTTGATTTGCAGGAAGAGCATATTTTTATGGTTCAATATTCAGAAAACGTGGTAAGCTCCTTTTCCGAGTATTTCACTCCTTTAGGGGGTACCTCTATAACCAATATGCTCATACACTTTGGTGGTATGGAGCCTGAAGTTGATTTCTATAACAGTTATGATCCCGCAGACAGAAGGGGAGAAAACCAGGGTTTTTTCTTTGATTCTTTTGACGGTGTCAGTTTTAATCTTTCTGTGTACAAATATTTTTACGATGAATTTAGAGAAGAAGAGCAAGGCCACGGGATCAAAAATTTTCCCTTAATAAGGTATGCAGATGTTCTGTTGACTTATGCGGAAGCACAAAACGAAGCAGGATCGGCAAATACGGTAGCTTACGATGCCTTGAATGGCATTCGAACGCGAGCTGGATTATCTCCTGTAGCCGGACTTTCTCAGGGTGACTTCAGGGAAGAGGTATGGAGACAAAGAGTTTGGGAGTTTCCGGTTGAAGGGGGATTGATCTGGTTTGATATGAAACGCACCATGCAGGTTTTTAACGGTACCGGATTTGACAGTTTCGTTGGCGCCACGTTGCCCAATGGAAGTACATTAAGTGAAGTAAATATCTACTTCCCTATACCCGCGAATGAAGTTTTATTGAATCCTAATTTAGCGGATTAGGAATGATAACGTGATTGTATAATAGCATTGGTTATGGTGCGGTTGAAACAGTGCCATAACCTTTCACAGTTGCAGAAGCATCAACTTGTTCTATATCGAAAAGTTAAACCGTACGGATCAATGAGATTATATATTGGCTGTTACACTGAAAAACTTACCGAAGAACTGGTGGGAAAAGGACAGGGAATATACATATTGGACTTTGACCCGGTGGATGGAGCCATTAACTACGTTGATTGCGTTAAGGCAAACAACCCCGGTTATCTGGCGATGTCCAATGACGGCAGATTTTTGTTTGCTCTGGAGGAAAAACCCATTGAGAAATCGCCCGGAATACATGCTTTCAGAGTAAATAAGTCCAACAATAGCCAGCACCTGGAACCTGTTAACGAGCAGGAATTACCGGGGTCGTTTGCTTGTCATTTGACACTTTCAAAATCAGGGGACCATTTGATTGTGGGAGCGTACATGTCTGGTAATATACTCGTTTACCCTGTCACCAGTGAGGGCCGTATTAAGCCTTATATCCATAATGTGGTTCACAAAGGTAGCGGACCAAATAAAATACGCCAGGAGGCTCCCCATGTTCATTTTGTTTCTGCTCATGATGCTGGTAAATTCTACGCTGTGGACCTGGGAACGGATATGGTGAAGTCTTACCGGTTTACACATGATTGGATCAGGGAACAACCGGACGAGTGTATTCAGATCAATTCGGGTTCCGGCCCAAGACATATGGTCACAAGCCCATCGGGAAACTACGTTTTTGTTTTCTCTGAATTGGATGCGAAGATCCACAGCTTCAGAAAGGGTGGCCAAAAAATTGGACCATTGGAATCGATATTGACCCTTCCTCCTGATTTTGAAGGAGTTCCAAGCGGTGCAGCCATAAGAATGCACCCTGGTGGCAGGTTCATTTACGTTTCCAACAGGGGATATGATGGGATCACGATCTTTCGTTTTGATGAAGACCATGAAAAGATGTCTTTGATCGGTTTTGTGCCTTCAGGAGGAAAAACTCCACGTGATATGAACATAGACCCTGATGGAAACTGGTTAATATGTGCGAATCAGGACTCAGACAACCTGGTGGTATTCAGCATTGATCAAAAATCAGGGAACCTGTCACAAGCTAATGTGAATAATGAGGTAAAAACCCCAAGTTGTGTGCTATTTGGAAAAGAAAGGTAAACTAAACCGTTTTAATAATATGTTAACAAAAGACTGTCTTTATTTAGGTAAAGTGTTCATTTTGAGAGAATGGAAAATTACCTCATAACTACTCCTTGCTACACAAAAGCTCATGGAGACGCTGGACTTACATAAAGAGGGTTTTTTAATCGAATCAGAAGTATTGAAGTAATTAAAACTATAAAGACTATGAAAACAAGAGCATTACTATTATTCATATGTTCGTCTTTTATTTTCGCCTCTTGTGGCGATGATGATTCCGGAGATGTTAATTTGGACCCGACACTTCTCGCAACGTGGGAAAGGGAAGTTACGGCAGCAAGGGAGCTGGCTGATAACTCTACGGAAGGAACGTTGCCGGGAGATTTTTTCGTAGGTTCAATTGCGAAATTAAGAGAAGGCATCGACCTTGCCCAGGGCATAGCGGACCGCGCAACGGAAGATATTCGTATTGAAAGTGCACGCCTTGTACTGCAATCTGCACTGGATGAATTTGAGGTTAGTCTCGTAGAGCAGGCCATCCCCAGGTTTTCCGGCCTGTCCTCCGAGGTAATCACCACAAATCCGGATGCTGAACTTTCTCCTGATGAATTTACAGTAGAACTGCGAGTTAAACTACAAAGCTATGATGCCAATTCAGGAGTAGCTAACCTGATAGGGACTGAAAACCAAACTCCCGGAACATTTAACACATCTGGTTGGACGCTACGATACCTCACTTCAAGTAATGCTCCTTCTTCACATGGAACGTTACAGGTTGTGATAGGATCAGGTAATGATGGTGTATATTGGTCTGTTGTTAGTACTGCAGCAGTTCCGTATGTTCTACCCCTGGATCAGTGGGTGCGTTTAGCGTTAACGTATAACAATCAGAATTTGAAAATCTATGTTGATGGAGTGCTCTTGACGGAAGGGGTATCGCAGCCTATAAATCCTGATGCTGCGTTAGGCTTTTTTAGAATTGGCAACAGTGCTTTTAAAGATGGCAGGTTCACGAATGGAATTATAACAGACGTTCGTTTTTGGGATGTGGAGAGAACAGCGCAAGAGATTAGTGATAATATGGAGGATTATTTGCCCGGACCTTTCTCCAACTATCCTGACCTGGCACTTTATTTCCCTCTTAACGCTAATTTAGGGGAGAATATAGATGATGTTACAGGTAATTATAAAGCAACGGCAACAGGGCTGACCTGGGTGCAGGAATAGGAATTATAATAATAACTTCAGGAAGTTATATCCATATTAGAATCCGAATGATTAGAAGCCATCCTGTTTTAACTGAGCAGGATGGCTTTTTGTTTGCATATTTTGATTCCTTCTTTATTGAGCATAGATACTGAGGCAGATGATCTGGCAGCATTACTAAAAAGGATTATTGCTATCATTGTAAACGTCCGCTGCACTATCCTCACCCATTTAGAAAGAAGTACTTTACCGGACGTTTACAACTGCGCTTAGTATACTTAGGATTTGCTGATAAAGTCTAAAATCTGGATTTAAGTTTTATTAGAGGAGTAATTATGCTGATATTGAAGGAGCAAAGTGCAAGCAAAA
>LYSV01000067.1 GCA_001657315.1 Flammeovirgaceae bacterium BBD 1991-12 | reverse complement strand
AACAAAGCACGCAAACCAGATGGGCGGCCTGAAATACAGCCTGCAAAGCACTACACAGAAAATCCAATCAAAAACGTTTTTACACAGCCTGATAAGTCTTAAGTGATTAACCACTTACGACTCAGGACTTACCATTTACTTCATCTTTGCCCGTTTAATGAGGTAGGCATTGAGGATAGTGTCGTAATCCTCACTAACATCCGCCTCTATGAGGTCTATTTTCAATTGAGCACATCGTAATTTGAGATCTCTGTAGTATCTGGACGCTTCTGTGACAAAATGCTGTTTGATCTCCGAAGGCTGTAGCTTCAATCTTTCACCTGACTCAAGATCGATAAACTCATGGGGGCGATCCTCAAATTCAAAGTTCAGCTCTGTTCGTTTATCGGTAACATGAAATACGAGTACCTCGTGCTTGTTGTGTTTCAGGTGCTGCAAACCCTTGAATATCTCTTCCACTTCATCTTCGTTGTCGAACATATCACTGAATATGATGATCAATGACCGCTTCCTGTTTTTCTTGGCCACTTCGTGGAGTATTTTCCCCACGGACGTTTTTTTATTGACAGACTCTTCAGTGAGCAGATGCTTTAGCCGAATAAACAACTTGTTCAGATGCGAAGAAGTGGATTTAATATCCGAGCTATACTCAATTTTATCAGAAAATGTCGCAACCCCTACAGCATCCCGCTGTTTTTGAAGTAACCATGCAATGGCCGCGGATGCCAAAAGGCTGAAAACCAGCTTCCCCTTGTTGTGCACAGGATAATGCATGGAAGATGAGTTATCAACTACTATCTGGCATCTCAGGTTGGTTTCCTCTTCATATCTTTTAGTGTAAAGCCGGTCAGTTTTGGCATATACCTTCCAGTCGATGTGTCGTGTACTTTCACCCGTATTGTAAAGCCGATGCTCCGCAAATTCCACGGAAAACCCATGGTAGGGAGATTTATGCAAACCGGTAATAAAACCTTCTACCAGTTGTTTGGCAAGAAAATCAATCTTATTGAGATCTTTTACTTCATCGAGGTCTAATTTCATAACATGATTTCGGAAATTGCAGATGACATAAACGTTTGAAACGCGAAATTGTTTTGACAATTCAGGTTAATCGTTTGCATTAAATATAAATATTATACTATATTTAGAATCTGGTTTGCTTAAAAAAAGGCATAGAGTGTCCATTTATTTTCAAAAAAACAAGAAATAATCAGTCTGTGATGGTGATCTGGTCGGCTTAATTCGGGTAAACGAGTGAAAAGAAATCAAATAATAATTTTCAATTTTTCTTAAAGCTGATACGGCACCATAGTGAAAAAAGCAGAAAGTAAATTAAAATTTAAGGATTGTGGAAGAGAATAATATTAATGAAAGAGAAGAGATCTATTCAGAACGAGTAAGAGCCGGCAAGAGAACCTATTTCTTTGATGTAAAGGCAACAAGGTCTAATGATTACTATTTGACCATTACCGAAAGTAAGAGAAGGTATAAGGATGATGGCTTTACTTATGAGAAACATAAGATCTTTTTGTATAAGGAAGACTTCAACAAATTTGTTGAGGCACTGAATAATACTGTGAATCATGTAAAGGAAGAATTAATGCCGGATGTGGATTTCAGCCAGTTTGATCGTCAGTTTACAGAAGAAAACAACGGGCAGGCAGAAAAGTCGGAAATCGATACGGAGTTGAAGTGGGATTGATCTTCCCTGAATAAAGTATACTATTGAAGCAAGGCCGTCTTTGAAGGACGGCTTTTCTTTTGTAGAGCCAGCCTTACACTGTTCTAAACCTGGGAAACGTGTTTGTTTATTGATGTTTATTGCAGATTTTAGCCACTTATAATACATCGGTAACCATTAATCCGCAATGATCAGATGATCCGCAATACCCTTCTTTACGTTTTACTGGCCATTATACTCTTTCTTTTTCTGGCATGGCTGTTCTCTGATATCTTCATTTATTTAGCCATTAGCGTGGTGCTGAGTGCTATTCTCAGACCTCTGACGCACTATATCAGCAGGACCCAGTTTTTCAGGGTCAGGGTGCCGAGGTTTTTTGCTGTACTTCTGTCGTTCCTGATCTTTCTGTTGCTCATCTCATCTTTTGTTATTCTTTTTATTCCACTCATATCAGAGCAGATCGAGGTATTGTCGGGATTGGATTATGAGGAGTTGTATAATCGTGGTACCGGACCATTAAAAAATCTTGAGCTGTTCATGATTGAAAATGACCTGACCTCAGAGCCTGAAGGTTTTATTGTCAATAACCTCAAGGAAACCATCATTTTATTCATTTCGGATATCAGTGTAAGCAATCTGCTCAATGACATCATTGCCTTTACAGGACAGTTTTTTATAGGTATACTGGCTGTGGGCTTTATCACATTCTTTTTTCTATATGAGACAGGTTCCATACGCAACAGGCTGATTGAGCTGATCCCCAACAGGTATTTTGAAGTGACCATAGCTGCCTACAATAAAATCGAACGTCTGCTTTCCAATTATTTGATAGGCCTGCTTTTTCAAATGTTTTCAGTGTTCAGCATAGCTGCGTTGGGGCTGAGTATAGTAGGAGTAAAGTATGCGCTTACCATAGCGCTTTTTGCTGCGGTGGCCAATCTTATTCCTTATCTTGGACCTTTGCTGGGTGCTTCATTTGGTATTTTGGTGGGTATTTCCACTGGGGTTGATCTGGTCTCTACCCGGGATTACCTGTTTTTGGTGATAAAAATAGTGTCAGTATTCAGTATTGTGCAATTGGTAGATAATATCCTGCTGCAACCGCTGATTTTTTCAAAAAGTGTGAAAGCACATCCTTTGGAGATTTTTATAATTATATTTGCGGGCGCTTCTCTCGCCGGTATTATCGGTATGATCGTGGCTATACCGGTTTATACAGTACTCAGGGTCTCTTTTTCCGAGCTGTATGAGGGGTACAGGAGTTATGCAGTTTTTAAAGTTCAGAAAACCAAAGTGTAAATGGCACTGAAATGCGGTATAGTAGGTTTACCCAATGTGGGCAAGTCTACGTTGTTTAATGCGATTTCCAATAACAAGGCAGAGGCGGCCAATTTCCCCTTTTGTACCATTGAGCCCAATGTAGGAGTAATAACAGTGCCTGATGAAAGGCTGACAATACTTGAAGGGCTGGTGAACCCGCAGAAGGTACTACCCACCACTGTTGAATTCGTAGATATAGCCGGGCTGGTAAAAGGGGCCAGCAAAGGTGAGGGGCTGGGAAATCAGTTTCTGGCCAATATCCGGGAGGTGGATGCCATAGCGCATGTGGTACGGTGTTTTGTGAATGATAACGTGGTACATGTAGATGGCCGGGTGGATCCGGTAGCTGACAAGGAAGTGATTGACGCCGAATTGCAGCTAAAGGACCTGGAATCCATTGAAAAAAAGATCCAGCGGATAGAAAAAATAGCAAAAAGTGGCGATGCAGGTGCTAAAAAGGAGCTTTCTATCCTTGAAAACTACAAGATCCATCTGGAATCGGGTAAAAATGCCCGATCTGTGCAGGTGGATGCAGAGGATAAAAAAGTTGTTCAGGATCTGCAACTGCTCACCTCGAAACCGGTCATCTATGTGGCAAATGTAGAGGAAGCTGCCCTGCCGGATGGTAATGCGCATTCGCAGGAGCTGCACAAGCTGGCGGACGAAGAAAATGCCACTATGGTGGTGGTTTCTGCTTCCATCGAGGCTCAGATAGCCGAACTGGAGGATGCTGAAGAACGTACACTGTTTTTAGAGGAGTATGGTTTACAGGAGTCAGGTCTGAACAAGCTGATCAAGGCTGCCTATTCGATTCTTAACCTTATCACCTACTTTACGGCCGGAGAAAAGGAAGTAAAGGCATGGACGATCAGAAAAGGGTGGAAAGCACCTCAGGCCGCAGGAGTGATCCATACGGACTTTGAGAAAGGCTTCATCAGGGCTGAAGTGATCAAGCTTATTGATTATGAAAACTATAAAACAGAGCTGGCATGCCGGGAAGCCGGCAAGATAGCCGTGGAAGGGAAGGAATATATCGTACAGGATGGCGACATCATGCATTTCAGATTCAATGTCTGAAAATTGATTTTTTTATATTACATTGGCTTTTGGATTTCAGTTTAATAAACTATTTTTATTGTTTCAATTGTTGTTTATATTAAGACAACTTGGCTGAAGGAACATGGTTGATGTTTTTTGGCTTTAAGCTTCTCATTTTTTAGGATAAGCTTTGGTGACGGTCGCAGTTCTGATTTTTTACATAAGGAAATTTTAGCGCATTGAGAGTCCGTATAGTATTTCTTTTAAAGAATAGAGGGAGTTATGTCCCTTTCCATCATCAATATCTTCTGGCTCAGATGATCAAAGGTATTTTGGTCAAGGGAGGAGACAAAAATTATGTCAACTATTCATTGTACAACTTTTCAGGGTTGAAAGGGCAGACCAAGGTGAGTAGAAAGGGATTGCATTTCTATTCCACCCGGGTCACGCTGGTTTTGTCGAGTCCCAACAAGGCCTTTATTGATTATTTTTTGTCCAATCTTTTTGACTTTAATCAGGTAGACATTGGGAACCTGATAATACAGCCGGAAACAGTAGAACTGGAAGGAAGTATCGAGTTCAAGGAAAGTATGAAGTTTATCTGTATCTCCCCACTGGTGATCCTCAGTTCTGCTTTTAATGACAGTACGGCTAAAAGATTCATTCCTCCGGAAACGGACAGCTTTTCAGACCTGCTATATGAATCAACGATGAAGAGAATGCAGGAAACAGGGCTCTACACGGATGAGCAATTGGCTGGCTTCTACAAATTTCAGGTCGTACCGGATAAAAACTACATTGCAAGACTCACGGCGGCCCAAAAGAAATTCGCAAGGATCTATCCCGTTTTCGATCAGGATGTAAAGTATGAAGTTCGGGGATATACTTTTCCGTTCACATTTTATGCAGCCCCGGAGGTTCAGGAGTTTGTATTCCATAGTGGATTAGGCTATTTTACACACAAAGGCTTTGGAATGCTCGATGTAGCCAATTCCGATCCCAACCAACGGGTATTGAAATATGAGTTCAATCTGGCTCAGGCCTGATTGGATCTTTGTTGATGGTGGTTTTAAGTTAGTGGCTGGCTTTCCGGTATTTGAAAATACTGCGGCACCGGAAATATAAGGCTGAATTACGATAAAATCATGTGTCAGCGTTGGATAGAGGCAAGCAATCAATAACAATCAACAACAATCTATTCACAAATTAATTCCTGCTGTTTAACGTGACGCGTGTATAACCTACAAGCAGGTCGGCTCCAAGATTCATGGGGCGATAATAGGCAAGGACCTCATAGTCATTTTCTGTTTCGAAGTGGTTGCCTTCGAGGTAATTCATATCAAGTGTGTCAGATTTCACTATATACTGGTAGTTGTAAAACCCCTGCTTGAGGATCATTTCGCCTTCATAGCTATCCGATTTTTTGTTGTACACCATTTTGTTTTGGGCAGTTCTGTCGTAATTGTTCATTTTACCCACCAAATAAACATCCCCGTAAAGTGGCCCGTCTGTATCCAGTGTGAACTTAATGTTCATGTAATCTGATTGCACCTTGCCGTTTCCGGTATCAGTGTTTTGAATATAATAGTCTCCGTTTATATCGTCATACTGGGCATAGGCCTGATATACGCGTGGTTGGTCGATCATTAAATAGGTAGTCGATGGATAGGTGTTCAGATCCACCCTGCCTACGTTCTGTCCCGGAAAGCGGAAAGATCTCAGATCAAAAAAGCGGTATTCATTACCACCACCGAAGCCATTTTCATTGTTGAAAAACCTGTATTCAAGGATCCCTTCGGCTTCACGCACAAACCTTGGCTTGAGGTTTGTAATGGCATTATCCCAGCGCTGGTTTTGACGAATGGTCACACTAAAAAATGCAAGTGGGTCGAGGATCTCATAGTTACCGTAGCTCACCTCAAAGTCTATTTGCTGTCTGCTTCTGTTCAGCGAAGTTACTCCCGTTAGATTACTGGTTACGCCTATACCTACGTCCCTTGTATAGATCATAAAGCGTTTCGATAGGATAATGTCTTTGGCATCAGATCCGCGATAGGCCACTAACAGATAATTACCGGGCAACTTCACCCTCGGTAGTCTGAATGAATAGTGCACATAGCCTATCTTGGTGTCTACCGAATATTCGAAGGTATTAATGTTGAATTCATTGAAATCGTACAGATAATCAAGGTTTTTTAGCCGGGAGGGGCGCCAGTCTGCATTACAGTGAATGATCCTTACCCTGTATTCTTCATGCGCCTCAACGAGATCGTCGAACTCCAGATAAAGAGTATTCTGACCTATGGGAGCAACAGGGGGTTCAAATACATCCTGAGGATTACCGGTATTGGGATAAAGCTGCACGGTTCTTATCTCTTCTTCGTAGGTTGCATCCCGGTAAACCAGTTTTTTATTGTAGTGGCTACGAGGTACAGATGATAAAAACAGACACATAATCCCACAATGGAGTATGATTAGGCGCATATTTACTTCTTTTTTTAAATAAATTTAACTTTGCGAAGATAACCATTCCAACCAACTTGGGAACCCGTGTGTCTTAGTATCAAAGCTCGGGCCAATATTATTGCATGGATTCGGAAAAGGCGCTTATAGAAGGTTGTAAGAAAGGGGATAGAATATCCCAACGGGAGCTCTATGATCAATACGCATCAAAGATGATGGTCGTATGCATGCGCTATTCCAAATCCGATCAGGAAGCAGAGGACATTCTACAGGAGTCTTTTATAAAGGTATTCAACAAGATCAGGGACTTTAAGGGAGAGTCACGGCTGATCTACTGGATAAAAAGGATCGTGATCAACACTGCACTTAACCATGGCAGAAGAAAGCTGTACATGTTTCCGATGGTGGATGTTACGGATATGGAAGATGCCGTAGCGTCTGATTTTTCATTGGCAAGATTTCATTTTACTGAGCTGTTGAAAATGATCCAGCAACTTCCTTCAGGCTGTCAGGTAGTTTTTAACCTGTATGCTATAGAAGGATACAACCACAATGAGATAGCAGAAATGCTGAAAATAAGTGTGGGTACGTCAAAATCTCAGTATTCCCGTGCCCGGGCGCTGCTGAGAGAAATGATAGGCAAAGAGGAAAAAATAAGTTATGGACATGCAGAATAGATCGGCGTTTGAAGAAGAATGGAGCAATTCCTTTGAGGATGCGGAGAAGGCGCCTTCCGAGGCAGTGTGGGATAAAGTGGAGCTTGCCCTGGTCAATTCAGCCAATGGGTCTTTTAAAAAGCGGCTGCTGTTCTTCAAGTTATTAACAGCGGCTTCTGTAGCCTTCGCCTTGTCAATAGGAGGTATAGCTGTGTATAAGATCTACTTTCCTTCTGCGGAGACGCAGATGAGTGATGCTTCGGATATTATAGAGAAAGATGATGGGAGCGTAAGACCGGACTCGCCTTCGATGATAGCCGAAGAGAATAATAAACTCACTTCTGAAGGTAGTGACGACGAATCAAAAAGAGAAGATAAAACGGGAACCACGAAAGAACCCACAGCCAATACGGGCTCCGGAGGAGAGACGGCAAGCAGGTTCATTGATGCTTCTGGCCAGGGGGATCTGGCGGAGAACGGATCATCAGGTTCAGCCGATGCCCCTTTGGCAGATACACCTGAGTTGGTCACCAGTGACTATGAAGGTGCTGCTGATCCGCTGACTATAGCCTATAATGATGATCCGGCAGTTTTGCAGAGGGAAATGGAAGAAAAGGCCGTTACTCCTGAACGATCTTATGCCTCTGCCCATAGAGAAGATGGATTGGTCCCCCACAGGCTGGAGAGGCTGATGGCTGAGTTTGATTCAATGACATTGAGGGAACGAGAGCTTTCCATGGTGCCTTGGTATGTTTATGCTGACTCCCGGAAGAGTAAAGTCAAAAACAGGATGTGGGCTGGAATAGATATGGGAGCTGGCAGCTTCGATCCTGCGGGTGATTTATCATCGCCAGTGGTAGAAGCGCAGAATGAAAATGTTTTTTTACAGGATTTTGAACCCAACCGGGCCCAGACCAGCGGAGAGGAAGATGGTACCTCGTTTAACTTTGGTATTAGCTTTGGTACGCAGTTGTCCTCCAGGTGGCTTATACAAAGCGGTGTTGTATTTATGGATCGCAGTACCTCCAGCACTTCCAATGTAGTTCAGGAATCCGGCAGATCATTCAGGGCCGTCAATAATGTGGATGAACTCGAGTACAAGTCAAACCTCACGGTGACCCGTAATTATGAGATATCCAACTCTTACCGGCTGATATCCGTACCGATGCAGGCTGGTTATATGATCGTGGACAGAAAATTGTACCTTTCAGTGCTGGGGGGTATTTCCAATGATATTTTGCTTAGGAAAAAAGTGGAAGATGAATCGGGAAGCTTTGATAATTATGAGGTAGACGAAGGCCTGCGTAAATACAATATAACCGGCCTGATAGGTACAGAGCTGGGGTATACGCTTGGTAAGCATTATTCCATTTCCATTATGCCACAGCTCCGCCAATCCATTAACTCCGTCAATACTTCGGGTGATGCGGTCAGACCCACTTTCCTTGAGTTTGGCTTCAGGTTCAAATATCTGGTAAAGTAGCCGTATACTGCTACAATATACTGGAGTACTTAACCAATTGATCACGGAAAAACCTGACGGCAGGATCACTATTCGAAACTATTTGATAAAAGTCCGCATCTCCTTCCAACCCTATGATAACGGGTTGTGTCATAGAGATAAGTACCTAAAAAACAAAGCCATGAAAAAACGCTTTACCCCATCACCCAATCCAAAGGCCGTTAGCCTTCAATTATTCATTTTTATCTCGCTTCTTTTCGTGATAAGTTACATCGCCGGTGGCTGTACAGATAATTGTGAGGTGGAAAGTGAATACACCTACATGGAGCCTGTTTATACGTCCGTGGAAGACCTGAGGTCTTCAGTAGATATAATTGGACCCCAGGAAATGAAGCAGGCGGGAAAAATATTCTTTAAGGACAATTTGCTCTATATCAACGAACCAAATGAAGGTATCCATGTGATAGACAATGCCGACCCCTCCAATCCTGAGGCCGTGGCCTTTATTAAGGTGCCGGGATCTTTTGATCTGGCTGTTAAAGGCAATGTGCTGTTCACGGATAGCTATATTGATCTTGTAGCGATTGATATTTCAGACCTGAACGCAGCAGAAGAGATCGGACGGTTGGAAGATATATTTGATCATTATAACTCCTATGGATTCTATACTGATCCGCAACGGGGTGTGGTGACCGACTGGCAGGAGGTAGGCTCTGTTAAAGTGTTTGAGTCTGACTGTGAAGGAGGAATACAACCCTGGGGAGGTGTGTACCATGATGAGGGGCTGGCGCTGCGTAGTTCAGCCAGTTTTGATGCCGCTTTGGCGGTAGCTCCGAGTAATCCGGGCATAGGAGGCTCTATGGCCAGGTTTGCCTTAAGTGGTGATTATCTCTACATTATTGATATGTCCGATCTACAATCTGTGGACGTTACACAGCCAACCGCCATGACTATGGGAACGGAGGTACATGTTGACTGGGGTATTGAAACCATTTTTCCGAATGGCGATGTCCTGTTCATAGGAGCTCAGGCGGGTATGCATATCATGGATATCTCCAACCCACTGAATCCAAGTCAGATATCTACCTACAGGCATGTTACCAGCTGTGACCCGGTTATTGTGGATGGTGATTTCGCGTTTGTCACCTTAAGATCGGGGACTGAGTGCCAGGGTTTTACCAACCAACTGGAAGTAATTGATATAGCTGATCTTTCATCTCCTCAGTTACTTCATGTATACGCTATGGACAATCCACATGGACTCGGCAAGGATGGTGACGCTCTTTTTGTTTGTGACGGGGATTCAGGGCTGAAGGTTTATAATGCAAGTGATGTAAGCACTATTGACAAAAATGAGCTTGCGCATTACCAGGATATTCAGGCCTTTGATGTGATCCCATTCAATAACGTAGCAATGATGATAGGTGAGGACGGATTATACCAGTATGACTATTCTGATCTGAATGATATTAAACTTTTGAGTCATATTGAAGTCAAAACACCGGATGTTAATGATTAGGCGTTTTTGGCTGCTTGGGCTTACCGGTTTAATAGCCGTGAATGCTATGGCACAGCAGGATAAAGTTCTGCTGGAGAATGGCAGCATTATTTATGGCGAGGTGTCTAGGCTTACGCGTGACAATTTAGTGATACAGGTAGGGACAGACAATGTACTGGATCTGCCGGTGTCGGATGTTGCGTTGCTGAAGATCAGGAGAGCTGAGAAAAAAGAGCTGGACCCTGAAGTGCTCAAAAGTTTGATCCGTGCACGGGATCGTGGTCTTCAGCAGGAAGTGCACATGGGAATTTTGTATGGCCGGGAAAATACCAATGAGTCTTCTGACGCTACCGGGTCTTTCTCAGCCAATGTGGTTTATAAAATGGAACAGTATTTGCAAATTGGTTTAGGAGTAGCGTATGATCAGTACAATGACTTTAATGCTGCGCCTGTTTACTTTTACTACAAGGGCGATCTTTCAAGCCGGTGGTCCGGGCCGTTTTACTATGGTTCGGCAGGTTATGGTCACGCGTGGGAGAGGAATAAGTCGGATAGGGAGTTTGACAGTGTAAGAGGCGGTTTACATCTGAGGGCAGGGCTGGGGTATCGATGGAGACTGGAAACCGTGCAATTGGAGTTAAGTATGGGGTGGAAACAGCAAAAAGTAAGTTCAGATTACAGTAATTCTGCTTTTTTCTGGTACGGAAATGAAAATAAACTAACTTTAACCCAGAAAATGAATAGGTTTGAAACTACCTTGGGAGTAATCCTTTGAAACTGTTAAGAGAATTACACTGTGCAATATAGTTACTTTTTAAACTAAAACATATTAATTTTTGTGATGAATACTTACCAAATACAACTTAAGAAGCTGGTTGTCAGATACATGGTAGTGGCAGGGGTGTGCCTGTTACTGATCCTGATCATTTGAGTCCAGCTGTACCTTTTCAAGGTGAGCGAATAGTTCTTCCCACCTTGTGTTTAGTTCTTTGAGTTCCTCTTTGAGGATTTCATACTTTTCATGTGCCTTTAGTAATTCATCAGGGTTGCCATAGACCGTTGGGTCTGAAAGGTGGCCCTCCTGTTCCTGAATGGCTGTCTCTTTTTGCGATACCTGCAGTTCAATATCTGCAAGCTCCTTCTCCGCCTGCTTTAGTTTCTTCTCCTTATCATTTTTTACCCTGTCAACCTTTCTGTCCTGCTTTGCTGCTGTACGTGTTTCACTCTTTTCCTGTTTTTCGGCCCCGCTATTGTTTTGTGCAGAGGCTCGGCCTTCTTTCCAGTAGGTATATTCTTCATAGGTGCCGGGGTACTCCTTGATCTCCTGATCTTCAATGTACCAGATCTTATTGGCGATCTGAGAAACAAAGTGCCTGTTATGGGAAACGACAATAAAGGTTCCCTCATACTGCTGCAGAGCCTGGATAAGGATGTTCTCTGAAACAAAATCGAGATGGTTGGTGGGCTCATCCAGCAGTAGAAAATTGGCTTCGGAGATCAGGGTTCTGGCAAGCGCTACCCTTGACTTTTCACCTCCTGACAGGACTTTTATTTTTTTGAATACATCATCATTGGTGAACAGGAAGCAACCGAGGATCTGCCTTAGCTCGAGCTCGGTCTTGTCGGAGCCGGCCTGCTTCAGCTCTTCCAGAATTTCATTGTTTACATTAAGGGCCTCCAACTGATGCTGTGCATAGAACCCCTGAATAACGTTGTAACCCTCTTCACGGTCACCTTCTACATTTTCCGTTCCCGCCAGTATTCGTAATAGTGTGGACTTTCCCTTGCCATTGGCACCTATCAGCGCTATTTTATCCCCTCTTTCGATGTGTGTGGTGGTGTTTTTAAAAATGGTCAGATCACTGTATGATTTGGAAATATTCTCCAGGCGGATAACGTGACGTCCTGATTTTTGCCTGAATTTAAACCTGAAATTCACTACCGCATTTTCATCTACTACATCTTCTATGAGGTCCATCCTTTCCAAAGCTTTCACACGTGATTGTACCTGTCGGGCTTTTGTGGCTTTGGCACGGAATCTTTCAATGAAACGTTCGGTCTGCTTTATCTTTTGCTGTTGATTTTCATAGGCATTTTTCTGTATCTCAGACCTCAGTTGTTTTTCTTCAAGATAGAAATCGTAGTTGCCTTCATAACCCGTAAGTTCAGTATTGGCCACTTCTACAATCCGTGTTACGGTGTTGTTGATGAATTGCCTGTCATGAGAGACCACAATTACGGCACCTTCATAGTTTCGGAGATAGTTTTCGATCCACTCAATGGAGGGAAGATCAAGGTGGTTGGTAGGCTCATCCAGCATCAGCAGGGAGGGTTTTTCCAGCAACAATTTGGCAAGCATCACCCTCATGCGCCAGCCTCCGGAGAATTCCCTGAGGGGGCGCCCCAGGTCGGAGGTTTTGAATCCTATACCCTCCAGTATCTCTTCCGCACGGGCCTGCATGCTGTAGCCATCAAGTGCCTCAAACCTTTCCTGCAGCCTGGCCAGCTTACTGACAAGATCATCGGAATAGTCGGTTTCCATTTTTTTGAGAACCTCTTCTATCTGCTTCTGCAGATCTACCGTTTCCCCAAAGGCCTGCATAGCCACTGAAAGAATACTGTCATCTGTTTGATAGGAGAGAAGATCCTGATTGAGAAAACCCAGGGAGCATTCATTACTTTTACTGATGGTTCCGCTGTCTGCCTGATAATCGCCATTAATGAGCTTTAGCAATGTCGATTTTCCCTTTCCATTCAGTCCGATCAGACCGATCTTGTCTTTGGGTTTTACGTGCAGAGAAGCATTTTCGTAAATGGCTCTGCCACCTATATAATAAGAGAGATTATTAATGGCTAACATGGCCACAAAGTTATCTTATCACTGGTGACCTGGGAAATCAAACTGCAAGATACTTTACATTGCCTCTGAATAATCGTATTTTTTAAGCTACCAAACGATCTTATCATGAAAAATGCACTGATCATTGTTGTGTTGTTGGCTTGCCTGATGGCATGTAGTGGTGAAGGAACATCAGACAGGGCCCTCAACCAGAATGAGCCGACTCTTTATTAGTGCCGGATAACACTTCAGGGCTTCCTTTAAACAAGCTGAATCTTCCTCCCGGCTTCAGGGTGAGCATATATGCAGAGGTGAAAAATGCCAGGTCTATAGCCATGAGTCCATCGGGTGTGGTTTATGTGGGTAACCGCAGGGCGGATAAGGTCTATGCAGTGCGTGATAATGACGGAGACGGGATGGCTGAGGAAAAATATGAAGTGGATTCTGATCTGAAAATGCCCAATGGAGTGGCTTTTAATAATGGCGACCTGTATGTGGCTGAAGTGAGTAAAGTATGGAGATACAGGGATATTGAGAATGATCTGAGCAACCCTCCTGAACCCGAGCTGGTATATGATGAATATCCTACGGAAAGTCATCATGGGTGGAAATACATCGCCTTTGGGCCTGATGGAAAATTGTATGTGCCCGTGGGTGCGCCGTGTAATATCTGTGAGAGTGATGATGCTGTATTTGCATCGTTGACAAGAATGAACAGGGATGGGTCAGGAATGGAAATCGTGGCGGAGGGAGTACGTAATACAGTAGGTTTTGCATGGCATCCGGATACAGGAGAGCTATGGTTTACTGACAATGGCCGTGATATGATGGGGGATAACTACCCACCCTGTGAGTTGAACAGAATGAGACAGACAGGGCTCCATTTCGGCTACCCCTATTGCCATGGGAGTGACATAGCTGATCCTGAGTTTGGCCATAAACGACCCTGTACTGACTTTGAGAGACCCGTATGGAAGTTTGAAGCCCATACGGCGCCACTGGGGATGAAATTCTATACCGGAGATATGTTCCCTGAAGAATACAAGGGAGATGTTATTGTTGCCCAGCACGGTTCATGGAACCGTTCCAAAAAGATCGGCTACCGGTTAATGAGAGTACATATGGAAGGCAACCGGGCTATCAAAGCCGATGTGTTTCTCGATGGGTGGCTTGATGACAGTGCTCAGGACCAGTGGGGAAGGCCAGTGGATGTCCTCGAAATGCCGGACGGCTCGATCCTGGTAAGTGATGACTATGCCAATGTGATCTATCGGATCAGTTACGGCTAAGAAAAAACCTTACAGATTGGTTAGATCACCTGGATCCTTTTGAAAAAGACGTTTTCATAGCAGGATACCTTGATTTTATAGTTTCCCGGTTGCAGACCACTGAGGTTCACAGTTTTCTTCAAAAGATGATCCGCGCCAAATCGTTCTTCCTTGATAACCCTGTTTTGCTCGTCAACAATTAGGAATGAAACGGCTTTTTGTGTTTTGTTTTGAATAACCAACTCTATCTGTTTATCATTGGATAGCTCAGAAAATCCAACAAGTATATTTTTACCTATTGCCGGGTGGGGTGTGTTGATGCCGTTGATTACTATGGGTTCATCAACCTGTTCGGCAGCAGTATTTACTCTTATTGAATATCCACCCTTTGGCAGGCTCGACAGGTTATACACTTTTCTGAATCTTTCTGCGTAATGTATAGATTCCATAAAAATCACCTTATCCGCATTATCGACAATGCTAATGACAACATCCGCTTCACTCTTGTTGTGAATGTTGACCATATAATTATCACCTTTATTGGCTTTTTTTATTTCTACATTAAGATTACCAGCTATGGCGTTCGAGAAGATAAGGATGAAAGCCACAGTGCTCATTTTCACAAGGTCTTTTATTCGCTTGCTCATAAATATTGCTTTTTGAGTAAAGCTAAAGTGTTTTATGCTCCCAAAACATCCGTGTTAAAGGGCATTTTTGGGTAAGCTATACTACCTGCTATGCATCGGTAAATCCTGCTATGGAAATATGTGCACAATGACAAAGGGTTATCTTCAGTCCGTACTTCTATTGGGAATTACCACGGTGAATCTTGACCCGGTCTTTAAAAATGATCGGACACGGATCTTACCTTTAAGCTTGTTGACAGTTTCCTTCACAATATACAGCCCTAGTCCTGACCCCTGAGATGCTTCGGTGCCCCGGTAGAACATTTCAAAAATTTTGTCCAGATGGAATGGAGCTATACCTCTTCCGTTATCAGTGATATCAATTTGGTATTTATTCTTCCCAACGATAAAATGGATCATTATAAAGGGGTCCTTTTGATCATAATCGTGGTAATTGATGGCGTTGAAAACAAGATTGCCCAGAATTGTCCTTAACCGACTTTCGTCAGTGTACAGAGGATAGGTATTTTGTATTTTAATATCCATTCTTATTCTGGAGAAATTTTCCAAAAAAGAATGATTCTGTATCACCTCGCTGATCATCCGGTTGGGGTTGACCTCCGTGACCTTCAGCTCAAGCCGGTTGTTTTTTGAATAATTAGAGATATTGACTACATGCTCATCCAGTTTTTTTATACATTTTTCCATCATGTCAAGGTATTTGAGTTGTGATGGTCCGGCGCTCTCACCTCTGGATATGTTAATAAGGCCAAGTACTGACAACAGTGGCCCCCTCAGATCATGGGCAGTGCTGTAGACAAGATGATCAAGTTCCTTATTGATCTTCTGAAGCTGTTCATACTGCCTTTTTAGTTTTTCCTCTGACTTCTTCCTGTGGTTTACCTGTTCCCATTTCAAAAATGCTCTTTCTGCTATTCTGGGCAGGTTATGCAATGTATCCGAAGACTTTATTATATATTCGAAAGCTCCGGATTTCAATGCGTTCACCGCTTTGTCTTCATCATCCCTGTCCGTCATCAATACCACCGGATATTTTTTTCTTCTTTTTGCCTTAAGTATATCGATCCCTTTTCCATCCGGCATTTCATAATCTACTATGGCCAGGTCAGGGTTGGATTGGGATAATATGGTTCTGGCTTCTTCCAGACTTTCGGCTGCCCATAATCTCATATTCCCATACAACTCAAAACGTTTCGAAATAAGCTCTCTATCTTCTTTGCCATCCCCTACAAGAAGTATATTCAACGGATCATTCAACACAGTCATTTCTTTAAGATTTATTCGATACATTCTATTCAAATCCCATTTGCAGGGATTCTTTCACACACTTGCTATGAGGGTGACCGGGTATGAGGAAAGGCTAATCGCTAACGGAAATATCCATTATCTCCTCCAGCGATAGTGTGTACATGTAATCCGGTGGAAGCCCGGCAATGCTGGCATCGTCATTAACGGTGATGATCAAATCTTCTGTAATACTATTACAGGATAATATCCAAAACATCCCTAAATATAACCACCTTGTTATCAGGGATTTAAATCCTCTCTTGCTCTTCATTTCTACATCCTATTTTGTTGAAACAAAGTAAACATGCAGGCGGGATTTATTCAATCCGCTTATTGTTGTAGTTTTTGCCAGGTGTTTTTACTTATGGCGCTGAATACGGACAGTACCGGGATGAAAGTGCTTGATATACAGGGGGAAGTGAATTTAAAACGCTTTAAACGTTTAAGCAAATATATTATTTTGGGATCGTTTATGTTCGGCAATACGGAATTGGCCGGTTTTTAGAGATGAAGTAAAATCAGTGGTATTTAAGGGGGCTCTGACTATGGGTTTTGGGCTGTATTCCTTGTGATTTACGCATAGTCTATAAGGATCAATCAGGCTATACGAGGGTCATGGGGGTGCTAACCCTGATGTATCAGATTAACTTATCTTCAATGGCTTTTCTGACGAGTTCAGCTGTATTTTTGGCTTCTATCTTGTCCATAATATTTCTGCGGTGTGTATCCACAGTTCTCACACTTATAAAAAGTTTGTCACCAATCTCCTTATTGCTGAGACCTTCCACAATCAGCTTTAGTATCTCTTTTTCTCTTTCCGTCAGGTCCCTGGTGTCGTCAAACATCCTTTTCTTCTTGATCAGGGATTTGGTCAGGATGTTGGAGACTTCATTGGTATAATAAACGTCTCCACCGGCCACAGTTCTGATAGCGGCTATGAACTCATCTTCTTCCGTATCTTTTGGCAGGTAACCAAGGGCACCGGCTTCAAAAGAGCGAAGTATGTACTCTTCGTCATTATGCGTGGATAGTACCAGTACTTTGGTGGTGGGGTGCTCGGTCTTGATCTTTTCTGTCAGTTCAATGCCTGACATACCAGGCATGGAAATGTCCGTAATAATAATATTGGGGTCCAGTCTTTTTACCATTTGCAGGGCCTCTGTTCCGGAAGCCGCTTCACCCATGATCTCAATACTCTCATCGCCGCTTATGAGCATTTTTATCCCCTTTCGGACCACACTATGGTCATCCGCCAAAATTACCTTTATCTTTTCACTCATATTTTTTGTCTTTTTAAATTCGTTAGTATTCTTATCAAAGTACCTTTACCAGGTTCAGAATCCAGTATGAACTGGCCGTTGATCAATTCTGCCCGTTCGTGCATGTTGTAAAGACCTTTACCAGTACCGTTTGTGCCTGAGCTTACTCCTACCTCCCTTATAAATCCAATGCCATTATCCTCAATCGTAAGAGTCACTTTGGAGCCTGACTGATCCAGTTGAATATCGACTTTATTTGCCTTTGAATATTTCAGGGCGTTGTTAACAGCCTCCTGAGCTATTCTGTAAAGCCCTATTTCCATGTCCTTGGGCAATCGGTCGAAGCTTACATCCGAATAAAAATTGATCTTTACTGTTGCATCATCCGTGAGCTGATCCACCATTTTCTCAAGGGCCGCTACCAGGCCAAAATCATTCAGAACAGTAGGCATCAGATTATAGGAGATCTTCCTTACCTCACTTATGGTCAGGTCAATGATCTCCCTCGTATCACCCAGCAGTTCTTCCGCGCTTTCATGCACTTCATACTTGGAGGCCTGCCTGAGCCTGAGTTTGGCGGCTGTAAGAAGCTGACCCAGGCCGTCGTGCAGCTCTCTGGAGACACGTCTTCTTTCAAATTCCTGACCGTCTATGATGGCGGAGAGGCGTCTTTTCCTTTCCGTAGCGATCAGGCTTTCCATTCTTTTACGCTCTGTTATATCTCTGTTGATGCTCAGAATAACCTGCTTATCCTGGTAGTTTACTACCGAAGAGCTCACCTCCAGATACATTTCGGAACCATCCGCTTTGTACTGAACGGTTTCAAAGGAATGTCGTTTTCCTTTTTTCAGAACCCTCTTTACATGTTTCTCACCCTCTTTGGGATACTTGGATATCCTGACCAGGCTCATTCCGATGAATTCATCCTGTGGGAAACCATAGACTTCGCATGCCCGGTCGTTGACATCAATGACGATTTCTGTTTTGGGATCAAAAATGATGATCGGATCATGGGCATTTTCAAACAGCCCCCTGTAGTCCTCTTTGGATTTCTCCAGTTCCTTTTCAATAGCGGTCCGTTTGTCTATTTCATTTTTTAGTCTCGCATTGGACCGGGTGAGGTTTTCCGTTCTCTGGGCTACCAGAGATTCAAGATTTTCATTGATGCTTTTCAGTTCGTGCTGGCTTTCTTTAAGCTGATCCTGTATCCTTTTCTGTGCGGTTATATCCGTACCGGTCCCTACCAGTCTTTTCACCCAACCACTTTCATCTTTAATAGCCTGTGCCCGGGCCAGAAGCCACCTGACGGAGCCATCTCTGTGGATCATTCGGTATTCGTGCTCATATTTTGGACTTATCCCCTTAATATAGTTTTTCAGGTCCTCTTCCGATTGCCGGCGGTCATCCGGGTGCACCCGGGAAGACCATCCACGGACCGTGTTCTCCATTTCATGGTCTTCAAAGCCAAGCAGTCCCTTGAGCTTTGGATCTATGTAGAGCTTTTCGGCTTCCAGGTCAAAATCCATAACCCCCGTTTGGCCGGCATCCACCGCCAGGTCATATCTTCTTTTGCTTTCTCTGAGTTGTCCTTCTGCCTTTTTGCGTTCGGTAATATCATGAAAGATCCCTCTTGTAGATACTGGCGTGGCCAAATTGCAAAATATGTTGCCTACCACAAAAATTTCTTTACCGGATTTGGTGACAAAGCACACCTCTACATTTTTGAACTCTTTTCCCTGCAACAACTGCCGAAAGAGATCCTGGCAATGTTCCTGATGGTCGGGATGGATGATATCGAGGAAACTCAGCTTTCGGGCTTCTTCCTCCGTATATTCCATTTTTCTGAGCCATGCCGGATTCACGTGAACGAAATTACCGCGTTCGTTGACACTCTGGATCATGTCATTTGCATTCTGGAAAAGGTCAGCGTATCGTTCTTCGGTTTCCTTAAGCTGAGCCTTCATTCGGCTGTGGCTAACGGCTCTTTCTATGGTCAGGGGCAGTACGTGTGCAAATTCGTGTTCAAAATCCTTGACCAGATAGTCAAAGGCGCCCTTACGCATGGCCTCCACCGCTACGGCCACATCCTCCATTCCTGAAACAAAAATGACAGGGATATCCTTTAAAAATGGCAAGATCTCAAAAGCATCACCATCCTTTAACTGATAGTCCAGGATGGCTACATCAAATTCCGATCCGGCAAGTGTTTTTTTTGTCTGATCTATTGAGGTGCACAATTCGTATTTGCAGGGGCGTCCCCACTTTTTGATCATACGTTCGTACACCTTCAGTGTAATTTCGTCGTCTTCAACAAAAAGTATATTGTACGGGTCCATAGGAGGTCAGTTAGGGGATTGGCTGAGAGACCAATACTGTTTTATTACCTTCATCAAATCTACAAACTCTTTATAATCTACAGGCTTCACCATGTAACCGGCAATACCGAAAGAAAAGCTGGCCTTGATGTCGGATTCATCCGTGGAAGTAGTCAAAACGACCAACGGTATTGACCTTAGCTCAGGTGATTTAAAGCGCTCCTTTAAAAACTCTAACCCATTCATGCCCGGCATGTTCAGGTCAAGTAGAATTATTGAGGGTTTTTTTTCCGGGTTATTGGTTAAAAAGTCCAGGGCTTCCTCTCCATTTTGTACATGAATAAGTTCATTGTCCAGACTGATATCCACTAACGCTCTTTCCACGGTAAGCGCATCTACCACGTCATCTTCTATCAGCATAATAGGCAAATTATTATTCATTGACGGGTCTTTTTGGTCTGTTTTTCAGATGCCCTGGAAACGTTCTTTCGTTTGGGCACCGTGAAGTAAAATGTAGTGCCTTCATCTACGACGGATTCCACCCAGACTTCCCCTCCATTAAGTTCTACTATCTTTTTTACGATCGTCAAACCTATTCCTGTACTTTCCAGTTCATCCTTTGTGGAAATGGTCTGAAATATTTTGAATATTTTATCATAGTGCCCGGGATCAATGCCTGGTCCGTTGTCTTTTACAAAAAACTCATACATCCCATCTTTTTCCACATATCCGATCCGTATAAGGCCATTTTCCTTATTCATAAATTTGGTAGCGTTGCTTATCAGGTTCTGAAACACCTGCTGCAACTGTACGGTATTGTAGTTAACAACCGGCAAGGAATCATCAATCCGGAATTCGATATTTTCAGGGGGGGACAGGATATCAATAATATTGATAAGCACCTCACGGCTGTCAACAGCGCTTACCTGTATGTTCATTCTTCCTATCCTGCTGTACTGTAATATACCGTCTATAAGATTATGCATTCGTTTGGTCCGGTTCAGCAACAGGTCCAGGTACTCCCTGCCTTCATTGTCTATTTTACTGGAATAATCTGAGATCAGCCAGTTGGTCAGAGAACTGATCGCCCGTAATGGTGCTTTCAGATCATGGGAAACCACGTAAGAGAAGCTTTGTAGCTCTTCGTGTGTAGCCTTTAACTCCCTCAGATTACTCTTAAGTTCCCGGTTCCTGGCCGAGAGGGTGGTCTGAAGAGAGAATTGCCGGATACTTATGGCCAGGTCGCGTGCTATTCCTTCCAGCATTTCAACATCTTCTGCAATTTTAGGATTTTTCTCGTTCCAGAACACATTCAGGGTCCCCAATAGCTCCCTTCCATAGATAAGTGGAATAAAAACATAGGCATTAAAGCCCTTTTCGGCCAGATCATTTTCAAGATCGAGCGGATTTCTGACCTTCACTATGTCACTTACCAGATAGGGATAGCCTGCGTGAAGTATGTCTTGGATCTTCCCGGGAAGTTTTCGGTACGTCAGATCCGTGTCAAGGACGGACGCCAGGGTTTCGTAATTATTGTTATCCGTGTTTTTGAGAAAAAGGCTGGCGTTGGAGCACCTCGGCAGGAGCTTTACCATGTATTTGATGGTGGTGTTGGCAAGCGCCGGTAGTGTTTCTGAAGCTATTATCGCCTGATCGATCTGACGGATCACATCCGAACGAAAAGCGCTTTGCTTAAGGTTTTCCTCTGCAGTCTTTTTTGTACTGATATCATTACCTATAGTAATGTAACCGGTAATACTATCATCATCACCTTTTAGAGGCGTAACATTGAGTGATAACCATTTTACCTCATCTGATTTGGTACGACTCTGTATTTCCTCGTAAAACGACTGGCCGGACCTTTTTTCGAGCCGTATTTTTTCAATTACTCTGGCATCCGTTTCCGGTTCAAAAAGAAATATGTCCGGCTGTTTGCCTTTAATTTCAGATAATGTATAGCCGGTTATTTTTTCAAAACCTTCATTGACCCATATCACCTCATCTTTCTCGTCCGTCATGATGACATAATTGTCCGTTTTACTGGCTACCAAAGACAATCTTTTCAGCTCTTTTTCAGCGTTTTTGCGTGAAGTGATATCAGTGATGACCGAAACAGAGCCGTCAGCTATGCCTCGGTTATTGTAGGTAGGGTTACCGCTCACCTCTACCTGGATGGTCCGGCCGTTTTTATGCCTGAAGTTAAGTTCGTATTTGTCAGATATACCTCTGCTTCTCACATCTGTTTTGCCCAGCACGATCTCCCTGTCACTTTGAGAAGCGAGGTAGTCCTTGATATCTCTGCCCAATAGCTCCTGTTCGGTATATCCCAGAATGTCTCTGATCCCGGTATTGGCATAGGTAACAATGTCATCCATGGAAACGATCAATATACCTTCATTGACGTTATCGACAATAAAAGAAGAGAGCAACAACCTTTTTGACAGGTTGAAACGGATCCTGAGGGAGATGAAGGCAAAAAAGCCGATCAGAAGCACGGAAATAAAGAATATACCCGGACTTATTCTGGGTTCGCTCACATGATAGATCACTATGCCGGAGGCGATCAGCAAAAAGATCAGAAACAGAGAGATCTGTCTGAAACTGTTAAATACCACATGGCCCGTGCCCACGATGATAATGATCGCTGTCACATATGGTGCTGACATTTCATTGATAGAAATGAGATAAAGTGCGTGCGCGGAGATGAGGTAATATAAAATGATACTGTAAGTTGAGATACGTTTGCTTACGGCATCATATTTTTGAGCCAGTACATATACCACTCCAATGGCAAAGGCAATGACAAATCTCATTACCATAGGGTCTGTTGTAGACTCCTGAAATAATGGATAAATAAAGCCTACCAGTGGATAAATGATCATCACAGACAGATACAATCCCTTCACCGCATTAAAAGAGAGGTCAAGCTGATTGCGCACATGAGTTGAATTCACTGTGTTCTGAAAGTCCATTATCCGGAAGCCTGATTTAGATTAAAGTAAAATGTAGCACCCTTGCCGGGTGAGGATTCCAGCCATATTCTGCCACCATTGCTCTCAATGATCTTTTTTGCAATGGTCAGCCCTATTCCTGTAGCCTCTTTTTCATCCCTGGTATCCAACCTTTGGAACATTTTGAAGATCTTTTCCTGATGCTGGTAGGGGATGCCGGGGCCATTGTCACGAACATAGTATACGATGCTTCCATTCGCTGATCTGAACCCAATATTTACTTTCGGCTTCGGTTTATCGTTATGGCTCAGCGCGTTTTCGATCAGGTTGATGAACACTTGCTCGGCCTTAACATGATGGTACAGGATATCTTCCAGATCGTTATCCACCACAATATGACTTGTGGGATAGATAACGGAATACTGGGTAATGATCTGGCTTATGATCTTTTTCAGATCAACACGCTCTGGCTTGTTGTTCTTTTCGCCGGCTTTGGAATACAGATTGATCCCGTCAATGAAGTTATGCATTCTTCGTGTCCGGTCTATCAGAAGTTTTAACTGCCCTTTACCTTTTTCATCAAATTTGTCATTATAGTCATGTGCCAGCCATGATACGAGCGAACTGATAGCTCTCAAGGGTGTTTTGAGATCATGAGATGCTATGTAGGCGAACTGAGCCAGCTCCTGATTCGAGATGTGCAGCTCTCGTGTCCTTTCAGCCACCTGGTCTTCAAGGTCCTTTTTGTAGTTATTCAGGATTTTTTCAGCTTTCTTCCTTTCGGTGATATCCCGGGCCACTACACACATCAGTTCCTGGTGATTGAAGTTGATCATGTGTCCCCTTACCTCCACGGGAACGATCTCTCCCGTTTTTGTCCTGTATTGCCGTTCTCCGAGAAACCCTTGCTGGTTTTTAATGCGTGTAACCCTTTTATCGATTTCTTCCTTTCCATGGTTCACGAAATCGTAAAGGGTTAGCTCCATGAGCTCTTCTGATGAATACCCCAAGAGTCTGGCGAGAGAATCATTGGCTTCAATGACTCTGTAAGCATGCAGGTCCACCAGGAAAATGCAGTCCTGACTCTGCTCTACCACAGCCCTGTATTTCACGTCATCTGCCTGATCGTTTTGTCTCTCTGCAGGATCTTGTGATCTGTTCCTTTTAATCTCTCTGAAGCTCCATATCCTGCACAGCTCTCCTGATACGTTGATGGTCCTTTTCTCTGTTTCGAATACTTTGTCATTTTTCAGGTAGAAAAGATACTTGTCAGAATGTGTGGTTTTCAGTACGTTGGGATATGAAATATCCAGTACAGAGTCAAACAGATCGGATAATTGTTCCTTCTCCAACTGTGATCCATTGAGACCGAAAGCATTTCTGAACGAATTGTTGTATCTGATCACAGCTCCATGGCTGTCGGATATTAAGCCTGGACAAGGGTCTGTTTCAAAAGCTATTTCCGACAGGCTGTCTGTGAATATTGGTGAAGGTCCTGGGTTTCCGGTAACAGTGATGATCTCCGTAGCTGTTATCTTTACCGTGGCGTCATTCTTTCTGAAGTTCAATGTTGTAACGACATTGATGAACTGTCCGTTCTGACTTTGCAGAGTAAGCCGGCTATGGATCGTTTCAAGCGGATGACGACTTGCACATTTTAAGTCCTCCAAAAAATGCTGATGGTCCGTCTCAGGAATAAATTTCGACAGGGGCAGTCCAATGAGTGTTTCACGATCCAGGCCAAAAAAAATCAGTGAGTAATCGTTGGCGTTGATGATCTTTCCATTTGTGTCTGCCTCAAGCTGCAAGGTTGGGCTGGAATTGAGCCGTTCTTCTTTTGATATGTTCGTTAAATGCAATGCTCTCATTACCAGAACGTTTGAAGAAAAAATCATCCTTCGATAGTGCAAAAATAACAATGCTGTCCGGCGGTTGAAATACCAGAAAAGGTGTAAACTTACTAGGTTAAATTACTTAAGAATATTTTATGTCACTATAAAAATATTTTGATAAAAATATATTTAAATATAATTAATATTAGATAATCTCCAGAATTGGAAAATGACCTGCTTCAAATGCAGGATAGCACCTTGTCGGGTCTTTCAGGGAGACAAAGCCTGCCACTACATCACTGTTTCGCAAAGCCGAAGACCTGTTCTCAAATAAGACGGTAGTTTTTCTACCCCTATTATGACCCCACCAAAGCCAGTAAATTCAGCTTTTGAGGTATGGAATTGCTACAGTTCTACGATTCAGGGTATAAATCACCCGATTCGAAAGGGACATTCAACGACTCAGGATTCCTTCAGGATCGTGCCGGGTGAAAATCCGTTGTTACATGCACGAACCCTTAACCTCAAAGTCTATGAAAAAAATACTTTACCTAACTTGTCTGGTTGCTTTTATTGGTACTAACATGATACAGGCTCAGGAGCCACCCAGGGACGGTGCGATAGTTACCATGAAGCAGACCACGATCACCGTCTCACCCGGCTCTGAAAAGGAGGCGGAGGTGCTTTTGATCCGTTCGAAAAAATATAAAAAAGCACGTTTCGGTGGACTAACGGCCAGGGCTCCTGAGGGAATAAGTATTCACTTTACACAGGATGCTCAAAACAAGGATCTGTACAGGATGCTGGTGAAAGTGGCGACCGGTACTCCGGTTAAACCTTATACTGTAGTGGTCAGGGGACAGGGCAATAATGCCCATAAGATCAAGGGATTGGCCGTTTCTATCGATCTCGGGGGGGATCAAATCGTGGAAACAAACGACTGACGCCGTAAAAGTTTATTACTTTTATGAGTGATATGCCTCATGCACTCAAAAAGTATGGGCTGAGAGTACTTGTCTCAGCGTTTATATATCTTTTTTTCCGGATCACCTCCGGTACCCCGGAAGAGGCTATAGACAGTGGCACTTCAACGTGGCCGGTACTTTTGCCTTATGCGGTTTTCGTGGTCCTGACCGTATGGGAGGTCTGCGACAGGGTAATCGTATATTTTGCTCAACAGTATCCGCTGGATCTTGGCTCCAGACAAAGACTGACCATGATATTTATAGCTGCCACCGCCGCTACATTTCCGTTGGTTACGGGGTTTATCTATTTTGAGAACTACCATCTTAAGGTATGGCTGAATTGTATCCATGATTCTGATAAGGAGTTTTGGGCAGATATTACCCAGGGGTTTGTAGTTACGTGGCTGGTAATATCTGTAGAAATGCTCAGGCTCTACTATCTCAACATGCGGAATATGGAAGTTGAGCAGACGAGGATGCAGAAAGAACTGCTGAGTACCCGCTATGAGAGCCTGAAAAACCAGGTTAATCCTCACTTTCTGTTCAATAACTTCAGTGTGTTGACAGCACTTATATACGAGGATGCAGACCTTGCTGCCGATTTTGTGGCAAAACTATCCAGGCTATACCGGTATATACTGGATAACAAGGAAAATGAAATGGTTAGTCTCGAGAAAGAATTTGAATTTTTGGATTCGTATCTGTTTCTGCTCAAGATCCGTCATGAGAACAGCCTGAAAGTAGAAAGAAGGGTAACTATCGACCCGGCAGATTTTTATGTGCCCACATTATCATTGCAAATGCTGATTGAGAATGCTGTAAAGCACAATAATTTTAGTCAGGAGAAACCTTTAACCATTAAGATCTACAATGAGGGCGACCAGTTCATCATCGTTCAGAACGGGGTCAACCTGAAGACCAGTCTTTCCCATTCTACGAAGATCGGCCTTGAAAATATCAAAAACCGGTATACGTTGAAATCTGACAAAAAGGTATTGGTTTACCAATCAGATCAGTACTTTAAGGTCAAACTTCCTATGCTATCCTCTTTATCGCCTGCCTGATGGACGTTGTTATTGTGGAAGATGAACGCCTGAGCGCTGAACGGTTGCGGCATCTCATACATAAGATTGATGAGTCCATTACAGTACTGGATATGCTACCGTCTGTGGAAAGGGCCCTGGAATGGTTCCGTGACAATACCTGCCCCGACCTGGCCTTTCTGGATATTCAATTGAGTGACGGAACAGCGTTTGACCTGCTCAGATCTCTACATGTTTCACTGCCTATAGTGTTCACCACTGCCTATGATGAATATGCGATCAAGGCATTTAACTACAACAGCATCCAGTATTTATTGAAACCCATTGAAAAAGAGGAACTCAAAGGAGCACTGGAAAAATTCAGGTCTATGCACGGCGCTGCCGTAGATGAACCTTCACTACCCGATCGGTTGGAAACGATCCAAAAAACGATCCGGGGTGAGTTCAAAAGAAGGTTTCTTATAAAGGTAGGTGAGCAGTATCAAAATGTAGAGGTCAGTCAGGTGGCCTATGTGCATTATCAGGATGGCCACTGCCTGCTCACTACCCGTGAAGGCGGAGAATTCCTGATCGATTATTCACTGGATCAACTGGAGGATATTCTCAACCCGCTCGACTTCTTTCGTGTTAACCGTCAGTTTATTGTGAAGGCTGAAGCTATCCGGGAAATACACACCTATTTTAACAGCCGCCTTCTACTCAGGCTTAGCCCTGATACGCCCTCAGAGATCATCGTAAGCCGCGACAGGGTGAATCATTTTAAAAGATGGATGGACAGCTGACCGTATTATGGAATTCTCCGTAAGCATGGATTTTTCCATGTGACAGAGTACAATCCTGTTTTATCCGCAACATTCCTGGTGTTGACGAACAAAACCGGGTTAATGCGAACGATCCTTAGTATATGGATATATTGCCATTTTGAGTTTATGATTTTAGTCAGTTCGGGCCCCTAAGCTTGCAATTATTGAAAAAAATATGTTTTATTGGAGGCTGAACCCGTTGTTTAATGAATGGCTTTCGTTACCTAGGTAGCTTGATTTGCATTCTATTCACCCTCAATATTAGTAGCTCCTATGCCACTCATATTATCGGTGGCGAATTGACTTATCAATGTTTGGGTGGGAACCAGTACCGGTTCCGCCTTACCGTATATTCCGAATGTGGCTCTCAGGCTGTACTGGAGTCTTTTTATCCTATCCGTTATTATGCGGAAGAGCTGAACATAGGGCCGGAATCACCGCTTACTTTCAATGTCTTAAAAATTTCCCAGCAAGAGGTACCGTTGTTTTGTGATGCGCTGATCACGGATTGTTCCGGAGGCGGTGCGCGTGGAGTAGAAAGGGTAATTTATGAAGGGACTGTGAATCTCAGCGGTCAATCTGAAGCCCGCGATTGGCGATTTTTCTGGCAAAGATCTGCCCGAAGTGAACAAATCACCACCCTTGTGCTCCCTGAAGCAGAAGACTTTTTCCTGGATGCCTCCTTGAACAACCTGGACGTGGATTGTAACAATTCCCCTACTTTCAGTAACTCAGCGGTAGTCACCGTATGCATCGGTTCGCCGCAGGTATTCAACAATGCTACTGTAGAAACTGACGGAGATGTGCTAAGTTATTCTTTAACCGCACCTAAAAGCACCTATGATACTGATGTGGTATTCAGAACAGGCTATGATCCGCTTAATTTTCTGTCATTTTTACCCGACCCCCAACTGGACCGGAATACTGGCGACCTGTCGTATAGTGTCAATATGCTGGAGGTGGGCATAACCGATTTTAAAGTAGAAGAATACAGGGATGGAACACTTGTGGGTTGGGTGAAAAGAGCGATACAAATGACAACCATAGATTGCAGCAACAACCTGCCGGTTCTATCTGATTTTATCGCGTTGGGCACCGACTCTGTCAGTATTTGTGCCGGAGACTCTATTAGTTTTGACATATTCGCCAGTGATGACGACGGTGTTCCCCTCAAAATGGAGTTACTGAGTGGAAAATCAGGTGTTTTTCAGGTTGTTAACAACAATAGTCTGAACCCTGAAGGTCACTTCCGATGGCGCACGGGCCCGGGTGATGTGGGTAATCATTCGTTTGTCGTCAGCGTTTCCGACAATAAATGTCCCGATCCCGGAGTGACTACCAAAACATATCAATTATACGTCAACCAGCCGCTGTTTGATCTGGGTACGGACTTTCCGCTGGATTGTAATGCCAGTGTTACGTTGGATCCATCCGTTTCAGGAGGTAGTGGTGACTTCAATTACAGCTGGAGTAATGGCTCCATGGCAGCTTCTGTGGATGTAGGCACAGGCGAGTATTTTTTATCTGTCACGGACAACATTACCGGTTGCAGTTCAACAGATAGTATTACTTTATTGCCCGAGTTTTTACCTGGTTTTGCGGCGGACTCTTTATGCTTTGGTCTCACTACGGCATTCACGGATACTACTTTCAATAACACTACAACGAAGAATATTGCATCATGGCAATGGGATTTTGGGGACGGAGCATCATCCACTATCCAAAACCCAAAGCATACCTATGCTGCTTCCGGTTTCTACGATGTCACACTAACCGTAGAAGATGATGCCTCTCCACCCTGTACCTACTCTATTTCGAAAAAGATAGAGATCTGCGAGCCACCTGCTGTTAATGTTTCTCTTATCGGGCAGTGTACTTCCCCCTCCGTTGCCAGTGTCCGGGTATTTCCAAAAAACCCGAGCTCCTGTAATCAGTTCTCCGAAGTGATCGTGGACTTTGGCGATGGCAGTGAACCGGATACCTGTATTGTACGCCCTGCAGTGACATGTGATGGGGTGGTTGGCCCCTGTGTGCCCCAACCGGCCATAACGTGCAATGAGATATTCCATTACTATTCAATAGGGGACGTCACGCACACTGCAACAGTGAGAGTGAAGAACGAGTTTAGCTGTACCTCCACAACTACAGCAAGCAAGAAATTCTTTCAAAGCCCGGATATCGATATTATTCCTGACCATTTCTATCTGGTATGCAGCTCACCAGACAGTCTGATCAAGACCAGGATGCTGTCACCTGGCAACGGTTTACTCAGGTACGAATGGCTCAGAGACAACAGGGAAACTTTTGTGCGGACGGACTCCATCATGATCAATACAACAGGACTGTACAGGGTCCAGGTATCCGATGACAAGGCATGCTTCGACATAGACTATTTAGCAGTGACCTATCCGCTGGAAGTATCGTTTAATTATGAACCCTACTGCCAGCAGGGAGATACGATCAACTTTCTGGACAGGTCCGTTTCAGCTACAAATACACTTACAACCTGGAAATGGACCTTTAGCGACCCTGCCTCGGGTAGCCTGGATACGTCTTATGTACGTAACCCATCACATTTATTCAGTGCAGAAAGGGATTATGGGGTAACGCTTGAAGTCACGGATTCGGATGGCTGTTTTGGGCGTTATCGCGGGGCAGTTTACAACAGAAGTATTGTTGAGACGGATTTTTCAATTACTCCGGGTTCCGGGGAAATATGTTTTGATGAGACCATTACCGGGGCAGGAGTTACCGGGGCCCATATTAATAGTGAAAGATGGGACCTGGGTAACGGCATCGAATTAAATCAAAACAACTTTGTTTATCAATACCCGACAAACGGATCGTACCAGATCTCATATCATGTGCAATACAATATCAATGAAATTGCAACTGATACCTGCTTTGCTGATTTTCAGCAGAATATTCAGGTAAACCCCTTACCTGTTGTGGATATAACAACGGATATTGACAGATCCTGCAGAGATGAAACGGTACAATATGCCTTTGAAACCAATGACAACATCGTTTCAGCTACATGGCAGTTTTTGAATACAAGACGCGGGACCGGTGACACTGTAAATGCTTTTTCTACTGCCTATACTTTTCGGGAGAGAAGTAACTACGAGGTCAAATTAGATGTGACGGATGATAAGGGTTGTAAGACAAACCGGAGCAAAAGTCTGTTTGCCGACCGGCTGGTAATACCGGATTTTGAGGGAGAATCCGGGATATGCCCGAAAACCCCAATGATCATCACCGATACTTTTCGCGATACACTGGAGAATATAACCGACTACCGTTGGGATTTTGGCGACGGAAGTTTTGTAGAAGGGCAGGTCCCCATTCCGTTGATTGAGCATGAATACGATAGTGGCGGCGATTACAATATAACTTTATCGATCTTCAACAGCTTTTCGGGATGTGAGAACTCCATCACTAAAAAAGTGAACGTTTTGAAGCCTCCACAATCGGCATTTTCCTATGACACCGTTTGTGCCGGTAACTCAGCCACTTTTGTAAATATTTCCATACCCCGGGATGGTGAAATCGTGGAGTACCAGTGGCTGTTCCCTGACGGTTCTGCTTCCAATGAGGAAAATACTTCTTTCTTTTTCGAGGACCCCGGTTTTCATCCTGTTAGTCTTGTGGCAACATCTTCGTTCGGTTGCAGGGACACGGTTACCCATGAGGTCTTTGTTAAGGAAGTACCTGTGGCACAAATAGACATTATGAGTTCTTTTGTGGAAGCATTCAAGCCCACACAGTTTTTCGATGCTTCCGAGGGTGATATCACCAGTTACTATTGGAATTTTGGCGATGGCACAGAGTCTTTTGAAAAAGATCCCGTTCATACCTATCCCGCCATCGATCGTTATTCTCTTGTCCATGCAGTAGTCAACTCACTTGGTTGTTCAGATACTATCAAAGTTTTACTGGACCTGAATGTTTACCTGGAGCTACCCACAGCATTTAGCCCCAATGATGATAATCTGAATGACGTACTGAGGTTGATCCACCAGGGCATTTATGATCTGATAGACTTCAAGCTCTATAACAGGAGCGGGCTCGTTGTTTTTGACGGCAGCGGTAACCCGGATGCGGAATGGGATGGCACGTACCGTGGCCAACGCCTGCCTGCCGGAGTATACCTGGCACATGTCAAGGCCACGGGGGCCTATGGCAGGCAGTTTAACTATAAAAAGAACGTAACCCTACTTCGATGAGAAAGCGCAAGGTTCTGCTATTGCTCATCCAGGTGATGGTGGCATGCACGTTGAAAGGTCAGAATATTGGTTTTACACAGTATTTCAATTACTTATTATATACAGATCCTTCACAAACAGGTAATGGTGAATATGACTACCGTGTGAGCGCCCTTTATCGCCAACAATGGGAGAATATAGAGGCCGAGTTCAGTACGTTTGCTTTAAGCGGAGATATTCGCATGGGCAATGTGTTCTTTCCGCAGGATGCCTGGGGTATAGGCGTATATCTTTTGGATGATCACCTGGGCGGGGATATCATGCAAAACCAGCAGGTGGGGGTCGCTCTTGCCTATCATGTCCATCCGGATTTTCAGGCAAGGCACCAGCTATCCTTAGGGGTCAATGTGGACTATCTGTTCTCCTCGGTGGACTTTGGTTCATTGGTTTTTGAAAGCCAGTACCAGGGGTTTTTCCTACAGCCTGATGTAGCCAGTGGAGAGTCTTTTGCCAGTGACCGTATCAAAAACCTGGATTTGGGAATGGGTGTTTCCTATCGCTATTTGTTAAATCCAAAGACCAGACTGGGAGTTTCCCTTGCTTCCTATGGCTTTATTAACCGGCAGGAGAACTTTATTAGCGAGAGTGATTCTACCGGTTACAATCATTCGGAATGGCTGGCAAGGGGCTTTTACAGCTATCAGTTTTCACCCAAGGTGGGATTGGAATCACACGCTCAGATTATAGCACAATCCGGCGTTTCGGGAGTGATGTTGGGGCTGATCGGGCGGTATTCGCCTTTTCCGACCAAACCCATTACATTGTCTTTGGGCATGTTCCGCCAATTTGATGTGTCCTATGTAGGGTATGGAGGATTGTCTTTCAAGAACTACGAGATGTAAGTTATGACTTCACATCGGTGCCATTGAATAACCTCCGCGAAATCAACGGGCTTAGTCGTCCCGGTAGCTTTGAGATCACATTTAATTTCAAAGGTTTCAGAAAAACAACTCCTGCCACGCGTACTGTACCCTGTAGATTTTTTTGATTCGATATGAAGTTACAGCTATCTGGTTATTACTTGATGATGTTCATTGTTTTTGGTTTAAACCTTAAGGTATACACTCAGGACATGCCCGATCGTAGCGTCAGGGAGTTTTTTAGGAAAAATGACCATTACAGTGCTGCATTGATCCTGGAATCAAAGGCGGCCAACCATCCCAAAGACCATAAAGCGTGGTATGATCTTGGGAATGCCCACTATCATTCGCGTAACCATACAGGAGCCATAGTGGCCTATGAGCGTTTGATGAAGCTTATAGGCCAGGAGAAAACATTAAAAAATAAATACTACAAGGCTTTCTATTACTATGGTTCCAGCTTAATGGCTGAAGAAAGGTATGAACAAGCGAAGAGACTATTCTTCGAGTTTACCAGGCTCAAATCCGGGGCTGCAGATTTCAGAACCATGAAAAGGTGGGCCAATCAACGGCTTAAAGCCTGTGATCTGCGTATGAATTCAGCAGATAAGACCATTTTAAGTGAATACGATATCTCACCATTGGCCATAAATTCCGGTTATTCGGATTTCGGACCGGTGTGGATGGACAAAAACCGACTGATATTTACTTCGACCCGCTCAGATAGTGTGTTGAACCGCGAGGGAGCATTCCATTACCCAAATAAACTGTTTATTGCCAATCGCCAAAATGGCTGGAGCGAGCCTGCTGAATTTGGATCATTTGCCCACAACATACATCACACGGCAAATGGAACATTTTCAGCCGACAGGCTAAAATTTGCATTTACCTATTGCCAGGAGAACAAGCAGCAGGAGGTGAGATGCTCCATTTACCTTAGTGAAAAAAGAGGTAAAACGTGGAGTACACCTGTCAAGTTAAAGGAAGGTATCAATAAAAAGGGATATACAAACACGCAGCCTGCTTTCGGGCTGAGGCGATACAAAAGGCAAGACAGGGATGTGCTGTATTTCGTGTCAGACCGGCCCGGTGGCAAGGGAGGCTATGATATCTGGTACTCACTTCTGGATGGGAAGACAGAACCCGTTAACTGTGGTTCTGCATTGAATACCATAGGCAATGAGGTTACTCCTTTTTACGATCAGGAGGCCAAAGAGCTTTATTTCAGCTCTGACTTTCATTATGGCAAGGGAGGCTATGACATTTTCAAGGCATATGGTACGTTAAAAAGCTGGAAGCGTCCTGTGAACCTTGAAGCAATCAACTCAGGGTATGATGATATCTATTTTAGTTGGCGGGTCCATTTGGGAAATGGCACGTTCGTCTCGAATCGTACAGGGAGTAAATCGGCCTTAAATCCCAATTGCTGTGACGATATCTACTATTTTGATTATACACCGGCGTCTCTGCTGGAAGGTGTCGTGACCAAAAAGGATTCGATCCCAGGTGTCCTGGAAAGAGTACAACTGGGACTTGCTGATCTGGAGCACCTCGAAATTCCCGATAGTGTTCACTGGTTTACAGAAACTGATGAAGACGGGCGCTTCAGAATAGAGTACAACAGTGGACAGGATGCTTACCTGGTGGTAAAAAAGCCGGGTTATGAAACTCACTATCTTAAAATAAGTGAATTGAAAAAACAAAACAGCGACAGTCTTGCGATCCTCATGGTCGAGGACTTCCAATGGCGTCAAAAACTGCAGGGTGTTGGTGAAAAAGATATAAAGGTGCTATCGGAAGAGGTGTTGAACCAGCCAATAGAAGTAGGAGCAACCTTTATCATGGAACACATCTATTTCGATTTTAATGAGGCCCATATCAAGCCGGAAGCATTCGAAGATCTGGCGGTTCTTAAGCAGTTCCTGGAGAATAATCCAAAAGTAAGCATAGAAATAGGAGGACATACCGATAACATGGGCGGCGAAGAGCATAACCGGTTACTATCCCAAAGCCGGGCAGATGTGATCGTAGAGTACCTTGTCGAGGCAGGAATTGATCCGCAGAGACTAAAGGCGGTAGGTTATGGCGAGAGTGAGCCTATTGCAGATAATCAGTTCGAGGATGGAACGGACAATCCTGATGGCCGACAGCTCAATCGTAGAACGGAGATCAGGATATTACGGTTGGAATAAGCTGATCAAAAGACTTGCTGTTCATTAGTGGACAGTCGGCAATAAACAATCGGCAACCCCATATTTTGTCTACTGTTCACGGAATCCTGTGGATCCACCGGACTCCGTGAGCTCTTTGCCTGTAGATCCGCAGGACTCCTCACAGAGTCCGGTGGATCCACGGGGTTCTGTGAATGCGAATGCGAGCCAACTGAGTGAGAGCTTTCCAATACAGAAATAGGGTTCATCATTTACCCTATATGTCATCCGAGGCTTGACCGGACGCTAGGTTATCTTCAATAACCGATCCCTGTACTCGCCTGGCGTCATCCCTTCATAACGCTTAAATACATTCGTAAAAGTGGTTTTATTGTTGAATCCACTATCATAGGCTACATCAATGATGCGCAGACCAACACTTTCAGGGCTTGAAAGGATCTTCCTGGCTTCTTCAAAACGGTATTTATTCACGAAATCAGAGAAGCTGACCCCCTCTGTCTCGTTTAGCGACTGTGAAATATGATGGGATGAGAAAGAGGTTTTGCTGGCAACATCACCCAGCTTCAGGTTGCTTTGAAGGTACGGTTTTTCATGATTGAAATAGCTTTTCAGCTCATCAAGTATGGCATCTGAGGCTCTTTTTGACAGGGAGGACCTGCCATAACGTGGGCGATCATAATGATTGAACAGTTCAGAATTGACGAATCCCTTATAGCCGACAAAATAGATGAAGATACAGGATGACATGGAGATCATGTAATCATATTCGATTCTTAACCACCCCGACCAGACAAGAATATAATAGGACAGAAAACTGATCACATAGCCGGTAAATGAAGCAGCGAGTTGTTTTCTCCATCGGTATAGTGAATGCGTGCTGTTGCCGGATCCGGTACTTCGGACAAAACGATGGATGGCGAAGGCATAAAAAAACAGGTGAGCATTCTGAATGATGATCTGTGCCGTATCGAAGCTTATATTTCTACTTTCCGCGACATAGTTCTGATACAGGAAGTAGAGCACGTACAACAGAAAGGGGAGGAGGTGAAGCTCTCTGAAATAGACCTTATTATTACGCGATCTTATGTAAAAATAAAGTAATGGCCCCAGCAGATAGTTGATCCCAAGGCATAGCCCCGCTATACGCGGAAGATAGGGTAGGTAGCCGGTCCAGTACGCCACATAGTAAAATAAACAGGTGCTGAAAAGAAGTATCAGCCCCGCCAGCAGGTATTGGGCCATGGATCTTTTCAGCACCAGCAGTAGGCTGAGAAACAGGCCCTGAGCGCCGGCAATTAAAAAGATAACGGTCCACGTATTTAAAGAAGGGCTCTCCACGCTCTGCAACTGTTGGATCAGTAAAAATAATGAATAATGCTATGGATGTCACTTTGATGAGATCCGTGGGGAAGGCGTGCGTGATGTTTTGCCATAACAAAGGTACAGCATAACATCTGACAGAACGAAGACAAAGGATCAAACGCCGCTGACCCAGCGTGGTATATCAGTCAGCGGCGTTTATAAATTGGATCAGTATTCTCCTCCTATCTTTCTGTCGTTCAGTTCGTCATTTTTGGAAAAGGCAGGTAGCCTTTCGGGGATCGAAGGGTCTTCGTCTACATCGGACAGCGCTTTCATGAATGTGATGATCTGTGCTATTTCCTTTTCCGAAAGATCCAGCGGGTCTTCCGGGAGCGTCTGGTTTTTCACTTCCAGTCCAAGACCCGTACCACCACCTTTATTATAGAAATCCATAACCTCCTCCAGCGTGGCATATAATCCGTTATGCATGTAAGGGGCTGTGAATTCCACATTTCGGACAGTCGGGGTTTTAAAGGCATGCTGGTAGATATAGGAAGACTCCTTCAGGCGGCCTGCTATACGGCCGGGGTCAGGGTCTATCGCACTGTTTTCGGTATCGACAGGAACCCCGAGCACCTCTGACTCAGATTCTTCATAGAGAGGAGGTACCAGCCCGTTGAAGACCGGCGCGAAATGACATGTGCCACAGGCTGCCTTACCATAAAATAGGTTGAAGCCCTTTACAACGTTCTCTTCAAGCTTGTCGGTCTCACCCCTGGCGTAACGATCGAACGGGCTGTTCAGACTTGACAATGAAGCTACATAAGCTGACAGCGCTGCTGAGATCGAATATTTTTTTATGGGATTGCCCTCCAGTGTAGGAAAAGCCTTCTCAAACATATCCACATATTCTTCACTGGCAGAAAGCTTATCGATCAGTTCCAGAAATGAGCTTCTGAATTCGTCATGGTCTACGATCACATGTTCGATCTGATCGTCGAGTACCTCTACTCTCAGGTCGTAGAAAAAACGATCGGCATATACCGCATTAATGAGGGTAGGAGAGTTCCTCTCCACTGTTCCCGTCATGTTAAAGGCGATACTTTTTTTCATACCATCGGTAAATGCCTTTTGGGGATCATGGCACGAGGCACAGGAACGTTTGTTGTTTTGTGACAACACAGGGTCGAAAAACAGAACCTCCCCCAGGTTGATCACTCCCTCATTATACTCTTCCTTTGGGTAGCGTGTGTAGTAGTTGCTATTGAGGAAGTCTTCAGCGAACAGGTTATCGGAATAATAGTTTACCGGGTGCTTCTGGTACAGCGGAGAGGTTTCGTAATAGGTTTCCACTCCAAGCGCTTTCTGGGCTTTCAGGATATCTGAAAACAAAGGATTGATGTATTCTCTCAGAAAATGCAGGCGATCAAAAGTGTCAAAATCCGGATGTTCGTGAAGATATCTTATGGCCTCAGTCAGGGCCAATTCGATGCTTCTGGCCAGTTCGGCATCCTTTTCCATTATGAATGGCTGGTAATGCGACAGCAAAAGCCTTACGGTTTGCAGGCTTACACCCTGCTCTTCCATTACCTGACTCAGTGATGGTGAATCAAATCCACTAAGTCCGGTGGTAAAGACCCGGATCAGCTGGAAGCGGGAAGCTTCAAAAACATGGCGATCTGTGACCATTAGCTTGTCCTGATAGTCTCTCAGCGCTTTGAGATTGGTGGCAAGCTTACCGGTAAGCTCTTTGATAGTAGCAGGGTCCGGTTCATCCGCAAAAAGGTTTTCTTCGAGGATCTGAAACCCTTCAGGCTCCAGAACGGTGATCCTGTCATCAGCATTTCGCTCGAGAGACATCAACGGAGCGCCGTTGATATAATCCTTTACATATTCCGGATCGAAATAGGCGGTAAGCGGCTCAGATGTTTTGTATAGTGACCGCAGCTTCAGAAAATCAGCTCTCAGAGATTGAGCATCTGTTTTTTGGGCCTTGGCATCAAAGCGCCCGGCTGCCTCTACCAACAGATCCAGACCGTTAATGTGGGTCTTTTTGATGGTCAGCAACCGGTCGCCTGTAGCAGGATTGCTTTTCCATGCAGTATTAAAACAAACAACAAAAAACAGTAAACCAGTGGATAGTATAAGTAAATTTTTACTTCTCATAGGAATTTAGCTAAATCAAAAAAGCCCGGCCCAGTGATAGGGCCAGGCTCGGGAATGAGACAAATGTATTTATTGAATGATGAGCTTTCTTCCTTCGCCTTCGGCGGTTTTAAGGAAATATGCGCCAGGCTGAAGGTCGGAAACATCCAGGCTTTTCTTAGCTCTGAATACCTTTATCCTTCTACCGTGATTGTCATACAAAGCTGCATCTATGATCTGGTTGAAGTTCAACTTCCTTGACACAGGATTAGGCCATACCTGGAAATCCAGACTTCCTTCCAACTGATCCTGCAGATCTTCCAGAGAGGTGATGGCAGTAATTGCCTCATCCCACCCGGTGATCGCGAAAGTGAGGGAGTTGTTGTAAGGGAAAGGATTGCTGGTAGAAGGATGCTGAGAGTTAGCCAGTATGGTTTTGCCATCAGGAGTGGCAATAGCACCGGTTACTTCAGATCCCAGCGGAGTAATTGCTATTCTTACCAGATCATCGACAGAAGGATCATCAATAGACAGATCCAGCAGGAACAACTCACAGGTTCTGTTACCTATACCGGCAGGTACACGACCGTTGGAAGTACCGTTAAGGTCCTCACAGATCAGCATGTAGGGCTTGCCGTTGGTCATGAGTATATTCAGCCCGTCAGGATTGGACATGTGCTTGTAAGGATACTCGTTCACTGCAGGAGAAGATTCGAAGAATGGTCCTCCGTTCAGAAAGGTAGTTACCAAACCGGTAGCAGGATCATATTCAAGGATTCTGCCGTAGTAGTCATTGAAGAAACCGGCCATTACAAAGTCAAGGACCTGATCATCTGTTTTTTCAGCCAGCTCAGGATGTCTTTCTCGTACGGGCTCTACCCAGTGGTAATCCAATGTACCTCCCAGTGCTGCTCCATTCTGGAAACGGGTACCGAGGTTATCACGACCTGTTTCGCTCATGTAGATCTTGCCATCATGGAAAGTAAGCCACTCCAATCGGTTGAACATGGTAGCACCCAATGTCAAAGCTTCCTCGGCGAAGTTCAACGCTACATTAAGGTCAGTGCTGGACAGCTCTACCCAAGGCTCGCCGGGAGCGTCGTGCTTGTATGCAAACAATCTTCCACTACGGAAGTCACCAGGAGTATCAGCAACGAATTTGGTAAAGATACCGGGAGTAGCATCACCACCCACATATACTGTTCTGTTATCTTCAGTGATCACTCCACCCTCAAATGGCTGACGACCCCAGTTATATTGCTTGCGAATAGCAACAGCCTCACGGGGATCGATCTCCACCATCCAGTTAAAGTTCTCATATTTTTCTATGGTCTGTCCGGCAAAATTTCCAGGGATATCCGTGCTGATAGTCCACGGCTCCAAATCCCTTACTTCACCACGGAGTGATGCGTTGCTGGTTCTGAACCACTCTTCAGCCGTCCAGATCCGGCCATCTGCCAGCGAGGTGATTACCGCCACAGTTCATACCTGTTTCACCCACAGTATTAACAAAGTCTACATTGAAGAAGTCACCTGTACGACCGTCAGCCAGTGTCTGAGGTACTACCTCGAGCATATCGGTAACGGGATCCCTTTTTACCTTGAAGGTTGTCATGCCCCCACCATCACCGATACTGTCGTTCATTAAGATCATTTCATGGTTAACACTTACCCAGCCCAGGTCATCCGACTCTTCGTCAGTAGTGAAACCGATGAAATCGTGCCATTGCTTGGCCAGTGCCTGTCCGGGGGCATTGCCGTAGGTAGCAGTGGTCTGAACTCGGTCATCACCACCTACAAATAGGATTTGATGTTTCAGGGGAGATGGTGGGAACACCACTTCTTCGGGTAACCACGTAGTATCCACTGATACATCGAAGAAAAACTGACCAAAACCTAACGTAGGGATCAGTGTTGCGCATAAGAATAAGAGTCGAATTTGTTTCATGTTTTTTTAGGGTTAGGTATAGAAATTTTTAAGCTAAGTTAATGTCGTAATATGACCCTGGTGTTAAAGCCCGGTCATGATAGTTTTATCCGTTTGTTACTATATTAACTTAACTTTAAGAGCCTGTTGGTGAGTCAGCTTAGTCGCTGAAAACCACACGCCCAACCTGACGGTTTTTGGAGGATTCCCCTGGCATGATCTCGAAGATGAAGTAGTATAGCCCGTTCTGTACCTGTACTCCCACGCCTGATTTACAGACTTCAAGATCACTGGTATATTCTTCCTCTTCTGAAATGTAGGTGAGCTCTTCTTCATACTGCTTTATCAGCTTTCCATCCCGTGAGAAAAGGCTTAACATGATCCTTGAATTGGTCGGGTTGTTTTTATGCCGGAAGCTGAAACGAATACATTCGGAACCTGGGTTGGGAAAGTAATCCAGATCGGAGAGAACAATTTGCGTACTGTCCACTATAAAAAAGTCGATTTCCGCGACTGACCGGTTGTTGTAGTTATCATGAGCCTCAATGGCGAGATGATGTTTGCCAATAGAGAGGCCCGTGAGATCATACGTCACTCTGCCGCGATCGAACCGGTTCAGGTCGGTCTGGTAAAAAGGGGTCAGGTCAATTTCCGTTTCATAGTCCAGTACAGCTCTGATCCCCCTGCCGTTTTTGGTGGAAAGATTGATGCCATGCTCATCTTCCAGCTCTACGATCAGCTTTGGATTGGCAGCAACGAGATCCCCCAGGCTAAATGACGGATCGTTCAGGTAAGGCCGGATATACGGAGGTGTGTTGTCAGTGTCAGGGGTGGTAGCCATTCCTCCAATTTTCAGGCCTTCACCGTATCCCGTAGCATCCCTGAGTTCTGATCGGTGTGCGGCATACATGCTTATCTTTGCCTGGCCTGGTAGGGTGTCTATATCCAATGGCAGAACGAACTTTGCTTCAAAGCGTCCGTTTTTTACCTTCGATTTCCCTTTAAACAGAATGTTTTTCCGGTTGGAGTATTCCATGACGCTCTCCGGACCTTCCTCCCCCAGAGTTGTTAACCGTACCGGCTTATCAAGTATCTTTATTTCTACAACTCCGTCGAAAGTTTCATCAACAGAGTTGTTTAGCCTGATTTCTCCTGATAGTATGACCTTGTCCAAAGGATTGAATATACTATCGTTTGACGTGTTTCTTTCTTTTCGAATGTCGGTCAGAATGATCTCTTCCCTGGGGTAGGAAAGTGAACTGAATGGGTCGCCCAGCAAGGAAAAATTACGATTTACCACGCCTGACTCACTGTCATTTTTTGTGGCACGCATAATGTCACCGAGTCGTACGACCTCCTGGGTTTTCAGCAGGTGTGTTAAATTCCGGTAGAAAGCCTGACTAAGCTCAAAATTGGTTCCCAGGAAAACAGGTCGGGTGGTGGTGAACATACCTATAGCGCCTCCCTGAGGATGGAGAACGGCCAGTTCTGCACCTGATAGTCTGTTTGGGTCATCAAAGCGGCCAAACTCACAGGTAGCGGTGAGAAAAACCGGCAGCTTATCACCGTTGGTCCATTCCGTTATGTCCTTTGATGTCAGTATCGCCTCGTTGGTCCATGATGTTTCCCCGCCATGCCCTATAAAATCCACGATGAGCAGCCCGTTTTGGATCTGATCGTTGATCTTACGGGTAACAGGATTGTCAGACTGATCCTGTGGAAAGGCATCCACAAAGATCCTGTCAGGATTCATAGCAGGCTGTACGGACTCGAGGTCCGTAGCTAGAAAGTCGGACTGAAGCTGGAACTTGTTTGACTCACCATCATCGGCGATAAAGGCAATGCGATTGCGCCATGCACCCAGTCCGTTAAGGTCGCTTTCGTAGCGAATGATCTTGTCTACCACCTGCTGTGCTTCTTCTGCATTGTGAACGGGCAGCCGCCCGATGGCTATTTCCATATCGTGGGATATGGAGTTGCCCGAGGTCCTTTCTGACCATTCTCCCTCGTCCGGATCCATGAATCCGAAGTAGTCGTCAGAGGCATAGCTGTGGACATTGTGAAGGGAATTGACCGACTGGTAAGTAGGAACGAAGTTACCTGACTTTTTGTAGGAGAACGAAGCATCGCCAAACAGCAGCACATACTTCATACGTTGATCTTTTTGATACAGCATTTTTACCAGATTTCGTACGGCAGTAACATCCTGACGGCCTCCGGAAAACTCGTTGCATACTTTGTCGATCTGTACTACATGTACATCCAGGCCGTTGAACTCTTTTCTGAAAGAAGCCAGCCGCCTGGCCTCCCCCATAAGGTCACCGGTGGTAATGATCAGCCCATCAGCCGGTGGCAGCGCATGCAGGTTCTGATTTTCAATATCCCCCAGTAATTCAGGATTGGGAAACTCAGCACCTCTGAATATCACAAAACGTCTGAGGGTATCTGTGTTGGTCCGGAATACTCCCTTACCATTTTCCTGAATAAAAAACTCCTGATCCAGCGGGTTTAAGGGGTTGGTGATATCCCAAATCCTGTGATCTTCATTGATATTGTTTATAAAAAATGCTGTGGAACCATAGTTGAGGCTGGTTAATGACTGGAAGGTGGTCTGGTTTCCATAGAGCTGTATGAATCTGGGCATACGTATGCTGAATTTATCCAGGTAGCCCGTACCTTCATTTTCGTTGGTATATTCGAAAGAGAGTTCAAACTGGTCTGCTTCGGTCAGGTCATCTACCCGTACACGAAACTCGCCCTTTGCTTCTATTCCCTTAAAACCATACAGCGTCTGTGGGACGGCATTGATCGGTATCTCTCCCATCATAATGCCGTTGGCGGAAACCCTCATGCTGCTTTCGGAGGTAGCTGTAGACATAAAGCTCCCCTGAACGTAGATGGTCTTGTGCGGCACCAAACCTTCGAGAGGGAAGGTGAACCGGATGGTCTCAGTATGCTCTATTCTTTCCCCATACCAATGCCTGCCGGACTGCACTATATTGTAATTGTCTTCCTCATGGAATATGAAATCATCGAAAATGGAAACCAACCCGATGCTCCGGTCCAGGCTTGACCGTGGGGCTATGTTCTCTCCAGGCTTGTTGCCTGTTGTCATAAAATAATAGTTGGCCGTGTCGTAGAGGTGGAGCTCCTGCTTTAGCAGGCGTTCATTTTCATCATAGTAGATCCTGTCCGGGCCATATCCGTAAAAAAGAAGATAATCATCTTCATCGAAACGATCATCACTATTCTCAGACCGCCAAAGGGGTATCTCTTTCAGGTCATCAACGGTCAGCTTGTCATTGGCCTGAGGAAGCATGCCTGTTTGGGTGCCCAGTAGTCGTATCCCGGAGGGGTTGATATTCGAAGGATCAAGCCCGGCCTCTTTCAGGAATTCATGATCAATTTTATAAATGCCGTCCTCGATGATCTGGAGCTTGTAAAACTGACCCTGACCCAAAACCGAGTTGTTTTTGAAGGTTTCCTGAGTATATCCCCGGGGTATTTGGAGACTCAAACCGATGATCAGAAATAAACAAAAGGCCCCTCTCATGGATGTAACGAACAGGATTCAGAACATCAAAGTTGCAAATAGATTGGTCCAGAGCAGGTTATGGGCATGTTATCAAAATATTAAGTATTGGTTTTTGTCGTGAGTAGTGAGCCTCCGGACTCAGGATCTGTGTTTTCAGGAAACATAAGGGAGTTGTCTTTTATCTCCTTTTGGGATCACCGGTTCAGATTTTTCAGGATAACAAAGGGTATACCATTTTTCACCCACGTATTAACATAATTCATCTTCGGTACCACTTCAAAGGTCAGAGAGCCCAGTATAATATCCGTATCACCGTCCTGGTCCCAGTCTGAAGCATCCATCACCAGCCACCGGCCAAGATTCGAGATTTTTGGGAATACCTGTGCCTGAAAGTTCATATCTCCCTTGTTCTCAAAGTATACGAACCCCTCCTCCGGCTGATGCTGAAAGTCAGGGAAGAAGGATATGGCCGCTATATCCATGTCCCCGTCGCCGTCGAAATCTTCCGGAATTGCTTTGTAAGCGCCATTCAGGGGTAGAAAAAGCTCCTCTTTGAACTCATTGTTTCCCTTGTTGGCGTAGATCCGGATGCCATGATAGGGTTTCATCAGCGGTGGGTAGTCACCATTGTCCCCGGCGGTGTAGATAATGTCCTGCTGTCCATCCTTATTGAAATCGAACAGGTCAAAATAGCTTGAGCCATAGCTGGAAGGCAATGCAATGACCTTTTTTACCCTGAACTTGCCACCGCCTTGATTGTAATACACAAAAATACCCTCATCTCCCTGCCCGAAAAGTGCTACTATATCAGGTAATCCGTCATTATTCAAATCACTGATATTCGTTCTGATGGCGCCGGGTTGGGTACTCAAACTGTTCTTCCGGTAGGATCCGTCGTTATTCATTTTCCACCAGGACAGGCCGCCTGTCCATTTGCCAAATTTGGAGATCACTATATCCATACGATTGTCCTGATCCAGATCGGCAAAAGAAGAGTGCACAGGTCGCTGAAGGCTATCAACGATAATGACCGGTTTCCCCTGACCTTTGGGAAACCTCAGGAGCATGCCGGAGGGTGCGTCAGTGGGTGAGAAAGAACCCATAGCTGTGATCCAGAGCGCATGGGTGGTTTCGTGGATATGTACCGCTCCTTCGGGTACCTTCCCTGTCTTGGTCAGGTTGAGTGATGCATTAAAATGCATCAGGCTGGTGGAATTGGCATCCCCCAGGTAAAACTCACCATTGTTTGTAAAATGCACCAGCGTTGTGCTCGGAGGAGAAAGTTTGTACCGTGGAGCTATGACCTCAAACTGATCAAACTCAACATAATCGCGTCGGACGGACCCAAGTGAGTCGGGAGATGCTGTAAGGTAGTATTCCACAATTTTCTCCCAATGAGCTGAAGGTATCAGTGGGTCCTCAGGGAAAATGTTTGCCTTTCTTACCTTCTCTCCCCCCTGGCCGGTTTCAAAAAGGCTGGCGCGTACGGTGTCGTTTTCATATATTCCCAGTACATAACCCATTCGTGGAAGCACATATTTTTTCCACGTGCCTTTATCCAGTAGCTCTGGTTCAGGATAGAGATGGCACCCCTGACAGTACTGTTTTGAAAGTTTTAACCCTGACAACTCTTCTTCCTGCTCCTTCGATGCTGTGGCTTCTTCTACCCTGAGATTGGTACAGGCAGCCATGAGGATCAGGAAAACCGGAATCAAGCCTTCCGGAAAGCGACTTATCGGCATGTAGTTTGAATTGTTGAACAGCTAATCAACCTCAATTTGTATTAAGGGCAAAAAATCAAGGATTACGTTTTTGTTAAATTGGCTATAGTCTGGTAATGAAGTTACGGTATATGATTCATCCGATCCTTGTTTTGGGTGTAAAATCAACCCGTAGATATATAACGATTGATCAGGTGACAGCATGCTGTAATCAGTAACCGACCTTCAAAAGCATTTTTTCAGGAGTATATCATCTATGTCACTTTCTTTCATACCCAGATCAATAGCCTTCTTCACGTCCCTGCAAGCCTCTTTTTTATTACGCATTTGAAGTTGTACCAGGGCACGGAAATACCTGCCCAGATAGTATTTTGGCATCTGCTCAATACCCTTGTTCAGGTCTGTAAGGGCTTTATCAGGCTGGTTTAAGAGATAATAGGCATACCCACGGTTGATCCGGGTATAGGACTGATCCGGTGCCAGTTCGATGGCGTGGTCAAAATCATTGACTGACTTTTCATATTCGGCCTTTTGGAACCATGTCAGACCACGGTTCCGCCAGGCCTCCTGATTGTCGGGGTTCAGCTCCAGTACCTTTGTCCAGTCCCCGAGCGCCTTCGATAATTGTCCAAGCTCATTGTACAGCACAGCTCTTCTGAAATATATTTCTTCCGACTGGTCATCGAGTTGAATATATCTCGTATAGGCCAATGCAGCTTCCTGATAGCGGCGTTGCTCGGTCAGGGCAAGACCTTTATACTGATAGGCCAGCTTGAACAAGGGGTTCTGATCAATGACCATATTATAGTAGTGCAGCGCGCTGTCCAGCTTCTTTTCCCTGTAGTACAGGTTGCCCAGGTTAAATCTGGCTTTGTTCTGCAGCATCGGGTCTTTCACCGCCTGGTAGAGATTTTCCCTGGCTTCTTCATGTTTTCCGATCTCTGTGAGCACGGTGGCCTTGTCCATGTAGAGGCTGTAGTTGGCAGAGTCGATGGCCCTTGCCTTGTCCAGTTCCTCGATGGCCTGCTCGTACCTGAGCTGTTTTAAACGTACAAGTCCTTTCAGATGATGAGCATCTGCCTTGTCCAGCAGGTACTGCTGTGTTTTTTGCTCATGGGCTTCCAGATCACGTTGTGGCCAGTGCCTCAGGTTTTTTACCTGTATTGAATCCTGTTGGTTGAGATGGTTGTCCGTAACGTCGAGGGCTATATTGGTGTATAAAATGGCATGATAGTAATCTTCAAGATCATAGTATATCTCGGCCAGGCGCCTGGTGGCTACAAAGCTTTGCGGAAAAAGATGTATGGTTTCCTTGTAGACTTCAATGGCAGACGTGGTGTCTCCGTCTGACAGATGATTTTCTGCTTTTACTATCATTTGCACCCTGTCCTGGCTACTGGCAGGATGAACAAATAGAGCAAAGGCAGTAAGAAGTTGATAAAGAAAAACAGTGGAACCGCGAACAGTCATAGGGTTGATTTCAATCAAAGAGGGAGTAGTTTCCAAATTGATCAGCAGGTGCAAAAGGTTGGATAAGTAACGGGCTGTCATTTCGAATGTCGTCGATTTTGGGAGACACGCTGTAGCTGCGCATTCCACTTTCCGGATATGGTTTCATAAGTTCTGTCAGTTCCTGCTCACTGCTGGCTGTATTTATCCATATTTTCTCGCTGTTCCTATCGAGTATCAGGGGCATTCGTGAGTCCATTGGGGTCAGGGTGGCGTTGGAAGGAATTGTAAGTATTTTAAAAGTGTGCGCGACTTCACCATTGTCATCTTCAAACTCCTCCCATATTCCCCCGAATGACACTATCTCATTATCACCAAAAACGATCCTGTGCGCCACTCTCCCTTTTTTACTGATCCGTTTCCATGCATAAAAACCGTCAGCCGGAATGAGACATCTTCTTTCCATCAAAGACCTCATGCTCTGGGGCTTTTCTGCAACAGACTCTCCATCTGTATGCAACAGTTTGGCGCTGATAGAACGATTTTTAGCTCTTTCTGGTATTTGACCCCAGTAAAAAAAAGAAAGCCCTTTCGAGCCTGGGATGATCAATGGGAGGATCTGGGTTGGCGCAGCGTTATACCGTGGATGGTAACGGTCCGATACTTCTATATTGAACCTCTTTGATAAAACATCTTTACTGACTGTCAGTGTATATCGCTCGCACATACTATTCAGGTTGTTGGCAGGTGGACAGCAGGTATGGCCCTTTCCTTACTACATCATAATACTCCCGATCGCTGATACTGGAATCCATGATAAAGATGTATTCACCGATACCATATCCATGTGTTCATTGAAGCTGCAGATCATGGGTGTACATTGCATATTTCCGGAAAAAACCGGAGTCACTAAAGTAGCCAATTATTTTTTTAAAGATCAATAAAACCGCCTGTTCTCAGTTTTTGTTTCTGTTGATTGAAAAAATCTGAAAAAAAATCTATCGCAACCGTTTTCATCAATCTATGTCATATATATTCCTGACGAATGTCACCGCGCGCACTGTTTCTGGCTTTTACTTTTGAAATGAAAATATGTCGTACTCCAAAAGCTAGAAAAAAATGAGTGAAGCAACTATGGAATTAAAGAAAGACTATTCTGAAGATGTGCAGCATAAACAATTGAAGGATTGGGTAAACGACGTAGCACAGCTTTGTAAGCCTGAAAGTATTTACTGGTGTGATGGTTCTGAAGAGGAATACAACGCCCTTTGCGACCTTTTGGTAAGCAAGGGTACCTTTATCAGACTCAATGAAGAGAAAAGGCCCAACAGCTTTGCCTGCTTCTCCGATCCCAGTGATGTAGCCCGTGTTGAGGACAGAACCTATATCTGCAGCCGGGTGAAGGAAGATGCCGGACCTACCAATAACTGGATGGATCCCAAACAAATGAAGGACACACTCAATGGCCTCTTTGATGGATGCATGAAAGGGCGCACCATGTATGTGATCCCGTTCTGTATGGGGCCTCTCGGTTCAGACATTTCTCAGATAGGTGTGGAAATCACTGATTCTGAGTATGTGGTGGTGAACATGAAGATCATGACCCGAATGGGACGCAAGGCGCTGGACCAGTTGGGAACTGACGGAGAATTTGTGAAATGCCTCCATACCGTGGGTGCTCCCCTTGCTCCCGGACAGGAAGATGCCAAGTGGCCATGTAATCCTGACACCAAGTACATTGTACATTTTCCGGAAGAAAGATCGATCATTTCCTACGGTTCAGGATATGGCGGTAATGCATTGCTGGGAAAAAAATGCTTTGCTTTGAGAATAGCCTCTATCATGGCCAGAGAAGAAGGCTGGTTGGCAGAACATATGTTGATACTGGGTGCAAAAGACCCCAAAGGTAAGAAGACCTATGTGGCGGCGGCATTCCCCAGTGCCTGTGGTAAAACCAATTTTGCCATGCTTATTCCGCCTAAGGAAATGGAGGGATGGGAAATTACTACCGTAGGTGATGACATTGCATGGATAAAGCCTAATGAAGACGGCACACTACATGCTATTAATCCGGAAGCAGGGTATTTTGGTGTGGCACCGGGAACCAATGACAAAACCAACCCCAACGCCATGAAGACCATTCACGCCAATTCAATTTTCACTAATGTGGCGCTTACCCCGGATGGTGACGTATGGTGGGAAGGTATGACCAGGGAAGTTCCTGAAGGCCTGACCGATTGGCATGGTAAGCCTTATGATCCTGCCAGTGGCAAGCCTGCTGCTCACCCCAATGCACGGTTCACCACTCCGGCCAGCCAGTGCCCGAGTATAGATGATGAGTGGGAAAATCCCAATGGAGTGCCTATAAGCGCCTTCATCGTAGGTGGACGAAGGAGTACGGCAGTACCTCTCGTTTATCAGGCAGTGAACTGGAACTTTGGCGTATACGCCGCTTCTACCATAGGATCTGAAATGACTGCTGCAGCCTTTGGCGAAGTAGGTAAGGTAAGAAGGGATCCTTTTGCCATGTTACCTTTCTGTGGTTACAATGTGGCTGATTATTTCAACCATTGGCTACAGTTCGGAAGGAAGCTGCCCAACCCTCCGAGGATGTTTGTAGTGAACTGGTTCAGAAAGGATGCTGAAGGCAACTTCCTGTGGCCAGGCTTCGGAGAAAACATGAGGGTACTGCAGTGGGTACTTGGTAGAGTGAACGGAGAGACCGGCGCTGTAGAAAGCCCCATAGGCTGGATGCCACGATACGAAGACCTTGACTGGTCAGGACTTGATTTCACAAGAGAGCAGTTTGATGAGATCATGACGATAGATCGTGAGGCATGGAAGCAGGAAGTACTCATGCATGAGGAGCTCTTCGAGCGTATGTACGACAGACTTCCCAAGGAGTTCTTCTTTATGAGAGAACTGATGCTGTCCAGTCTTTGGAGATCACCTGAAAAATGGGGTCTCGCTCCGGAAAGAGTATAGAATTAATTGATTTAGGGTTAGACAATTTTTCTTCAGGCCTGACTTTCGTCGGGCCTGTTTTTTTTATTCATAATCTGACATTTTGCCAATAGTTCATAAACAACATTCTCTTCCATAACCCCCGTCATGCCATTTCTACCTTCAGCCCCACACCGGCAGCAGGAAACTTTCCAATTCCCACCAAAGCCCCATCCACTCCCATCCTTCCAACTCCCATCTTCCGACTTCCAACTTCCGACTTCCAACCTCCAGCTTCCGACTTCCAGCTTCCAACTTCCGACTTCCAGCTTCCAACTTCCGACTTCCAGCTTCCAACTTCCGACTTCCAGCTTCCAACTTCCGA
>LYSV01000066.1 GCA_001657315.1 Flammeovirgaceae bacterium BBD 1991-12 | reverse complement strand
CTGACCAATAAAGAAAGGTCAGCTTTACCACTGTAAATTTCAGTGTTTGGGTTTAAAGTTCTTTTATCTTAATATTTCTGAACCAAACATCATCGCCATGGTCCTGAAGGCCAATCAACCCCTGAGCGGCAATGTTACCCCAGTTTTCGTTTATGCCAGGCCATTTACTATCAGCAATAAGTGCGGCCATTCTTTCTGAACCGATAGTATACTTTACTACCGTATCGCCATTTTGAATGTGAACAATGTCATTGCCTCTGGCAATTATCTCAGCCTGATTCCACGTACCGGGACCCTTAAAGTTTTGAGGCTCCGCCGGGATAAGGTCATACAGGGATCCGGCTTGCCGATTATTGTTCTTTCCAAGTTTGGCATCCGGATGATTCATGTTGTCCAATACCTGCATTTCAGGAGCTGTTTTCCAGATATAATCATATTCCTCACGCCCCCTGTAGAAGATGCCTGCATTAGCCCCACTATCTACCATCCACTCTACTTTGAAGTGGAAGTCGGAAAATTCCTGATCATATACTATATCACCACCATCCTGTGCGCCAGCTTCACCTCGTCCTGATCCTTGTATATGGAGTGCTTCGTTATCAATTTCCCAGGCCACAGGGAATGTTTCTTTCTTGTAGCCTCTCCACCCTGTGCTGGTTTTCCCATCAAATAAAAGTATCCAGCCATCTTCCTTTTCCTGGGCTGCCAATGTATTCGGACCAGTAACTTCTTCAACTGTTGCTGTTTCTACCGTTTCACTGGATTCTTCCTTTTTGGGTTGGCTGCAACTCGCAATAAATGCCAAAGCTATAATCGCAATAAGCCAGTTGTAAGTTTTCATAATTGTTTTCTCGTTTTTAGATTAATTAGAATTTCAAGTTTAGTTAAGCCGGCATATCCGGTAATGTCCAACCTTCTCTGTAGGTATGCTTCACCAGCTCTGCCGCGAAATCTTTGGCAGAAACCGGGTCTGTCCAGGTTTTATCGAATGTTGGGTGTCCGTCATGAATTTTAAAGCCATCTTTGATCACGGTCTTGATCGTTTCACTATCACCTATATTGGTGAATTTCATGTTTTGACCATCCCATTCAAGTTCCTTGTTCAGGTTCTGAAGTCTCACAGCCATCACGCCCATCACCACCATTTCGTTGAACGGACCGGCTTCGGCAAAATCAGAAGTAGTTGGTTTTCTGTTTTCCGGGCTTTCCTTACAGGCTCGTACCCAATCCTGTTCATGTACACCCTTGTCGATACCTAATTCTTTTGATACTCTGCGTTCTGTTTCTTTTACTTCCGGTACCCTGCCTGACAGTAATTCCGGATCTGCTCCGTAGCAACCGACATGAAGAATGTCTTTGGAACCGTAAAAGAAAGTGCCTCCACCATATTTATTTGGATCTTTTCCAGCCGGCCAGTTTTCCGGTAATTCAGGTTTGATCCCACCATCATACCAGTATACCTCTACTTCGGGCATTTTTGTACGTCCTACTTTTTCTCTCGCCGGGAATGTCATTTTCACAGACTGGGCTGTAGGAGCACAACCTTCGAGTAGCAAACTGGAACTGGCCTGAGCTTTGGTTGGGTAGCCCAATTTAAGTCCTTCAAATACCGGATGCAGGATATGGCATGCCATATCTCCCAGGGCTCCTGTGCCATAGTCCCACCATCCTCTCCAGTTCCATGGATGATAGATCTCGTTATAAGGTCGCATTTTGGCAGGTCCGACAAACAGGTCCCAGTTAAGGGTATTAGGAACCCAATGTCCTTGTTCAGGCGTATTCAAACCCTGAGGCCATATAGGCCGGTCAGTGAATGACTCCACCTTTTTTATCTCACCAATCTCACCATTCCAGATCCATTCACAGGTTTTGGCCACTCCTTCACCGGACGCTCCCTGGTTACCCATTTGGGTGGCCACTTTGTACTTTTCAGCCAGTTTTGTTAATAACCGGGATTCATAGACACTGTGTGTAAGCGGTTTTTGCAGAAATACGTGTTTACCCATAGTAATGGCGTGAGCCGCTGTAATGGCGTGAGTGTGGTCTGCAGTAGCAATTACCACGGCATCTATTCCATCACCCATCTCATCGTACATCTTTCTAAAGTCCCAATACTTTTTTGCATTGGGGTAGGCATCAAAGCATCCTTTGGCATACTTCCAGTCTACATCACAAAGTGCAACTACATTTTCTGTGGCGAGATTTTTTAGGTTAGCAAATCCCATACCTCCAACTCCAATACCTGCAATATTCAATTTGTCGCTAGGAGCAGTATAGCCCAGGCCTGATATCACATTACTCGGTAGTATGCTAATTCCTGCAAAGGCTGCTGCCGAATTCTGTACAAACCTTCTTCTTGAAGGGTTATTGGGTTTATTGGATTGATTACTCATGGTTCTAAAACTTTTATATACTTAATTTTGCCATATTATTCGCCTAAGTTAGGGATACTTTTGGATAATAAATGGCTATTTACACCTGATGGTGGTCAGATATTATACTGAATTAGGCGGGTTGGCAGTTTTTTTACAGGTAAAGGGTTCTTTTTTACGGCCTTCCCGTTAATAACCTGTTCAGGTCGTCTTTTTTATCCCGGGTTAGCTTAGCGCTGAGCTTACCCTTCAGGTGAATGATAAAATTTCTGGGTTCATATTGTTCAACAGACAGTACTTCATCTATTTTAATGATGAATGAGCGGTGCGTCCTGAAAAAAATAGCCGGATCCAGTACCTGCTCAAGGTAGTCCATGCTGAGCCTTAGCAAATATTTTTTAGCCGTGGTGTGTATCTCTACATATTGATCAGCAGATGAGATCATAGCCACCTCATCAGTTGAGATATAGGCTGTTTTTAGTCCGGATCGATAGGTAAAGCGCTGCAGATACCCTTTTCGTCCGGAAAGGGTTGCTGCTACATGAGTTACCAGGTCTTTGTATTCTTTCTCTTCGGATGATTGAAGGTTTGATTTAATTCTTTGGATCGTTTGATCAAAGCGGTTGTTTGAAACAGGCTTGAGAAGATAATCCAGTGCATTCAGTTCAAAGGCTTTTACTGCAAACCGGTCGTATGCCGTTACAAAAACAAAAACGGGGGATGCTTCTGTTCTTTCCACCACATCAACTCCGTTCATCTCCGGCATCTGTATGTCCAAAAGCACAATTTCCGGTTGGCTTTTTTCAATAAGTGTCAGTGCCTCAGCACCATTGCTTGCTTCACCCACCAACTGAAGGTCAGGATGTCGCATAAGGTGAACTTTTAGCAGCTCTCTGGCATCCTCTTCATCATCTACGATCAAGACTGTATGTTTTTTCATGCTGGAAGGTGTATCTCGGCAACAACACCGTTGTGAATTGTTTTCATGGCAAACGAGGCTCCTTTCTCATATGAAGTTTGTAGTCGTTTTTTGATATTGGAAATACCGATCCCTTCCCTTTTTTCTTTCGCTAATGGAGGGCCTTCGTTAAAAATATTGATCACGACCTCATCTTCCTGCTTCTTAATAGCTACCGTAATTTTTTTGGCATCCTGTTGTTGTGAAATGCCATGCTTGATGCTATTCTCCACAATAGGTTGTAACAGAAAATTTGGAACCAATTTATCCATGAGCTCCTCCGAAACATCATAGACTATTTCCAGATCTTTAAATCTGTGTGTTTCGATGTTTAGATAGGTTTTTAAATGATGTAATTCTTTGGAGAGAGGTACTAATTCCTTGTCCGCTTCAGCCAGTGATATCCGTAATAGTTCACTCAGGTCTGTGGTCATGTTGATAGCCGTATCCAACCTTTCACGATGAATAGAGCTAACGATACTATTTAAGGCGTTAAAGAGAAAGTGGGGCTGTAATTGCATTTTCAGCATCATCAGCTGACTCTCCAACAGATCTTTTTCCAGGCGAACACTTCGGAGTTCCTTTTCTTTCACTTCAACGTAGAATTCCCGGGCATGCATTACCCCCAAAATAGCCATATAGATAAAAAGGTGCCAGTGAAAGAGGTTCAGGAACAGCGCAATGTAAATGGCCCGGAACATTTGATAGTCAAGCGAACCCAATGCTACGGTATTCCAAATAACTGAATAGAAAGCGAGGTAGACGGCTACAATGGATACGGATGAAAAAAGATGAAAAAAAATGTTTTTAAGCAGAATACCTTTATCAATCCTGAACCGGTTGACCAGCCAAAAGATAAGTGGTGTGATCAACCCCCATACCCACCACACAAGCAATTGTATTCGAAAATGCCCTATCCAACCGGCACCTTCTGATCCGGACTGAACCTCCTTTAAAAAAAGTTGTGTGGCAGTAAATACCGCCACCAAAGACCAAATCAGGAAATTGTAAATAAGATGCTGACGTTTGAAAAAATTCACCCTGTCAAGTTAATTCAATTATTCTTAAAACGGTATTTTACATGTTTCCTCATCCTGGAATGATGCGCGAACTCATCATGGGTGGAGTACGCAAGGATCAGCCAAAAATCCTCTGCTAACTGATGTTGGTAATCATACCGATCGTTGCTATTCAGTGCAAGGGAAAAACGGACAATTGTTTTATTACCGATTTCCTGACCCTCTTTAATGCTGATGGAATGCTGCCCCGCCAGTTCGGTGTCCTTTTTAGGATTACCCACACCCACCACATACATATCAATCGCCTCAGTATTGCCATTGATTACATGGAAAAGTAAAAGATCACTTTTTACAATGCTGTTTTGATCGTTGAATCCAATACCTATCCAACCGCGCGTAGGGGCAGAGAGTGAGATATCCACTGAATCCCCTCTCAATGCGTAGGAAAACTCCATTCCACCCACGTTTAAAGATTCCCCCTGCGCCATTAGCGCAAAAGGGGAAAATACAAAGGCGAGTACTTTTAGTAGTCTCATTATACCTTTTGAATATCAACCAGGATCCCAACAATAAGCCATCGGCCTTCTGACTCTACCATTGACAGTTGGTACATGAAATTATATTCATGACTTACGGCATTAACCACTACGCTTGCTGTTTTACCCCGTACGATATTCGATGATTTAAACGTCACCTCTCTGGGTGTACCACCAATTTTCTTATCAGCCACCATTTGAATAAAGTCAGCAGCCTTGAAAGAAATTAGTTTTTCACCCAATTGAACATACTGTATCAATTGTGGGTGCAGCATTTTTTCCAATGCCTCTGCGTTGTTATCGTCCACAACTTTTACAAATTCCCTGGCCGTTTTTCTAAGTTCATCTTCATTAGGTATATCACCTTTTGCAGATAAAGCAAAAGCAACGATGGCGGTAATGATGCCTGCAACTACCGTAATTAGAAACAGATTCTTTTTCATAATTATTCAGTTTGATCTTGCAGGTTAAGACGGGATATTGCCCATAACACACATTGGAATGTAACAAGTAGTGCAATTTTTGTTGGCAAACGAACAATTTGTGGAGTGAAAAGTCGCCGGGTAACCAGAACTTCTCATTCGCCACGGAATACAAACAGGATTATACAATCCAGGTCTCCCTGAGAAAGACGCTGACAGGCGGAGCAAGTGACAGAGCCTGACAAAAGAGACTGCCTTTCTTATCCTGATTTGTCAGAAGTTGTCACTCGTTTTTCTCCCTACAAATCTTATCACGACGCCCTTTCCGTTATGGTATTTCCCCTCATGCAAGAGAACTTCTTCCTCCTCCAGCATGATCATTTCATAATTATCAAAATCGGCTGTTATTTCGGCTTTGGAATACAACATATCAATATCTTTCGGACCCCCGATTCCCGGATCCTGCCGGCGAAATGACAAGTGCCTTTTGCTGAAGGCTTCCAAAATGATTATGCCACCGGGTCTGAGACAGTCGTTTAGCTTTTTATGGAATATGGTCTTCTTTTCTGCCAAAAAGTGTGCGTAAACCAGCCCAATGGCGTCGAATGACTCTTTTTCGAATGTGAGCTGCCGCAGATCCCCGACCATATACTGAAGCGTAACCTCATTTTCTTTGGCAAGTTGCAATGCTTTTGATTGGCCTTCTCTACTCAGATCAAATGAAGTCACTTTCCATCCCAGCCGTGCCGCAAATACGCCATTACGTCCTTCTCCGTCGGCCGGCATTAGTATGGATCCGGGTTCAAATTCCGGCAGCCATTTTTTGAAAAAAAGATTGGGATCTTTGCCATAGGCATATTCACGATCGCTGTATCTCTCATCCCATTTCTGATGCATATTGATTTTGGTTTAAACTTTTAAATGAATAAGGATCTGTTCTGTAGCAAAAGTAGTTCGTGCTGTGGCCTGCAGGATAGGACAAAAGTGTAGTTTAACGGGACTTATCTGAAATTGTGTCTGAATACCTCCGGTGAATATCCCGTATGTTTTTTGAAGAATCTGATGAAGTAGGAAATATCCTCATAACCAAGATGCCCTGCGATCTGGATGACCTGACCGGAGGTAGCCAGAAGGTATCTTTTAGCCTCCAGAATGATGTATTCCTGGATCAGTTCCGAGCATGTTTTGTCCAGTGTGGCTTTGGTGATGGCGTTGAGCTGCCAGGGAGAAAGATTTAGCATATCCGCATATTGAGACACCTGCTTATGACTGGCAATATGTGTCTCCAGAAGTTCCAGAAAGTGTTCAAGGCGTTCCTGCATATACGTGCTGACCTTGTTTGGGCTGCCTGTATTGTTCAACCGGGCAAGTTCGACGAGGAAGACCGTTAGATTTGCTTTAATAACTTCCTGATACCCCTGCTGCTGTTCGGTATATTCCTGAAAGATGGAGGTCAATACAGCCTGTAGCTTTTTGAATCCGGTGGCACCTGGTTGATACAGATTCGTACTTCCTGCCTTGCGCAATAGTTGACTCCTTATCTTGTCCTTAGGAGCATAGAGACCTGCCTTAAACTGCATCAGGAATCCTGTACTTCCTGCTTTTAACACAAGCTGATGCACCTGACCGGGTCGCATAAAGAAAACGGAATGATCACAAACCTCATATGGGATGAAGTCTATCTCGTGATAACCGGCTCCTTTTTCCAAAGCCAGCACGTAAAAGAAATCATGCCTGTGAAGTTCCTGGATCATGTCCTTCCCGGCAAGCAGATCTGCGCCATCCCTAATGCTGAAGCTTTCGGAAAAAGTAGTATCCTTTTGAGTGGCCCTGATATTTCTTACGGGAATTTTTTCCATTTCCATTCTTTCAATCCGTCGGATTCTTCTTGCTTTCAGGATCGCTCCGGGCATAAATGCAGGACTTACCCAAAGAGACTATTTGTGTTAAAGCCCGATGGACTATCAGTTTTGTGAATAGTGACAATCAGGGTGATACTTTAATCCAGCTTCATCGGTTTAACCCCCATTTCAGTCATCCACTCACTGACCTCCAGAGGTTTCCATTGTTTGTTTTTATACACACGGTAAATATACCGGTACAGTTCGTCTGTCAGAAAGATCAACCGCCCGTCGTTTCCACCGGAGACGAGATATACGCGCTCGTCTACCGATTGTTTTTCAGCTTCCTGATTCAGGATCTGTGCAAACCGCATCACTGCCTCACCCCAGCCATAGTCCCTGAAGTTCTTAAAGATAATGTATTCAGTGCCGTTGATAGTGATCCGGTGATTCAACCAGTTGTTCTCACTGTCCCATTGTTCAAAATGATCAGTCACCTCTATGGTCAGGCCAGTTTTTTCCAAGGTAGGCAGGACCTCTTCAAGCATTTCGGTAAATCCGCCCTGCTCGAAAACGGCTTCTCCGTCACATGTATAGTACCGGTAGTCCAGAGGTACCCAATGATCATCCCAGAGCGTGACCAACTCATTGTCCGGGTCAAAGTAGGTGATCAGGTTTTCTTTCAGGCTATCCCTGTGGTTTTTATCGGCATACTTAAAGTATCCGAGCCTTTCAAGCTCAGCAACGAATTCCGTGGCGGAAACGTGCTGTTCGCTTACGTCGGATTTTTTACTGGAATCATGGATCTGGTCCTTTTTTTCTTTCCTGACCAGAAAGATGGAGATGGTGATTGCCGTTAAGCTTAGTATTGTGAATATGGTTTTCAATTTGAATAGTTCTGTGCTGACATTGTTCCGTGCGGCTGTTATTTTACAATTTGACACTTTTTTTAATATCCCTCATTATGATGGTGCCAATGTTTATTTTTTTCCAGCCACTTTAATTACTTACCAATCATGTTTGAATTTCCAGGTCTTGTTTCCGCATTTATTTTTTCCTGAATTTCTAATCTACCAGTTTCACAGGTTTTTTTAAAGTCGGTCAGTCCAGGCATGACATTGCACAAGGGTTATTTCTTAAGTCAAATACGTAGCTCCATCCGTGTAAAAGCGTAATCTCTCAAATACCACTTTCACGTCTAACGCTTCTGCCATACCAGGATTAATTTTACACCATATCCACTTGAGTAACTTGAGCAACAAAGTCAAAATCATGAAAAAGATACTCGTACCTGTAGATTTTTCGAAGGAATGCCGCTATGCCCTGGAGGTGGCTGAAGGCATCGCCCGAAAAAGTAACGCACAACTGCTACTGGTGCATGTTATTGAGACCCCCGGGCAGTTTTACGCTTCTGATGAACGGTTTGTCCAAAAAATGGAGAGCGAAAAGCAATACAGAGCGCAGCTTTCCGAATACTTCAGTGAAAAAATGAAGGAGATCAGCGCAGAGGGGAGGCCTGGCGATGTAGAGATGGAGCTCTCCATTGAGATGGGTAGTGCCTTCCCCTGCCTTGACCAGGCTGCCATGAAGAACAAGGTAGACCTGGTCGTGATGGGCTCCAAGGGTATCGGAGGTATGCGTGAACTGCTGCTGGGCTCCATTGCCCAGCGTATGATCAGGTTTTCCAATGTACCAGTGATTACGGTCAGGGACAGCACGGATATTGAGCACATAAAGCATGTTGTGTTTGCCACTAATCTCAAACCTACCCCTCACTACGTCACCTCCGAGATCCGGACACTGGTACAGGCCCTGGGGGCGAAGCTACATTTACTGCATGTCAATACCCGGCATGCCTGGAAATCACACCGTGAAATAAACAACCTGATCCGTGACTTTGCCGAACAGCACAACATAAAAGACTATACTGCTGAAACCTATGACGACAATACAGTGTTGGATGGAATTCTGCATTATGCAGAGGACAGGGAGACCGACATGATAGCCCTTATGACCCATGGTAGGACTGAGTATTCAAGGCTGGTAAGCGGTAGTATTTCAGAGCAGGTGGCAAGTCTTGCTACCAGGCCGGTCTGGACCTGTGCATTCGATCATGATCAGCTCAAATGGTACAATAAAGAATAGCCCCTCAGGTTGGAAAAATAAATAAGGAGCGTCTTCAAAGCCCTGTATTTGAGAAGCCCGAAATGTTGAGAAGAAAAAGGCCGCCCTTCCGAGGCAGCCTTTTTTATTCCTACAGTACTACATTCAGTATTGCCCTGATCGGGATAACCGCCCCGCCTTTGAGCATGATGTACTTCTCTGTCACCGCCCAGATGGTGGCTTCTGTTTCCATCGGCTCCCCGGCCACCGTCTCAAATTGTATAAGTACACTTCTTTTGTATCCGTTGCCTAACCTGAGGGCACGGTTAAGATTGTGCAAACGAATGGCCCGGTCCGGAGGACCAGACAGTACTTCATTTTTTTGAAAGGAAAAGTGGGCAATTTCCGACTTGTCAACTTTTGTTATTGTTTTTACCTGCATGGCAAATGAATGTTTTAATGAGTGTTAATAAAATAGATAATCATTCCTGCTTAGTCAGATTTGAGTCCTGATACCCGGTTGTTGCCTGGGATCGTATTGTATAGCTTATTACTGTCGCCAATGCCAATGAACCAGGTCCAAACCGGTTGATCGAAAGTGCAACAAACTATACCTGAATAAATAATAAAGAGACCTCTACACTGACCTGAAAGGCAGGATTATTCAGAAAGAAGTATCACTGGCTCAGTCGCACAGTTTAAGATTGTGGTAGAGAATAAAAAGCTTTGGACAAACCGGTTGGTTTGTAATATCCGGAGGTAGTGTAAAAGAAAGAGAGGATGGAGCGGATCCGTATAAAGGTTTTTCATTTCCACCGGCGAGGATCCTGCGGGGTGCCGATCTTTCCTCAAGGATATACCGCTCTTCAACGGATTCATTTTTTTCATTGGCACTTTCCTCAGCCATCAAAGGAGAGCATGCCAGCATGACAGCCAGAACGCCAAATGCGAAGTGCTTCGCCACCCTTGTCAATATGTTCACCTTTGCTCCCACAATACAGGATATACGGTATTCCTGGGTTTTGGGTTATGAAATTTATACATGAATTTTCCAGAACAGAAAGATAAAAAGACCGACAATAACATGATCAAATGATGCCTGAACAATTAAAATACAGAGAAAAAGTGAGATTCGACCTCCCTTCTTTTAACGGGTTCTCATCCTGCCCTGATTTTGCCACCGTTTTTGATAACCTCCGGATAAATCATAACTTGAACGGGCATATAATTCTCACAAACTATGAAATACGGGAAAGTATCATGGGAGGAACTGGGCCAACTTAAACTGTCGCTACCGGAGGATCATGCGGATACGTTGAAAATACTCGGTGGTGCAAAGAAAAACCCCAGGATCTATACGGGCTGTGCCAAGTGGGGTCGTAAAGAGTGGGTAGGCCTCATCTATCCGGAGGGTACGAAAGACAAAGAGTTTCTGGATCACTATGTGCAGAATTTCAACGGTATAGAGATGAACACCACCTTTTACAACATCAGGAAATCCACGGTGGAGAACTGGGCATCACGAGCCCCGGAAGGCTTCAGGTTCAGTCCTAAATTTTCCCGAAACATCAGCCACCTGAAGCGCATCAACGACGATGCCCAACGTTTTACAGATTATTTCCTTGATGCGGCGTCAGGCTTTGAGGATAAGCTTGGCCCTTCCTTTCTTCAAATGCCGGATAACTTTTCAGGCAAATATGTTGAGCGACTCGCCAAATACGTACAGCACATCCCGGCAGATTTTCCCATGTTCGTAGAATTGAGGCACACCGACTGGTTCACAGATCCGGCCGTAGCGGATGAAACGTTTTCCATGCTGGCAGAATGCGGTAAAGGCGCCGTGATCACCGACGTTGGCGGGCGTCGTGATGTACTGCATATGAGATTGACCTCGCCAAAGGCATTTGTACGGTTTAACGGTTACAACCTTCATCCTTCGGACTATGAGAGGCTGGATGAATGGGTGGAGCGGGTCAAGACATGGATAGAGAACGGCCTGGAAGAGCTGTACTTCTATGCCCATCAGGAGGATGAAACCCATACGCCAGTTACATGTGACTATTTTATTAAGAAACTTAACGCGGCCTGCGGGCTTCAGCTTCAAAGGCCGGATTTTCCGGAAAAGTAATGAAAAGGATCTGTTGCATTTTTATAGTACTGTTCACAGCCCATCTGTCCGTGGCACAACGAGCCCGTGAGCTGGGCATAACCCCTGGAATTTTGACTCCCGGCAAATACAATGCTATTACGGATGTGACCGGGGTTACAGTGGGGCATAAAACACTGATAAATGGCGACTCGGTACGTACCGGTGTTACGGTTATACTGCCGCATGGAGGCAATGTCTTTCAGGAAAAGGTACCCGCAGCTGTGTTCGTAGGCAACGGTTTTGGCAAGGCAGTGGGCTTTACACAGATCACAGAGCTGGGCAACATTGAAACGCCCATTGCCCTCACCAACACCCTGAGTGCCTTTACCGCAGCCAATGGTCTGGTGGAATACACCCTTTCCAATCCTGAAAACCGTAATGTACGTTCTGTTAATCCGGTTGTAGGTGAAACCAACGACGGATATCTGAACAACATACGGGGACGGTATGTCCAACCGGAGCATGTGACCGAGGCTATCCGGGCAGCGCAAGGCGGCAGGGTAGAAGAAGGTAATGTAGGCGCGGGCACAGGTACCCGGTGCCTGGGATTTAAGGGAGGTATAGGTACCTCTTCGAGAGTACTGCCTGCTTCCAGAGGCGGCTATACCGTTGGTGTGCTCGTCCAGACAAATTTTGGCGGGATACTGACTATCAACGGCGCTCCGGTAGGAGAGGAGCTTAATAACTATTACATGGCCCGTGATGTACCGTATGTAGTGGATGGATCCTGCATGATCATCATTGCCACAGATGCACCTCTTTCCGCCAGAAACCTGCAGCGTCTTGCCCGACGGTCATTTCTGGCCTTTGCGAAGGTAGGGGCTTTTTCCTCCAATGGTAGTGGCGATTATTCCATAGCCTTTAGCACACATGAAGAGCTGAGGATCGACTATTCGTCCAGACAAGCAGTGAATGCGCGGCCAGACCTGCACAATGACAGGATGTCTCCACTGTTTCTGGCGGTGGTGGAAGCCACGGAAGAAGCCATCATCAATTCATTGCTGGCAGCAGAGGATATGACAGGTCACGATGGCAAAGAAGTCAAGTCATTATCTATAGACGAGTTATTGCCGGTCCTTGATAAGTACAATGCAAGGAAGCGGTGAGATCATTCGTTCCCGCACCAGATGCTACCTGAATTTAAACTTTCCGGCTAGCTCCAGGCTGATGGTATGCTCATAGGTGTTTTCTGGTGTTATTCCGGGCCGGACCAGCGTAGGTCTGTAGACGAACCCCACATGCAATTCTAGCCAAACCCGGAAATAAACCGGAAATGCCAATCCCAGCGCTGAATGTCTTTTTTTAACAGGCGCTCTGGTCGGGGGTGGCGCATCATTCCTGTCATGATAACGTAACTCCCATGCATGGGATGCAAACGAAACACCGTACCCTGCCGTTAGTCGCCCGATGTGATGATTGTGTGACAGGACCAGAAAGATGGAGTAATAGTTCTCCACCTCGCCACTCAATTCATAGGGAAACGGTATAGGTTCAAATTCCATAACGGCCGTTGCAGTTACACCAAAAAAGCGGTGGGCAGTGTAATGGTAGTCAAGCCCAACACCGGCACCGAAAAAACCTGTGGTCGCCTTGCGGGATTCACCCTCCGGCTGTAGCAGAAAATTATTGACATAGGGTATGCTCGTATGCAGGGAGAAGTGCTTTTTGAAACTATCTTCAGCAATGTTATAACCCGGTATTGATGTCTTGTGAATGGTGTCAGACTGCGTAACCTGACAGCGGGCCATAAAAGGTAAACCGGTAAAGACCAAAAAGCATATAATTCCCCTGGCCATACCTTTTATCTTAAATAATGGATCGAAAAATGAAGACACACGGATCGCATTGAATTACAGAATAAAGAAAATCAGAAGGTTGGCTCTTAAACCTCCACTTCAAGGTTAAGGACACGACGTCGTAGGCTTTGGTTGGAAACAACCGTTACTGACTCCGACAGGTATGGTTTCTGTAAAAGCGTCAGGAATTCCTCCTTTTGTATTTCGCGTATTCCTTATGCATTTTGCCCATGTCTTTCTCCTTTTTTCTTTTTTCGGCAATAGTGGCTTGCAGCCTTTCTGACTCCCGCTGCATTTTTATATAGTTCTCATAAGAGGCCGGATCGATCCGCTCATCCTCAAGGGCGGCCAGTACAGCACAGCCCTGCTCATGAGTATGCGTACAGTCGCCAAACCTGCATTCATCAGACAGAGCGCTGATGTCGTCAAAGGTTTTTTCTATATCTTCAAGTATGCCTACTTCTCTCATACCCGGTGTATCAATGAGTATTCCACCTTTTTCGAGCACCATTAGTTCACGGTGGCTGGTTACATGTCTGCCTTTTTCAGTGCTTTCACTGATCATGCCTGTTTTCATAATATCCTTACCGGCAAGGTGATTGATAAGGGTAGATTTCCCCACCCCGGAGGAGCCCATTACACAGTACGTTCTGCCTTTTTTTATTTCAGCTTCGATAGCCCCGTACCCCTTTGCCAGATGATTGCTGAAGGGGATGATCCTAAGGTTTTCGTGTTTACGCCACAGAGTATCCACCATATCCTGAAGCTCTTCTTCGGTGATCAGGTCAGTTTTACTTAACAAAACCAATGGCTCAACATGGCCGCTGTGGGCCAGTGTCAGATACCGTTCGAGTCTGTTGGGGTTAAAGTCCCGGTCCACGGCCATAACAATAAAGACGCAGTCAATATTGGTGGCGATGATCTGCTTTTCCCCAAATTTCCCTACTGCCTTTCGTTGCAGGATGCTTTTCCTGGGCAGTATCCTATGGATGAGTGCCAGTTGATCCTCAAAAACAGAGACAGCCACCCAGTCACCTACGGCTGGAAAGTCAGCCCTTTCCGTGGCTGTGAACCTCAGGTTACCCGTTATTTCTGCTTCCAGTTCAAGCTTTTCCGTTCGTACTACATATCTTTCCTTGTGTTCTGCCAGTACTCTAGCGATCACCAGGCCTTCTGCGTTATATACTTTGCCATAGTCCTCAAACTCTTTTCCATATCCAAGATCCTCTAAGTCCATTTCGTCTGTATTAGTCGGTTGCTTATGTGTTTCTATTATTAATTTCTGGCCATCGCCCTTGCCCTCAGCTCCGGCGGCATTTTTTCAATAGCGTACCTGAGCGCTGTCCTTGGCATGACCTCTTTCTTCTTCATTACATATTCAAAAACTTCATGCTGGTAGGCCTGACTTGCCACCTTCAACATCCAGCCGTAGCCTTTTTGTACCAGGTCTTCCTGATGGAGAAGCAGGATATCAGCTATTTCCAGCATGTCCTTTAAGAATTTACCATGTCTGGCAGGCAGGATCAGTGATACAGCGGCCGCCCGGCACATCCACCGGTTGTCGGATCGTGCCCAATCCTTCAACCGGACCACATGATCCGGATACATTTCCAGAAACCCGCCAATGGTATGGCTGCACAGGGTATCGCAGGAAGCCCAGTTATCTACATATTCATTCACCCATCTTTCAAAGACCACAAAGTCTTCAGGCTGATAATTTCTGTGAGCATACCATGACCAGTTACACGCAATGATCGATTCTTCGATATATCCGGATTTCCAAAGCTCTTCGCACAGATTGAATACCGTGGCTTTAGATGGGTCCTCCATGGTTTTGAAAAAATCCTTGCTCATTCTGTTTACGACCGCTGCACGTACTCCATGCGATCGGATCTTTTCCTTAAAGTAATTCTGGCCTGTGTTTTTGGTCTTTTCATCAGCATTCCTCTTTAGCTCTGCGCGTACTTTTTCAATAATAGTATTCATATCATTCGACTCAGGGGTTGAACAATGATACTAAAAAGACCGGAGGTGAAATATGATTTTGATCAAGTGGGTCAGCCATACAGATTATACCTTTTCAAACACAAACCGGTAATGGTCCATAACCTCCCGTTCGAAACATATCCGGTTGGGACTGATACGGAATACAGCCATACGGTGGCGGAATTCACGGTCAGTAAAGTAATTGGGAATCAGGGAAAGGTACAGCCAGTATTTTTTGAGATTAAACTTTCTGAACCTCTTTCTCCATCGCCCTATGGTCTCAATATAATCCAGGCGACCACTGCTTTTTGAGATCAGCCTGAACCAGGGTCTGGCGGTAGCCTCGACCATTTCGCTGCCATAGGGTAGCCACGAGCCCGGAAACTCCTTCATCATCAGGGCTACAATGTAGGCCGTTGAATTTCTGGAGGCATGGATGTCCGTCTGATCCAGATCGATCATGTTTTTCCCAAATACCATGGTCTGAAGGTAGAATCTGTCACCGGGGTGGAGCAGGTCCTTCGCCTGTTCAAAAAAGTTAGCATATACTTTTTCCTGCTTACCTTCCCTGTAATCCTGAACGGAGCAAAAATGCTCGAACGCCCCAACAGATACCAACGCGTTGAACTTCCCGAAATCATCGGTTCCGATGGATCTGCAATCCCTGATGTACACCTCAAAGCCATTGTTTATGCAAGCATGGTATTGACCCTCCGACAATGTCAGGCCTACACCATCAGCGCCTATTTCACGAGCGTATGCCAGAAATGGCCCCCAGCCACAACCCATATCCAGCACCCGGTCTCCTTTCTGGATATTCAAACGCAATGAAGCAATGCTTGGCTCGTTGAGCTTCTTCCAATGTGAGCGTAAAATCACCATTATACCTGGCTCCGCTGAAATCACCCGTTTCTCCCATACTCAGACGGAATATCTCATCTATTGTAGAATACGTAAAATCGAGGTCGGTCTTGTCAGCCATGTTAAGGAGTAAATAGATCCGGGAAAAACAATTACCGAAGTTATTAAGGCCTGCTGTAAAACAGGTTTGGTATTCACTGGGCTATTAAAGTGAAACTTTAACTGCCCGGTCAGCAGAAAAATCTCTTCGTAATATCTAATTGATCATCCTGTTTTAACAGCAAAGATCCCTTAAGCGTTCGTCAAAGACGTTACCACTCAAGAAATCACCAATCACCAGGGCTCCATCAACAACTTCCTTTTAATGGGGCAGGGCGAGCAGCGGCATATCGGTATGCAGTATGATTTTCCGGCTGTAGGTTTTTCCAAAGATCTGCTCAAAGACAGTATGCTTTCTGGGCATAAGTGAGATCATATCGATCTTATTCTTTTCTACATACTCCCCGATGCTTTTCTCCAGGTCGTCGTCCTCTATGAAATGATAGTGATGGCGTACATTTTTGAGGTACCTTTCAAACTTTTTCGCTTCATCCATTTCTTCAGAAGAGATCTCCTTGCCTCTGGAAACATGCAGCACATGGATCTCCGAGCCGAAAGCACGGGCAAATGCCAGCAAGGGCTCCAGACTTTCCATGGCCGTTTTCTTGTAATCACTGGCAAACACGATCCTCTGGACGCTTTTGAAGCTGGCGTTTTCAGGTACAGCCACCACAGGTATGTTGATATCCCTGATCACAGAGTAGGTATTGCTCCCCATCACCATTTCTTCCAGCCCGTGAGCTCCCTTGGTACCCATTACGATCATGTCAATGCCAGTAGACTGACTTACTGAATGAACCGCATCTGTTATAAAGCTGCTTTTAATAATAGTATCATAGGGGACCTCCCGTATGGCAGGCACCTTCTTGATCAGGTCTGCAAAGCTTTCATTCACATCTTCTTCAATACCCTGACTAAGCTCACTGACTATGGTAGCTGCTCCTATCTCGCCGTGGGTTACCGGTACGTTTATGCTATGTATCAGCAGGATCTTGCCTTTCATTTTTTTTGCAAGGCTCACTGCATACTGCAAGGCATTAATGGAGCATTCTGAGAAATCTACGGGTACCAGTATCTTTTTTTGTGACATCTTCTTTTTGCTTTAGTGGACCAGCCCTTGTGAACCTTACCGGGATATTGAAAGGCTGGCCATGAGTTGATAATTCCAACTGCTCATAACCCTATGGTATCAGCCAATGGTTATGTTCTTCTTCATTTCCTTAACTATTTCTGTTTTTTTGGGTAATAGTATCCGCAACACACCTTCTTCGTATTTTGCGCTGATCTTGTCAGCATTTATGGTGTCCGGCAGAATAAATGATCTTGAGAAGGTATTGTAGCTGAATTCCCTTCGTGTAAAGTTCTTACCCTTTTCTTCCTTTTCATCCTTTTTTTCTGAACTTACGGTGAGATGACCAGCGTCTATCTTTATCTGAAAGTCCTTTTTGGACATGCCCGGCACAGCAAGCTCAATAGTGAATTCATTTTCATTTTCAGTCACGTTGGCTGCCGGGATTCGATGCATCCAGCGCTTGTCCGGCGCAGGGATCCTGAACCTGTCATCGAAAAAATCATCGAAAAAAGTTGACACGTCCGGAAGCAGGTTTGATTTGGATAGCAGTGTCATAATTTCCTCCTTGTTTATGTGGTTTAACTATGAATGAAATTATCACAAGTAACCCCGACCGCCCATGACTGATATCAAGAGCCCAACTGATATACGTCAAGTATTTGAAAGCTCTGATATGGCTGGAGTTAGGGGGCTGTCACGGCCCATGTGACATGGAATTGCTGCCCCTTTTGAGCAATGTTTATCTTTTACCTGAGATTGTCCAAATGCAGTTTCATCCCCTCGTGTGAGGCTTTGAAACCAAGTTTCTCGTAAAAGCGGAGCGCTTCGGGCCGTTGCTTGTCCGTGGTCAGTTGCACCAAAAGTGCCTTCCTTTCCCTGGCGCGACGGATGGCCCATTGGAATAGTTTCTTCCCAATTCCCTTCCCACGCTGATCTTCCCTGATCCTTACAGCTTCAATTTGAGCGCGTGTGGTTCCGCACCATGACAGGTAGGGAATAAAACTCAATTGTAAAGTGCCGATAATACTCTTTTCATCATCTTCGATCACCATCAGCTCCTGATTGTGATCCTGCTCAATACGACTAAAGGCCTGGTAGTATTCTTCAGGGAGGGGATCCTGATAGTTTTCACGTTGTTTCCCCAGTTTGTCATTGGCCAGCAGTTGAACAATATGAGGAACATCCTCCTTGTGGGCTTTTCTGAATTTCATTTTTTATGTGATCCTGGTTGGTTTGTCAAGGTAACATTAATTGTGTTATCCGCCTTCACCTCTTTACGTTGGACAGGTGTTAAATGGCTTTGGGTTCCGATAGTTATCGGAATCGCAGGATCATTTTTTCGTAAAACCCGGAGAGGACCGAGCATTAAGAAACCATCCGGTGAATGGTTTTAGTGAAGGCCGGTAAGCGAAGCGGGCAGGAGAGCAAATTCTACCAGCAGGCGGGGCGCCCCGGAACACCTGCCTGCCAGGCCGTGGCCGGTGCATCGGCAGGCAGGCTCTTTTGGCATTTTTGGTTTATTTGAGGGTTTATGCAAATGGCAAATATGTGTGGAAGTAAGGGTTGGCCTCCCACACATCACTTTTTTAAATACTACCCTTTTTTTAAGACTATTTCGACTCAGAAAATTCGATTGTTATACTTTTAAATTTACATCCATCCTTTTTTAGTTGATCACAATCCTGCGAGTCTCTCTCTTGTCACCTTTAGCAATTTTCAGAATATAATTCCCTTTTGGAAGGTCATTAATATCTAATTGTAATGACTTGTTATTGCATGTTTCTGAAATGACTATTTGCTGAGTTAATTCGGATATCATTAAAACCTTGTAAGGCTCCTGAGATTCCGAATTGGCCGTAAAGCTTTCTTTGTTCAGTATTTGATTTCGAAGATTTGAATCATTTTGTTGTGCAAATGATATCTGCGTAAAATTTTCTTCTATAAAAACTATACCGTTATCAATTGGATTTGGGTATATAGTGAACTCACCGAATTCACCTCCTCCACCTCCTCCGATAGAGCAATCCACAAACTCTATTTCATTGCCACTCCAACTCGAAGTACCGCAGGAATTGGTTGCTCTAACTTCCATTAAATAGTATCCTGGAGAGGGGTAGTAATTTACACTTCCTGTGGAGCCACTTCTTGTTCCGGATGTCCACAATACGGATCCGGACAGAGACTTAATTCGTACCTGATGAGTATTCATCCCATTAATTGGGCTTATTGTATAGTTGTTTCCATTATGGGATGTACAAAAATACCAGGATGATCCATCAGCTCCGTTTTCAAGTTCGATATTTGGGTCCCACGTTGGTTCTCCCTGGTTGAAATAGTACCTGGGGAGGGTTACGGCATCTCCGCATATATTTGTTAAGACAGGCTGCACCCACCCCTTACCATCTGCACTGTTGGCCTGGACAACCAATGAACTACTATTCTGACCTGAAACGAAACCAAGTCCTGCCCATTTATTCCATGAAATAGTCATTCCGGTTGGGAGGCTGCTTACAGTAAAGGTACCTTGGTTTCCTGAACACAATTGAGAGGGCCCGGATACACTTATCACACTCAGTAAAGCATCTTCTGCATTGACTATGCCATGCCCTGTTTGGCTGTCAAATCCGGAGCTTCCTACATCTGTCGCGGTATTTTCCAGAATAGATTCAATTTCAGATGGCGTTAAAGTAGGATCCAGGTTCAACATCAAAGAAACTATTCCGGATACCATCGGAGCGGCAAACGAGGTGCCTGACGATGCTCCGTAACCCCCATTTAATTGAGTACTGAATATGTTTTCCCCAGGGGCCATAACATCCAATTCAGGTCCGGTATTAGAGAAAGATGACCTGTTACCACTGGAATTAACAGAACCAACTGCAATCACATTTGAATTACTCGCAGGGTAGGAGATTGAAGGACCACTGTTACCTGCAGAACAAACCAGTGTAACATTATTTGTTCTGGCATAATGAATAGCAGCCTCTATTGCCGGAGTTTGAGCAACTGATAAGCTGAGTTGAATTATCCGGGCGCCATTGTCAACTGCATATATGATAGCATCGTCAACAACCGCTCCGTTAGGAGAATTAACACCAACTTCCAGCGGCATCAACAAAGTGCCCTGCACATTATTTCCTCCTGCAATACCGGCGATTCCCCTATTATTATCTGTTTTTGCTGATACGATGCCTGCAACACCAGTACCATGGGTATTTGTGCTTCGGGCATCATTATTATTACTATCAAAATCCCAACCAATAAAATCATCAATAAACCCGTTCCCGTCATTATCGACACCATCACCTGAACCTGGATTATTACCGAAATCATCTTCTCCGTTATTTGTCCATATATTACGATATCCATCAGTACCATTTCCAAGGTCGGGGTGTAACCAATCTGTTCCGGAATCGACTATCGCAACAGTAACACAATTAGTCCCAAGCGTTAAATCCCATGCTTTTGGAATATTAATTTGAAAGAGATAATTGCTTTGATCAGTTCTATAGTTATCATCATCAGGGTTTAGTACATATTCACCATAGGAATTAAGCTCGAATTTGTAGTCTCCACGATTATCTGTTTCCAATGAGCTCAGTTTAGTAAAAAAATCAGATTCCCCAATTTTGATATCTGCATATCCAAGTTTATTAATCCTGATTATTTCTCCTCCTACTTTCCTTATTGAATTTCCAAGTCTGTTCAGGTCCTTATTTCCTACATAAACAGTTAAGGTCTCATTTAATCTGAACTCCCCCTTTTTAGTCCTAAGGAACCAGTTGGAATTCTTTTTTACCAGGTCTTTGCCGCCAATCGTTTTATGTATATCATCTTGAGCAAATGCAGTAATGAATTGAAATAAAATGAGTAGCGAAAGCAGGACCTTTAGTATTGGTGACGATTTTTTAGTTTTCATTTTTTGTTTACTATGAGTTTTATTTGGTTATGTATTTTTGGTATTACAACTCCGAAATTGCGTGTTGTCAGTTTTTCAAAAGAAGAGCAACCCCTTGAAAGAGTCCTTTCAAGGAGCCAATTCAAATGAAGGTTATCTTTTATTCAATAATGATCCGGTGAACCTCATCCACTCCTTTTCCCACGATTCGCAATAGGTAAGTGTCTCTTTTTAAGTCAGATACGTCCATTTTTGACTCACCATTGAAACTATCATACTCTATATACTTTATTTGATGGCCGTTACGGTCATATAGTTCAAGCCATAGGGAGCCCAGTGAATCATTTGGCCTGATCTTTTCAAATTCATCTGTCTGCGTCACATGAAGCGTTGTACTTGATGGATTGGGATGGATTACCATCATTGACGGCGTGCTAAGGCTTGCACAGCCTTGTGGTATTATATCACTTTTTGATGCAACACCACAGGGCGTATTTGCTTCAACTTTTATTATTCCGCCGTTACAACTGGATTGGACTGTCACGAAGGAACTATTTCCGGAATACACCAGCGCACCACCTATATATATTTTGTACGGGGGGCTTCCACTTGTAATGTTGACATCCACCTGCCCGAACGGTCCTATACCCTGCCAGGTAAAGTTTACTATGCCTTTCACATTGATATTTTTGTTGATCGTGACCATATTCGTTCCTGTAACCTGAGCACTGATCGTAGCATTTCCAGAGAACCCACTACTTCTTGTAAATGTGGTGTTGGCACCAGTACCTGAGAAGGTACCGGCATTAGCCGGATTTACCGACCAGTTAATATTCGTTCCGTTCGCCGGAGTAGGGCTGATGGAAAATGTAGCGGAGGGGCAAAAGGTGGCGGAACCATTGATCCTAAAACTTGCTGCCTGTAGCGCTGCCTGCGCATTTATAAGCCCATAGCCCATTTCATTATTCCATCTGCCATTAGGTCTTCCACCGGTGGTAGAATAGCTATAACCGCCAACCTTCAATGCGGTTTCCTCAATAATATTATTAACTTCCAGTCCACTTAAATCAGGGTTCACGGAGAGAATGAGCGCCGCTAACCCTGCGACGTGCGGTGCAGCTGACGAAGTACCGTTAAAAGTGGCATAGTCATTATTGGTATAACCAGCTGCTCCGGGCCTGTCAGTAGTAGGAATAAGTACACCAGGAGCTACGACATCTAAGGTCGAGCCAAAATTAGACCCCCAATTTTCTCCATCGCATGATGATGGGTTTTTTCTTTCTCCACAGGGGCTCATGGCACCTACACTTAAAATTTGATTGTTCGAATTTGCGGGATAGCTCACACCTCCATTATTATTGCCGGCGGAAAAAACGATCACGCAACCCAATCCGTTTCTACCGTTGTTGAAAGCATTATCAATGGCGTCATCAATGACCTGATACTGGACACCTGAGCTCCACGAATTGTTGATGACATCTGCGCCGTTATTAACGGCAAAATTGATTCCGTCTGCCCTTCTTGTTCTACTGTTTGGACTGCCGATGAGAGAATTACTGATTGACATTATCGGGCAATCAGGAGCTATTCCAGCGATTCCGATGTTATTGTTAGCGTCTGCTCCTATTATACCTGCCACGGCAGTTCCATGATTTCCCAGTATCAGGCTGGGTTGCGTCAATGATTCTGTATCGAAGCTCAAGGGGTGCATATTGTTCAAATCAGGGTGATTCATAGCAACACCGTGATCAAGAACAGCAACTACTATATCAGGATCACCTGTTGAGATCTGTCTTGCCGCACAAAAATTGATGTCGAACACACTACCGCCCCCATGCTGACCTGTATTGTTTAAGCCCCATTGGTTGTTAAATAAAGGATCGTTTGTGCAGTTGACCTGATCATCCGTCATTAAATCCGGTTCCGCCGCAGCAAAAAAGCCGCTTTCATAAAACAAATTAGCCATCTGCAAAGCATTGCCTTTGGATTTACCCGAACATGACAACGTAATCCATAAGGGCATATAGGTGTTTTTTCCAATGATTTTCACCTCGTTGTCCCTGGACATTTGCTCAAGGATGTCCATATCTTTTTGGGCCTTTAGTTTCACGTAAAAAAGGTGTGACAAACCAGCATCAACGCCATCTTCGGTAATAAAAAAAGGAGCAATATATTCTATTTCCGACGACTTGGTATTGATCGCGGTACTTTCTACAAAAAACCAGTTGGTGGTCGGAATATTTGAGTTTAGCACCGTGAGCTGGTTGCGGATGTCTAATTGACCAGAACGTACAATTTTTGATGACGTAACATCCAAATCAACGGCCGCCGCTGCTTTGTTTGTAATGCTTTTAAGGACTAAATAGTGCTTATCCGGATTGACGTTTAGAGGGATCTTTTCATTTTTATACCAATAGTAATATTCCTGAGAATAGGACAAGGTAATCACTAAAGAGAAAAGAAGGAGGGTTAGGTACTTTTTTTTCATGGCTGTAATCTTTAAAGATAACATCCTTAAAGTCCGTCGTACTGTTGGCTTCGGTAGTGTAGAACTGTAATAACTCTAAGGATCCATCTGATTTGAAATTGGTTTTTATTAAGTTGTTTTTTGCTTTTCTCCATATCCCATAGTCGGATAACCCTGATAGAGTTTTCTTGTATGGGGTATGTTCATTTTTGAGATTTGAGGTTCAGATTGAAAGTCAATCTCGATACTATCGTTTTTGTCAAATTTTATTTTCCAACACGTCGCACAGGGAGAAACTTCCTTCCATGCTTCGGTCAGAGTACTTTTAACAGCTTGATCAGCAACCCATTCACCCTTGTAGAGTAGTTGGAATTGAGAAAGATTAGAAAAGGAAAATTGGTAGCAGTCGTGCTCTTTTCACCATATCCATATACTAAAGTAAAGCAAATTTTTACTAAATAACTATATTAATAATATATTAAATTATATTTTACTGTTTATCAATAAGTTGACGACAGAATCAGTGGCGTTATATTTTACAATCTTTAGAAGCCTTTAGACAGTAACATTAATTGTGTTATCCGCCCTTCACCTTGTTACGTCCGACAGGTGTTAAATAGCCTTGGGTTCCGACAGTTATCGGAATCGCAGGGTAATTTTTTCCTAACCCGGAGAGAGCCGGGGGTTAAGAAACCGTTCAGTGAATGGTTTTAATGAGGGGCCTGCAAGCGAAGCGGGTAGGGGAGACGAGCCGGGGGCTGGCATAAAGTTTTTGGAGCAAGAGAATTCTATCAGCAGGGAGGGAAGGGCTTGAACACTCTTCCCGGTTTTTCATCGGGATGTGGGTGGAAGCTTGGCTAAGCATTGATTATAAAACCTTATTATGATTGTTAATGCGTTCGCATAAGCTGTATGAATATCAATGAATAGCTCAGAGGCTATAAATATTTAATGATCCGTTCAAAGAAATTGCTTTTTATTTCAGGGTTTGGATCGTATATTTTTAGCATACATATTCTTAACCTAACCAAACCCACCCATGCGAAGACTAACACACCTTGCCTTATCCCTTTTTCTGTTATTGCTAACACTTACAGCGTTCTCACAAACGCTTACAAAAGAACAGCTGGCTCAGCTGGAGTTTCGACATATTGGACCCGTCGGAAATAGGATCATATCTGTCACCGGTGTTGCCGGAGATCCCATGACCTACTATGTAGGGGCAGCCTCAGGCGGGATTTGGAAAACTTCAGATGGAGGCCTTCAGTGGAAGCCGGTTTTTGATAAAGAACGTGTGCATTCCATAGGAGCGCTTGCTTTGGCTCCAGGTGAACCTGAGGTCGTCTATGCAGGTACCGGAGAATCTTTCATTCGCTCTAACGTCTCTATAGGCAACGGGGTGTGGCGCTCCACGGATGGAGGAGTGAACTGGAAACACCTGGGACTCGAAAATACTGGACGCATCAGCCGCATTGTCGTTCATCCCACCAATCCGGACGTGGCTTATGTGGCTGCATTAGGTCATGGATATACGCCACAAAAAGAACGTGGGATATACAAAACCACCGATGGTGGAAATACATGGAGACAAGTGTTACACTCAGATACGAATACCGGGGCTTCAGACCTGGTCATGGATCCTTTCAATCCGCGTATTTTGTTTGCCGGAATGTGGTCGTTGGAAATCAGACCCTGGACGCGAAAAAGCGGCGGGCCCGGAGGTGGGATCTATCGATCTCTGGATGGAGGAGAAAGCTGGGAAAAGCTGAAGGAAAACGGCCTTCCAAAAGGAGAGGTGGGAAAGATCGCGCTGGCTATGACGGCTGCAAAGCAGGGCAGACTTTACGCTTTGATAGAAACAGGTGATGGGATCCCGTTGGATGGCAAGCCTACCAATACCGGAGAGCTGTGGCGCTCCGAAGATAGAGGCACGACTTTTCAGTTGGTCAATTCCGATCGGGACTTAACAGGGCGCGGGGCATACTACACCCGCTGTACCGCATCACCGGATAACGCCAATGAAATATACTTTTTCTCAGCTACCTATGCGACCAGTATCGACGGCGGCAAAACCACGACTCTTGCGGCTCCCGGTACTGCACCAAATTGGGATCATCATGAGATGTGGGTAGACCCTACCAATGGTAATCGACAGATAGTGGTGGGCGATGGTGGCCTTTCCATTAGTCAGAATCGTGGCAAATCATGGCATCGTGTGCAGCTACCTGTAGCGCAGCTGTACCACGTGACTACAGACACGGCAATTCCGTATAACGTGCTCACCAACAGGCAGGATGGCCCTTCTATGAAAGGTCCCAGTAGAAGTCGTATGCAGAGCTTCTTTGGAGGTTTTATCCCTACAGGCCTGTGGCATGATGTAGGAGGAGGTGAAAGTGGATTTGCCACTGCCGACCCTACCAATCCGGATATTGTCTGGTCCAGTGCGTCAGGATATGGAGCATTAGGTGGCGTGGTGGTCAGGTATAATGAAAAAACCGGTCATTTTCGACAGGTGGAGGTATGGCCTGAGTTAACTGCGGGTACCCCTGCGGCTGATGTAAAATATCGTTTCCAGTGGACATTCCCACTGCTCATTTCACCTCACGATAACAAAACCGTTTATGTGGCGAGTCAATATGTACATCGTACCACTAATGGCGGCCAGACCTGGGAAATAGTAAGCCCGGACCTAAGCTTGAATGATGCTTCCAAACAACAGTTTTCCGGGGGGTTGACCGGGGATAATATCGGGGTAGAGTATGCGAACGTTATTTATGCATTGGATGAATCGCCGTTGAAGAAAGGATTGTTGTGGGCTGGGACAAATGACGGCCTTGTGCATATCAGCCAGGATAATGGAGCTAACTGGACCAACCTTACTGCTAAAATCCCGGAGATGCCGGCCTATGGAGCCGTGCGTAACATTGAGGCTTCTCAATACGACGAGGGTACTGCCTATCTTACCGTAGATGCTCATGAGATGGGGGACTTTAAACCCTATGTTTTTGTTACGACTAATTATGGCAAGTCCTGGAAGAAGATAACCAACGGTATTGAAGCTAGTCCAATAAGCTATTGCAGGATGATAAAGGAAGACCCCGTTAACCCTAACGTGTTATATTTGGGGACAGAAAATGCCTTGTATTTTTCATTGGATAAAGGCAGTAATTGGCAGTCACTGATGACCAATCTTCCCTCCAGCCCCATGTACTGGATGGACATTCCCGAGCACTTCAATGACCTGGTAGTAGGCACCTATGGGAGAGGGATCTGGATCCTGGATGATCTGACCCCTATCCAGCAATTCAACAATGAAGTTTCAAGCTCTTCTGTACATTTATTCAATCCAAAAGATGCCTACCGGCTACATCCAGTGTCTATGGTGATGCAGTTTTTTAAGGAAGCCTCTTTTGGGGATGATCCTCCGGCAGGCACCTCACTTCATTATTGGCAATCAAAAGAGTTGGAAGACAGTGTTTCCCTGGAGATTGCAAATGAAGCCGGTAAAACAGTTAGAACGATCAAACATAAAGGGAAGCCTGGCATCAACAGGGTATGGTGGGATTTTAAAGAAGACCCGACCACCAAATTAGTATTGCGAACAAAACCGCTCTATGCGCCGTGGTACCCGTTAGATGACAAACGAACCCGAAAATCATTGGTACCACCCATGTCGTTAATGGCAAGTCCAGGTAACTACACCGTCACCCTCAAAGCAGAAGATATCGAGCCTCAGACACAACGTTTTAAGTTGATCAAGGACCCGAATACAGAGGGTACATTGAACGATATTAATCAACAAAAGGAGCTTCTGGATAAGATCCGCCTGGACTTTGAAGCAATGTCCCTGACCGTTAACGAAGCTGAAAAGCTGCGCAGGCAACTCAAGGACCTGATCCCCTTGGTATCGGGTGAAATGTCCGAACAAATCATGGAGCTGGATAGTGTTATTACCGGGGTTGAAAATCAGATCATCCAACTGAAACATACGGGTAAAGGACAGGATGCGATCAGACTTCCTGGAATGCTCATGGAAAAATTGAGCTACCTGGCCAATACGATAGCGATTGCTGATTTCAGGCCTGCAGATCAGTATGTGGAAGTCTATGAAAAACTGCATTCCGAATGGCTGGAAGTGCAAAAAGTATGGGAACAGGTGAAAAAGCAAGATATTGTCTCACTTGACAGTGCCATGAAGGAAAACCAGATTGGTCCTTTAATTATTGGAGAAGATTAAACGAATACCCTGCTAACTTAAATTTCTATGCTAAGATTAATAGGCTCTTTACTGCTCGCCTTGGTGATGCTGTTTGATATACAGGCCCAGAGACGAAAAACAAAAACACCGGATAACACCCTGAACTATGATCAATCCCTTTATGCAGGAATTCAATGGAGGTCCATTGGTCCGTACCGGGGCGGGCGGGCAGGTACCGTAAGCGGCGTCATCGGAAATGACAACCTGTACTACATGGGTACGGCCGGAGGAGGCGTGTGGAAAACGGAAGATGCCGGAAACTCATGGTCTTGTATCTCCGATGGCTTCTTTGGCGGGTCCATAGGAGCTATTGCAGTTTCAGCATCAGATCCAAACGTTATATATGTCGGCGAAGGAGAACAAACCCTTAGAGGCAATGTATCATCAGGTAAAGGCATCTGGCGTTCTACAGACGCTGGTGACACCTGGCAATTCCTGGGATTGCCCGAGTCAGAACATATTTCCCGGATCAGGATCCATCCGTCAAACCCGGACATTGTATATGTTGCAGCCATAGGAAATCTTTGGAAACCCAACACGCAAAGAGGAGTGTTTCGATCTACTGACGGTGGAAAGAGCTGGGAGAAGATCTTGTATGTAAGCGACAAAGCAGGTGCAGGAGATTTGATGCTCGATCCGAATAACCCCAGGATTATTTATGCTGCTTCGTGGCAAATGAAAAGGAATGGCTATAGAATGGATAGTGGTGGACCTGACAGTAAATTATTTGTGAGCAAAGATGGAGGGGATAACTGGACTGATATTACTGAAAACGAAGGGCTTCCGAAAGGCCCCTGGGGAATCGTGGGTATCGCAGTTTCCCCGGTCAATTCCAAAAGGGTCTGGACCATTATTGAAGCTGAAGAGGGTGGAGTATACCGATCTGACGATGGTGCAAAAACGTGGAAAAAGTTAAACCAAAACAGAGCACTACGTCAAAGGGCATGGTACTACAGCAGAATTACGGCAGATACTCAAAATGAAGACATCGTCTATGTAATGAATGTAAGCTATGGGGTTTCCAGGGACGGAGGTAAGACGTTCGAATTAAAGAATGCACCCCATGGGGATCACCATGACCTGTGGATAGATCCTGCCAACAATCAAAGAATGATCATTGCGGATGACGGGGGCGCCCAGGTGTCTAATGATGGTGGAGAAAACTGGACCACGTATCACAATCAACCTACCGCTCAATTTTACCGGGTCACCACAGATAATGCCTTTCCATACCGGATCTATGGCGCCCAACAGGACAATACTTCCATAAGAATACAGCATCGATCCTCAGGATCATCCATTACGGAAAGACACTGGGAGCCTTCTGCGGGTGGTGAAAGTGCCCATTTAGCCCCGGATCCCAGGAATCCTGATATAGTTTATGGAGGAACCTACAAGGGCTATATGATGCGATTGGATCACTCGACCGGGCAAGTGCGATCTACCAATGTCTGGCCGGATAATCCTGCAGGTTCCGGAGTTGAAGTGATGAAATATCGTTTCAACTGGAACTTTCCCGTCTTTTTTAGTCCTCACCATCCGAATAAATTATATGCCGGTTCCAACTTCTTACATGTCACCACCAATGAAGGGCAGTCGTGGGACGTAATATCACCCGACTTAACACGAGGTGAGTCTGAGACATTACGCTCTTCGGGTGGTCCCATCACCCAGGATAATACGGGCGTAGAATTCTACGGAACCATTTTTGCCGGTGAAGAGTCAGAGCAGGAGGAAGGCGTCATTTGGATCGGTAGTGATGACGGACTTGTTCACGTGACCCGGGATGGAGGTGAAACCTGGAAGAATGTAACACCTCCCATGTCTCCAAAGCAGAATATGATCAATTGCATCGATATGAATCCACATAAAAACGGTGGCGCATATGTAGCTGCTACTTCGTACAAATTCGGAGATTATACCCCATATCTCTACAAAACGGATGACTATGGGGAGACGTGGCAACTCATTACAAAGGGAATTAAATCAACAGACTATACCCGAGCCATTAGAGCAGACTTAACGCGTCCAGGCCTGTTATACGCCGGCACGGAGTGGGGGATGTATCTTTCCTTTGACGATGGTGCTTCCTGGCAACCTTTTCAGCTTAATCTACCCATCGTCAGCATCCGGGATTTACATGTCAGGGACAATAATCTCATTGCAGCGACGCACGGAAGGAGTTTCTGGCTCATTGATGATTTAACTCCGTTACATCAACTTTCAGGTGAGGTTGCCTCATCCGATCATTATCTCTTTAAACCAAAAGACAGCTATCGTATGCAGGTAGCCAGAAGCTGGGGAAGTGAAAAATCGGTAGGACAAAACCATCCTGACGGTGTAATCTTTAACTATTACCTCAAGGAGGTCGAAGAAACCGACACGGTAACCATGCATATACTTGAAATGGATGGAGATACTATCCAGGTATTCAGCAATCAATCGAAGGAAAAGAAAAGTAAGCTTAAGGTAAAAGCTGGTGGGAATACGTTTGTATGGGATATGCGTTACCCTGGGTTTAAAGCATTTGATGGTATGATCTTATACAGCTCACCCAATAAGGGGCCAAAGGCAATCCCCGGAACTTATAAGGCTGTTTTGACAGTGAACGGTAATTCAGTAGCTCAAAATTTCAGTATTGTGAAGGACCCCAGGCTCCCTAACACGAAAGAGGATTACCAAAATCAATTTGATTTTTTGATCAGTGTGAGAGATAAAGTTTCCGAAGCTCACGAGGCGATTATACGGATCCGAAAAACACGGAAAGATCTTGAATATGTCAAAGAAAAAGTGGCTGACAAACCGTCTGCCAAGGCATTGGTGGAAATGGTCAACGAACTAGACGAGAAGATGAAGGTCATCGAAAATGCTATTCACATGACAAAGAACCAAAGCTACCAGGACCCATTAAATTTTGGGATAAGAATAAATAATCGGATTGCATTTCTGTTGGCAGATCAGCAAAGGGGAGATTATCCACCGACTGACCAGGCTATAGCGTTCAGAGATGAAGTATTCAAAGAGCTTGATACGGAACTGAACAAATTAGCATCACTTCTTAACGAAAAACTACCAGCTTTAAATCAAAAGTTGACCGAATTGGGTATCAAGATCTTATGAGGATTGAGCTATTCTTTGCATCCGGGTATCAGCTGGAATATTGACAGCCCGCCAAAATACCGGGCGTGGGGCTTCCAGTGCACGATGACTGGTAGTGGCATCTTTTTTTGCAGATCCTCAAAACTAATCTTTATTGCCAGTGTTCGGAAGCCAATGGATTCCGCAGCACGGGCAATATCAAATAATGAAACACCCTCCCTGGTGATATAGCAGGCATCTCGTAAATGCTTCATGGAGAATGTCTTGCCGTAATGTTTGGCTAGTATCTTTAGACAGGCAGGCCCACAATCCATTTGTTCATGCTGAATGTAGCTGGGAAATATGAAATTTCGCATAGAATCTTAGATTACCTTCTTAAAAGTTTAAGAGGTCTTAACCTACCCTGCGCCTTATAAGGGAAATAAAGATAGAGGTTGCTTGCCGGATCATTCAACTTTACCCCTAAAGATCCGGTGATCAAAGGTTTAAAAATGCGACCATATGATTGAATTGTATCAGGCATTTGTGGGTGGATATATTTCCTGTGAAGTGTAACTTCCCGGAAAGAGCCTCCTTTCTTCACTTTGATAACTGCGGTATCAGTTAAAAAATGTAAATCGTTCAACAGGTCGCTAAACATGGAATACTCAAATGCCCTCTTTGAGCCTGATTTGATGTCCTGATAAAAACTGCTGTCTCTGTGAAGAACTGATGTGCCATTAATAGCAAGTATCGTATCTCCTAACAAAATTTCATTGTTAGCCGCTAAGCTCTCACAAACGGATGAAATTTTTGGAACAAAAGTTCCCGTAACCTCAATCCCTATGGTATTAATATGCTCGAGTAGTGAACTTAGGTACCTGTGTGATTTGAACATCGGAGGGCCTAAGTACAATTTCTTACCGGGGTAATCGAGTATGGCATATTCAAAGCGTTGGAAAAAATCCATGCCTATTATATTCTTACTTATATAAGGATTAAATTCAATTATCTCATCCTTCAGCAAATGCTGACCTATTGAGACCGTGCTGATGTGATAATAAGATGTGTCAATAAGACCGGACAGATCAAAATCAAACGGACTGTAATAGGAAGCGTAAGACCGCCATTGTGTCGTTTTCCGTAATAAGCATGGATTTACATCACTTTTATTTTTGTTGATCTGCACAAATCCTACAAACCCGAAATCTAAGAGGAACGTGAAGTTTTCATTGCCTATTTTCGCATCTATATAAGGACAGTTATTCTTTAATTCAAAGGGAATGCCTTTTCCTTGAGGTTTCAGATATTTGGTCCGTTCGGCAAAGACAATAGTTTGGTCTGAAAAATTGATCTTCCACGCCAAGTGTTTTAGGTTACCACCCCCTAGAATACCGTCCACACCCTGCAATCTGACCTGATTGTATGTTAGGAATTGATAGAATAAAGTGTTGCCGAGTATTAAGCTGTCAAATGAGACCTTATCAACCGTATGGTTGATTTTTCTGTAATCTCTGACAAAACTTTTCCCCAAATAAATACCACCCTTAATGGAATCATTAATTACAGTACTGCTTGCTCCGGTATCAAATATGAACTCATTTTGGGATTTATTTATTTTCACTTCACAATAGATATGATTGTCTTTGAGATTGAAATGAACCGTATCTGCTTTTTGATGAGCCAGATTAATGATTTTTTCAGACTTATCACCACATGAAAAAATTAAAATAGCGTAAAGCAGCGTTGACAAGTACACTGGTATTTTTTCTTTAATTTTATTTGAGAGAAACATTTAAAAGATTAAAGCAGCTTACTTTTGGTTTGAGGTATTCGATCTCAAAAAATATACCTTTAGTGTGTTAGGATCATATCTTTGTGGGTTTAAGATTCATGATCTTTTGGATTCGTTTCATTCACATTATTGTAGACACACGAAATTTAAAAAATGCTTTACCAAACTCTGTTTACCTAAAGTAAAAGGTATCAAATACTTTAATTAGGATCACAAGGGAAATTTGGCAAAGCACTTATTAATAAATCCTAATAGTTTATGGTTCCACTTCCACCATATATAACTGTACCATCAGGTAATTTCAAACTATCAGCTTCAAAAATGATCGTGGTTTGATTGTTGCTGTTACCACCGTCGATCATGTTAAAAGTATTGCCATCACCTGTGATTATAACGTCATCTCCTTCTCCTCCATCGACTATAACACCACCGCTGCCATCTGAATTCCCAGAAGTGACAAGGGTTTTTATTGCGTCGTAAATTATGGGAAGTAAAATAGGAATCCATGGACCGGGAGCTGTGCCTCCTTTTATCTCCATTTGATCTTGTTGCTCAATTACAGTGTAGTCCTGCATTTCGTTGAGGGTGAGCTTTTTAAGTTGCTTCATAGTTTAAGAAAATTTATTGTTATGTTAAAAATAATTTGCTTGTACTTTCACTTTTAATGGTTAGTTACTCAAATGGCTTTTATATCGCTTTTCAAGTCAGATAGAAGATAATTCATGGATATACCGGTTAAGCCATGCATTAGACTGAGATCAACATTTGGTGTTCCTCCTTCATTTTGTAATGAATTCCAGAAAGTTGATCTTTCCATCCGTTTTAACAAACATTTGGTGAAATGGCACTGACCAGTGTACGCACTTTCTATTAACATAATACCAGACATACCTAATTCGAGGTTGACACTTTTGTCAGAAAACTCCGTAAGTATTTCGTCTGGATCTATGCTATCTTGTAATATATCTGCGTGTTTTTCCAAAAAAGGAGAAGACCAAACTTTCTGTACTTCTTTCACAGCTATTAGCAGGTATAATCTATGGCTGTGAAGTATTGGGAATATAGATCTTATGATAGGAGAAATTCTATTTAATGTAATACCTATTTTTTTATCATAGATCCCTAATTTTTTTGTTTCTGAAAGCAGGATCAGCCATAATGGTAATATCCAGTTTGATTGAAAAAGAATGGGTTCCTTAAAATCTTCCTCTCTCTCTTCAACGGCATCATAAATACGATTGATCAAGCCCATTAATAGTCGTTCAAGAAGATAATTTCGTGTGTCTAATGCTAAGGATCGCTTTCCTTTTAAACGAGATAAAAGATAAAATCCAAAACCTAAAAGCCCATTGGATAAACCCAACGAAAACTCTTTATGATTTACCAGATACTGATATATCTTATCATCCAATTCATTTAATACATCATCTGTGTCTGCCGGAACAAAATCTTCTTTCACCAGATACTCTATTCCCCATCCGATACCGGCTAACCCGTTTTCAAAGTCCATTGGCACAATATTGCGTTCTGTTTTTTGCCAGATATCTTCCAGAAGAGACCCTGCCTTTTCCTTGTAAGTGGAGTTACCTGTTTCACGATGCAAGTGGAACAGGTAAATGCATACTCCCATTTTCCCATTCAAAAGTCCGATATTTTCCAGGCTATTACCTTTTTGTAAGATAAGACTGTTGATAAGCCCGAGGTTGGTTTTCATTTTCATCAGTTATGCGTAATTCGACAAGTGATACTGATCCTTGTTCTTAAACTTTTTTGCAAATGAATTTTCAGTGTTAAGCTTTTTTATGGTTGACTAAATACTAAATGGTTAATTCCTGGGGTAAAAGTAAGAGGACACCGGATTCAAATTAGGGGGTATTTTGGTTGGTATTAGGGGGTATTAACGTTCATAGCATCGAGTGGGGCAGCGACTTCAGAGTCTTTGCTATTGAAGATGAGCAATCTTGCTGATTCAAGTTTTCGGTTAGCGTTTTTCTTGCCATAGGAACTGTATTTCAAGAATACGTTATATTAAATCTTTGCATTAAAAATGGGAGAACAGAGGTCAAAGCATTTATGCGAAAAACATTAAAATCTATGCGGGAAACATTGGACAAGCAGGAGGGGTTTACCTATGCTACCTGCTTCACTAAAGTTACATCGATCAAAAAAAGCTTCGTTGAATGAAAAAGGCTGGAATACTCTTTTGGCATTTTTGGATTGTGTGAGGGTTGGAGGGAATGATAAATGGGTGTGGAAGCTTGGGAGGTTCAGACTCGCATCATTCTAGTTCGTTCACCTTGGAATATACCCAAGGTTGGGTATTGACTTTGCCTGAGTGAAGTCTCAATTTTGATTTGTTTCTAACACCTGAACATTTATGAAAAGAACCGCTTCTATTTCTATAATTATCATATTAGGAATAACGCCCATTTTTGCTCAGAACTATGAGAGGACGCCAATACGGACTATTATGTAAATCTTAGAGTGAGGTTATTTAAATCATAAAGGAGCTAATTTCAGGATACATAATAGAGTAGGGGAGTCCACCACATATAATGTCTCCAAAGAAAAACCGGAGTTTGATATTCTTTGCCGACAAATCAACCTTGCGAAAACTAACTATGCTTTCATAAGAAAAGATGATCTGGAACAAGGGTTAAGAGACGACCTTTGGATTGGGCTAGTCATATTCTCAGACGGCATCAAACCACAAAAGTACCTATTCCCATCAACGGTTTGGAAAGAACCGAACCAGCTTTTCACTGATTCTGCGATTAAGCACATCGAGTATGGCATTAATTTGAATAAGTATACCATCCATGAGTTCAGAGATCAATATGCTTTCGAGAAAATGATTCAAGAACTCTGATATAGAACGACCAAAAAAGCTCCCTAAAAAGGGAGCCTAGCCATACCGACCTGATACCAGAGGAAATAGATACGATAATCATACATCCCGCCATCCCATTTAAACAGCAAACGGAATGAACACCGTGGATGCACCATAACATACAGCCACCCGCTAACCCAACGAGTACGGACATACCTAAGAAATACGTAACGACTATACATAGCAAGCAAGATTAAAATGAACATAAGCCTAGAAAGGGAGCCTAGAGATGCCGAACTCAAACCATAGGAAACCGATGTAATAGATATAATAGCCCTGATGCCAACAACGGACCAACTTGAAAAACACGGGCGGCTTAACCACTGCGAAAAAGATATAACCCGTGAGGAATGGCGTGCGAAACGGCCAATAAACTTCATAAAGAGTAGACATAATAAACAAAGTATAAGTGAACCCCCGGCAACCACACCGGGGAAAGCCCGATCACCCGGATGGACTGAGGCAAATGCAAGGGGCCAAGCCGGTTTAAGGTGTGACGGCAGGAGGGAGGTTAAAAAGGCTTGGATTCATTTTACCCTTGTATTTCCCGAACCAACAGCCGGAACTTTGCTTGATCTCGTGTGGGAGTTCTAAAAAAAGATCAAGGTGTGTTATTGGGTATGACCAAAAAGATCCCTCATGAAGGAGGGAACGTGCGAAAACCAAACTCTAGCCAGCAAAACTGGACATGACAGAAATAGCACCAGCCATGGTAGACACGATAGTGGTACTTTATAGCAAACCGAGGACGAACGATGGCATAGACATAACCACCACCCACACGAAAGCAGAAAATACAATCTGAATCTCTCATAATGCAAAGGATTAAAGCCCCCTAAAAAGGGAGCTGAGAGATACATAACTCATACCAAAGAACACGGATGTGAAAATCCCTGATGCCGCCCAAAGAGGCACTACGGAGACTGAAAGAACAACGCGGATACCGCACCCCAAAACACCACCAGCCAAGCAAACGAATACGAAACAAATAAGAACAATACATAATATACAAAGAGTAAAGTGACACCCCAGTAACCGCACCGGGGAAAGCCGGATCACCCGGATGGACTGAGGCAAATGCAAGGGGCCAAGCCGGTTTATGGCGCGATAGCAGGAGGGAGGCTAAAAAGGCTTGGATTCATTTTACCCTTGTATTTCCCGAACCAACAACCGGAACTTTGCTTTGACCTGTGTGTGGGAATAATTAATCAACCTACTTGATACTTGACGAGAAGTTCTAATTTTTTAAAATGACTAGGTTTGAACCATCACAATAAGTGGAGCTAATGTGTTTGAAAATTTTTGTCTTGGCTATTTATTTAAAATTCAAAGAAATCATGTTTGGGCTAGCAATTCAAAATTGTTGGCAATAGATTAATTTGAAAAGAATAAATCAGATAGATATAGTTCATTAAGGTCATGTAATGAGATTAATATATCTAAAATTGACGACTTTAGAGTTGTTGTATACTTTTAGTTTAATTAAGTATGCTGTAGATAATATTGTAATTGGAATAGATTTTAAGTTATATTTGAAAACTTAACTTATAGGTGAAGCGTTACATAATTGAGAAGTATAAGGATTATCCTACTGTTAAAATATACACAGTAAGATTTAAGCATGAGAAACAAAATGAAACAGATCGTTTTATCTCTAGATTCATAGCAAACGATGAATACAAAGACGATTTCAACATTATTATTTATTGGATACGTAAAATTGGTAGTTCAGGTTCATTGGAACGTTATTTTAGACCTGAGAAAAAAGCTAAAGCAATTCCACTAGAGAGTGGATATTCCCTAAGGCTATATTGTTACAGAATAAATGATGAAACATTAATTCTAGGAAATGGAGGAGTTAAGACATCCAATAAAGTACAAAATTCACCAGATTGTTTTCCTCACTTTGAACTAATGAACCATGTAGCAAAAAAAGTTTATTGGGGCTTAAATGATGGAAGACTAAAATTAGAGAAAGGGCAATTGAGCGGTGAATTAGAATTTAACTATCGAACAGCATCATGAGTAAACTATTTGATCAGGCATTACAACAAGTGCCGAATGACGTGAAGTCTTTTGTAGATAACTCGTTTGATATTGTAAACCAAATTCATGAGATACTCAGAAAACAGGGTCGAAGTCAACGAGATTTATCTGACTTATTGGGCAAAAAAGAATCTGAAATAAGTAAATGGATGCAAGGAACTCACAATTTTACTATCCGCAGTATTTCAAAAATTGAAGCTGTACTTGATGAAAAAATTATTACAACACCGCAAAAGGTAAAAACCAAATCGGTGACAAAATTCGTCCCGGTCAAAGTGCATTCTAGCGTAAATACTTCTAAAGAAAATAGTGAATTATGGCATGGAAACTCTAAGCCTAATGTGTTTATTGATGGATTAAAAACAGCCTGATGACCAAGTCAAAAGTCTCACCAGATAAAATTCATCTTCAAGGTGTGAGAATATTAAAATCTCACTTTGAAGTCTCGGGGATTGATGAACAACAAGAAATTTCAACATTTTCAATGGGTTTCAAATCTGAATCAGGTTTTGATATTAACGAAAACCAACAACTATTTAGGTTATACATCAAAATAAAGGGTCTTAACGATAAGGAGGAGTATGTAGGGGTTTCAGGTGAATACCACATTGAATTCTATTTTTATATTGAAAACTTAACTGACTTTGTTCATAGAGAAGAAGGAGCAGAGGAAAACGACTTTTCTATATCCCAAGAATTAGGGGCAACAATAGCAGGTATTGCTTATTCCACAAGTAGAGGAATCATACTAGATAGAACTCAGGCTACTGATTTTAGTGGTTTTTTACTGCCTGTTATTAACCCAAATCATTTACTACTTGAAGATTCTTTTTCCGATTTATAATAATTTAAAAACATTATGTTAAATAGAACCTCATGAGCGTTGGCCCGCCAAAATACCGGGCGTGGGTAGGCTGGTGGGTTGATAGTGATTATTTTGGCTAGGGTTTTTGAATACTTTTGGGCCAATGCCAAAAGTATTTGCCTGCCCGGCACGAGGGCACTGCGAACACAATTAAAAGACAGCCAACGGGTGAGCCCTTCATAACCGTTCAGCAAAGCGACTTAATAGATCCCAGATATCCACTGCGCTACTTCTTCCGGGATGACGTTTTGATAGTAAGATTCTGCTTAAAGAATAAAGCGCAGGCAACAAGTGTTTTAGCGGCAAATCGTAAGCCCTGAGAATAGCATATTTGAAACCAACCCGTACAATTGTACAGAATACTGAAAAATAGAACGCCAGAGATTTGACGATAAATCTCTTGTTCAGGGTTTGGCCTAATCACGCCACAAGCGTGACAAAGCGCGTTGGGAAAAACTTTATATAGCCGTATGGTCAGGGCAAGCTGTGGGGTAAGCCTAGCGCGCTGGCCAGGCGGCTATTTAATAGGCCTTCATGGATAACTCGGTAGTAAAGTTCCGTAGATTGGCTATTGGAACAGTGCATTAAGAATCTAAGTAAACTGAAAGTTTGGTGCATCGAGAATTTAAGTTCTGCTACAGCTTTTACTTAAACGGAATTTCAATTGGTCAGACACTGTCTGACCAATTGAAATTACAAAAGCAAAATGCTAAGGAGAAAAAACAAGCCCGAAACAGATTTCGTCCCCATAGACAGGCCCATCTTTATATAGATATACCCTTTCCCAGAACTCTTCGGTAGTAATTTGCTCCCCATATTCATTTCCAATATAAGAGTTTTGAACAAAGCTTTTTGGCCTGTGTAGTAGACCTTCATGGATAACTCGGTGGCAAACCGTATGATGGCTCTGAACAAATGTAGGCCATATTTCGCAATCAGGCTATGTGTACCAGATTACTAGAAATGTTGATTCGTGTGACAGTGTCACACGAATTTGAAACTTCCAATTACCATAAAAATGTCTCCGGAACTTAGACTCTGTTTGGCATTGAATCCGTCAGACACCGTCTGGACAATTTATACCCAACCCTTTACCCAACCTTGGGTCATTTTCCTGGCTAAACGCCGCAAAAACGTATTATTGAGTAAGTTTTATACCCAACCCTTTACCCAACCTTGGATCATTTTCCTGGCTAAACACTGCAAAAATGTATTATTGAGTTAATTTTATACCCAACCCTTTACCCAACTCCCTGACATTATTGATTAGTACTTCCTCGTCTGATGAATTAGTGTGACCCTGTCGCACTAATTGAAGATCTCACTCTTGTCTCCATACAAAAGTTTTGATTTATTCCTTAATGTAGACCGTTTATTACCCAAAATGCGATGAATAATCATCTAATCCCCAGAAAGCGTTTGGGTCAAGCCACATTGCGTTTCCCGAGGTATGCAGATTTTTTTGCTCCGTGCCATTCTCATGGCTCTCGGTTGTAATCTTGGAATAAGAAGAATGAGTAAAATATCAAAAGGCATTAGTTTAGATAGGCTCAACTATTTACTTCAGTGGTATTTTAGCAAAGAAAACCTTGATCGTGCCATTGCTAAAATTAATGATTGCATAAATCAATTATCATTACCTGTATTATACAAAAAAGGAAGTGAAGAAACTCACACATCGAGTGATGGTCAAAAATTCAATGTATCCGTGCCCTCGATAAATGCTTCATATTCATACAAGTATTTTGGTTCTGGCAAAGGAATAACTGCATATAGTTTTATTGACGATTATAGTAGGCTTTATTACAATACGGTTATTAGCGCATCTGAGAGAGAAGCTGCATACGTCGTAGATGGATTAATGCACAATGAAGATGTTGAAAGTGACATTCATTCTACTGATACCCATGGGTATAGTGAGATAGTTTTTGCTATTACTAATGGGTTAGGAGTTTTTTTTGCGCCTAGAATTAAAAACTATAAAGATCAATTGCTCTACGCATTTAGAGAATCAAAAAAGTTGTATGAGCAAAAAGATTTTTCTATTAAACCTACCGCACCAAAGTACATAGATGAAAATCTTATAATAGAGCAATGGGAGAGTATCCTTCGGGTCATTTTAACAATCAAACTCAGACGAACTACTGCATCGAGAATTTTAAAAAGACTCAGCTCATATTCGAAGCAGCATCCTCTTTATAAAGCTCTTAAACAAGTGGGTAGGATTTACAAAACCATCTTTATATTGAAATATTTGGATGATATTAACTTGAGACAATCAACCGAAAAGGCTCTAAATAGAATAGAACAGTCACACCAATTTGCAAAAGCTATTTTCTTTGGAAACAACCAGGAGCTTAAACAAGCCAGTCAAGAAGAGCAAGAAATATCAATAGGAGCTAGGCATTTGATACAGAATGCAGTTGTATTGTGGAATTATCTAAAGATTTCAGATGTTTTACTCAATTCGGAATCAAATGAAAGATTTCAAGAGATTTTAAGTGTTGTCAAATCAGGTTCAATTATGACATGGCAACATATTAACATTCACGGTGAGTACGACTTTGATCTTTTAGCACTGAACGAGAATCAGTCAATTTTTCAAATGGATAAAATATTGGCTCTTGAAATAAATTGAGCTACGGAACTTTACTGCCGAGTTATCCTTGAAGGCCAAATCACTGGCACCATTAGACCGAAATAGCCACGCGCTGGCCAGGCGGCTATTTAGACATAACAACAAATTATATAACAGGCTGATTATTAATGATTTAAATATAATCAAAGAAACCTTTTTGGCAAACGATCTCGCTAAACGAAAACGTCAACTTGAAAGATGAAACCTTTATTTAATATAATATTATTATATAAGCAAATTAGGTTCTGTGCGGTGGAGAATTTGCCGGGCCAGCCTGTGCGCCTTGGCGGCAAATACGCAGGGTTTGTTATATAATTTATATTATGTTAAATTGATAATTAATAATCATATCCACTACTACTCTAATTCATACTCACCCCAACACAAACATCCTCCCTACACTCCAGCTCCGGAGGCTCTACAGCCTTACAGTCTGATAACGCTGTTGTCAATTCATTGACTTCCTTTTCCAACTGATTATACTCATCCACCAACTCTTGCAACAAGACCTCGTCCACATTGCCTGGTGCATAGATCAGATACTCCCAGGGACCGCCACAGGGTTTGCTGCCAAAAGCTATACTCGCGCAGTCACCCGCACCATTACATGTTTTGTCTTCAATCACCATATCTATACTCAACCTGATTACAGCCATCCGCTCTCTTATCTCTACCACAGCATTGTCATCATCTCCACAACCGGAATTGATCATCAGAAGTCCTACCAAAGCGATAACCATTACCCTTTTCATACAAACTCTTTATACGATGACCCATGAAAAGGCAAAAGAGTTGTAAGAGATCCCTGCGCTCCCCTTTATTCTGATTGTTTGTCGAAAAACATTGTTCTGAAAGCGCTCTGCTTATCTGTAAAATTCTCTGACACCATGATCCTTGGATACCTCAGCTTATCTTTTCGGCTGGCTTTTCCTTTCAGTATTACCTCCTCACCTTTCCGTTCTACCTTTATGGTCACCTCATCATCAGGTGATTTCGGCCGGTATATTTTTGTGAAAAAATTTGCTTCACGTAAATTCTCCAATGTAGCTTCCGTGCCATCTATATTGATCAGCAGATCTCCTTTCCTGAGGCCTATGGTATTTGGCCCGGTCTTTTTTATGTAGTATCGTTGACGTTCTCCATTGTACCTTACCTTCATTTTTCTGCCATAGGATGTTACCTCTTCCCCTTTCGCAAGATAGGTCCATCCCAGCTTCTCAAAGTAGGTTTTAAACGGGATAAAATTCTTTCCTTCTATATGGGGTAGTGCCCACATAGCTGCAAAAATGGCCATATGAGATTTTTATATTATTTTTTTGGCTAAAAAGATATGAAACACTTATGGTCAGAAGAAGAACTTGTCACAAATTGGTCTATTTCGTTTGATGAGTACGCTCTTATAGAACCTTTCAATAAAATGAATCAAATTGGGTTCATTTATCAACTTAAGCACTACATCATCTCTGGTATGTTTCCAGATAAAACAATTTCAACTCCAAAATCGGTTCTTGACTATATCTGTGATCAGTTGGATACCAATGACTCTTCGTTTTATAGGTACAATCTGGCAGGTCGAACAGCTCGAAGGCATAGAGAAGAGATCTTGAATTATTTAGGAATTGTCAGATTCGATGAAACTCACAAGATTCTGGTTACTGAAATGTTGATTTCAAACTTATTTCCTCACGGGGTAACGTCGGACAGAGCATATATAGAAGTTTTCAACTATTTACGACATGAGAACGTAGATCCACCAACAGAGAAAGTACTGAGCAGACTTGTTAAATCTGTGTATGCAAGGTTTGAAAAGGAATTAATGATTTCAATTTCTAACCAATTGGATCAGACAACTTCTGATCACTTTAGTTCTTGTTTGAAAGAAGATCCTGATTCAGCAGATTATATGAGTTTCAGTTTGCTAAAATCTGATCCCGGACATCTTGGATTAGAAACCACACTCAATGAAATAAAGAAACTAAAATTTATTGAGGAAGCTAGCTTACCAGTTGATGGTGTTGGATCCATTCATCCAAAGATAAGAGAACGGCTTTACAAAAGAATATTTACCGAGAATAGTTGGGAGGTGAAAAGGCATCCAAAGCATATCAAGGAATCATTATTGTTCATATTTTTTTATGAGAGACGAAAGGAACTTATTGATAACCTGGTTGAACTACTGATTCTGTTAATTGGAAAATTGGGAAAAAGAGCAGAAAAGAAGGTAGAGAAAACCATTCTAAAAGATGTGAAGAGGGTGTATGGTAAAAACAAGCTACTAATGAAAATAGCAGACGCATCGCTACATCATCCAAATGGTAAGGTTAGAGATGTGGTCTACCCTGTGGTTAACCAAAAGACCCTTCGAGACATTTTAAACGAGTATAAATCTTCTGGAAAAGGTTTTAGAGAAGAAGTGCACAATGTAATAAAGTCCAGTTACTCCACTCATTACAGAAAAATGGTTCCGAAAATTCTGGACACTCTCAATTTTCAATCCAACAATGAATCTTACCGGCCAATAATTGATGCCATTACATGGTTGAGATCTGGAGAAAATAGTAGACGTAGATTTTTTGATATCGCAACAGATGATCTTCCAATCAAAGATATAATAAAATCGAAGTGGTATGATATAGTCGTTGAAAATGATAATGATGGTGACAAGAGGATAAGTAGAATTAACTATGAAATATCTCTACTTGAAGTGCTTAGGGATAAACTACGATGTAAAGAAATATGGGTTGAGGGTGCTGATAAGTATAGAAATCCTGATGAAGATGTGCCAATGGACTTTTATCAAAATAAATCTTTTTACTTTAATCGCTTGGGTGTAACAGAAGACTCAAAGTCATTCACTACTGATTTGAAAGAAAAGATGAATACCGCTCTGGAGAGTTTGAATTCTGCGATTCTGGACAACAAACATGTGAAACTTAAGCAATCACCAAAAGGAAAGAACATTGTACTGTCTCCACTTGAGAAACAGGCTGAACCGAAGAATATCAATAAACTAAAAGGACAAATCCAAACTATTTGGCCAATGACTTCACTCTTAGATGTATTGAAAGAAACTGATTTGAGGGTTGGGTTTTCCGATAGTTTTAAATCTCAAAGGTCCTCTGAGCGAATTGATCGGGATGCTCTCCAAAAAAGGCTTCTACTTACCTTGTATGGATTAGGAACAAACACTGGATTGAAAAGAATAAGTGCTAGCAATGAAGAAGTAAGTTTCAAAGAATTACGACATATGAAGCAGTTATACTTGAATCAATCAAGTCTTAGAAAAGCGATTTCCGATGTAGTTAATGCGACATTCAGAATCAGAAACCCATCAATTTGGGGAGAAGGAACTACTTCCTGTGCATCAGATTCTAAAAAGTTCGGGTCATGGGACCAAAACCTAATGACCGAGTGGCACATAAGATATGGAGGGCGTGGCGTAATGATCTATTGGCATGTTGAAAAGAAATCAACATGTATCTATTCACAATTAAAGAAGTGTTCTTCTTCTGAAGTGGCAAATATGATTGAAGGAGTTCTAAGACATTGTACGGATATGTCAATTCAAAAACAATACGTTGATACCCACGGACAAAGTGAAGTAGCCTTTGCGTTCTGTCACCTTCTTGGCTTTAATTTGATGCCCAGGTTAAAAAACATAGCCAGTCAAAAACTGTATCTTCCGGAAACTGGAAGTGCCAATAAATTAAAGAACCTTAAAAAAATCCTTTCTAAACCTATAAAATGGGAACTTATACTCCAGCAATATGATGAGATGATAAAATACACATCAGCCTTACTGTCGGGCACCGCAGAACCAGAGGCAATTCTGAAAAGGTTTACAAGGAACAATGCAACCCATCCTACTTACAAGGCGCTTGCGGAATTGGGGAAAGTAATGAAAACAATTTTCTTATGTCAATATCTACAGCATGAGGAAATAAGGAGAGAAATTCATGAAGGGCTAAATGTTATTGAAAACTGGAATTCGGCCAACTCCTTTATTTTCTTCGGTAAAGGAGGAGAGATATCAACAAACAGGCTAGCGGAACAGGAACTTTGTGTTTTGTCTTTACACCTACTTCAAATGTGCCTCGTTTACGTTAATACGTTAATGATACAACAAGTTACAGTATCTGATAAATGGAAATCTATGTTGACAACCGAAGACTATAGAGCTCTCACTCCATTGATCTATTCTCATGTAAACCCTTACGGAACTTTTGAACTAAACATGGAGCAAAGGCTAAGTTTGATTGCTTAATCAAGGAGTGCATTTTGGGTATACCCAAAACGACATACTTATAAACTAGTGCATTAAGTCAAATAAAGTATGTAAATTGAACGGCAATTAATGAACCATTGTAAAATGCACCACTAGTCATGAATAGAGTCTATGCGTACTTAAGAGCCTCGACTACAGACCAAGATGCCAATAGGGCGAAAAGTCAATTGGAAGATTTTGCTATGAACCAAGGATTAAAGATTTCTTCTTACTTTACCGAAAATGAATCAGGAGCGATTCTTAAAAGGCCGGAGTTATTCCGGTTGTTAGATATTGCCGAAAATGGTGATGTCCTTTTAGTTGAACAGGTCGATCGAATCAGTCGATTAAATAATGAAGACTGGACTTTGTTAAAGAAGCTCATTATAGACAAGGGTATCAATATCGTTTCGCTTGACCTACCTACTAGTCATCAGTTTGTTAAAGAGGGTGATGAGTTCACGAAAAGGATGTTACAAGCTATTAATTCCATGATGCTTGATATGTTGGCAGCTATTTCTAGAAAGGATCACGAAGATAGGCGTAAACGTCAGGCTCAAGGAGTTCAAAAAGCTAAGGAATTAGGGAAGTATAAAGGAAGACCTGTGAACCAGGAGCTTCACTTTCAAATCGAGGAGTTGTTGTTGGACAACAAAAGTTACAGCTCGATACAGCGGCTACTTGGATGTTCGAGACATACAATTTCAAAAGTTAAAAAGAAAATGACCTGAAAGCTACCAGTTCAGATCAGTTTTATTCTCCTGATAAGGTTGACGCTGAACAATCAATGCCTTCTTTTCTCCATGTTCATCCTTGATTGGTGCAAATGCATAGTCGTAGCAGACGTAATAAATCAATTTTGCAGGGTGGTGGATACTGCTAAAATAGTTATAGTCATATCCCATTGAGTCTAATACTTGTTTGGGAACTGTAGCTTTCCCAATAGGACATAGTCTACGGAGAATTCGCCTATTCGCTCTGATGATACTGTTCACATGGTGAATGTACTTTTCTTCTTTCGATTTGTTTCTATTGTTATAGGTATTGCGACAGTAACTATCACAGAATCGTTTATCGATTCTTCCCTGAAGTTCTTTACCACATTCAAGACAGTGTTTTTGATGATAAATATCCATTTTTTTAAATGGTTATAGTCGAATATAAATATTTAAAAATTGTTTCAGTGAGAATTCAATCCGTTACTTTGATAAAGACAACCATTTATCAATTGGAATATGAATAGCGCAGACCAGTATAAAAAGGCGATGGCCACTTACAAAAGAGAATTGACAATTCTTGGATACAGTAAATCAACATGTACTACTTATACTAACATGTTTTATAATTTCTTGAAGCATATTTACCCAAAGCCCATCGCAAGTATTAGTCGGGACGATGTACTAGATTTTCAGCATTATTTACTTGAGCACAAGAAAGTAGGAAGATCTTACCAGAACCAGCGTATAAATGCTATTAAGTTCTACATAGAAAAGGTCATGGGGCATGATAGGCAGATTTTCAATCTGCAGAGACCAAGAAAGGTTCAAAACCTACCAACCATTCTATCTAAGGAAGAAGTCAAAGCAATTCTAAATTCAATCAAGAATCTAAAACATAAAGCCATGATTTCAACCATTTATGCTTCTGGATTGAGAATCTCAGAGCTTTTAAACTTACGAATTGAGGATGTAGATTCTACCTACAATCGCATTGCTATCAAAGGGGGAAAAGGTCAAAAAGATAGGTTCACACTGTTGTTTAATGATCAGCTGATGCTACTTAGAGAGTATTTTGGGGTTTATCGACCAAATTATTGGCTTTTTGAAGGACCAGAAGGGAAACAATACTCGGCAAGTAGTATAAGGAAGATACTCCATCGCTCCGTCGTAAAAGCTAATATTCGAAAGAAAATTACGGTACATACACTAAGGCATAGCTTTGCTACTCATTTACTTGAAGGAGGTGTGAATCTGAGGTATATTCAAAGGCTTCTGGGGCACAGTACCAGCAAAACGACTGAAATATATACGCATGTTTGCCAAGATAATCTGCTCGCAGTGCAGAGTCCTTTGGATACTATTGATTCTAGGAATATATTTGAAAGGTAAATAAACGCCATATGACGTTTATATTATGTTATAAGCAATTTCTTAAAATATTTAAGTAACATTTTTAAGAATTAAGACATTTACTTTAATACAGACCAAGAAAACAAAATGAAAAGATTAATATTATCAATTACATTATTAGGAGCTACTTTTGGAATAAAAGCTCAAAATTGGAATCCAAACGGAGACAATAGTAGCTCGGGTAATCTCTATATAGGCACTACAAATCCCAATTCATATTCTAAGATAGTTTTGAAAGGACCTAATCAACCTGCTAATTATGATAGTAAAAGAGATTTATCCTTTGAATTTGCCTCAGCGGGTTCAGCAATACTAAGGGCTTATAGAGGTGGTAGCTGGAATACATCTATGCAATTCTTAACTACTCCAGTTTCAGGAGGGAACCCTTTAACTAGGATGCATATTAATCACAATGGATTTATTGGAATAGGAACAATTGAACCATCTTCAAATTTAGAGGTAAAAACATCAATGTCTTCTCCTTCAACTTATGAGATTCAAAAATGGACAAACACTCATCATAGTGGATATAATTTAAGTCTTAAAACGATATGGGACACTAGTGGAATTAATCATTCTTTTATTCAAAAATTTAATGGTGCTGATCATAACTCATTATCTTTTTTCGCTGGAAAAATTGGAATTGGCACAACTACTCCATCTTCAAAGCTAGAAGTAAAAACACCTATGTCTAATTCAGGAACTTACGATACTCAAAAATGGACAAATACTCATCATAGCGGATATAATTTAAGTCTTAAAACGATATGGGACACTAGTGGAATTAACCATTCTTTTGTTCATAAATTTAATGGTACTGATTACAATTCATTATCATTTTATGCTGGAAAAATTGGAATTGGTACAACAAAACCTGATATGAAATTAACCGTTAAAGGGAACATCCACGCAGAAGAAGTAAAAATTGACTTAAATGTTCCTGCTCCGGATTATGTTTTTAAAGAAGATTATAAATTGAGAACTATAGAAGAATTAGAGAACTTTATAAAGCAGAATAGTCATCTACCAGAAATTCCATCAGCAAAAGAGTTTGAGCAAAACGGAGTTATGCAAGCAGAAATGGATATGAACCTTCTTAAAAAGATTGAGGAATTAACACTTTATACTATCCAACAACAAAAAGAAATTGAAAGTCTTAAAAAAGAAAATCAAGAATTAAAATCTTTATTTGACCGACTGACAGAAATCGAAAAATTACTCGAATCTAAAAAGTAAAAAAGCTTATAACATTATATAACAAAACATAGTTGCCCTTCGGGACAACAACGTTTGTTATATTTATCGTTATGGGCAATAGAGCCAGGTTCGAGAGAGTATGGTAACCACCTTTTGGAACAAAAAATGACGAGCTTATTCCTAAGTCGTTGGTATCCAAACAAGGCTTACAGATGCGTTAAAAACCGGGAATTCCAATAGTGACTACCTATTTACTCGATATACAATACATTGAAGGTTTTAGCACATACATTGGAGAATTTCGCACATCCAAAGGACGTCCTCTTCGCTAGTTTTATTTTCGATTAGTA
>LYSV01000065.1:46263-76753 GCA_001657315.1 Flammeovirgaceae bacterium BBD 1991-12 | reverse complement strand
AATAACACGAGCCGTATGAAGCGAGAGTTTCACGTACGGTTCTGTGAGAGGCTTGAGGGTGAAACTCCCTCTTGCCTACTCAGCGTGAAAGACCTATGCTCCCCCGCCATTAACGAATGTGTATGACATGATGTCAGCATCCTGGACAATTCCTGCCAATTCCATCTTATCCATCTTCATTAATATTAAAATAGTACATATGCCGGTTATAAAAACACCGATTTAAACACCAGTACAGGCAATTTAAACATTTGTGCTAACGGGATCACCGGCCTGCTGCTAACTTGGTCCAAACAGTTGCGGAAGCGTGCAATTCGTTGGTAAACCAATTGTTGATCAAACCCAACATGGCCCATGATCAAGACATTTACAAAACAAATCATGCGCAATTTCCAACTTGACCCTGGTACTGCCGGGGATCAATTTGTACAGACCATCACGCTGGACAGGGACAATAATGCCGAAGCCCGGTACGTAGTGGACGGTTTGAAAGTGGCCAAAACGTGGGAAGATCTTTTTAAATAAAACAGGCAGCAAACGTAATGCTAAAGTCAACTACAATAACAGCTTTAAGTCTCACGGTCCTGTTGGCGTGCAATGATAGCAGGCAAAGGGTACCGGACACCCGCCCTAATATCGTCATCATTATGGCGGATGACCTTGGGTTTTCTGACCTGGGTAGTTACGGAGGCGAGATCAACACACCAAACCTCGACCGGCTGGCCCGTGATGGCATGCGGTTTACCCAGTTTTACAATGCCTCCCGGTGCTGCCCAACCCGGGCATCCCTGCTCACCGGCCTCTACCCACACCAGGCCGGTATCGGGCGCATGACCATGGACGCCGGTAAACCGGGCTACCGGGGTTATCTCACGGAAAACACCGTAACCCTGGCAGAAGTGCTGGGCAGAGCCGGCTACAATACAGGTATGGTGGGCAAATGGCATGTTTCCGAAACCAACCGCCTGGAGCCGGCACGGCAGTTGCCTTGGCTGGCCCATACAGAGAATTACGGCCCGTTTTCGGATACTTCCCAGTATCCTACTGCCAGGGGTTTTGACAGGTTTTATGGCAATATCTGGGGAGTGGTGGACTATTTTGACCCCTTTGCGCTGGTCAATGGTAAGGAACAGGTAATGGAAGTGCCTGGCAATTTCTATTACACGGATGCCATTGCCGATACTTCAGCCGTCTATGTGGAGGATTTTTCAAAAGATGACAGGCCTTTCTTCCTTTATGTAGCACATACAGCTCCCCACTGGCCTTTGCAAGCCAGGGAGGAGGACATCGAAAAGTATAAGGATCTGTATAAAGGTGGATGGGAAGAATTACGCGCAGCACGATACCAACGTATCCTTCAATCCGGGCTTTTTGGCAGCGAACCCCCGCCACTGCCTGAATGGATGTTCCCCAAAATGAAATGGGAATCAAACGCTGATTCGGTATGGGACGCCAGGGCCATGGCCGTACACGCCGCTATGGTAGATCGTATGGACCAGGCCATCGGCAAACTGATCGGTAAACTGGAAGAAACCGGTGAGCTCGATAACACACTTATCCTCTTTTTATCCGACAACGGCGCTAGCTATGAGAGGCCTTCAAAATATGGCCCCGGGTTTGATCGCGCCGGTAGCACACGCGATGGGCGCGAGGTCTTCTTTCCCGTAGAAAAAAACATCGATCAGCTCCCGGGACCACAAACGGTGCATGCCGGTATCGGCCCGCAGTGGGCACACGCCATCAATACACCTTTCCGCTATTGGAAATCCAAAATATTTGACGGGGGCATTTGTACCCCCATGATCGCACACTGGCCGCAGGGCATAGCGCAAAGTAATGCCATCAGCGCCGAGCCCGGGCACATTGTGGATTTTATGGCTACCTGCCTGGAGCTGGCACAGGCACAGTACCCCGAAGAATTTGACGGGAGAAAGATCACCCCTCTGCAGGGAAGCTCCCTGTTGCCGGTTTTTCAAACCGGGCAGCGTGAGGACCCCGAGTATATTTTTTGGGAACATTTCGGCAGCAAAGGCCTGCGCCAGGGCAAATGGAAACTGGTGCAACTGGATAAAAAAAGTGAATGGCAGCTTTTTGACCTGGAGAAAGACCGGGCAGAAACCACCAACCTCGCTGAACAATATCCGGACCTTGTCAAACAAATGATCGAAAAATGGAACGAGTTGGCCAACAGCCTGAATGTTTATCCAACTCCTTAACCACGAAACCCTATGAAAAGAAAATACCTCATGATTGCACTGCTGATGGCCACTGGTATAGCTTATAGCCAGCAGAAAGATGTGCTCAAATATGCTATGGATACCCGGTGGACCGATAAAGTCGATCCGGATAACGTCTGGATGGAATACCCAAGGCCCCAGATGACCCGGGACAGCTATATCAATTTAAATGGGTACTGGCAATATGCTATACAGGCCACTACTAAAAAACCACCTAAAAAGTACCATGGGAAAATACTGGTCCCTTTTGCTGTGGAATCCAGCCTGGGCGGCGTAAAAAAGCTGGTAGGCGAAGAGAACTACCTGTGGTATAAGCGTAGCTTCGAGGCGCCGGAACTTGATACAGGCGAGCGGCTCTTGTTGCACTTTGGCGCCGTAGACTGGGAGGCGCAGGTAAGTATCAATGGTAAAGAGGCAGGCTTGCATAAAGGAGGATATGACGCTTTTACCCTGGATATCACCGATCACCTGCAGCCCGGTGAGCAGGAGCTGGTAGTCCGCGTTTGGGATCCTGCAGACAAAGGCACCCAGCCCCGTGGCAAGCAGGTAGCCGAACCCGTCGGGATCTGGTACACCCCTGTCACCGGTATTTGGCAGACTGTATGGCTGGAAAAAGTGCCGGCAAACTATATTGAACTCCTCAAACCGACACCGGATATTGACAAAAGGCAGCTTTCGCTCAACGTCAGGACAAACACGGCCGGAAACGGGTTGAAACTGCGCACTACCGTACTCGCGGAAGGTTCCAAAGTAAGTGAAAAGACGATTGCGATACAGGATAAAGAGTCTGTGGTCATATTGGACATCCCCCGGCCCAGGCTATGGTCGCCGGAAGATCCCTATCTCTACGATCTGGTCGTGGAGCTGGTCAATGGTAACGGTCATGTGGTGGATAAAGTAGGCAGCTACTTTGGCATGAGAAAGATATCCCTCGCCAGGGACGCCAAAGGATATACCCGGATCCATTTGAATAACCGACCCCTTTTCCAGTTCGGGCTGCTGGACCAGGGCTGGTGGCCGGACGGGCTGTACACCCCTCCCACGGAAGAGGCCATGCTTTACGATGTGAAGATGACCAAAGAGATGGGTTTTAACATGCTCAGGAAGCATGTGAAGGTAGAATCCGCCCGGTTTTACTATCACTGCGATAGAATGGGGATGTTAGTGTGGCAGGATATGCCAAATGGCAATTATCTAAGAGGTCTCCGGGTACAGGCCAGGGAACCCAACGATGCTGACAGGCCCAAGGAATCAGCAGAGCAGTTTGAAGAAGAGCTGAAGGAAATGATGGATGAGTTCCACCATTTCCCCAGCATATTGGTATGGGTCCCCTTTAATGAAGGCTGGGGGCAGTACGATACAAAACGCATTACAGCATGGACCGAACAATACGATCCGTCAAGACTCATTGACTCACCCAGTGGATGGGCTGACAGGGGAGTGGGGGACATTATAGATGTCCATTTGTATCCCGGTCCCGGTATGGAAGCGCCCACAGCGAAGAGAGCCTCTGTACTGGGTGAATTCGGAGGCTTGGGGCACCCGGTCGAAGGACACCTGTGGTGGGACAAGAGAAACTGGGGGTACCTCACGTTTAATAACAAAGCGGATTTTGCAAAGGAGTTTAAGGCACTGACCGAGGGACTCAAGGGGCCGATAGCTGCCGGTCTTTCCGCTGCCATCTACACGCAAACTACTGATGTAGAAGGAGAGGTGAACGGTCTTATCACCTACGATCGTGAATTGGTCAAGATCGATCCTGCCGAAGTTAAACGCATGGTCACTCCCCTTTACCACGAATACTGGGATACCTACGTCCTCGTACCCGGTTCAGAACATGAACCTGCACAATGGTGTGTCAGTACAGAGCCTCTCCACGCCGGTTGGGAAAAAGTGGATTACGATGACCATGAATGGCCCAGGACAATGCTGCCGCTCAGTACTTATGATAACTTTTTCCTGGACAAACACAGCCCATGGACCACGGACAAGGTGTATTTAAGAAAGCAGTTCTACCTGAACACAGTTCCTTCTACTCTCTACCTGCAACATTACTCGGCTAAGTCTAAAATCAAAGTGTACCTGAACGGCGAGCTTATCTTCGATCATGAAGACAAAGGGGGACGGAAAAGACATTATACGCACATTGACAGGAGCACGTACAGCCACTTATTGAAACAAGGTAACAATATGCTGGCAGTGGAGCTGGAGCGAACCCACGAACGAGCCTCTTTTGACCTGGGGCTTTACACTACGGAAAGTATGCAGGAAAATGATTGATCCTGGAGAAGGCCGGCTGACCGATTCACTGATTTTCCCAAACCCAGCAAGGGGAAAGATCACTCTGCGCAATATAGAAGGAAAGTATCAGGTCACCATTCTGGATATGACCGATCGTACCGTGTCAAGTCATATCCAACTTAGAAATAAACAGGGGAACATAAGGTTTGTGGTGTAGCGATAGGGTGTTGATAGTTTTTAAAAATACTACTAAAATCACCGTCCAGGGGTTAGTTTTAGTCAATGATGTTGAAAATATGATAAAAGAAAAGATGGGTTTATATAATGTGCCAGCCATATTATTTAAAATGAGCTATTGTGGGGTACTTCTCACATTTTTGCTGGTAGCCTGCCAGCAGCAACACCGTGAGCATGCTGACCCCACGCGTGACAGCGCTCCTGCGGGGCAGCAACAATCGAAACGAGACACTGTTTCCAGCCCCCTGTTTACAGATCCCAATTACCATGGCTCCTGCGATCCCGAAGTGGTGTGGAACACATCCGATAACTATTGGTACATCTATTATACGGCCCGTCGGCCAGCTCTGCAAAATACCTGGCTGCGCACACCCATAGGAGTGATCCGAAGCAAGGATCTTCTGCAATGGCAATTTTTGGGGTATTGCTATTTCGATGGTAAGGGAGGACACCGCGATGCGGATGCTACCTTCTGGGCGCCGGCCATTACCATCCATAACGATAGCCTGCATATGTTTGTCACCTACAAGCCGGATACTGTGCCTACCCGGGGAGCCTGGGGCGGACCCGGACAGATTGTACATTACAAAACCGCCCTTACAGATCCGGTTAATGGCTGGAAAAGGGTAGGAGTGATCCATGACCAGGAGCTCAGCACTATCGACGCCACTGTTTTTAAAATCGGTGAAAAGTATAAAGTATGGTTTAAAGGCAAGAAAAAAGGGGTACGAAAAAATGAATTATACCAATTGGAAACGGCTGACTTCCAACATTGGGAAGCCAGGGGCTTCACGAAAAGTGATGTATTCAATAAATCCGCTACCGGTTCCAGATTTGAAGAAGCCCCCTACGTTTTTGAATGGAAAGGACGATACTGGCTAATCACGGACCCACACGAGGGGCTCTTCGTCTACTCCAGTACGGATGGCGACCACTGGGATTTCCAGGGGACGATCTTAAAGGAAAAGGGAAACCGGCCACTGGATGGAAGCAGGGCGCGTCATTGTAGTGTGGTTATCAAGGATGACCGGGCCTTTATCTTTTACCATGTAGAACCCTGGCGCCGTTATGACTTGGAGAAGGCAGGAGAGGGCAGGGTACCCATTTTCAGGCAACCCCTGGAAAACAGGCGCAGTGTGCTGCAAATGGCTGAGTTAAAGATGAAAGTGGGCAGGATAGTGTGTGACAGGAATGCAGTCATATTGTGACCTCTAAGCCATTCTACTTTTCGGCCAGGTCTTCCGGCAAGCTTATTCCTGGAATTAAAAAAAGAAGTGGTGATGATCAAAAAGCGATTTCAATTACCTCTTATTCTCAATGGTAGCGAAGTCAGGCTGTTTTCCGGGCCGTTTAAAAGCAAAGATGACCCACTATGGGCGGATCATCGACGGTAGAATTTGAATGGTAAAGTACTAATAACTCAATATACAAATCATGTGCAGGACATTTTGTATACTCGTGTCAAGCCTGTTTTTCTGCGGATGCCAGGCAGTGCACGATCAACCTGCCAATATCCTTTTCATCTTCATCGATGATATGGGTTATGGTGATCTCGGTTGCTATGGCAATAACGAAGTACACACGCCCAACATTGATCAACTGGCCAGTGAAGGCATCCGTTTCCATCAGTTCTACGTCAACTCACCTATTTGCTCGCCTTCCAGGGTAGCCGTTACAACAGGACAGTACCCCTCCCGCTGGGGTATAACTTCGTTTATACACACCCGAAAGGCCAATGCTGACCGGGGAATGAAAAACCACTTAGCCCTGCAAGCGCCTTCATTATCCCGGGAGCTGCAAAAAGCCGGATACTATACTGCGCACATTGGCAAATGGCACATGGGGGGAGGCAGGGACGATGGCGACGCGCCACTCATCACCGAATATGGTTTTGATGAGTCCGTTACCCAATTTGAAGGCCTTGGGGAGAGATACCTGGCCACCTATGAAACCTTATCCCATCTAAAAGACAGCACTCGCATTTTGGAAAAATGGTCGCCTGCTCTTGGCAAAGGTCCCGTTCACTGGGAAAAGCGGGAGAATTTCACCAGGCGATTTGTTGATCATACCCTCACAGCCATCCGGCACGCCAAAGCAGCAAACAAACCCTTTTACATTAACCTATGGCCGGATGATATCCATACGCCATTAGAACCTCCCATAGAACTGAGAGGTGATCTTTCCACCAGGGCCCGGTTCCTGGGCGTTATGCATGAAATGGATCTGCAGATGGGGCGTTTGTTTGAATACATAAAAAATGATCCGTCGCTGGCCCGGAACACACTGATTATATTCACCAGTGATAACGGCCCGGACAGGAAAGTCAACAAAGCAGGGCACCTGCGCGGCTATAAAACCAATTTATACGAAGGCGGTATTCGTGAACCCTTTATCGCCTGGTGGCCCGGGATGATCCCAAAGGAAATGGAGGGTACGATCAACAAGAGGACGGTAATGGCGGGGATTGACCTTCCCGTTACTTTCAGAGCCGTGGCAGGGATTGATCCTGGCAAAGAAGGAGATCTTGATGGTGAAAACATGTTGCCAGCCATTTCAGGTACTGCTACACCCCCTCGCGCCGAACCACTATTCTGGCTGCGTCCTCCTGACAGGCCCGGTTACCATGGGGAAAACGATCCGGATCTCGCCATTCGTATGGGTGATTTTAAATTACTTATAGATGTGGATAGCTCCAATGTGCAGCTTTACAATGTAGTAGAAGATGAAACAGAAAGTAACAATCTTGCAGGATCAGATCCCCAAAAAGTAAATGAATTAAGACAAAGACTAATGAAATGGTATTTTGACTATCCGCACAAGATCGACCGGTCAGTTTACATGGGTATGGAAAAATAGGTAAATGGGTATTCATCAAAAAAATTTTCCTTTTTTTTGATGCAAATGATTATCATCAAAATGATCAGGGCAAAGAACAATTTGCCGGAAGCGTAAGAATTATCAAACAGAAACGGTTGTCCATAACGATCTTTGATCCTGCCTGCCTGGTTCAGGCCGGCATAGTGGTAGGAATTAATGTATACAAAAGAACCTCAACTTAAGGCATGCTCCGACTCCTTCTCCTTGAAAAACGAACACTGCTCAAAGGCTGGATAATCGTCTTTATCGTTAGCTTTCCTTTCACTTTTTTACCTGTCCTTTTTAAGGAAGGTGAATTCTGGCAGCGAATGATCGACCGGGCACCCTTGTCACTGTTGTATGCTGCCGGTTTTGCATTGGTGATCTGCGGAGCGGCCTTGTATCATAACTATGAGCGGCAGCGTATAAAGCTGGATTTGTTTAGCCAACCGGCGTTCAGAAATCTGGGTTTTAAATACTTTCAATCAGGCAGGGGCAGCCTGATACACGATCTGAGCTTTTACCTGGCAGGGTCACATCATGATCTTGACTTTATCCTTGACATGAAGATCGACCTCGAAGATCATAGTAAAAGAGACCTGGTGATCATACCTGTACTAAATACGGAAACAGATACACCCATCAGCCGGGCAGTGAAAGGTTACAAAGAGCTGCTCCGGCGGGACTTTCGTTTTACAGACGCGCAGGACAGACTGGAGATCCTGCTCAGTCCTAAGGAGATCCGGGCGGATGATCCGATGGGAATGAGCAAATATCTGAGCCTTATAACTGCAAAACTGGAAATCAAGCCAGTTTGAGCTGATTTTTTTGAGATTTTTGCCCTTTATCGACGATCTTCACGGTATCAAAGCTCATTATTTAACAATCCAGCTGATGAAAGATCACTATTTTACTGCAAAATGTGTGATGGATATACCCATTTATATCCCTATCTTGTCAGCGTTCACCTGAATGGGAGGCTTATGACAAGAGGATTCCATCTTTCCGTAAAAAAACCTTGCGATCAGAAATTCGATGAGCTTCCATCCACTCCCAATGGTGGATTTTGCCCGTCGTGCCAGCAGGAAGTAACCGATTTCACCAACATGACAGAGCTTGAAATTCTGTCTTATTTTAAAAGGAATACCAGTAAGGTTTGTGGCCGTTTCCTCGGGCACCAAATGAAAACCTACCGGCTGCCCGTAGCCAGCACCCGTCATCAACGCTGGAAGTGGCTGGGATTGGGAGCTATAGGCGTGGCCGCATTATTTCCGTTGAGTGTCTTTTCGCAGCACAGCGCAGCTCCCTCCACCGAGATCAATGCGAGCGTAAAGAGCAGCACGACCGTATCAAATGCCAGCTTGCCCAGGCATATTGTAAAGGGAAAAGTTGTGGATGCCTATGATCAGACCCCTCTGCCGGGTGTAAATGTGGTGCTGAAGGGAAGTACGCATGGGACAGTAACCGACATCAATGGAGATTTTACATTTCCAATAGAACTTGAAAAAGGCGATATACTGGTATTCAGCTTTATAGGCCTGGACACCAAAGAGTACAAAGTTTCCGACAGCGATACCTATATCATTGATATACGCATGGTCACCATGACCTGCGACATTGCTATTTTGGGAGAAGTGGCCGTAGAAGAAGTATATTCGTCCAAAAAGGGCCTTTGGAGTAAGGTGAGGAGCTTGTTTAAGTGAAACTGTTTTTCGTAGGTTCGTTTGCCATTTTTTTCAACTATACCTGGGCACAGCGGGATGATTTTAAAAATATTGATTTTCAAGCGGCGGATAGCATAGCATCACACTATACAGGTTATGATCTCACCAATCTTCCGGAGCTTTCCTACAAGCTGTCAGGTCCACTGACCACGGATGTGGAAAAATTCAGAGCCATATACACATGGGTAAGCAGTAATATTACCAATGACGTGGGCGATTACCAGGTCAATAAAAAGAAGCGCGAAAAGTTCCATGACCGTCCCGAAGCGCTCAGGGAGTGGAATGATGAATTCCGAAAGAGAATATTTGACAAATTACGCAGGGAAAAGAAAACAGTCTGTACGGGTTATGCCTGGCTCATAGCGGAATTATCAGGTATGGCCGATATCAACGTAAAGATCATTGATGGGTATGGTCGCACTGCGGCGGTACACCCCGGGGACAGACCCATACCCAATCATTCATGGAATGCTGTGGAGCTGGATAACCAATGGTACCTCTGTGATGCTACCTGGTCCAGCGGAGGAATTAGTCTGAAACAAAATACATTTATTGCGGATTATAACGATGGTTATTTCCTTGCTGACCCGGACCTGTTCGTATTGAATCATTATCCATTGGACACAGCGTGGCTCTTAACTGATCAGAAAATCAGTCTTGAAGATTTCATCAACGGGCCGCTTGTTTACAAACATGCCTTTACTCACCGGATAAGACCTGTTCAACCCTCAGAAATGAATATCCGGCTTGTTAAAAACGAATCAGTTGAATTTGTTTTTGAGATGGGGCAGGAGGAAGTAGTCGATAAGATCTCTATAGAGACCAGCCGGGGAAGTTATGTTAAAACCTTAAATCCACCTCTTGAAAGAGCAGGTCGGTTCTATAGTTTTAGCTTTCAACCCGATATGAAAGGCAGATTTGATTTACACGTTAAGGTCGGAGATGAGTATGTGATTTCCTACAGTGTGGATGTTCGGAGAAAATAGTGAACTTAAGGCCTGACAGAGCATTTCATACCTGTCAGCAACAGGTGCAGGCTTCTGGCGCACTTTTGTAAAATGCACTGTTTTCAATATATTCAGGTATTAGAGTCGATAAACCTTTATATGATATGAAGAAACTAGCCTCCATTGTTCTTTTTGTGGCGTTGTGCCTGACATCATGTGGTGATGACGATGATGCATTGACCACAGGTCAGCGTATTATTTCGGAGCTTCAATCTGTTATAGCTCAAAACAATGTAGTTGATGTTGGAATTTCACGGGCAGGTTTTGGTTGGAATGGCTCAGGGTCGTCAGATTTCAGTTTCCAGAATGAGTCCATTCGGGTAGATGACAGGTACTACAATATAAATCGCCTCACTGAGTATCGGGTTGACTCGTATACCAAAAATGTGAATGGCCAGGATTTTGAAATAGTAGTTTTGATATTAACCATGGATATTTAGGCCTGATCACGTTTTTCGTATAAGCCTTTTTCCACGGTGCTTTTCTGTTGAATATCTCCTTACTTAGACAAATCTGCCATGTGGACGTATCCCGCCATACTCTGTTGAATTATTGTACAAAGCATAAACACCTCACATAAATGAAGAGAAGTAAATCAGGTGACAACCAATTTGGGTTAACCTTCATAGCGACAGGAAAGGAAACAGGCGGTAAATACTTTTTGAGTGAAGTAACTGTTCCTGCCGGAGATACGGGACCACCTGTTCATTCACATTCAAGAGAAGATGAAAGTTTCTATGTTAAACAGGGTCGCTTGACTTTTACAGTTGAAGGAGAAATCATTGAGTTGAATGAAGGCGAATTTCTGAACATAGAACAGGGAGAAAAACATACATGGAAAAATGAATCTGATATTGACGCTGAACTGATGGTGACCTTTGCCCCGGCTGGGATAGAAAATATGTTTGTTGAGCTGGAAAAGGATATGAGCAACATAAAGGAGATTGGAAGAAAATTCGGAACTGAATTTGAAATTTAAAATAAGCTGGTATCCTATGTGGATGAGTTCCTTAAGGATTTTGACCCTATTGGTTTCGAGGTGATCTATGACTCAGAGGATTCGCCCGTAGTTTCCGCAATTTCGTCTATCCGTTCACAGGGAGTGGCCGTTTGGGTCAACACGTTGTGGCCTGAGCTCTGTGGGGGACGCTGGCCTTTGAAGACCCGGAAACACACTGGGGGTGGGTAGTAACGCATGGAGCAAACATTATCCAGTCTGACAGACCCATGGCTCTCATTCGTTACCTGAGGAGTAAAGGTCTTCATGATTGAGCAACTGAAAAAAGGATACGACCTACAGGAAAAGTGATTCTGTTTTATCTGCATTTGCGATCATACAGGCTCCAGCAAAAATAAAGTCACTGGTATTACTAATGTCAGTGACCCTTATGTCCTGACTTTAGTACTCTGTGAGAAAAGTTTCTACAAGGATCGGAGATCAAAAGCACACTGATATTGGTTGATCCCTTCTCTTAAGAGCAATAAGTTTGATCCTGTTACACTATTCTGGTGTCAGAATAGAACTTGCTCCTTTTAAAATTGAGTAAATACTTGCGCAGTTAAATAACTGCATATATTTTTGCAGTCAAATGACTGCATGATGAAATCAAGAAGAGACGTATTTCAGGCTATTGCTGACCCGACAAGAAGGGCTATACTCGCTTTGCTGGCAGTTAATGCTATGACACCTGGTGCGATTGCCGCTAATTTTGACTCTGCCCGGCAAACTATTTCAAAACACATTCAAATCCTTTCTGAGTGTGAACTGCTTCAGCAGGAGCAAACGGGCAGGGAAATACACTATCACCTAAACCCCCGGAAGATGATGGAGATCGCAGATTTTATTGAACCGTTCCGCAAACTATGGGACGACAGGTTCAATAAACTGGAGTCTGTGATGAAAAACTATAATCCTGCTATCAAAAAAAAATAGATATTGATGGAGCTCAAAACAAAAATTCAGGCCGAAGATGGTAAACAGGAAATACTGATCACCAGAGAATTCGACCTACCTGTGGAATTACTTTTCAAAGCTTATGTAGAGCCCGAAATTGTTGAACAATGGATGGGAACCAAAGTGTTGAAGTTGGAATGTAGGGAACACGGCGGCTACCAATTTGAAACCAGCGATCCTCAGGGAAATGTAGTATTTCGAGCCAATGGAACCATCCATGAGTTCAGACCGAACGAGAAGATCACACGCACATTCGAAATGGAAAATACACCATTTGCGGTTCAACTCGAGTTCTTTGAGTTTGAAAAGCTTACCGGCGCTACCAGCAAACTCTCCATGCATATTGTATTTAAGTCGGTTGCTCTTAGGGACCAGTTGCTTCAAATGCCTTTTGCCGAGGGCTTGAATATGGCACACAATAAGCTGCAGGAAATACTCTCCAACCTGAAATAAAGACTATGAAAAAGAAAAACCTGTTTGCTGCCGGACGAACAGGCAGGATCATCTACTGGATTGCCACTATCTGGCTTTCATTGGGAATGGTATCAACAGGAATAGTACAGTTGATCAGAATGGATGAGGAAGTAGATAAAATTGCACAGTTGGGTTACCCTGTCTATATTCTCACTATACTTGGCGTTTGGAAAATGCTTGGAGTAGTGGCTGTACTCATTCCGGGATACCCGTTACTCAAGGAATGGGCCTATGCAGGTTTTTTCTTTATCATGTCGGGTGCTGTCTTTTCTCATGTAGCGGTCAGGGATGATGCGGCATCACTTTTTGGCCCTGTATTATTAATAATCCTCACGTTGGTATCGTGGTATTTTAGGCCCACCAATAGAAAACTCGTATCAGTTAATAAACAAAGGTGAGGAATGAACCCCGAAGTAGATAAATACCTTGTTGATGGTTGTATGCGCTGCAAACTGGGAGGAACTCCCGAATGTAAGGTCAATGATTGGAGGGAAGAATTACACCAACTGAGAAGGATCACGCTCGATTGTGGCCTGACCGAAGAATTGAAATGGGGTGTTCCATGTTACACCTTTAAGGGAAGTAACGTGATAATCGTAAGCGCATTAAAAGAATATGCTACACTCAGTTTTTTCAAGGGAGCTTTGCTCAATGATGCCCATAAACTTCTGGACAAACCAGGCGAAAATTCACAGGCCAGTCGCCTGATCCGGTTCACCAGTGTAGAGGAGATAGTAGGGAAAGAGGCCATCATCAAAGCATACATTTTTGAAGCGGTTGAAGTAGAGAAAGCAGGTTTGAAAGTAAAATTTAAAAAGAATCCGGAACCCATTCCTGAAGAACTTCAACAAACTATGGATGAAAATCCCCAGCTAAAAGCTTCTTTTGAGGCACTGACACCGGGGCGGCAAAGAGGTTATATCCTGCATTTTTCACAGCCTAAACAATCCAAAACGAGGTACGCAAGAATTGAAAAATGCATACCACAAATTCTGGCGGGTGAAGGATTACATGATTATATGAAGAGAAGAAAATAAAAGAGGGCCATTTTATTCAAGGAAAAGAGGTGTTGGCAATTGATCTTTCATTGCTTTTGGTTAAAAGTTTCTTCTGATATAAAATATTATTTACCAAACGGTTGGTAAATAATATTTTTAGTCCATATTTGCTCTATGAGACCACAAAAAGTGCTGGATGAAGAAATATTGATCGGTCTGACGAAAGTTTTCCGCTCTAAAGGATATGAAGGAGCCAGCTTACAGGAATTGGCCGAGGCCACCGGGTTAAAAAAGGCAAGTTTGTATCATAGATTCCCGAACGGGAAAAAAGAGATGGCAGCAGCAGTGCTTGTTCATTTGGGTAAGTGGGTTGAAGAAAATGTATTTCAGGTATTATCAGACCGGAATCACCCTCCCAAAGTTCGTTTAAGAACTGGGCTGTTTGGCATAAAGACATTATACAACAATGGAAAAGAAGTTTGCATTTTCAGGGCATTATCCATGCAAGCGGGATTAGCGTTATTTGAAGAGCAAATCAACAAAGGTATGAAGCAATGGATTGACGCTTTCAATAAAATCGGGTTGGAACTGGGTTTATCTCCCTCTGAAGCGGAGAAAAATGCCTTACAAACATTGGTTGAAATTCAGGGAAGTTTAATTGTGACAAAAGGGTTGGACGATCTTGATATATTTGAAAACATGCTGAAAAATATTGAAAACAGGTATTTAGAGGCTTAAAAAAATTTGATATTAAATTTTACCAAACGTTCGTTAAATTTTATAATTATGGAAAAAAAACATCCCCTGCCTCCCTTCAACGAAGAAACGGCACAGCAGAAAGTACAGATGGCAGAAGATGCCTGGAACAGCAAGGATCCTTTAAAGGTCTCCAGGGCATATTCAATAGATACCGAATGGCGAAATCGTGATCAGTTTATCAACGGCAGGAAGCAAGTACAGGATTTCCTTAGTGAAAAATGGAAAAAAGAGCTTGACTACAAACTCAAAAAAGAGTTATGGGCATTCCGGGCTAACCGGATCGCAGTAAGATTTGAATATGAATACAGAAATGAGGCAGGACAATGGTTCAGGGCTTACGGCAATGAAAACTGGGAGTTCGACGAGAACGGATTAATGCAAAAGCGGTACGCCAGCATTAATGATTTAGCTATAAAAGAATCAGAAAGAAAATTGTAAATGTAAATAAAGAATCAAAATGAAAAATTTAAAACCGATTTACTTCGCGCTGTTCCTTTTAATATGGGGATGTCAGGAAAAACCAAACAATCACACACAAAAGAGTGATTTAGCAGTAACAGCTAACTATGAATCCGTAAAGGATCAAACAAAATACAGGACATTGGAAGTGAATGGTGTGAATATTTCATACCGTGAAGCTGGAAACGTCAATGACCCAACGGTCGTATTGTTACACGGTTTCCCTTCGTCTTCCCATCAATATCGAAAAGTGTTGGATCATTTATCTGATGATTTTCATTTGGTTGCACCGGATTACCCCGGATTTGGGAATAGTGATTTTCCTTCTACGGATGAGTATGAATATACTTTTGATAACATAGCGGTAACCATAAACTCTTTTCTGGAACAGAAAGGTATTCATTCTTATGCATTGATGATACAGGATTATGGTGCTCCTGTCGGATTCAGAATTGCGACTGCCCATCCGGAAAGGGTTACGGCCATAATCAATCAAAATGGAAATGCCTATGAGGAAGGACTTGGAGAAGCATGGAAGAGTGTTAGAGCACTTTGGGCAAACAGAAATGAAAATACGGAAAAAGCCTTATTACCGGTATTCTCTTTGGAGGGACTAAAATGGCAATATACCCACGGAACCAGAAATCCTGAAAATGTTAACCCGGATACATGGCATTTGGATTATCTGAGGTTATCAAGACCTGGTGCCCATGCAATGAACCTTGATCTGTTTTATGACTATCAGAACAATTTAAAATTGTATCCAAAATGGCAACGATATTTAAGGGAGAATCAACCCCCTTTGCTGATCGTTTGGGGTAAAAATGATGCGTTCTTTCCTGAAAGTGGTGCTGAAGCATTTAAAAAGGATGTTAAGCAAATTGACTACAATATTTATGATACAGGACATTTTGCATTGGAAGAAGACGGGGAGGAGATCATTGAAAAGATCAGAAGTTTTATGAAAAAAGTGTCGAAATAGTCAGTTATGTGCTATCCCACAAATTCACCTGGGAAATAAAAAGACAGACTTGTCTGTTCTTTTAAAGTTTTTTCATATTTGTAACGTGAAACATTCAGAGATAAGGGATAGAATTATTGAAACTGCTTCACTCTTGTTTTACAGGAATGGATATAATTCCACTGGAATTAATGAGATTATTTCAGAATGTGGGATAGCCAAGGCAACGCTATATAATCATTTTAAATCAAAGGAAGACATCTGCCTGTCATACTTAAAGTTCAAGAATACCACTTTCCTGAGTGAAATTAAAGACTATTGTCAGACAAAGCCGGGAGGGAGATCCCAGGTACTGGCTGTTTTCGATTTTCTAGAGTTATTTTTCAGGAATAAGGACTTTAACGGTTGCTGGTGTATAAAGACTGTTTCCGAAATTCCAAAGGATAACGATAAGATCAGAACAGAAATACAAGTCCAAAAGAATCTCTTTATTCAGCTAATTACAGGCCTTGTCGCTAATAATATTGAAAATTTGCGTGAGGAGGAAATCGACTCTCTCTCCCGGAAAATATATTTACTCTACGAGAGTGCCGTGGCAGAAAGTCATTTACATCAAGCTAATTGGCCTATAAAAGAGGCAAAGAATTTATGTTCTCAAATTATAGGGTAAAAAAAACACACTTAAATAGACAGACTTGTCTGTCTTTATTATTTAATTAGACAAACAATTGAAAATGGAGAATTTTAGGAACAAAGTAGTCATCATTGTTGGTGGAACAAGTGGCATCGGTAGAGCAACGGCCGTACAGCTACTGGAAAAAGGTGGGATCGTACATGTTGTAGGTAGAAATATTGGTAAAGTGCCTGATCGGGAAAACCTGATTAAACATCAGGCAGATATAACAAAGGAAGAGCAACTCAATCAACTGGTAGATAAGATCAACTCGTTGAGTAAAGTCGATTATTTGGTAAATGCTTCTGGTATTTTTGGTCCGAAACCATTTCTGGAGCACACAAAGGATGACTATAATTCGTATTTGGACTTAAACAGAGGTTTTTTCTTCCTTACCCAGTCGGTAGCGAGGAAAATAAAGGAAAAGGATGGTGGCGCCATTGTTAATGTAGGTTCTATGTGGGCAAAACAAGCGATAAAAGCAACACCATCTTCGGCATACTCAATGCAAAAGGCAGGATTACATTCATTAACTCAACATTTGGCTATGGAACTCGCAGATTTTAATATCCGGGTTAATGCAGTATCGCCGGCAGTAGTAAGCACACCCGTTTATCATGGCGTTTTTGGGGGTGAGGAAGAAGCAGAAAAAGCATTGGAAGGTTTTAATGGTTTTCATCCAATTGGACGAAATGGAACGTCCACGGATGTTGCAAACAGCATTTTGTTCCTGCTTTCTGAAAAAGCATCCTGGGTTACCGGTGCGATTTGGGATACTGATGGTGGTGTTATCGCAGGCAGAAATTAAAAAAGCACATAACAGATTGTGTGGTAATAGCGGTTTGCGTGTAGACCTGAGTCGCTATTACTACTCAATCACTGACCTTAAGCTTTTGAGAATTAGCAGCAATGTACCCGATGTGGCAGGATATGTACCTGGCCACCAATTTGTTCTGGTTTTCACAAAATGTCCAGCTTTTACTATACCGGATAGCCCATTGTGTTGACCTTTGGTTTTGTTCGATTCAAAATGTAAAAGTAATACCATATGAGAGTGTATATAGTTGGTGCGGGAGCTATTGGAAAGGCTTTAGCTGTATGTTTAAAGCTCAACGGAAAGGATGTGCAGCTCATAAGAGGTAGTGTCGATGATGGTCATTCATATCATGAAGAAATAACCTTAAAACTTTCTGATAATAATGAATTGAAAGCTGTAGTCGAATTCAATACGCCAGGCAATCTGCAAGAGTTAAATGGCCTTATCGTGCTTGCTATTAAATCTTTTGGAAACAGAATGATTGCTGAAAAACTGAGAAAAAAGGCGCAGGGCTCTCCAATAGTCATTCTTCAAAATGGTTTAGGCATTGAACAACCTTTCCTGGATAACGATTTTCAGGACGTATTCAGATGTGTACTTTTTGCAACAAGTCAGAATATTTCCAAAACTGAGATCAGCTACAAGCCCGTAGCCGAATCCCCTGTTGGGATAATAACCCAACACAACTTTGCTTTAAATGCCATTGTGGAAGAAATGAATACCCCTTATTTCAGGTTTATTGCAGAAACGGAGATTGAAAGGGTTGTCTGGAAAAAAGTCATAGTCAGTTGTGTTTTTAATTCAATTTGCCCGTTGTTGGAGACTGATAACGGTGTGTTTCATAGAGAAAAAGACGTTTTTTCTTTGGCAAAGCAGGTCATTGGAGAGTGTATCATGATTTCAAGGGAAAAAGGGATCGACCTGAAGCCTGAAGAAATAGAAAAGCTGGTAATTTCTATAAGCCAAATGTCGGACGGTCAGTTTATATCCACCCTTCAGGATATTAGAAACAGGAAAAAAACGGAAATTGACACCATGAATTTTGAGATCTTCAGGATGGCTGAAGAAATGGGACTGGACCGGCACGTACAGCAAACAAAACTACTGGGAGAGCTGATAAAACTAAAGTCAGCATTGAACAGATAATATGTACCGGCTATATTCTCCACCGGAACATTTGGCAGATATTGTCAGGTATTACTGGTTGCTGGATCTTAACCCGGATGAACATGGCCTTACAGAATATCTTTTTGCCTATCCCTATGTCAACTGGGTATTTACCCTGGGAACACCTTATATGGTCACGGATGACGTGGGGCAGATCACTGTACAGGAAACCCGGGTGCTTGGCCTAAGAACTAATTTTGCTGAATATCTGCACCCGGCAGGGAATCTGACCTTTGGTATCACATTCCAGTTTGGTAGCACGCTGTCAATCTTTCAGGAAGAAATCAGGGAACTGACAAATAAGGTTTTACTACAGGATGAGATACTACCTTCGGCAAATTGGCTAACATCATTTTTCCGCGACACTAAACCTGATGTTTTCATGGAGACCTTGAATGATCAAATACAAAAACTATATCATGCGTCTGACCAAAAGGGGCATATTCTCTGGAAGCAATTTGTAACACTACTTGTCAACGGAACGAATTACTCCACCTCAGCCATCCAGCTATCCAAAGAGCTTGGTGTTAGTCAGAGACACCTGCAGCGGGTTACACTAAAGTATTCCGGGCTCACACCTAAACAGGTGCAGTCGATGCTACGATGTAGGCTGGCCATCCGATCTATCAGGCAAACAGGATCAGTCTTTGATTTTTTTCACTGGGGATATTACGACCAAAATCACTTTATAAAAGAGGTAAAGCGATGGTCTGGGTATACTCCCAAACAACTTCTGTCTTTATGAACTGACCGACTTGAATCGTATGGATTATAATTCGCCACATGTATAGTGCTGAGCCAGTTGAAAGAATACCACGCCCCTCCCGCCGTGGCGGGATACGCTAACCGGACTGTTCCGGCCTCGCTAACTTTCATGTTTTCAGGAAACGTATTAAAAGAAAAGACTTTCTTCAGCAACTGAAGAAAGTCTCCTGTAGTCGGGGTAGTAGGATTCGAACCTACGACCCCCTGCTCCCAAAGCAGGTACGCTAACCGGACTGCGCTATACCCCGAATTTTATATAATACAGGCTATTTAATAACCAAAGAACGAATAGTGATTCCGGAAGGACTCGAACCTTCAACCTACTGCTTAGAAGGCAGTTGCTCTATCCAGTTGAGCTACGGAACCCTTCGCGTACTTCAATATCCTGAAGAAAACCTATTAACCAGTTACTAATAACCAACTACTCATTCGAGCGGAGAGAGGGGGATTCGAACCCCCGGTACCGGTTAAGGTACGCATGTTTAGCAAACATGTGGTTTCAGCCACTCACCCACCTCTCCGGGTGTTGTCCAAAAATCGGAGTGCAAATATAACAGAAGTCCCCTCACTATTGCAATAACCCGGTTTCATTTTTGAGAAAAAAGGAAAGGTTCAATATCAACGGTGAAAGCCTGCACTTACAAATCTAAGAACTTCAGGAAGTGCAGATCTCCAGTAAGACCAGCTGTGATCACCTTCTCTTACCCTGAACTCATGGGGAACCCCCTTATCAATCATTAGCGCATGGAGCTCCATATTGGCCTTTATCAGAAAATCCTTGTCACCACAATCAATGTAATACTTCACATCATCATGGTTGTCTTTATCGTTGTCTGCGATCCAAAGCAGTGGTGCGTTTTCCCTGTAGTGATCTGTTATCCGGGCACGCCCGTTTAGCCCTGTTCCGTAAATTTCCCCGAAAACATCATCCCAACGCTTCTGTTTCATTTCCATCATTTCTTCTTCCGTGAAAATGGCGGCGCTCAGAGGAGCACTTGCGCTGAACATATCAGGATGCTTTAGCGCATAGACCAGGGCTCCGTACCCGCCCATGGAAAGACCTGCGACTGCCCTGAATTCTTTTGTCGGTCGGGTCCGGTAGGACTCGTCAATAAAGGGTATGAACTCCTGAACAAAGAAGTCCTCGTATCTGACCTTATTATCATATGTATTGACGTACCATGTCTCACCAGCATCCGGCATTACGATCAGCATAGGTGAGATCCCGGGATCATCAACATACTCATCTGCTATGGGTTTTACCTGACCGAACTGTGTCCAACCCGTTTCATCATCCGTATATCCGTGAAGCAGGTACAATACCGGGTAGCGCCGGTTGGAAGTATCATAGCCTTCCGGAAAATAGATACTGTACTCCACTTCCATATCCATGATCCTGCTTTGTAGCTTAAGGGATTCTTTTAATACTCCCTGTGAAACGGCTGATGATATCCCGCTCACCAGTGAGAAGAACAACAGAACATTTTTCATTACACCTTCTTTTTTAGAAAAGAGAACGGAATTTAGTTACCTTAATGATGAAGTAAAACCTAAATCGGACAAAAAATGAAAAAAACAATGTTGATGGGCTCCTTCTTGCTTATCGTCAGCCTTTCCTATGCTCAATCGGATGCCGAACTTACGAGGTCCACTCTTTCAAAAAGTACTATCGAGGGACACATCTATTTTCTGGCTTCTGATGAACTAAAGGGCAGGGAAACCGGGAGTCCGGAAATAGATATAGCTGCGCAATACATTGCCAATACCTTCAGGAGATATGGAGTTCAGCCTGTTCCGGGCGCCGAAAACGGTTACTTCCAGCCAGTGCATCTTGAAAAAACGAAACCAGCTGAACATCTGAGCCTGACAATTGGTGACTTCGCAACGGATGAACTGTTAATGCTTAAAGGACAAAACACAGAGTTATCAGGGGAAGTGATCTTTCTGAACTATGGTATGCCGGATGATTATCAAAAAGTGGATGCGAAGGGGAAGATCGTCGCGGTCAGGTCAGGCTCGGAGGGCAAAGCAGGTCCTAACGATATATTTGGACTTGCCAGGGAAAAGCGTCAGGTCGCTGTGGAAAATGGTGCTGTGGCTTTGGTAGAACTGACGCAGTTGAAAGGTGTAATGTGGGGCAGGTTTAAGCGCTATTTAAGCGGTGAAAAGCTTCAGGCCCGTTCTCAGCAAACCAATGACCTGATCCATTTATGGACGAAGGGGGAGGCAGATACCTTTGAGAAAATAGTAAAAAAGAAAGCGCAGGGGCAGATTACCATTTCCGGTATGGATCGTACTGCTGTACCGTCGAAAAATGTAGTGGGTATGGTGGAAGGTACGGATCCTGATCTGAAGGAAGAATTTGTGATCTACTCTGCCCATTATGATCATATAGGTATTGGTCAGCCCAATAACGAAGGAGATTCCATTTACAATGGCGCCCGTGATAATGCAGTGGGAACAGTGACAGTATTGAGTGCAGCTGAAAACATCGCCAGACATCCCACAAAAAGATCTGCGCTTTTTATTCTTTTTACTGCAGAAGAGAAGGGGCTACTGGGCAGTGAATGGTATGTGGATAATCCCTTGATCCCATTGGACAAGGTGGTATACTGCTTTAACAGTGACAATGGAGGTTACAATGACACATCAGTAGCCACTATTATTGGTCTGGAACGTACCACAGCTTCTGAAAACATTAAATCCGCCTGTACAGAGTTTGGGCTGGAGGCCATTGATGACCCGGCTCCTGAACAGGGCCTGTTCGATAGGTCGGACAATGTTCATTTTGCTGCCAGTGGTATCCCCGCCCCCACATTCAGCCTGGGTTTCAGGGCTTTTGACGCTGAGATCTTTAAATATTATCATCAGGCCTCTGACAATCCTGATAACCTTGACTATGATTATTTGACAAAATTCTTTGGTGCCTACGTTCTGGCCTGTCGCAAAATAGCCAATGACCCTGTTACACCGTTTTGGGTGAAGGGTGATAAATATCATGAAGCGGGAGAAGCTTTGTATGGTGACAAATAGCCGATAAGTTTTTAATATTGCCAGTTAACCATTCAAACAAGATATGAAAAAGTTGAATTTGAAATTTTTGATTTTGTTGTTTGCTGTAGCATGCTCACCACAAAAGGAAGAGGCCACAACAGAAACAGATGCTATAGAAGAGCCTGTCGAGGCTGAAGTGAAACTGACCGGAAATTTTGGCGCAGAGATCTCGGAGCAAGGGGCCGTGTCTGTTGATAAACTGCTTGCTGAACTTGAAGGAGAGGATTCAGTGGCCCTGAAGGTCAAAAGTGAGATACTGGCTACCTGTGCCATGAAAGGTTGTTGGATGAATGTAGCGCTTGCCGAAGATGAACATATGAGAGTGACCTTTAAGGACTATGGTTTTTTTGTGCCTAAGGAAGGAGTGGAGGGCAAAACAGCGGTTATAGAAGGGTACGCTCATAAAGTAACCACTGATGTTGAAACCCTGAGGCATTTCGCCAAAGATGCCGGAAAAAGTCAGGAGGAGATCGATGCCATCACTGAGCCAAAGGATGAGATCACCTTCGTGGCCTCAGGGGTGATCATACAGGATTAGTATGGTCCCTGGCTGGCAGCAGTAAGAGGAGGTTTCGTTATATCGAAGTTATTGGCAATGTCAAAAGAGTGCTGTCAACCTCTGCAAAAAGAATGGAAGAGTCACCTGACTGGACTACCCCTACAGAAAAGCGAGTAACATAGTAGGATGAATTTTTTTCTTGCTGTTCCGTTGGATTTCAAACAAAACGATGACCAGCGAAACATTAGGTGCTAAAGCCGGGTCTGCTTAAAACAAATCGGGCTTGCATAGTTATGAAATGCCTGAATTGTGATGAAAGTCTCGCCATGGCCGACCGCAACTGTATGGAAATCAACTACTGCTCCTGTCGTAGTTGATTCAACGGTACATTGATTTTTGTTGATTTTTAAAAAGAGATCCCAGCAAGCTTCCTGTTAATGATCCAAAACCGCCGACCAGCCCCCCAAGAAGGGCTGTGACAAGTATCAGCATGATCTCTGTGAGTGAGAATAGAGAGGCTATCTTTTCCGTTAATATGGAGGAGGTTTTCATATCGATGCTATAGGCAGTCAGCCCCCACAGACAGGCTATGGCAATGAAACCATTGATAAAGGACACGAAGCCCTTACGGGCAAAAATCAGGCTGACAATAAATGCTCCTAGCGCCGTACTCCAGAATGGTAAAAATAATTGTAATACTATACCTGCTCCGGCAGTTATGACCAGTTGTAAGACGAATTTCATTTAATTTCCTTTAAAGGTTTGTGTAAATACGTTATCAACAGAACGCTGATCTTGCATAAAAGTGAGTTTTAAGTACTTTCCGTCACGCCACATCGGGATCATATTGTCATATAAAGGGCTCCCGGGATTTCCCGATTGTCCACCCGGTATAATGGCCCACGCCTGAGGGGGTGACGTCATTTCCACTACGAATCTTTGGGATGGTCCATGATTTGGCTTGGTAGAGTTGACCGTTTTTCGCTGACCATCTACCTGTATATTACTTGTTCCAAAGGCTGGGATTCTGGCCAGGTGAACCACAGATGTATTCTTATAATTGCCCCAGGTGGCTTCTCTACCTCTGTCATCTTCCCATTTTGAGATCGCTGTTGCTGCGGAGTCGAGACTCATGGTTAGCAAGTCATTGAATGATTCTTTTTTCTCTGTGTCTTTGTTATCGTAAAAACGCTGTGGAAAATTATTTTTCAGTAACCATATTGTCCGGTAGTCCGATGGATAGCCTATGGAAAGCTCATCCGATCGCAGCTCATCCCAAAGCAGGTTTTCAAACCACCGCCACCAGACCTCAAAATAGGTAGGTGCCTTTGATCCTGCTGTGTAAACATAGTCCCAGTTTGTCAGCGATTGGATAATATCTGCATGATTGCCTCGCTCCAGCGAATCAAGGAACAATGGCAGTATTTCGGAAGGCCTGATTCCGTAGGAGTCATTTTGCAGCGTCATCATGTCTTCCGGTACCACGCTGCCACTGTCATAGTTGCTGAGAATATTGTTGATCCTTCTGTTTCTGTAGAACTCCATATTCAGCCAACCCATGTAATAAGGATAATCCTGATCTACAGAATGCTGATTGGCTGAGCTGACAAAACCCCGTTCGGGATTGTATTCATTTGCATGATGTTCTGTAGGAATAAAGTCGCCCCACTCAAAGGCCGGGTCAGACCCGTCCATCACATACAGCCCCTGATCCTTGAATTTCAAAGGCATGAGTCCCTGCACTCTGATAGCAGCTTCACCCTTGGTAGAGGCAAAGGCGACATGCTGACTGGGGGCATCCCAGCGGGTAAGTGCGTTTACATATTCATCATAGCCCTCAGCACGGTTAAGTAAGAGAACAGCTTCCTGTACCCTGGAGGGGTAATGACCTATCCATTTCAGCGCCAGGAAGTCCCTTCCATTTTCACTTAAAAATCCATCATCGTAAACAATAGGGCCGTAATGAGTGTAAAGTACAGTATCGATAAAGGTTTCGCCGTCTCTGATCTTTATTGATTCGTAAACCGTCTCTACTTCACGTTGCTCCTCATCGTAGGTATAGGCAGACCGGGTTTCATCGGTAAATTTTATGGCATACCAGTCCCTTTCGTCCCGCGCCACATCAGTAAATCCCCATGCTATGTTATCATTGAAACCAGCTACTACACCCAGATTACCGGCCAGAGTAAACCCCATGACATTGATATCGGGAGAGTTCAGTTGAATGAGGAACCACAGCGATGGTGCATTCAGCCCCAGATGCATATCATTGGCAAGTATTGAAGCTCCGCTTTTTGTTTTCCAGCCGGCTACAGCCCAGTTATTACTGCCATTATCCGGGTCAGGCATGTCGTGGACCCGTGTAAGCATGGTTTGAGTTACTTTGAGTGAGTCAGGTTCTGGCCTTACAATCGCTTCAAAGGGCCATGGACTCGAAGAATTGGCTACGGGGTCTATATCTGCCGGCCACTGTGGAAACAATTGATTGAATACCTCAGCTCCGAAGGCTCCATAGGCTTTGGTATTTTGAATATCTCTATCCCATCCTGTAAGGTTGTCTGTCATGTATTGTAAGAGCAGCGATGATTTTAACATGGACCATGGTTCCGGCCGGTAGTCCAACAGTTTATATTCGAGGGGGAGATCTCTGTATTCCAGAGATGCAATATATGTATTGACGCCATGCGAATAGGCATTGAGATATTCTTTCAGTTGAGCGTTACTTTCCATGGCCTGCATGGATTTTTCTGCCCCGGAGATCATACCTTTTCGTCTCTGTAACCGGTCAAAATTCAATGCCACATCACCGATAAGCTCAGAAATTCTGCCGGCAGCAGCGTAGGTCTGGAAGTCCATTTGCCAAAGCCTGTGCTGGGCCAGAACATATCCCTGTGCCATGAACAGATCATGATTGTTTTTTGCAAAAATGTGAGGAATGCCATACTCGTCATAGTATACCTTCACAGAATCCCGGAGACCCTTGATCATTGGCTCCTTTGTAAAGGATATGGAATCGGACTCAGCATTTTGCCAGAAGCCATGGAAGGGATCCAGAAATTTACCCAGGGGAGGCACAGGATTGCCCTGAATAATGAGCCTGTTGTTGAGCAGATAGATGAAGAAAACGGTAAAAGCAGCAGAAATCAGAAATTTGATGAGTTTCATTCAGTCCAGATTGGTTGATAGCTTTAAAACTAAATGAATTATTTTAAAATCAGACAGCTAAATAGTTCACAAATAAATATTTAATGATACTTTGGAAAATAATCCTTTTATATTTGTCCGATTTTTCAAAACCTTGGAATTAATTCTCAGCAAATACACCCCGGACCAGATAGCTCTGGCGTCAACTATAAAGGCCATTGTTTTTGATGTAGATGGGGTTTTAACCGAGGGGCAGATCATTTACAGCAATAGTGGGGATGAACTTAAGATATTTAACGTGAGGGATGGGCTGATCACAAATTATTTACGGGAATATGGCTTTTTGACGGGAGCCATAACAGGAAGACATTCCACGCTTGTGCAAAAAAGGTGTGAAGAACTAAAGCTGGACTTTTTCCATCAGGGGGTGAGGGATAAATGGAGTGTATTGGAGAAGGAGATCTCACGGTTGGACCTGGAAGCAAAACAGGTATGCTATATTGGAGATGATCTGATTGATCTCAGAGCATTGACACAGGTAGGTCTTGGCGTAGCGCCGCTGGATGCTCCCGGATATATTCGACAACATGCCGACCTGGTAACTTCTGCCAAAGGTGGAGAAGGTGTACTGCGTGAGGTTGCAGATCTAATACTGGCTTCTCAGGGATATTTTACAGAAATAATAAAAAAATGCTTATAGACCTCATAGCCGGAGCGCGTCCGAATTTTATGAAGATAGCTCCCATTATCAAGGCTATAAAGACCCGGCAAGATGAAGGAGCCGATATTTCATTCCGTTTGGTGCATACAGGACAGCATTATGACAAAAAAATGTCAGAGGACTTCTTCAGTCAGTTGAATATACCTGATCCTGATATCAATCTTGGGATAGGTTCGGGAAGTCAGGCTGAGCAAACAGCAAAGATCATGATCGGTTACGAGCAGGTGGTTTCGGAGCTAAAACCGTCCATTTGTCTGGTGGTTGGTGATGTGACGTCCACCATGGCTTGCGCGATCACAGCGAAAAAAAGTGGTATAAAGGTGGTCCATGTGGAAGGAGGGATCCGATCCGGTGACTGGCGGATGCTTGAAGAAGTCAACAGGGTAGTTACGGACTCTATAACAGATTACTTTTACACCACCTCCCGGCATGCGAATGAAAATCTAAAAGAACAGGGTGTGCCGGAGGACAGGATAGTTTATGTGGGGAATACCATGATCGACTCTCTGCTGGGAAATCTGAAAAGGTTGTCTTGCCCGGAGGTCTGGGATAGCGCAGGGTTGGAACCGGGGAAATTTATTCTTATGACATTGCACCGGCCTTCCAATGTTGATGACGGAGAAAATCTGAAAAGGATCATTGAAGAAGTATGCCTGTCAACAGGTAATAATCCTGTGGTTTTTCCTGTTCATCCGCGTACCCGAAAGATGCTTGACCTCGATAATACAGGACATAATAATCTGTATACAATTGAGCCGTTGGGATATCTGGAGTTCATCTACCTCCTAAAGCATTGTTTGGCTGTAGTCACCGACTCAGGTGGTATTACTGAAGAAGCTACAGTCCTTGGGATCCCCTGCATGACGCTCAGGGACTCTACCGAACGACCGGAAACCATTGAAGAAGGTACCAATGAGCTTTTAGGCACGGATCCACGAGCCCTGAAAGGAGCCTTTGACCGGTTAATGGGGGGCGATTGGAAAAAGGGAGGTATACCTTATCTTTGGGATGGTAATACCTCTGAGAGAATAGTAACCCATCTGTTAAGCATTTCAGCATAATGGAGATCTTTCAACAACCGGTTCGAGTAACTGAAAATATAGTATTGGGAGAGAACAGGATGGTCCTCTTCGCCGGTCCATGTGCAGCCGAGAGTTACGATATCTGCATGCAAACGGGGGAGAGGGTAAAACAGATATGTCAGGACCTTGATATCCAATATGTCTTCAAGGCCTCTTTTGATAAAGCCAACAGAACCTCAGCGGGTTCCTATCGTGGAGGAGGCATGGACGAGGGGCTGAAGATTCTTTCCAGTGTAAAAAAGGACTTACAGGTCCCGGTCGTGACGGACATTCATGAATCATACCAGGCACCTGTTGTAGCCGAAGTGGCTGATGTTTTGCAGATACCGGCATTTCTGTGCCGGCAAACAGACCTGCTGCTTGCCGCGGCCGAAACAGGTAAGGCAGTCAAGATAAAAAGGGGACAGTTCATGGCACCGGAAGATATGAAATATGCGGTGGACAAGATAAAAGGCACCGGCAACGATAATGTGTTCCTGACAGAAAGAGGAGCCTCTTTTGGTTATCACAATCTGGTGGTGGATATGCGGGCGCTACCCGTTATGCGTCAGTTTTCACCGGTAATATTTGACGTCACCCATAGTGTACAGCAGCCGGGTGGAGCAGGAGGGTCTTCGGGAGGACAGAGAGAGTTTGCCCCTTATCTGGCCCGGGCGGCGGCTGCCGTAGGGGTTGATGGCTTTTTCATTGAAACCCATCCTGATCCCTCAAAAGCGCTTAGTGATGGGCCTAATATGGTACCTTTGGATGAGATGGAAGGTTTTTTGAAGATGGTTAATGAGGTATGGGATATGCAACGTAAGGGTAGGTATTTAGTATGAGACATTCACTTCTTTTCCTGATAGGTGCCCTGTGTTTAGGGGCGTGTGTTCCGAATAAGAAAGTAGTTTACCTGCAAAAAGGGGATGAGCTTAAAGAAGAGGTCCCTGTAGATAGTGCCTTGAGATCTTATGATCTTTCCACATTCGACTATCGTTTGCAGCCAGAGGATATATTATCTGTGCGTATTGAAAGCCTGACAGAAGCAGAGTTTGACATTTTTTTCAGAGGACAGTCAGGTGTTGCGAACAATAATCTTACCACCTTATCCGTGTTTGGATATTTGATAGATGAAGATGGCTATATTCAATTTCCTGTTGTAGGTAAAGTTAAAGTGGCGGGGTTGACGGTTTTTGAGGCTAACGACGTGATCCAGAAAATTGCCAATGATTACCTGGAAGATGCCACTGTTTATGTGAGATTACTTAATTTCAGAGTGACCATAATTGGTGAGGTAAATGGAGAGGGTACAATAAGTTCAATAAATAACAGATTGACGGTCATGGAGGCGGTGGGGCTGGCCGGTGGTTTAACAGAGCTCGCTGATAGAAGCAAGATAAAGATTATAAGACAAGCGGGAAGCAAGGCGGAGGTCCATTATGTTAACCTGTTGGATGAAGAGTTTTTGAACTCCCCATTGTATTATGTTTATCAAAACGATATAATTATCGTACCGCCTCTTAAACAAAGACCCTTCAGAAGATATTTCGGGCAAAATGTTAGCGTGTTTGTATCGTCTCTTTCCACGCTATTATTGATCATTAATTTAATTAACAACTGATCTGACGTGTCATAGTAAAGTGAACAATATATCCAATATGCATAATGAGAATACTGACGATCTGAGAAAGCTGGTATTCAAGCTTATACGGAAATGGTATGTGATTATTGTTTTGTTGCTGGTCTCTCTGTCAATAGCCTACCTTATCAACCGATATACTACTCCCAGGTATGTGATAAGCACTTCAGTATTGATCAAACAATCCAGAGATGTCTCCAACTCTGCGGCTGCACTGCTGTATGGAGATGAAGTTTTAGGGATTTCAAGGAACTTGTCAAACGAATCCGTTTTACTGAAATCCTATTCTCTGGTTGAATCCATTGTGCTTGATCTGGATCTAAATATCTCGTATTTCAGAGAAGGTAATATACTTTCATCTGAGTATTACAAAAATAATCCTATAGCCATATTGGTTGACAGTACATCCCGGAAGATACCCCATAATGTTTTATTTAAATGTATAGTCATAGATTCTGAGCAGTTTAGTCTGGAACCCTATGAAATAGATGGTTTCGATTTCGACCTGAAGGGACGGGTGTATCGTTTTGGTGATACATTGGATATTGACGGATTTCGGTTGGCAGTTGTAAAAAACACCAACAATGTGACAGGACGGGAAGTAGTTTTCAAAATTAACAGTGTTGAAGCTGTAACCAACTATTACCGCAAGTCCTTAAAGGTTGACCCATTGGAGCGTGAGTCTTCCATTTTGAAGATATCCATCGAAGGTGCAAATATTAAGAAAGAAATAGATTTTCTTAATAGCCTTATAGCCAGATATATCGCTAATGGACTGGAAGAGAAGAATGTGAATGCTACCAATACTATTAATTTTATTGACGATCAGCTGGCAAGTATCAGTGACAGCCTGAGTATGATAGAGTTAAGGCTGGCTCTTTTTAAGAAGGACAATTCTGAGGTATATCTTGATAAATCGAGCTCTACCTATTTTGATCTGCTTCAGGACCTCGACAGACGAAGAGCGGAAATACTTGTACAGAAAGAATATTTGATTTATCTGAAGGATTACCTTGAAAAAGGGGACTATACCAATGAAATCG
>LYSV01000065.1:0-46217 GCA_001657315.1 Flammeovirgaceae bacterium BBD 1991-12 | reverse complement strand
TTGGACATTCAGAAAAAAATAAAACTTTTGAGACTCAATGAGAATAATCCGATATACAAGGATAGCTATATCCAGCTGAATGAACTGAAATTTAACCTCTTAAAAAGTATTGATAACATCAATAAATCGAATGAATTGAATATGAACAACATAGACGATCAATCGAGGCAAATTCTTGACGATTTGAGAAATCTGCCGGAGGTTGAACGTGAGTTGGTAAATATTCAAAGGCTTTACAACCTCAGTGAAACGCTTTATGTTTTTCTCCTCGAAAAGAGAGCTGAAGCTGGTATAACCAAATCATCCAACACATCAGATATCAAATTGATAGATGCCGCTATGGTAGAAGGCCGGCCGGTAAAACCTCAACCATTAAAGAATTATACAATAGCTGGTTTTTTGGGTGTTGTTATTCCGTCGTTGTTAATAATTCTTCTGGATTACTTCGATAACAGGATCAGGTCAAAAGAGGATATATTCAGGCTAACGCCGATACCATTGCTCGGTTATATTGGACACAGTAAAATTAAGTCGGATTTAGTAATAGACAGGAATCCAAAATCTGCCATTTCGGAATCGTTCAGAACGATCAGGTCTAACCTGCGTTACATGACCAATAATGGAAAGACATCTGAAATAGTATTGATCACCTCCTCCATAAGTGGGGAAGGAAAAACATTTTGCGCAAAAAACCTTGCCTATGTTTTTTCTATTACCGGCGAAAGGGTTGTCCTGCTGAACACGGATATGCGCAAACCTACGTCAAATCGTGAATTTGAAATTCATTCATCGGTCGGATTGAGCAATTACCTCGCCGGACTGGTAGGGGTAGATGATGTCGTGAACAAGACCAATCAGGAAAATCTTGACTTGATCGTAGCAGGTGATGTGCCTCCCAATCCGTCTGAACTTATATTAAGTCCAAAATTCTCCCAGCTTATTGATGAATTGAGAGAACGGTATGACTACATTATAATAGATACTCCACCTATCGGTATTCTGTCCGACGGACTTGAACTGATGAAATACTCTGACATAAACATCTTTATGATTCGGCAGGACTATAGTCTAAAAGGCTATCTAAATAATTTAAATGACTTTTATAACAGCCAGAAAGTTAAAAACCTTGCCATTCTGTTTAACGATGTAGATATGAGAAGACAGAACTACAGCTATGGTTACGGCTATGGTTATGGCTATGGTTATGGCTATTATGCTGAAGATAATGGGTCGAAGAATTGGTTTTCCCGCTTGTTCAAAAGATAAGTAGCCGAATTAGATTTATGCTTAATCACTTTTTTAAAAGCAGAAACTTAATAAAGGCACTACAAAACTCATTTATATATTCCTCGGCAAATTCAATTGCTACCCTAATAAATTTTGTTGCATTTATCTATTATTCACGAGTATTGGGACCCGTTGACTATGGAGTATACAATATAGTCGTGTCCTTTATTTCTGTAGTAGGTATTTTTTCATTTTCGGGTATCAATAAGGTTATCTTACGGGAAGCAAGTTTGGATGAATCAAAAAGTACCGAAGTGTATAACGATTCCTATGGGATCAGGCTGGTATTCATAATTCTTGCACTGACTGTTTGCTTTATATCACTTGCTTTCACAGGTTATGAAAGGGAAATCAATATTCTGATATCCATATTTAGCTTTTCTATTCTGATCCAATCTTTTAATCAATCCTTAAATGCCTTATTCCAGGCCAGATTAAAATACCGTTTGACCTCTGTATTTGTCATAGCTGAGGCAATTTTCCTTTTCGGGCTTGCTATTTTATTGATTGAAGCGGGTTTGGGAGTATTAGCGATCATAATCAGTCAGATGTTGGTCCCTGCAATCTCTTCATTGGCAAAGTATAAATATTTAAATGTCAGACATGACTTCAGAATTAAGCTGAATACCCATTTCGACCGAAAATATTTTTCCCAGGGGTTCAATTTTAGTCTGTTGAATAATCTGAATGTCCTTTCCTCAAGAATTGACATTTTCATGCTGTCATTACTGACGACCGAATATCTTGTGGGGATTTATGCTGTGGCCTTTAATCTTGTAAGCAAGCTTGGCGTTCTGAGAAATTCAGTGATCTTGTCAATTTTTCCGGTAACGGCAAAAAAGATTAATTCCGAAGGGATCAGGGGAACCACCTTGATATTTTATTCTCTGCTTTTTGGTATCCCTGTTTTATTTATTGCGTATTTGCTTGGTTTCTTTGCCGAAGACCTGATCGTACTTGTTTTAGGTAAAAACTTCAAGAGTAGTGCTGAGTTTCTGGTTATTCTAATATACCGGGTTGGTCTGGACTTCATGATCCTGCCTATTGGAGTAGCTCTGCAGGCTTCTTACAATGAGAGAGTTAACCTGATATTTGCAGCGACACGTGCAGTACTCAATATTTCATTCAATCTAGTGTTTTTTAATATTTGGGGGGTAATAGGCATTGCTTATTCAACATTGACGACCACATTGATCGTTAGTGTTTTCATACTGGTATACGGCTACAGCCGGTTAAAAAAACTTAATTTGATTAGATAAGTGACTGAGATTTATCAAAGCTCACCTGTGATAGTTCTGGGAATGCATCGTTCGGGGACAAGTATCTTTACCAGGATATTGTCAGATATTGGTGTTTTTGTGGGGAAAGACCTTAATGTTCATTGTGAATCGAAATTCTTTATGAATTTAAATAATGAGCTTTTGTCCGGTGTTCATGCCTATTGGGATACACCCTCCAACGTATTAAGTATACAGGATGATCCTGCTACAGATTATTTGACGGATGTTATCAGAAGAAAAATCAAGAGTTTCAGTTTCACTACATCTTACCTCGGCTGGCGTAATTCTATTTTCAATTCTGTTCCGCAGTTATGGGGCTGGAAGGACCCGAGAACTATACTTTTTATACCGCTTTATGCTGATTTATTTAAAAAGGCCAGGTTCATTTTCATCTCAAGAAATGGAGTAGATGTGGCGCGAAGCCTTCAGAACAGGGAGCTCTCCCGCAAAAATAAAGATCTGAACTCCATCCGGTCAGTCAGATGCAGGTCACTGGATCGGGCTTTTAATCTGTGGCAGGAGTATGCTTTAATATATTTGGAAGGACGCAAAAGCATAAGGCCGGGAGGCTTATTGGAAATACGTTACGAAGACCTGCTGAGCAATACCACGGAAATATTGAAAGGTGTAACTGATTTTCTGGATCTAAATCCTTTGCCACGATACCTCAATGACGACGTTTCGAAGGTTTTACACAGATCCAGGAAATATGGGTTTAAAAATGATGAGTCATTGATGAAGTATTACGCTGAGGTTAAAAATGATGAGCTGATGAAAATGTGGGGCTATGATGTCATCGAGTAAGGCAAAGAAGCGAATACTGTTTATTACCGTTGGAGATGACAGAGTGGCCAGTTCACGGGTCTATGTTTTTCAGTTTTTACCCTTTCTTAAAAATGATGGTTTCCAATACACAATAATGCAGTTTGGGCCTCATCCCAGAAATTCATTTAAAAGTGGACTGAAAAGATATCTAAAGGCCATATATATTTACTCACGACTGATTTATAAAATTTTGGCCCTCAATATCTCTGTCATTTTCATGTCATCTAAATATGATACTATTTTTTGTCAGAAGGTAGTACTATTGCCGTTTACTTCCGGATTTTTGATCCGTAGGAATAAACATTTGGTGTACTGTTTTGACGATGCTGTCTATTTGCGTCAAAACTTCTGGCCCATTGGAATTTTCAGGAGAGCCCAATTTGACGCCTTTCTCAATAAGAGCCCGGAAATAGTGGTAGGGACACCGTATTATTTCGAGCAGTTCTCAGCGATTAGGAATAGAATTAAATTTATTCCCAACGCAGTGAATACCGCTGCTTTTTTGAATAAGGTTGTATCAATAGAAAAAACGACTATTGGATGGATAGGGAGTCCGAATACCACAAAATATTTGATGAACGTATTCAAGGTATTCAAACAGCTTTCTGAAAAATATAAGGATCGTGTTCAATTTGTGATCATCGGTTCTGATAAAAGCAAACTAAAGGACTTTACATTTTGTGAATTTTATGATTGGGAACTGGAGGGAGAATCAGAACTGATCAGCAAACTGGATATTGGGATTATGCCGTTGGACGATACCGAATGGGAAAGAGGTAAATGCGGGTATAAATTAATTCAATACTTTGCGGCGGGTATTCCAGCTGTAGCATCTCCTGTAGGAATAAACCGAAACCTGGTGGAAAACAGTGAGGCAGGATTTTTATGTAGTGATGATGAATCGTGGTTCAAAAATTTAGATACATTAATAAATGATCGTGAACTAAGAGAGGTGATGGGAAATAAAGGTAGAAAATATGCAGTTGACAATCATGATGTCAGGAGTATTTATGATAAACAGTATAAACATTTATTTCTAAAATAAGACATTAATGATAGCCAAAATAAGAAAACTTGAATACAGACTGATAAACGGCCTTTTTGAGAAACTTGACAAAAAATTTATTCGAAGGTCATTGAACATAAAGAATATTCCGTCTGCCAAATTCAGAAGAGGAGGTAAGGCTTCATTGATTGAGTGGAGTCATGTTATCGGTATTTTTCAGGCGCTTATAGGGCTTAACCTGCCAAAGAAAGGCAGTGAAAAGACGTTGATCCTTGACATAGGGTGTGGAACAGGACTTCTTGCATTGGCGAGCGAACCCCACCTGATCGATAATGGACAATATATAGGTATTGACGTTATGGAAAAAGATATAGCATTTTGCAGAAAGCATTATCACAAACCGTATTTTAAGTTCATTCATCATGACCTTTTTAATCCCACCTACTCTGAACATCAACGTAAAGAAAAAACGAAATGGGATATAGAGCAGAACAGCGCAGATCTGGTTACTGCACTATCTGTTTGGACGCATTTGAATGAGGAAGATGCCATCTTTTATTTTAAAGAGATCGATAGGGTTTTAAAACCCGGTGGTAAGGCTATCATAACCTTTTTTCTCCTCGATAGTGATTATTACCAGCGTTCCTATCCGCTCAGAAAAGATCAGGCTTCCAGATATCATAACACCAAACAGACAAAATGGATCTTTGGTGTCAATGCGTATGGATCCGGGAACTGGTTTACTACAAAATGGGCGAAACATGCTGAAGATGCAATTGCAATTACAAGCGAGGGATTGGATAAAATGCTTTCCGGGCTTAATATGGATCTGATTACCCTGTACCCTGGCAATTGGCGTGAGGCCTCCGGCCTGTACTTTCAGGATATTTTGGTATTTCAAAAAAAAGAATGATATCCGGTGTGGAAAAGATATTACCAAACTTCCTGCTCATAGGTGCAGCTAAATCAGGAACTACTTCCTTGTATAACTATCTGCATCAGCATCCGCAGGTGTTTATGAGTGAACTGAAAGAGCCCCGTTTTTTTATCTACGAAGGGCAACAAATATCAGATAATGATCTGGTCAATAGAAAGACAGTCACTGATATTAACGATTATCACAGCTTGTTTCAGGGTGTAACAAAAGAATTGGCCATTGGCGAGGCATCAGGTTATCTTGCTTCAGCAGATGCTGCTGACCGGATCAAAAAATATCTCCCCAATGTAAAACTGGTAGCTATATTGAGAAATCCCGTTGACAGAGCATTTTCACACCATACGTTTGCCGTGCAGAAGGGGTTTGAAAAGGAAGTTGTCTTTCAGGCTGCTTTAGAGAAGGAATTGCAAGGGATAAATGATTGTCAATACACACGTACATATATTCATCAGGGAATGTACCATAAAAATCTATTACCATTTTACAGGAATTTCCCACCAGAGAATATTAAAGTAGTATTGTACGAAGACCTGGTGCAGGACCGTATAGGCCTTATTAAAGACATCTACACCTTTTTAAATGTAGATCCCAGTTTTGTCCCTGATTTAAATGTGAGGATGAATAAGTCCGGGATACCAAAGCACAGAAAGTTGTATGAGCTTTATCAAAAAGGATCAATACTCAGAGATATTGTCAGGAGCCTGTTGCCTAAGGCCTACAGGGGAAAACTGAATCGCTGGATTGAAAACCGGAGCTTGCGAAAGCTACATTTTCCTGATGAACTCAGGCATGAGTTAGCAGAATACTTTAAAGAAGATATTACTGGTTTGGAAATGTTGATTAACAGAGACCTGTCAGGTTGGAAAGCTTAATGGGAAGACCGGGAAAACAGCGAATACTCTTTGTAGCCTTTCAAACATTGAACCGGGCCAACGGTGGACTCGAGAGTATGTCTGAGATCGTGAACGGGCTGGGGCACTGGGAAAAGTATATGATCACTCAACGTCGAACCCAAAGGCTTGAGCAATGGAAGAACTTCTCCCGGATCGTTATATTAAGATATGTAATGAAATTACCGAAAGTTTTTTCTATACCTGTCTCAAATATTTTTGTACTGATCTTCTGTATTCAACATAGGATCCGTGTTGTTTATTGCAACGATATAGATGCACTTGTGTATGTTGGCCCCTTGATAAGGGTGGCTGGTGTACGGATAACATTTAGTATAAGAGGTGTAAAAACACCTGATGAGAAGTATGGTATCAAGTGGAAGTTATCCAAATGGATCACCAACGCATTCATCGTACTTTCCTATGATATGAAGAACATACTCTCTGCCAGACTTGGTATTGATCGCAGCAAGGTTTTCGCTATTTATAGTATTGTTAACGGTGAAAAATATAAACCTTATGATAGCCCCGGAAAGGACAGCCTGCGGAAAAGCCACAATATCATGAGAGATAAGACTGTCATTGGTATTCCTGCTGCGGTCTATCCCCTTAAGCAACAGTATGAGTTCATTACTCAATCCTGTGCTGCTATACTTGAAAAGCTTCCTGCCGCGGTATTCTATTTTATTGGTGATTTTGACAGGAAGGATCCGTACTGCAGAAAGTGTTTGCAGGCGACCATTGACCTGGGTATAGATGACCGTGTTTTTTTTGCAGGGTACTCTTCACAAATGGCGGATTGGTACAACATTTTTGATCTGACACTGGTAGTCTCCAAAAGAGAGGGGTTGTCAAGAGTAATGATCGAAAGTCTGTCATGCGGCACTCCCGTCATTTCATTTGATGTCTGTTCGGCACGTGAAATATTGGAAAAGCACGATTGTGGGAGAGTTGTATCAAATGGTGATTTTGATAAATTGACGTCGGAGATAACCGGCCTGGTTAACTTTAGTGATTATCAGCAGTATGTGGAAAATGGTATTGCACTGAGGGAAAAACTGTTTAGTTCGGATCTTAATCTGGCGAAGTTCGAAAAAGTATTGAGACCATGATACCTCCCGATGTTATAATAGGCGGTGCGCCGAAATGTGGAACAAGTTCCTTGTTTAACTGGTTGGCTGAATATCCGGATATATGTGGAGCTTCTCCAAAGGAGACGTTCTTCTTTATGGATAGGGATCACCCCCTGAAAAACAAAGCCAACAATTATTACCAACCTTCCTCAGGAGGCTATCTTTCGTTTTATCAAAGCCCTGATAAGTTAAAACTGGAAGGAACTACCCACTATCTTTATCAAAAAAACACACCACAAATTCTTTCTGCCCATGGACAAAACACTAAAGTCATTTTTGTGTTGAGAGAACCATCCTCAAGAGTTTACAGCTCGTTTAACTACACCAGAAATAATCTTGCGGCATTTTCTTCCAATATAAGATTTCAGGAATATGTGAATGTCGTTTTAAATGATGAACCATTAAAAGAGTTAGACAAAAGCAGGAGTGCTTATGTTTTACGACGTGATATTAATTATGGAAAGTATGTTGAGTATCTTTCACATTGGTATGAGTATTATGATCGTAACAAAATCAAGATTATCCTATACGAGGAGCTCAGGGACCAACCGGTTGATATTATGAATGACCTGTGCGCATTCATAGGGATCGATGGAAGCTTCTTTTCTTCCTATGACTTTGTGAAAAGGAACCAGACAGTTACAGTTCTCAACAGATATTTACATGGAAAACTAAGGGGGGTTAATCGTATTCTGCCTGAAAACAAAACCACTGCCATTCTGAAGAAATTCTATTTTGGACTCATGACCAGCAGGAGTAGGAAAGTGGAGCGTAATGATGAACAGGTACTTGCCGATCTTAAAAAATACTACAGAACCTATAATGAGAAACTGTCCTTGTTTCTTGATAGGAATTTATCGATCTGGAATACCTGATGAAAATATAATAATGATAGATTTGTCAGAAATTTTGTACTGAATGAAAGTTTTAATTACAGGCGTTGCCGGATTCATCCCAAGTCACCTGGCCGAGGGTCTGCTTGAGCAGGGATTCGAGGTATTGGGTGTAGACAATTTTGCCACGGGGTTCGCAAACAACATGGTGCAATGTCAGTTAAACCCGAATTTTAGGTTTGAAGAGCTGAATGTCAATGAGCTGGCACAGATTGCACCTGTATTTAACCAGTTCCAACCCGACTATGTTTTCCATTATGCTGCTTTTGTTGGTGTAAAACGTACTCTGGAAAGTCCATTGTCCGTACTTTCAGACATCAGGGGAATTGAAAACATTCTCGAATTGTCAAGCAAAGCAGGAGTCAAAAGAGTTTTTTTTAGTTCATCGAGTGAGGTATATGGTGAACCTGTTGAATTTCCTCAAAATGAGGATACTACACCTCTGAATTCAAAGCTACCTTATGCGGTAGTTAAGAATTTGGGCGAAGTGTATCTGAAAACATTTCAGAAGGAGTATGGTCTGAATTATACGATATTCAGGTTTTTTAATACCTACGGCCCCAGACAATCCGGGGACTTCGTCATCTCCAAATTCATTAAAGCCGCACTCCAAAATAAACCTCTGACAGTTTATGGCAAAGGAGATCAAACCAGAACATTCTGTTATATCTCTGATAATATCACGGCAACCATTAAGGCCTTACAAAATGAGGATTTTGCAAATAAGATTATAAACATTGGGTCAAATTCAGAATTGAAAATACTGGATCTCGCCAAAAAGGTCATTCTGCTCACAAATTCAAAATCCGTTGTAGAACACTTACCTCCTTTGAAAGAAGGTGATATGACCAGAAGGCTGCCCACCATTGACAATATGAGAAAACTATTGGGGAAAGACCTGAAAGTTCTGGATGAAGGTTTGAGTGAGACCATAGAGTATTTTAGCGCCTATGTCGAGGATTAGTATAGGTTTTTATTGTCCTAATCTCGGAAGTGGTGGCGCCGAGATGCATCTGGCTCGGTTAATCGGACATCTGGATGCCCAAACATTCAAAATTACTTTGTTTTTATCCAGGTCGAATGGTCAATATGAGTGGTTGATACCCAAACATGTTCATGTTGTTTACCTCAGTAACGGGAAGATAAAAAAAGGAATATTAGGGCTTTTGCAAACCATATCACCATTGGCTGCGGAAATAAAGAAGTTGAGTCCGCACATTTTTTTTTCGATCATGGATCATGCCAATGTGGTTTCTTATTTTGCTCACAGAAGGGCAAAAAGTAAAAGCAGGTTGGCCTTTGGCATTCAAACCCCAATACTGCAGGGATTGAAATTCCAATGGAACCCATTCAACAAACTGATTAGCCTGCTCATACCCAAAATTTACCCGAGAGCAGATTTAATTGTTGCTTTATCAAAGGGGGTCAGGCAGGATCTGATAAGTCTGGAACGCAGGCTTGGCATGAATACTATCGTTATAAACAATATAGGCATTGATCCGCAGCAAAACCCAAAAACTGAACCCATTTTGAAAAACCCTGAAAAAACGGTGCTTATGGTTTGCGGAAGGTTGATCAGGCTAAAGGGTTTTGACCTCGTAATTCAGGCAATGGCACTTGTTCAGGAAAAATATGATTGCGAACTCTGGATTTTGGGTGAAGGTCCCGAAGAAGAGAATCTCCGAGATTTAGCTGATAGGTTAACTATTCTCGATGATGTTAAATTCATGGGATTCAAAGACTCTCCTATGGATTTTATGAAGGCTGCAGATATATTTATCCTGAGCAGTTACTATGAAGGATTCGGAAATGTCATAGTAGAAGCCATGGCGGCGGGTACTCCGGTCATAGCAACAGATTGTCCGTATGGTCCCGGAGAGATAATTTCAGATGGAGTCGATGGAATAATTGTACCGGTAGGGGATCACAGATCCATGGCTAAAGCAATAGCTCAATTGATTGAAAACAGATCATTGAGAAATGAATTAAGTGCTAACGGTTTGAAAAGATCTGGTCATTTCACAGGTGAGGTGATCTCGTCCCATTATAAAGACGCGTTTGTTTCGTTGATCAAATGACCCTGCTCAAAGATATTGGCACTGGGCTGAGTTGGCTTTCGCATAAATAACCCTGTTTATTGCGGGAGGTTGATGCCGGCATTTTGACAAGGACAATTATATAATTTGCATAACAGAGATCAAATTTCAGACAGGAACCCCTTCATTACTGTATCTCCGATTTACAGGAGCATATTGATTGCCTATTTTGTAGTTTATATAGTGTATCAGTCAGCGGTCCTGACCTACTTTCAGGCAAGCCCCAACTGGCTGATCTATTCTATCGAACTCCTTTATAACTTTTTGCTGTTCCTGCCCGTTTTTTTTTATCGTAAAACATATGGTTGGCTTCATCCACTGATATTCCCGCTTATCTTCAGTCTTCTTCGGAAGATCGGAGCCAATCCCGAATTATTGTTGGGTATTTTTTACCCGGAACAGCTAAGTGAGTATTATGAAATTTCACATATCCTTTTTTATGATTGGCGTCATCAGGATCTGGAATACGTGTATGTACAGGGGCAGATCATCAATATTGTAGCGGTTCTTTCCTACTACCTCGGCTATTTTTACATGACGTCACTGGCTCCTTTAAAAATCAATTTTGGAGAACCTGTAAGGCTGAAGGGCAAAATACTTACCCTTACGGTTATTGGCATGTTGGTTTTTTTTGTCTACCTCCAGTTTAAAGGGGGGATCACCAACCACCTGCTATCCTGGGCACAGGGCAGATTCAATGCTTTGGCCGGAGATGGTCCGATCTTTGTCATGGTAAAGACTGCTCCTCTGGCAGTTTTGATCTGGTACGCATTTGATGATCGAACAGAACGCAATCCTTTCTTCTGGATAGTTCTGATCTCTGTTATACCTCTTCAATTCATACTTACAGGATCGCGTTCATCAATTGTTTATCTGGGCACTTTGTTCCTATTGATCACAATTTGGAAAAAGAAGAAAATACCCGGGATAAGAGTTGTGCTGTTTGGAGCCATGGCACTTGTTCTTATAGGGTTCCTTGGCAATATAAGGTCCAGTACTTTTAAAGGAAATATTGAATGGGCCTCATTGCTGGAATTCAATTTTTTTGAATTGGTTGAGGATACACAGGAAGAGATGGCAAGGCGAAGTGAATCCAATGGTTACCTTGCCGTAATTGGTACTGTGCCGGAGGAGGTGGATCATTTGTATGGAGAGTCCTACATAGGTACCCTTTTGTTTTTTATACCAAGGTATTTTTGGGCAGGAAAACCAAGAGGAGCCGGAGCGATTTCAGGAGAACGAATATTTAGAAAATCCAGTGGAGCAGGCATTCCTCCGGGGCCGGTGGGAGAAGCATATTGGAATTTTTCTGTCTTTGGGGTAATACTCGTATTCATAGCCTATGGAGTACTTCATAAATGGCTCGCGACCAATATGATGCTTTACCATAGTGAACCGGGTTATTTTATCTTTTATATAATAACATTGACCATATTTGTGCCAACCGGAATTGCCATTGTATCCTATGTGCATGCCATAATACCGGTTTTGTTAATATTAAAATGGTTAAAGGTCATTTAGAATAATAAACATGAACGTAGTATTGATGTGCTCAGGGGAGATTGGCCTGCGTGCGTTGGAGGTATTTATTGATCACAAGGATAGTATTAACACAGTTGGCGTCTTTCTGACCAAGCTGGAACCTCCTCTTCAAAATGTTCACTTCGATATAATACAACTGGCTGAAAAACATGGCAGCACTTTTTGGTTGAAAAATATATACCCGAAGACTTTTGGAATAAGCATGACGTGGACTTTATTTTTGCCATAAAATGGAGACTTTTGATCGATGCAGTCATACTGAAAAAAATTCAGGAGAGCCTCATTGTATTCCACGCTTCCCTGCTTCCAAGGTACCGGGGCTTTGCACCCGTTAACTGGCCTCTCATAAATGGAGAGACAAAAACAGGAGTAACAATGTTCTATGGAATTGATGAAGTCGATGCCGGAGACATTATTGACCAAAAAGAAATAGTAATTGAAGATTCAGATAATGCAGCCACCCTGGATAAAAAAGTAACGGCTGTAGTGGTTAAAATGCTCAGGGAAAATTTACTTAAACTACGTAATGGAACGGCATCGAGGATTACTCAGGATGATAGTGAAGCTACTTATGCAATTTGGAGAAGCCCGGAGGACGGGCAAATTAATTGGAACAACTCTTCAACAAAAATATTGAATCTTATCAGGGGACTTACCTATCCTTACCCTGGGGCATTTACTTTCCTGGAGGGGCGTAAGTTGATGATTTGGGAAGCTGAAAGGTATGATGGCAGGAGATATGTTGGATCTATACCAGGTAAGGTGGAATCTGTTATTCCGGGAGTAGGGGTTAATGTGCTTACGGGCGACGGATTGATCACTTTGAAATCTATTCAGCTGGATGGCGACTCAAGGCGACCGGCTTTCGAAATTCTGAGACGTTTAAAGATCAAATTGGGCTAATATGGAAAATCATATTGTCATTTTAAGAACAGCGGTGGGGTCTCCTGTTGCACCGTTTTTACTTAAAGACATAAGGAAAAATTTCAATTGTGAAATAATTGGTGTTGATATTGATCCTCTGGCCTGTGGATTTAAATTTTGCGACAAGAGTTACGTCGTTTCCCGGGTTTCAGAATCCGGCTACATTGAAAAGCTACTGGAGCTTTGCGAAGCTCACAAAGTGAATGTATTCTGGCCTGACCTGGATGAGGAGTTGCTGTTAATTGCCCGGGAACAGTCGCGGTTTGAGGCCCTTGGTATCAAGGTGATACTTTCCTCATATAGCTGCCTGTCCATTTGTGCCGACAAATACAAGACTTTTTTGTTTTTCAGGACCAATAATATACCAGCTCCTGATACGGTGATTTCGAACAACTATAATGGAAAGGAGATCAACTATCCATTTATTATTAAACCTCTTAGTGGAAGAGGTAGCCAAAATGTACACATTATCAAAAATCAAAAAGAGTATGAATTTCATAGTGCTCAACTGGATCAATTCGTAGTGCAGGAGTTGCTGATAGGCCGTGAATATACTATTGACACTTTATCTGACGCTGATGGCACTTTCAAATATTGCTCAGTGAGAGAGAGGATATCTACTGAATCCGGAATATCGGTAAAAGGAAAGACGACTTCAAAACCCCAAATAGAAGAATACGTAGCCAGAAGTTGTGATCTGTTGAAAATTAAAGGACCGGCTTGTTTCCAGTGTATAGAGCAGGATGATGGTAGAATAGGTTTTTTTGAAATAAACCCCAGAATAGCCGGAACGGTTGCACTATCTGTCCTGGCTGGAGCCCCGATCATTACAGATTCAATAAATACCTTTCAGGGGAAAGATCTACTCATGAAAAAAAACTTTGCAACTAACCTTTATATGACAAGATACTGGACTGAGGAAGTCTTTGATTTGAACAATTGATGGTAGTAATCTTTTTTGTTTCTGAATATGATAGATTTAATGGTGGTCAGCGAAGTCTTTTGCAACTAACCAAAAATCTTCCTGCTGTAGGCCTAAGACCAATTGTAGTTTTCCTGGGCGACGGACGATGCTACAGAGCTTTCAGTGAGGCGGATGTGGAGTCAATAATATTACCTGCTTCGGAAAGCCTCAGGCAATTCGGACAGGAATTGATGCATCTTTCAATTTTTAAACTGGTAAAGATATTCCTGTTTGATATTCTGCCTTTAAATTTTCGCCTTTATCGCTTAATGACACGTCATAGGGCTGCCATACTTCATTGCAATACCACCAGATCCCTGTTGATAGGGGCCTTTGTACCACGTGTTCTCGGCAAGAAGATCATATGGCATGTCAGAGGTGAACTCAATGTCATCAGAAAGCCAATGAGAATGTTGTCAGAAAGATTATCCAACAGGATCATATTGGTCGCCAGGAGCCTGGAAAGCCAAATTAGTGACCGTTACCGCCATAAGTGCGAAGTAATACACAATGCAGTTGATGAAACGTCATTTAACACTAATTACCCGGATGATGATCATTACAGCATTGAAAATGGACAAGTCATGATTGCAACCATGGCCGCGGTAACTCCATTCAAGGGATATCATCATTTATTGGATGCAATAGATATCATAAATCGAAAAAAGCCTGATAACAACTTTTATTTCGCTGCCGTAGGCCAGTTGTTTGATGAGAAGTATCTGAAGTTCCTGAAAAGAAAAATACATGAACGGAATATTCATAATTTTCACTTCCTTGGGTGGCAGGACAATCCCTTACCGTATTACCGCCGGGCTACTATTGTTGTATTGCCAACTGTGGACCATGAAGTATTGAGAGAAGAGGATTTTGTTATGGAAGTCAAGACAGGTGAAGGTTTGCCCAGGACAGTGCTGGAGGCCATGTTCCTTGGAAAACCCGTGGTGGCCACCAGAGTAGCAGGAACAAACGAACAGGTTTTAGATGGAGTTACGGGTCATTTGGTGCCTTCCGGTGACAGTCAGGCAATGGCAGATAAAATTCTTCACCTTCTTTCCATGAGTAAAGAAGAGTATGACGAAATGGGTAAAAAAGCCAAAGAACGCATTGAAGAGGTATTTGGTACTGAAATTATGATAAGGAAAATGGAAAAACTTTTAAAAGATCTTGTATAAATGGCGAGAAAGAAGGTTGTTCATCTGGCCAATGTTGATCAAACCATCAGTTTGTTTCTGATGCCCCAATTGCAGGAACTCCAGGAAAAAGGATACGAGGTTCACGCCATTTGTCCATTAAATGATAACAAGAATACCATTACTCAGAAAGGTATTATTGCTCATCACGTAGAAGTTACAAGGGACATCACATTTATTAAGGATGTGATCATGTTCTTCAGGCTGTGGTATATCATGGTAAGGCAGCGCTTTTACATTGTACATGCACACTCGGCAAAAATGGAGTTCTTTGGGCAGTTGGCAGCCAGACTTTCCCTGACACCTATAGTGCTTTATACTAACCATGGCATGATCTTCCGGTCTGACATGCCAAAATTGAAACGATCTGTCTTAAAATTAATGGCCAGGTTCTCAGGTGTTATATCTGATCATATCTTTTCTCAGAGTGAAGAGGATATAAACCATGCCATAAGTCATAATATATACCCCCAAAAAAAACTTAGTTACCTGGGTAATGGGATAGATATTACCAATTTTGACATGAAACGTTTCCCTAAGGAATCGTTAGAGCGTATAAAACTGGACCTGGGGATACCAACTGACGGGATAGTTATTGGAATAGTAGCCAGATTTGTAAAGGAAAAGGGATATCCCGAATTTTTTTCAGCCGCAAGGATGTTAAGAAAAATTCATGAAAATGTTTTCTTTTTATGTGTGGGCAATGATGTGAAAAATGAACGGGATCCAGTGGATTTTAATGTTTTGGATGAATGGGGCCTGGAGGAATCATTTACAATACTCAAGTCACAAAAAGATATGCCAAGGCTTTATGCTGTTATGGACATTGTGGTCCTTCCTTCCTTCAGAGAGGGCTTTCCCAGAACTTTGATGGAGGCCGCTGCAATGTCCAAACCTACGGTAGCAAGTGACATTTCGGGGTGCAGGGAAGCAGTCATGCATGATGTCAATGGCTTACTTTTTAGTGTTGGAGATGCCTGTGAGTTGGCAGAGAGTGTAGACAAAATTTTGACAGACCGACAAAGGTATACCCGTTATGCCAAAAAAGGCAGGGAACTGGCTGAGACCAATTTTGATCAGCGAAAAGTGGTAGATCGATTGTTGGAGGTATATGGCACATTACTGAAAAAGCATGACGTACCTTCACGCTAAGGATGTGCTGGACAGGCTGGTCGCTGTTGTAGGGGGAATTTTAATATCTCCTGTATTGCTTGGCATAGCGCTGCTAATAAAACTGGATAGCCGGGGCCCTGTAATTTTCAGGCAAACGAGGGTAGGAAAAAACAGGCAGAACTTTACGATTTACAAGTTCAGGACAATGCAGGTAGGTAGTAAGCAGTTGAAACGTGCAGATGGTACTGTTATCACTACTGGTAATGATCCCAGGGTGACATATATAGGAAGGTTTCTTAGAAGTGGTCTTGACGAATTACCTCAACTATGGAATATAATCATTGGTGAAATGAGCTTCGTAGGGCCTCGTCCTGATTTACCCGAGCAGTTGACTGGCTTTTCCAGGGAGCAACTGGAAAAGTACAATATCAAGCCAGGGATCACCAATTTACCGGCAGTATGTGGCAGGAATGACCTTGATTTCCAGGACCGGATCGCCATTGATCTTTTTTACATTGCAAATCAGGACTTTTTACTGGACATGAAAATAATAATGTTTACACTCATGCTGCCATTCGGGGTCAGATATAAATTCAAGCGAGCTTAGGTGAAAAAGAGAACGATTGTTTTTGATTTGGATTTCACCCTTTATGACATGTTTCAATACCTGAAGCCCGCTTTTTCAGGGGTAGCAAGTCAGGTGGCGAATAAGAATGATCTGGAAATGAAGTCCGTTCATCAATGCCTCTTAAGTGTCGCGAAAAAAAACGGATATCTTCATGAAAACCTGTTCAATATTTTTTTGGAACAGTTGGATCTGGATGTAAAAAGTAATCTAAGAGTATGTATAGAAGCTTTTCATACCCATCCCCCTCAAAAACTGCAGTTGTATCCTGGCGTGGAAAGCATGCTGGACCATTTGCGCGGGATGCACAACCTCATGATCCTGACAGATGGTCGTGCTTCTACTCAGCAAAACAAGGTGCGAATGCTAGGTTTGGACTCTATTATTTCTGATATTGTTTATTCTGATCTTATTGGGGTATCCAAACCAAAGGTGTTTGAAAGATGGTCTGATTATACCAGTTTTGATCTTGCAAATAGTATAATGGTGGGAGATCATCCAATAAAGGATATCTATGGTTCAAAAAGGGTTGGTATGCTTGCATCTTTTAGAGTAATGACTGGTTCGCACCGTAATCTGCCTGATGTCAGGAACTTTGAGCCGGATTATCATTTAGGTGAAGTGACAGAGCTTATCAATTATTTGTAATTAATGAAAAAAATACTTGTTGTAGGGGCACATCCTGACGATGAGATCATTGGACTGGGAGGAACGCTTGCAAGACATGTATCATGTGGTGATCAGGTTAGTGTGCTTATATTATCGAATGGCCATGGATCCAGAGAAGATGCCGAATCGACTGCCAACATAGAAAAAAGGTTGGAGGCGCTGAATCAATCTTCCAAAATAATCGGGATAAAGGATGTCATTGTTGAATCCTATCCTGACCAGTATCTGGATACAGTGCCTTTGGTGGATATGACAAAGTCAATTGAACGCCATGCCAGATCGATAAATCCTGATATCGTATACTTTCACCATCATGGAGACCTTAACTATGATCATCAGGTAGTGTACAGGGCCTGTATCACTGCTTTTCGTCCGGTTGGTGATTATCCATCCAGATTATTGTCATACGAGACCTTTTCATCAACAGAATGGGGGTCTCCGTTCCCTGATCATATTTTTAACCCCAATTATTTTGTTGATATATCCGATCATTATGAGCAGAAGATGGAAGCTCTGAAATGCTATTCTATGGAGTTGCGTCGAAGCCCTCACCCCAGGTCGCTTGAATCCATAGAAGTTTTTGCAAGAAAATGGGGATCTGTCATTGGGGTTACATATGCGGAGGCTTTTGCATTAATAAGGGAGGTGGTTCGCGGATAATATAACTATTTTAGATTTTTTTTGTTGGGAGATAAAGTGTATGAATTATGCAAAATCTGGGGAAGATCATTTTTTTAGTATTGATAGCCAACTCTTTAAGCGGCCAGACTGTGCTGGTTAGCGACATCAATGGATCTGGTGATTCCAATCCGGCATTGATGAGAAATGTTAATGGAACTATATTTTTTAGCGCAAATGATGGAACTAATGGTGAGGCACTCTGGATTAGCGATGGCACCGATGCAGGAACCACCCTGGTAAAGGATATCAGAACGGGTGGAAATGGTGCGCCAGCCAATATTACCAGATTACTGGAAGTCGGTAATAGCGTTTTTTTCAGAGCCAATGATGATACCAGCGGTAAGGAACCATGGTTTAGTGATGGTACAGAGTCCGGTACCAATCGTATCCTTGACATTAACCCTGGAGCTGGCAGTTCTATCCCAAACAATTATATTAATTTTAATGGTACGGTCTATTTTTTAGCTACAGATGGAACCAATGGGGCCGAACTATGGACTTCAGACGGTACACCTTCCGGGACTTCAATGGTTTCAGATATCAATCCTTCAGGTAATTCAAACCCACAGAATCTGGTAGAATTCAACGCTCAGGTATATTTTGCAGCAACAAACGGTACCAATGGTTTTGAGCTGTGGAGATCAGATGGTACTGATGCAGGCACTACGCAGGTCCTGGATATCAACTCAGGTGCGAATTCTTCATTTCCAAAATTCCTGACGGATGTCAATGGTACACTCTTCTTTCAGGCAGATGATGGTACCAATGGCATTGAGTTATGGACCAGTGATGGAACAGGGGCAGGTACGTCTTTGGTAACCAATATCAATGCTGCTGGCAGTGCTTTTATACGGTTCATCACAGACTTAAACGGAAGTGCCGTTTTTCAGGCAGATGATGGCATAAATGGTGCTGAGCTTTGGATCAGTGACGGTACTGCAGGTGGGACATCCATGGTTCTCGATATCAATCCGGGTGGTAGTTCCACTCCGGAAAATCTTATTGTGGCCGGAGGCATACTCTATTTTACCGCTGACGATGGTAGCAACGGTATTGAATTATGGAGGAGCGATGGTACAGGTGCGGGGACTTTTATGGTGTCAGATATCAATACTTCGGGAAGCTCAAACCCGGACAATCTGACGGATGTAAACGGTGCTTTGTACTTTAGTGCTGACGATGGTGTCAATGGTGAGGAGCTCTGGAAAACCAATGGTACTTCAGGTGGAACTCAAATGGTGGATGATATCAATACTTCCGGCAGTTCCAGTCCTGCGCACTTTACCGTTCGTAACAGTGTGGTATACTTTGCTGCAACTGAAGCCGTCAATGGTAATGAATTACGATCTACCGTGCTTAACCAGGCTACAGGCCTTCAGGTTACGGGCACTGGTAGTAATAGCATAGACCTTAGCTGGACCAACGGATCAGGTACTGGCAGGATCGTTGTGGCCCGGGAGGGCGGAGCAACCTACAGGGAGCCTGTAGACGGAGTGGACTACACGGCAAGCGCTAATTTTGGAGAGGGCAGTAATATAGGGGGTGCTCACTATGTAGTATTTGATGGTACAGGGCAGAATGTGACCGTTACAGGCTTAAATGCCACTACCACATATTACTTCACGGTATTTGAATATGTTGGAACAGGTAGTGAAATAGACTATATCACTGCAGGCAAGGAAAATGTATCGGGCACTACGTCAGGTGCCTCGGAACCTACAACGATAGCCTCCAATATGGTATTTAGTGAGACAACTACAACAAGTTACAGGGTAACGTGGAATAATACAGGTGATGGAGCAAGAAGAGTAGTGGTAGCCAGAAGAGGTGCCGCTGTGACAAAAGTTCCGACCGATGGTGTAACATATAATGCGAATAATGTATTTGCCGGAGGTGGCAGTAATCTGGGAGGACAGCAGTATGTTGTATTTGACGGGACCGGAGACAATTTTGTACTGTCTGGATTAGACCCTTCCACTACCTATCATCTTGCTGTGTTTGAATACAATGGTACAGGAGGTAATGAGAATTATTTAACCTCTCAGTCTTTAACAGGGAGCCAGGCGACCGATGCTCCAATAGTTTCAGAACCTACAACGATAGCCTCCAATATGGTATTTAGCGAGATAAGTACAACAAGTTACAGAGTGACGTGGAATAATACAGGTGATGGAGCAAGAAGAATAGTGGTAGCGAGGAGAGGTGCGATGATAACAAAAGTGCCTACTGATGGTGTAACATATAATGCGAATAATGTATTTGCCGGAGGTGGTAGTAACCTGGGAGGACAGCAGTATGTTGTATTTGACGGGACCGGAGACAGTTTTGTACTTTCGGGGTTGGAATTTTCCACTACTTATCACCTTGCTGTATTTGAATATAACGGCACCGGAGGCACTGAGAATTACCTTACATCAATTTCACTTACAGGCTCACAGTTGACAGCCGGCATCTCAGAACCTACAACGATAGCTTCCAATATGACTTTTGGTACGATCACCAGTTCTTCTATAGAGGTCAACTGGAACAATACAGGTGATGGTGCTCGCAGGATTGCAGTAGCGAGGAGAAATGCTCCCGTTTCCCGTTTCCCTCAGGATGGCGCAACTTACAACTTCAGTAATGTTTTTGCCGGAGGTGGCAGTAATCTTGGCGGAGCCCAATATGTTGTTTTTGACGGGACCGGTAGTTCATTTACCTTATCTGGATTAGATGCATCTACCACCTATTATATAGCTGTTTTTGAATATAACGGTACAGGAGGGAACGAAAACTATTTGACATCTACTTACCTGGAAAACTTCGCTACCACTGGATCCGGAGGCTTAGGTAGCCGTAAAAAACAGTTGTCTTTGGATGAAAAAGGGGAAAATTTCAACGTGGTGGTCCAACAATCCAGCAACGAAATAGAAGTACAACTTCATGGTGCCAAATACAGTGGAAGCCTTGTTACAGTATTTGACCTGAATGGTAAATTATTGGGGAGCAGAACATCTGCCACAGGTACTTATAATAGCATAACTTTTGGTAGAACTATTCTTGGTCCTCAAAAGGTCTTTATTCTTCGTATTACCACATATGAAGGTACAGAAACAAGAAAATATTATGTTGCTAACTAAGCTATTATAAAAAGAACCTTGTTTCGGCAAGGTTATCTAACTTAGTATAATGAAAATACCTTTCTCTCCTCCTTACATCGACTATGACGTTGAAAAAGAGGTAATGGATACCCTGAAGTCAGGATGGATCACTACCGGACCAAAAGTTAAACTACTGGAAAAGGAAATTAGCCGGGAAGTAGGCGCTTCAGATACCATATGCCTGAACTCAGCCTCGTCTGGATTGCTTTTGGCGTTAAACTGGCTGGGAGTACAAAAAGGGGATGAAGTCATTGTTCCGTCTTATACCTATTGTGCCACGGCACTTCCTGTTTTACACTTAGGGGCGACTCTTGTTATGGTTGATTCGGATGATGATTTCAATATAGACATTGATGATCTGAGGAGCAAAATAACAACCAATACCAAGGTAATAATTCCGGTGGATGTCGCGGGGTGGCCCTGCAATTATGAAGATATTTTTAGTCTTATCAATTCAGATAGTATAGCTGAAAAATTTAAACCAGATAATGTAGTTCAGCAAAAGTTTAACAGGATTGTAATTCTTGCGGATTCGGCTCATGCTTTTGGAGCCACATACCGGGACAAAAAGATTGGAAATGTAGCTGATCTTACTGTATTTTCTTTTCACGCCGTGAAGAACATAACCACGGCTGAAGGAGGATGTATTTGCCTGAATTTACCTGAAAGCTTTGATGATCAGAAGGTTTATGAACATTTTAAGCTGTTGTCACTGAATGGGCAAACGAAGGATGCTCTGACAAAAACTACTTCCGGAAATTGGAGGTACGACATTGTTCTTCAAGGATTTAAAGCAAATATGCCGGATATCTGTGCTGCTATTGGCCTGGCCCAGATCAGAAAGTACAGGCTGCATTTGGAAAAGAGGCAGGAAATTTTTGACCGTTACAATGAAGCCTTTAAGGGCCTGGGAAATATTAAACTGCCAAAAAGTAGAGATGAAATACGAACCTCTTCCTGCCATCTGTACATGATCCGGTTTCCGGATTTTGATGAGACCATTCGAAACAAAATGATAGAAGAGCTGAATGCCCTGGGTATATCAGTAAATGTGCATTTTGTTCCTCTGCCAATGCTTACACTATTCCGTGAGATGGGATTTTATATGGAAGACTTTTCTACTTCCTACAGGAATTACTCGACAGAGATTTCACTTCCAATATATCCTCATCTTAGCGATGTTCAGGTCGAGTATGTAATTGCCGGATTTTCTGAAGTCTGTATGAAATTTTTTATTAAAAATCAGTGTATTTAGTGTCTAAGTATTTGGTAGATAGAATTTTAGCAGGCATTCTGTTTGTTTTCCTTATCCCCGTAATTATTGGAATTACAGTTCTTTTATTTTTACTACAAAAAAAAGTTTTTTTTACGCAGATCAGAATCGGTAAAAACAATAAACCGTTTTTTTTGAGAAAATTTTGTACTTTACACGATAATAACCCTTCCAACACCACAGCGTTAGGCCGGATATTAAGGAGGACAGGACTTGATGAATTGCCGCAATTGTTAAATGTCATGAATGGAGATATGAGCCTGATCGGTCCCAGACCTCTGCCCTTTAATTACCTTAAGTACTTCAGGGACGATGAGTTGAAGAGACATCTGGTTAGGCCTGGTATAACGGGTCTGGCTCAGGTAAATGGAAGAAATGACTTAACCTGGGACCATAAGTTCAAGTGGGATAAATTCTATGTTGATAAAGTCTGCTTTCTGTTGGATCTGAAAATATCCGTTAGAACACTAAAGGGCTTTTTTGGCAAAGATACTATAATGCCGTCTCTTGCTGAATGCCGTTCCAATGATGAGTCAATATAGTATTAGGTTATCCCCTCCGGATATTCCGTTGGAGGTGGTAAAGAAGGCTTCGGAGCTGTTTCATGATAACATTGAAAATTCAAGAAACGGGTCATCTGTTTTTGAGCAGGATGTATCAAATGTGATTCTATCGAAATATGCATTGGCGACAAATTCCGGGACCTCTGCTTTACATTTGGCTTTACTTGCGATCGGTGTGAAGGCGGGGGACGAAGTACTTTGTCCGACGTTTACCTTTGTTGCCGTGGCCAATGCCATAAGATATCTAAATGCAGTGCCGGTTTTTATCGATGTAGAGATGGAATCGTGGAATATCTGCCCTGATCTGGTTGAACAGGCTCTTTTGGATAGGGTAGAAAAAACCGGAAAACTTCCGAAAGCGATAATAACAGGACATAATTATGGTGTTCCGGCGGATCTGGGCAGACTTTCGGATATTTTGAGTAGATATGATCTGCCCCTCATAGAAGATGCAGCGGGCGCCCTGGGATCAAAATGGAAAGATACATATGTAGGGACTATAGGAGTACTTGGTATTTATTCATTTAACTATAATAAGATAATTACCACAGCCGGAGGTGGAATTTTGGTTTCCAATATAGCAGAACCAATTGACAAGGCCAGATACCTCGCTTCACAGGCCAAAAGTGGAACCAATATTTACAGGCATGGGTGTGTTGGGTATAACTATGTTATGGGTGCTATGGCGGCAGAGCTGGGCAGTATTCAGTTGCCTTATCTGACCCAAAATATTGCGAGACGTAGAGAAATATATTGTTTCTACAAGGACTCGTTATCTGATATTTTTTGGTTTCTTGAAGATGATGAAAACAGATTTAGTAATCGATGGTTAACAACAATATTATGTGAGAATGGTGATCATCTTATGAAAGTAATATCAAACTTCTCTAAAAAGAGAGTAGAATATCGAAATCTTTGGTATCCGCTTCATTTGCAGCCCGCCTTCAGGGAATTCCCGGTATACGAGCAGGGCAATGCTGAGGCTCTCTTTGAGAGTGGATTATGTGTGCCGTCATCACATAGATTGTCGGATAGTGATGTTAATCAAATCGTTTCAGCCATGCGCTGCAAATAAAAAAACGCTGACAATGAGATTTATCAAGGCCCTAAGAATTCTCCCAAGATGGATCATCATACTTATTGATCTGTCAATATTGATGGTATCTATTGCAATCGCTTACCTGCTGAGGTTTAACTTCAGCATTGAAGATGTAATAAAGAATAACATGGATGTCGGTATGGCCATCTACGTTGTTTCAGGGTTTATCTCGATCCTTGTTACAAGGAGTTATTCAGGAATAGTTCGATATACCACATTAAGTGACGCTATACGTATTATTAGTGCTGTTTTGATCATTACCCTTTTGGCAGGCGCATTAAACTTCATTGTATCCAGGCAATACGAAGCGAACATAATTCCTTTATCCGTTCTTATCATTGGATGTTTTAGCTCAACACTATTCCTGTTTCTGTACCGGTTGCTCATCAAATATATTTTCACCTATTACACAAGAAATGTTTATGAGAAAATCAATGTTCTGATTTTTGGAGCAGGACAGCTTGGTTTGATAACAAAGCAAGTCATAAGCAATGATACTTCCAATAGTCTTAAGGTTGTAGGATTTTTGGAAGATGATTTGAGAAAAGTGGGTAAGAGTTTTGGACGATGCAGGATTTATAATGCCGGCACAGACCTGGCCAGGCTATTTAAGGATTTGTATGTCAAGGAAGTCATTATTTCCATCAAGGACTTATCTATTGAACGTAAAAATGAAATTGTAGACCAATGTTTGAAGTATCAGGTAAAAGTAAGAGCTGTTCCGGAGGTTGAGAAGTGGGTGAAAGGTGAATTGAGCCTTAAACAAATAAGAGAAATAAGGATAGAAGACCTTTTGGGTAGGGAATCGATTAAGCTTGATAATGAAACCATAAGTGAGGGGTTACTTAATAAACGGGTATGTATCACAGGAGCTGCAGGTTCAATAGGTAGTGAACTTGTACGACAGGTATCAAAGTATAGTCCGGCCAATGTTATTTTGATAGATCAGAGTGAGTCACCACTTTATGAATTGGAACGGGAACTCAATGTATACCTGCCGACTAAGATTTATGTGGCCGATATAACGGATAAAAAAAGAATAGAACAAATATTCGGCATGGAGAAACCAGAGGTTGTTTTCCATGCAGCTGCCTATAAGCATGTACCACTGATGGAGTCTAATGTAGTAGAGGCCATAAAAACGAATATTTTGGGTACTAAAATTCTGGCAGATCTGGCCGTAGAGTATGAAGTGAAGAGGTTTGTGATGGTATCAACCGACAAGGCGGTCAATCCTACCAGTATTATGGGTTGTTCCAAACGCATTGCTGAAATCTATGTGCAATCCTTGAATAATTATTTGGCTGACAAGCTTGACGGAACCGCTTTTGTGACGACCAGATTTGGTAACGTTCTGGGGTCCAATGGTTCTGTAATACCTTTTTTCAAAAAGCAAATCAGTACAGGTGGACCAATAACAGTAACACATCCCGAGATCACCAGGTATTTCATGACCATTACAGAAGCATGTCAGCTTGTATTGGAGGCAGGCTCTATTGGCAAGGGAGGGGAGATATTCATATTTGATATGGGCCAGTCCATTAAGATCACTGATCTGGCCAAAAAAATGGTTAGGTTATCAGGACTGGAGTTGGGAAAGGATATTGAAATTGTATTTACTGGATTGAGACAAGGAGAGAAACTCTATGAAGAATTGCTTTCAAATGAAGAAAATACCATCCCAACACATCATAAGAAGATAATGATTGCCAAAGTATCGGAGTATTCGTTTATTGAAATATCTGAGCATATAAGTAGCTTACAGGAATCGATAGAAAATTGTTCTGATGACTATCTCATTGTGAGTCTTATGAAAGAAATAGTGCCAGAATTTAAAAGTAACAGTTCTGCATTTGGAATTCTGGATAAATCAGAGTTTCCGATGAACCATATTAACCTGAATCCTGGATAAAAAACACTGTTTCGAATAGTAATAAAAGAGAATCTTGACGTGCTGTTGATCTGACCAGAATTAAAAAATGTCGTTTTCAATAATAGATTATAACAGACATGTTAAGCAATATGGTGAACCCTGGCAAAGTATAGTTTTTTAGGGGTGCCATTTTGAATGCCTCACTGTCAACGGACTATCCACCGGCCACTGATCCCTCATTGAGCAAACATCAGTATTTCACTCTATCTTCTTTTACCCCGTACTTTTCTAAAGCGTTTGCGTCTGTTATATTTTGACTTGCTGGTACTAAAAATATGTGATGGAATATAAAATTCCATTTTTAAATTTATTATGAAATACCCATCGTTGTTATTTTCATTTCCTCTGTTTTTCCCTGCTTCTTGAGGTGATAATCCAAGCAGGAAGCGTTTATCAGCCATGGCTTGTCTTAAGGGATCGGCGTCTAAAGAACTGTGATCAAGATGCACAGTACTTACATCGTCCAGGTAATCGGTAAAAGCAAATCGATACCCCCCCTCGATGCCAAAGTTGAAAAACGGACCTGCTTTCAACTTCACCCCTATACCGGCAGGAATAACAATAGTAGTTCTGGAGTATGATTCTCCTTCCGTTTGTAAGGGCTGAAGAGCCACATAGTCACCTGCTTCAGGCAGAGGATTACCATTCCAGTCTGTTTCCGGTACCTGACCTTTCGGATTAAAATAGAGTATGCCTATTCCCGCAAACCCATAGAAATTAATACCAGGACGCTGATAGAATCGTGTGCCGTTGGGAAAAACCTGCCAGATGCCTACTACATTCCACTCAAAGTTATCAGACCGGAAAGACAGATTTCTTGCTGCCCGGCTTTCTCTATCTGCCTCGGCGTCATCTCCGGACAGCCTGAACCACGTAGCCTCAGTACGCACAGCCAGATTCTGAGTAAAGAAGTACTGGAGTCCTATATTAATATTAAGCTTGGAATCAAAGATATCCCCCGGATTATTCAGATCACCAAAATAGGAAGTGGTGCCTGTCCCAAAGGTAGCAATGATATCCCGGCCTTTTCTGAAATTAAAAAATGACTGGCCATTCAATTCAGAGACAACCAGCGTGATGACTAAAAATAAGGCTATTTTTCTCATAAAAAAGTCCGCTTATAGCTATCAACCCACAAGATACGGATTATGTTTATGAATTAAAAAAATTCAAATTACAATAGGTTTATAACAAAAGAGCCTATACGTATCACATATAAGCTCTTTAAGTGCGTCCGGAAGGATTCGAACCCTCAACCCCCAGAGCCGAAATCTGGTATTCTATCCAGTTGAACTACGGACGCATTTTTTAATGATCACTGATACACTCTCATATCGCAGAGAGACTCGCGGATTTTAACGGACTGCTAAGTTATTGCAAAGATATGGAATGACCATAAAATATATCAGGAAAGCACTTCCCGTACCTTGGCGGCAGCATCTTTCAGTAAGATAGCCGAGGTTACCTTCAAACCTGATTCTTCTATGATCTTCGCACCTTCTTCTGCATTTGTACCCTGAAGTCGTACGATGATGGGCACACTGATATTACCGATCTTTTTATAAGCCTCCACCACCCCGTTGGCTACCCTGTCGCATCGTACGATACCGCCAAAGATATTGATCAATATAGCCTTTACGTTGGGGTCCTTCAGAATGATACGGAAACCTGCTTCAACGGTCTCCGGATTGGCGCCTCCGCCAACATCCAGGAAGTTGGCCGGCTCTCCTCCTGAAAGCTTGATAATATCCATGGTAGCCATGGCCAGACCTGCTCCGTTCACCATACAACCGACATTTCCTTCCAGCTTTACATAGCTTAGCCCCGACTGGCTGGCCTCCACCTCGGCAGGGTCTTCTTCCGTGATGTCCCTCAGCTCTGCCAGATCCTTATGGCGATACAGCGCATTATCATCAAGATCGACCTTGGCATCTACAGCCAGTATTTTATTGTCCGACGTTTTCAGTACCGGATTGATCTCAAACATGGAGGAGTCTGTAGCTTCATACGCCTTGTAAAGGGCAAAAATAAATTTTACCATTTCCTTGAATGCATTACCCTCGAGACCAAGCGCAAAAGCGATCTTTCGTGCCTGAAAGGCCTGAAGGCCTGTGGCTGGGTCTATCCACTCCTTAATGATCTTTTCGGGTGTATTTTCAGCAACTTCCTCTATGTCCATACCCCCTTCAGAAGAAGCCATGATGACATTGCAGCTTTTTGCCCGGTCCAGTAATATACTGATGTAGAACTCCTGTGGTTCAGAAGCGCCCGGGTAGTAAACATCTTCCGCTATAAGTACCTTATTCACCATCTTGCCTTCTTCTCCGGTTTGATGGGTGACAAGCGTACCCCCCAGAATATTTTTGACTTTTTCAGGAACCTCACCCAATGATTTGGCCAGAACAACCCCGTTTGAATCCGTTTCCCTGACCTTGCCCTTGCCCCGTCCACCGGCATGGATCTGCGCCTTCACTACATACCAGTTTGTACCCGTATCGGAATGCAATTCCTTGGCAGCCGCCAGTGCCTTGTCCGGCGTATCCGCTACTATGCCCGTTTGCACCCTCACGCCGTATTTTTTCAGTATGTCCTTGGCCTGGTATTCGTGAATGTTCATTCTTGAAATTTTTTGCCACGAAAGTAGTCTTTTTGGATCGATAATTCAAGCCCGGGATTTAAAATGCAGGCACATGGGGTGTTTTATGGACCTATTTGTTATGTTTGGTTCTTCAATCACGATGGAGATACTAAAGTCGGCTGAAATTAAGAAATCCTATGGCGATCTGAATGTTCTCAAAGGCATTGACCTTTCCATTCGTAAGGGAGAGGTGATTTCCATAGTAGGGGCCTCCGGGGCAGGAAAAAGTACGCTTTTGCATATTCTGGGTACTTTGGATACTCCGGATTCCGGTAAGCTTGTTTTACAGGATAAAAATGTTCTGAAGCTGAGAAATTCAGAGAAGGCCAGGTTCCGCAATCAGCATATAGGTTTTATCTTCCAGTTCCATAATCTCCTGCCTGAGTTCACGGCGCTGGAGAATGTTTGCATACCTGCTTTTATCAATGGGGGGGATTCCGCTGATATTAAAGCAAGGGGGAGGGAGATCCTCAATTCGCTATCACTGGAGGGGAGGCATGATCACAAACCTTCGGAGCTGTCCGGAGGAGAGCAGCAGCGTGTGGCTGTGGCCAGGGCGCTGATCAACAGCCCTTCCATTATTTTTGCAGACGAACCGAGTGGCAATCTGGATTCGAAAAATGCCAAAGAGCTCCACGATCTCTTCTTTCAGCTTCGTGACAGGTCAGGGCAGACATTTGTGATCGTAACCCATAATGAGGAGTTGGCAAATATGGCCGACAGGAAACTTGAGATGCGGGACGGGATGATCGTATCTTAAAGCTGTTGTACGCTGACCAGCATTTTTTGAATATGCCTTTCTGCACCGAACAGATCACTGTAGGTAGCTGCTATACGATGATCGCTGTCAAGAAGATAGGTGATGCGCTTTGAAATATTCAGAACCGGGATGAGCGCATTGTAGGCTCTGCAAACCTGGCCTGTTACATCCGAAAGTAATTCAAAAGGTAACTGGTGGGTATCCTTGAATCTGAGATGTTGCTTTACGGAATCAGTACTAATGCCCACCACATCTACATCAAGTTTTTTGAAAAGATCAAAATTGTCACGGAAGGAGCACGCTTCCTTTGTGCAGCCGGGAGTAAAATCCTTTGGGTAAAAATACAGAAGTATAGGGCGGTTAGCAGCATCCTTGCTTAGTTGAAATTTCTTTCCACTTGTAGAGTTCAAGCAAAAGTCAGGCGCTTTGTCATTCACTTTTAATACCATGCCGGGTGTATTGTTTCTTTGTGACAATTAACACCTGAAGGCACCAATTGTTGTCAATGGATCAGCTCTTCCTCATTTTCAAGGACTTCCACATACCCGTTTTCGTTGATGCCGGTTAAAATTACATGTTGAAGGTCATTGATCCTCACAGGGTCGTATGTGGCGGATACCCGGATGTAGTTTTCGGTAAATCCATGCATACGGTTATCTTCAATGTCATTTTCCCAAAGCACAGTGGCGTGAGCGCCGATGTGATCTTCGTAAAACCTGCGCCTCTTTTTTTCGCTCAACGAGCGTAGCATCCGTGATCTTTCATGACGTATCTTCATGGGGATCGTTTCATCCATCTCCGCAGCTGCAGTATTGGCCCTTTCAGAATAGGTGAAAACATGTAGATAGGATATCTCCAGTTCATTCAAAAACTGGTAAGTCTCAACAAAGTCCTCGTCAGTTTCCCCAGGGTATCCGACAATTACATCAACGCCTATACAACACTCCGGCATCAGCTCCCTGATCTTTTTAACACGGGATGAATACAATTCAGGCATATATCTTCGGCGCATGCTTTTTAGTATCCTGTTCGATCCGGATTGAAGAGGGATATGAAAATGAGGTACAAACCTATTGGAGTGGGCTACAAATTCAATGATCTCATCTGAAAGCAGGTTGGGCTCAATGGAGGAGATCCTGAATCTTTCTACCGGTACGTTCTCATCCAACGCCCGGATCAGGTCGATAAATCTGTCTTCCCGTTTCCCATTCCTGATCCCAAAATCTCCGGTGTTTACGCCGGTAAGCACAATTTCCTTTACACCTTTGGTAGCTATCTTCCGGCCTGAGCCGACGATGTTTGCTATGGTATCGCTTCTGCTACCACCCCTTGCCAGAGGAATAGTACAAAATGTACAGCTGTAGTCACAACCATCCTGTACTTTGAGAAAAGTACGGGTACGGTCGTTCAGGGACCATGCGTTGTGAAATGTTTTGGCTTCCTTTATCTCAGATGCCAGTACCTTGGGTGTTTCCGGGCGAACAAATCCATCCAATAAGTCAACAAGCCTGAATTTTTCTGCGGCACCCAGCACGGCATCCACACCCGGTATCTCAACGATCTCCTGAGGCTTCAGTTGGGCATAGCACCCGATGATCGCCACGTAGGCTTCAGGGGATATTTTACGGGCTTCACGTACTACCTTGCTACATTTCTTGTCTGCATTTTCTGTGACAGAGCATGTATTGATTATGAAAATGTCTGGCTGGTCTACGAAATCCACCTTCTCATAGCCCTTTTTCTCAAACATCCTTGCAATGGTGGATGTCTCCGAAAAATTCAACTTGCAACCCAGTGTGTAAAACGCTACCTTTTTCATTTCGAAGTTGCAAAGTTACTGAAGTCGGACATTTGCGCAAAAACGAAGCATGAATGAATGCCCAATTGAAGACATGATTTCCTAAAATATGGCATAATTCAAGATGATAACCCTCAAGTCTTGCTTCTGGCCTGCCTAAAACTCAAACGTAAACCCCTTTTCCGTTAGCCGGTCATATACCTCCTTATCAAACCGGTATAAATTGGCAGCCCGATGCGCTACGTCCTGCTGCTTTTCATTGCAGGGTACCAGAAGGTCCATTTTCATGAACTTCCGGCGAAAATTGGGTTTGTCCAGCTTGATGCTCAGGATGGATTCATAGAGTTCCTGAAGCTGAAGCAAGGTGAACTTCTCAGGCAAAAGATTAAATCCAATGGGTTCGTGCCTGACTTTATGTTTTAAAAAGTTAAGCCCAAAATCAAGTATTTTATTATGATCATAAGGCATATCCGGAATGTCCCTTATCTTGAACCATCTGACGTCCGAGGCTGTAAAACCTGGGATAAGCTCATAGTCCTTTGGTTTTACCAGGGAATAGAATGCGACGGTCAGCACCCTCTTTACGGGGAATCGCTCCAGGTTACCAAAGGCCTGAAGCTGTTCAAGGTAAACGTCTTTCACTCCCGTCAATGCCTGAAGGACACGATATGCTGCCTCGTTAAGCCCCTCGTTGTACTTGATCCATCCACCTGGTAGCGCCCAGCGGCCCTTGCTTATTCCATCGGCATGTTTGACAAGCAACAACTGTAACTCGCCACCTTCAAAGCCAAAAATGAGGCAATCAATGGATAAGGCATCTATAATTTCGTCCGGAAATGAAACCATCATATAAATATATATTTCTGAAGCTGGTGAACAAAATCAGTGTATAATGATGGAAAGATAAAAATAAATTGTAACTTGTGGTCAAAATGACTATAACTATTTATGACTTCCTCGGCCATTTCTTCAGATTCACGTCTTCCTGTTCAGAACATGTTCACCACATTTATTACGCTGGTAGCCACCCTTGGGGGACTTTTGTTTGGCTATGATACGGCAGTGATCTCCGGAGCGATCGGGTCAGTCAGGGTCTATTTCGATCTGAACTCCGCTCAGATGGGGTGGGCAGCTTCCTGTGCACTGGTAGGTTGTGTCATAGGAGCGTTGGTTGCAGGTATGATAAGCAACCGGCTGGGCAGAAAGAAGTCATTGATCCTGGCCGCAGTGCTTTTCCTCATATCGGCGATAGGAACGGCCCTTCCGGATAAGTTCACCGTTTTTATTATTTACAGGATCATCGGCGGCGTGGGTGTAGGTATCGCTTCCATGCTGTCTCCCATGTACATTGCCGAGGTTTCACCCCCTCATATTCGTGGCAGGTTGGTTTCGTGGAATCAGTTTGCCATTATCTTCGGTATGCTGGTAGTATACTTTGTAAACTACTATATCGCCGGGCAGGGTGATAATCAATGGAATATAGATTCAGGATGGCGCTGGATGTTCGGCTCGGAGGCTATTCCGGCGCTTCTATTTTTGTTCTTGCTGGTTGCCGTACCGGAGAGTCCACGTTGGCTTGCCATTAAAGGCCGATTTGATCAGGCCATGGAAGTCCTGACGAAGGTGGTAGGTAAAGATGAGGCCGAGAAGGAGATGGATGACATTAAGAACTCTCTCGAAAGGTCCAAAGGGACAAAAAAGGCCACGTTGTCAAGTCTGTTTGAACCCAATATTTATCTGGTGCTGGTCATAGGCATAGCGCTTTCAATATTACAACAGGTTACGGGTATCAATGTTTTTCTATATTATGCGCCTGAAATATTCAAGCAGATGGGTAGTAATACAGATGCTGCTCTCTTACAAACGATCGTAGTAGGAGCTGTAAACCTGCTGTTTACCGTTATTGCTATTTTAACGGTAGACAGGTTCGGCCGCAGGCCGCTGATGATCATAGGTTCGGCAGGTATGGGGATCTGTATTTCAGCCATTGGCTTTGCTGCTTACTATCAGAATACGGATGTCTGGTTACTGACCTTCGTATTGGGCTATATCGCATTTTTTGCGCTGTCTCTGGGACCGGTCACATGGGTGTTGCTCTCGGAGATCTATCCCAACCGCGTCCGGAGCCTTGCATTGTCTATCGCGGTGGCAGCACAATGGATATCCAACTTTGCTGTTTCCCAGACCTTCCCCATGCTTATGGAAAATGAAACATTGCTCCATCAGTTCAACGGAGGTTTTCCTTTTTGGGTGTACGGTGCCATGTGTGTGGTGTCCGTCTGGTTCAACTGGAAAATAGTGCCGGAGACGAAAGGGAAGACCCTGGAGGATATGGAAAAGCTTTGGCAACCATAAATCAGCTATCACTATGTTGACACTGGGTATAGACCTCGGAAGTTCGTCAGTAAAAGCTTCGGTGTTTGATGTGGCTTCCGGGAAAAGTATTTCCTCGGGGCATTATCCCGAAACGGAGCTGGCCATAGAAGCGCCCTCACCCGGATGGGCAGAGCAGGACCCTGAAGTGTGGTGGCAGTGTACTCTTGAGGCTGCACGCCGGGCGATGAGCAACAGTCTGGTCGATCCACAGAAAATTGAGGCCATAGGTATTTCCTATCAAATGCATGGCCTGGTGCTGGTGGACAAAAATATGAAGGTGGTGCGTCCAGCTATCATCTGGTGCGACAGTCGTGCCGTGGGGGTTGGCGATGAGGCCGCAAGGGCATTGGGAGATACGTACTGTCAGACCCACCTGCTGAATTCACCAGGTAACTTTACCGCTTCAAAACTGCGCTGGGTCATACAAAATGAACCCGGCAAATATAATCAGGTCCACAAGTTCATGCTGCCTGGCGATTACCTGGCGCTTAAACTGACCGGACAACTGAATACCACTGCTTCCGGACTTTCCGAAGGTATATTATGGGATTTTGAACAACAGGAGATCGCAGAAAAGTTACTCAGGCATTATGATATATCCGGCCATCTGGTCCCCGAGATCGTTCCCACGTTTGGTAATGTCTGTCACTTAAATGATGAAAGTGCTATGGCACTCGGTCTAAAGTCTGGTATACCGGTTTCCTATCGTGCCGGCGACCAGCCCAACAATGCTTTTTCGCTGAATGTGACGGATCCCGGGGAGGTGGCCGCGACTGCCGGCACTTCCGGGGTGATCTATGCTGTGACAGAAAAGAACTTAACAGACAAGGCCTCCCGGGTGAATACTTTTCTGCACGTTACCCAAACAGCCGATGAACGAAGAAATGGTGTCCTTTTGTGTATTAATGGTACAGGAATACTGAATAGCTGGCTGAAGAAGAATCTGGGGGCTGGACAGAGAAGTTATGAGCAGATGAACGAAATGGCCGCCGGAATAGATGTCGGCTCCGATGGACTCCTTTTCTATCCCTTTGGCAATGGTGCCGAGCGTGTGTTGCAGAATCGTATCCTGAATGCCACACTGGCAGGCCTGGATTTTAACCGTCATACGTCGGAGCATATTCTTCGCGCAGGGCAGGAAGGGGTGGCCTTTGCCCTCAACTATGGCTTTGAGGCTCTTCGTGAGATCGGTCTGGAAAGTGAGGTCATCCGCGCGGGAAGGGCTAACATGTTTTTGAGCCCGGTCTTCCGTGAGGCGTTTGTGAACACCACAGGCATTACCGTGGAACTCTATGAGACCGACGGCGCTGAGGGCGCAGCCCGGGCAGCGGCGTATGGAGCAGGATTTTATTCATCACTGGACGAAGCTTTCAAAAACCTGAAACCTACCCATCAGATATCTCCCGAAAACCCGGTGAGGGAGCAATACCAGAAGACATACGAGCGCTGGAAAACCGGCCTTGAAGATCAATTGACTTAACCATGTACTAAACCATTGAACAAAATGACAGCAATAATCGGAGATAAGGAATACTTCAAAGAGATCAGTCCTGTGTCCTATGAGGGACCAGAGTCGGATAACCCATTGGCCTATCGTTTTTACGATCCCGAAAAAACAGTCATGGGTAAACCTATGAAGGACCATTTAAGGTTTGCCATAGCCTACTGGCATACGTTCTGCAATGACGGAGGCGACCCTTTTGGCGTGGGTACCAGGACATTTCCATGGAGCCAGGCAGCCGATCCGCTGCAAAGATCACGCGACAAAATGGATGCCGCATTCGAGCTGATCTCCAAACTTGGGCTGGAATACTTTTGCTTCCACGATTATGACCTCGTAGAGGAAGGAAGCTCGCTGGCAGAATCGGAAAAAAGACTGCAGCATATTACGGAGTATGCCCAACAGAAAATGAAGGGGAGTAACATCAAGGTACTTTGGGGAACGGCCAACTTATTCTCCAACCCGCGCTACATGAACGGCGCTGCCACCAATCCGGACTTTGAAGTGGTGGCGTATGCCGGGGCGCAGGTGAAGAATGCCATTGATACAACTCTTGCGCTGGGAGGCGAAAACTATGTATTCTGGGGTGGGAGAGAAGGCTACCTCTCGTTGCTGAATACGGATATGTCTCGTGAGCTGGATCATCTGGCCATGTTTCTAAGCAAGGCAGCAGAGTATGGCAGGAAGAACGGTTTTAAAGGGACATATTTCATCGAGCCGAAACCCATGGAGCCTACCAAGCATCAGTATGATTACGATGCCGCCACGGTCATAGGTTTTCTTAAAAAATATGGCCTGGACAAGGACTTCAAACTCAACATAGAGGTGAACCATGCTACCCTCGCGGGTCACACCTTTCAGCACGAACTTGAAGTAGCGGCCGCTGAAAATATGCTGGGTAGCATAGATGCCAACCGTGGTGACTATCAGAACGGATGGGACACCGATCAGTTCCCCCATGACATCTTTGAATTGACCGAGGCCATGCTCACCATTCTGTCAAAAGGCGGATTCCAGGGGGGAGGCATTAATTTCGATGCGAAAACCCGGCGAAATTCTACAGACCTGGTGGATATCTTCCATGCCCATGTAGGAGGGATCGACCTTTTTGCAAAGGCACTGCTCATTGCCGAAAAGATCCTGACCAGCTCAGAATATCCGGATATAAGAAAGCAACGCTACAGTTCTTTTGATGGGGGTAACGGCAGTGATTTCGAGCAGGGAAAACTCTCTCTGGAAGAGCTGCACAAGCTTGCTTCCGGTGCCGGAGAGCCTGCACTGCGCAGTGGTCGTCAGGAGTATCTGGAAAATCTGCTGAATCGGTTTATTTAACAGGAGACTGTAGTATCTGAAAACCACAACAAGCTCCTTGTAGGGGGATAGTTACATCTTTTCCAGTGCATTTGTCGTAAAAAGGCTACCCATGTTTTAATCTCATGGTGTACCAGAATTCAATGTGTTGTGATTTTGGGTTTCTGGTACTTCAACTCACCCCAATTCTACCCCTCCGATAATATCGGAGGGATAGAATATCCCCTCTCTAAGCTTAGAGAGGGGAAAGTTCAAACGAAAGTTTGAACGAGGGGTGAGTTGACCGGTGTCATCATAATACTATTACCCACTTGAGGCTTTAAATTCAACTCAATATAAAAAGGCCGATTTAACAACTGCCGCTTTTATTGACTTAAGGATTAACCCGAGTTATTCAACCCTGCTGTACATCTCCCTGAGTATCCCGAGGAAATAATCCCAGCCGTGATCAAAGGAAGTGATATCCTGATCAGGCATAAACTCCTGTTTCAGCAGTACTTTTGTTCCTCCTTTTTCACTGATAAAATCAACAGTAACTACACTATCCACCTCATTGTATCGGGCGGTATATACTAATCTTTTATTGTGCTCCACTTCCCGGTAGTTGCCAGTAATGGTAGTGCCATTCTCAAAGACCACCCTGTAGATGCCTCCTGGCACGGGATCGAGCGTTACTTCCTTTCCGTGCCAGCTTAGCATAGCCTCTTCCTCTGTAAAACAGGCAAATACCCGTTCCACCGGGGCGTTGATCCAGATCTCCTTGTATAAATGATTATTCTTCATCGCCCTCCAGTTTTGCCTTCATTTGTTTTAAACTCTCATCCCATAGATTATCAAAATAGCCCATGGCATCTCTCAGCTGTGCTGCTCTGAGAGAATAAATACGGAAATTTCCGTGCTTCCTGGAGGATACGAGTCCGGCATTTTTCAGAAGCTTCAGATGTTGTGAGGTGGAGGACTGGCTCATACGTAGCAGTTTTTCCAATTCTCCAACGGTACGTTCCTTTTGTCCCAGTAATCTTACCAATTTGATCCGGTTCCTATCCGACAGCACCTTGAATACTGCTTCCACCTGTGATATTGCCATACATCAAAGGTAAATTTTAATATCATTAAATGACAATATTAATATTAAGTTTTGTTAATATAGTTGTAAATTTGTTCATTACTTTCTGCCTCGGAGCAAAGCAGACGGATCCAAAGACTTACCTGAAATGAACAGAAATCCTGAAGTTGACGAATACCTGGCCAAAAAAGCTCATCCCATGCACGATGAGATTGAGCGGGTCCGGGAAATAATTCTGGCAACACACCCTGAAATTACGGAGACCATTAAATGGAGCAGTCCCACCTTTTTGTATAAAGGGAATATGGCCTCCTATTTTATGAATGCCAAAAAGCATGTCAGTCTTATGTTTCATAAGGGAGCCCTCATCAAAGACGATTCGGGGCTGTTACAGGGTGATGGCAAGGAGGCCAGAGTGGCTAAATTTGCCGACATGCAGGAAATAGAAGATTGAAAACCCGCTCTGGAGGCAGTAGTAAGAGAGTGGATCAGGATGCGGGATGCATCGGATCAAACGTAATCATGTGATAAAGAGCTTTAAGGCTTGGATACCGGGTTTGACTGTTCAGCAATTTACAGATCTACCTGTTCCATGTATCTGTTAAATGAACGTATCTTTTTCCTGTCTGCTGAATGAAATAGAAAGGGAGCAACATCACGACTCATCTCTTCCATATCTATACTCTTGCATCTCATCAATACCTCTGACCTGAGATTTTCGGAAGACTTGATGTTTAATTTAAGATTCAGGTAATCGTAATTGGGTTTTGTTTTACCAAGCAGGAAGACAGCGTCGAAAAAATCCCTGCCTTTTGGTCGTTTTCTGTTAATTATGGCATAGAACTTTTGTGACAGCAATATGTCTCTGGGAGTGGTAAGTATCTCTGTGAATACGTCAAACTTGTTTAGTATGAACCGTTCCGGTTCGAAGGTAAAATGTTGGGGCTCTGTGTCCAGTTGAATTAATATCTTTTCATCTTTGTGACCGCTTAATCCTACCTTGTAGAGGATTTCAGGAAATCGGATATAGCAATGAAAAGCACCCTTGAATACGTTTCTGATGCTCACTTCATACCCCTCTTTTTTCAGGTCAGTTTTTATGATAGCGGATATTCTTTCAAAGTCTTTCTGACTCAGACTGAAATTATCAAAGTCCAGATCTTCTGAAAAGCGGGTATTCCCATGCACCAGCCTCAGGCAAGTGCCCCCTAAAAAACAGAGTTTGTCAGAATAGAGAGAGTTATCGAAAATAATTTGGAGTATCTTATACTGGAGATATTCCCTGATGATAAAGCGTTGGAAACCATGGAGATTTTCCGGATAGTATTTTATTATTTCGGATAGACTCAACATGATTCCAGGTGCGTTAGGAAGTGAGAGGCTCTTGCGTCCAGTGCTTTGCTGTTGAATAGCTTCAGGTACTCCTTCAGTTTCTTTTTATTCAGTTGCTCTACCAGTATATCAATATTCAGACGAAGACTTTCTATGCTTTCCTGATCGTTCACGTCTGAGTTGAGGTATAAATAGTCGAGAACCACCTTTTCCATTTCTGCCATTTTTATTGGAAAACCCAACCATTCTACAATCCGGTAACCGAAAAAAAATCCGGATTTTACATGACGATAGGAGAAAGTGGTCATGAAAGTATCATAGGATTTTGTTTTGAGAGTCGTTATGGAGGTAATCGTGTAGACAGCTTCCGGAATCAGTCCATACCAGGCCATGGCTGCTTCCAGAGAAATATAGGAGGGTTGATAAATGCGATTGGCGGTCCAAAACAGTAAATGATCTTCAGGTTTGGTATCTGAAAAGGTATACCAACGATTGATAACTTTTTTAATGTAACCCTTTTGCTGCCACTCTACCAATCTGCGGGAGTCGAATTTTGGAAATATCTTTCTGATATCAGTGAGTGAAAATATTTTAAAATGATGTAGATTATCCTTAAAAAGAACGTAGTTCATTTCTTTTTTTTGTTAAAAATAACAATTTTTAGAAATAAATAGAAGCCATGTTTTAAAAAAGAAAGCCGGTATGCAGGAAACAGAAGACCCGAAGCGGATATGGAAGCAATGGTAAAAGAGCGGATCAGGATGCAGGATTCCGTTTAAGAAAGGTGAATCCCTTGCAGGTTTGAGAGCAGCTAATTGACTTTAATGATCTCGTTTCCCTGACGATCAATTACACCCCATTTGCCATTCAGGTAAACCCTGGCTCTGTTGTCGTTAAACCCTTCTATTTTCTCATATTTGACAGGTGTGATTTTCTTGCCTTGATTATCCAGGATACCCCAGTAGCCTCCGTTGGATACTTTGTACAGGGTATTCTCGAATTTCATCAGTTTGTCATACTTCGCAGGAATGATCTCTTTCCCGTCATAGTGGATCATACCCCACTTGCCATCTTTCTGGATTTTTGCCTGATTACTGACGAATATTCCGATCTTATCGTACTTAACAGGGATGACCTCTTTCCCATTCCTGTCGATAATGCCCCATAGCTTATTTAAGGATACCCGGGCCCGGTTGTTGTTAAATGGCCGGATCAGATCATATTTGGGAGTAACGATCTCCTTTCCATTTAGGTCAACAAGGCCATACAGACCGTTCAGCTTCACCTTGGCTATACCACCTTCATATTTATCTATCCTGTCGTAACCGCCCTGACCATACACGATAGATGACAATAGCAGGACATGACCAAGTGTGATCAGAAATGTTCTCATTACTCAAAAAATTGATAAAACTGTTCAAAGTTAAAAGATACCAGTGCTTAAAACCAATTCAGTGATTTTTTCGATCAAATGGCCTGATGCATCCTTAGCTACATGGCCGTACAGGATTATGGCGTTTAGTCAGTGAGTTTCCTTCCCTGCCTTTTCAAAACGCTTCACAGCCCCGGTCAGTAACCGCTCTTCCGATACAATGGCTCTGGTATGTTCTCCTTCGCCGATCTTTCCGGCATGATCGAAAGCTTCTACGTTGAACCTGTACAGTTTTCCTTCCATATGCAGGAAAGTAGCCACAGCCCAAACCTCCTGTTGATTCGGTGTGGCGGCTGTGTGGGTGATATTGACTCCGACCCCGACGGACAATTGACCGTCCTTTAAAAGCCTTTTCATTAGTCTGGCTGCAGCCATTTCCATCAGAGCGATCATTCGTGAGGTAGCAAACACCTCAGGAAAATTATCTTCGCCGGATATAGGCAGGTTGCTGGCCATGTCTCTGTCGCTGGCCATCATTTTTGCTTCATGCTGTTCGTTGGGTTTCAGGTTATCCTCCATAATTATGATAATGTTTGGCATAAAGCTAAGCGAAAGTGGGTAAATCCTTTATGATAGATCTTACTGAAAATCGACATAGGGAACATATGTTGCCTGAATATCAATTATGCATTTGAAGCAAAGAATTCAAAGAAAGCATGGCAACCCAGAAAAACGATGACGGAAGTGATCAGTCCGAACATGAAGGTGTTAAAAGACCTGCGCAGATTCCCAAACTTCTTTTTGAGGTTTTTCCCCAGATAAAAGATATCCTGACTCAGACTGTTGTACAGATCGTCGGCATTGTTCATCAAGTCGTTCATGCCAGACACATAGTCGGTTTCCTTCATGTTGTGAAAGTTACCGTAGAAAAGAAAATGATGTTTACTGGGATCGGTTGTCAGGCCTCCGTGTGTCAGATCCGGTCTCGTGGCAAAAATGGCATAAACAATAGACAAAAGGTTCGTGGTCAGGATCATAATGATCGGTAGTATCAAATGCGGATCTTCGTAGATCCTGTTCAGCAGCGTGCCCAGAATGATGGATAGTATGATGGCATTAATGGAAATAAGGATATTGGCCTTTCTGTCCACCATGGCATTCAGCGTGTAGTGATTCTTCGATGTTAGCTTAAACAGGGTTTCTATGCCCCGTTCCGCCCGGTTCATGATCTTTTCATACTTCTTTTTGAGCTCCTTCAACTCCCTTTCATTCATATTCAGTTCCCCCTGCATGACAAGGTCCCTTTTCTTTTCCCTCTTTTTTATTTCCTTTGAGAGTCGTTCCCGGTTCTTCTCCATTTCCGGGGCATACCTCCGGCCATATTCCGTTTGGAAATGCTGATCACCCATGAGTTTACCCAATTCTCCGGGCCATTCGGCGTCCTTGAACTCTCTTTGTTCAAAGAGGGCTATTTCTTCTCTGATCACATTTTCCACCTTGAAAAGAAACTTATGGGAGTAAACTGACTTTTTTATATCGTAAACAAGCCCGGCCAGGTCCGTTTGAGGTGATCCTTCCTGTAATTGCTGAAGTACTTCCATCACCTCTGAAGCAGGTATGGAGGGACCCGGATATTGTTCAAAGTAAGCTTGTGCCAGTAAAATGGAGTCCTGGTTGACCCGTGTGAAGGGATAAGCCGCCAATGCCGAAGCCAGAATAACATTCTGCGCGTCCTGTTCCGGGTAGCTTAGCTCTTTTGCTGCTTTTTCGGCTTCCCGGGCCATGAATTCCGCTATCAGACCGTACTCGCTGACATAAACTGATTGCAGGTACCCAGTCAAAAATGTAACAATCGCATGGATAAGTGATCCGGCATCTGGGATGTTATCCGGCTTCTTACTTTCTTTCATAGTTTCGTTTTGCCCGGAAAAGTACCTAACAGGATGATGTTCCGATGTTATGTGTAATACATTGACCCAAAGCGTTTCTGTATTTCTTTGCTTTTTAAAGTCATAATAAAAAGATTATGAGAAGGCTATACATCCTTTTTCTGTTTGTTTTTTTGATCACCGCATGTGCTACCACCGGGCCTCATTATGCACCCGATTATTCGATGGCGAAGGATTCTGCTGCCACGCCGGAGTACTCAGTCTTCTTTTTTGGTGGGGCAGACCAGGCCCCTGACCTGACCAATAGCCTGTTGCCATATCTGCAAAGGCAATTTCTTTCAGCAGACAGTGCTACATTGATCCTTTTGGGCAACAACGGTGTAAAAAGAGGATTGCCAGACTCCACAGCCAGTGCGCGTCGTCGTCAGGTAGAGCGGGTGCTGAACAATAAGCTTTCGATGCTGAGGGAAATGAGTAATAGCATTTTTGTGGTGCCCGGCAATCATGATTGGGGCAATGGTGGCCGAAAAGGCTATGAGAAGGTATTGAGGCTTGAAACCTGGGCAGAGGAACTGCTTCAGCGTGAACGTGGTGTGGTGGTACCGGAAAATGGCTGTCCCGGTCCCTGGGAGCTAGCGGTAGGCGATGAGCTGGTCTATATTTTTCTGAACACTCAGTGGTGGCTCCATACGGCTGAAAAGCCCCTTTGTGAAATGGAAAGTGAACTGGATTTTGTGGTACATCTGGATGATGCCGTAAGACGTAATATCCATAAAAAGGTGATTGTAGTGGGGCACCATCCGCTCTACAGTAATGGGCCGCATGGTGGCAAATTCCCCTTCTATACTCACCTGACCCCACCGATACTCGGGTCACTCTATGTGTGGTACCGTCAGCACTTTGGCGGCCTGCAGGACCTGGCTGAGATCCGGTACAGGGCATTCTCGAGTGGAATGGAAAAAATACTGGAGCAGCATCCGAACATCATCTATCTCTCAGGTCATGAGCGTTCGTTACAATACCACCGGATAAATCGCTGGCATCATGTAGTCAGCGGCGCCATTGCAAAGGCAACTGCTACAGCGGTGGGCAACAATGCCCGTTTTGCTTACGGAGGACCAGGGTTTGGAAGGTTGAACTTTTATAAAAACGGAGATGCCTACCTTGAGTTCTGGGCCGGAGACAAGCTGGCTTTCCGTGAAAGGCTGTACAATCATGTCTATGATCCTGCTTTGGAAGAGCAGCGCTATGAGGAACCGGATTTTTCCGGTCGGGCCGTCACAGCGATGGCCACGGAAAAGCTCAACAAAAAACCCGGTAAGACCCGTCCCGGACTTTTGGGTAACAACTACCGCAGGGAGTGGGCAACGGAAATTCAGAATATACCCGTCTTCGACCTTGGAAAAGAGAAAGGAGGATTGAAAGTGTTGAAGAAGGGAGGAGGTATGCAGACCCGTTCATTGAGACTGGAGGCGCGTGACGGTAAGCAATACACACTGCGGTCCGTGGAAAAATTTCCTGAAAATGCCGTGCCCGCTGCTCTAAGGGGCACCATTGTGTCCCAACTAGTCTCCGATCAGATCTCGGCATCTCATCCCTACGGTGCCCTGGCAGTACCCCGGCTGGCAGAGGCGGCCGGAGTACATCACGCCAACCCCAGACTTGTCTATCTTCCGGATGATCCACGGCTGGGCTCCTACCGCAAGGACTTCGGCAACGGCCTTTACCTGTTCGAGGAGCGACCAGCAGGTGAATACTGGCAGGATCATAACGATTTCGGCAAGCCAAAGGACATAATAAGCACTTTTGATCTTGTGGAACACCTCCAAAAGAAAGACGAGGACATGGTAGATGAGGAGCAGGTGCTGCGGTCAAGGTTGTTCGATATACTGATCGGTGACTGGGACCGGCATGATGATCAGTGGAGGTTTGCCGAGTTTAAGGTGTCTGAAGTGGGGATGGAAAATGTACCTGAGGGCATTCGGAAGAAAGTGGAAAATTCCACCGAAAAAGGACATAAATACTACCAGCCGATCCCGCGGGACCGGGACCAGGCCTTTTTCAAATCAGACGGTATCATGCTCAATGCCTCTTCCCGCAGGTGGGGCCAGCCGAAATTCCAGGGCTTTGATGAGGAGATCAGGGATGTGACCGGGCTGCAGTTCAACGCACGGTATTTTGACCGCACCTTCCTGACGGAATCCCCGTGGGAGGTATGGGAGAAAATAGCCCGGGACCTGCAGTCGGGAATTACCGATGAGGTCATCGAAGAGGCCATAAAAGACCTGCCCGGGGAGATCTATGCACTGAATGGTGAAAATATCGTTCGTAAGCTGAAGAAAAGGAGAGATGCCCTGCTTGTTTATGCACGGGAGTACTACCTATTCCTGGCTCGTAATGTCAATGTGGTAGGTAGTAAAAAGGCGGAGCGTTTTGAGGTAAACCGGCTGAATGATGAGGAGACGGAGGTGAAAATGTATCGGATCAGAGAAAAATCCGGCTATATTAAGTTTTTGGCCTACCACCGGGTGTTCAGAACGGATGAAACCGCTGAGATCAGGCTTTTCGGTCTTGGTGATAATGACCGGTTTCACCTGAAAGGTCGGGTGAGCAAAGGACCCACAATAAGGATCATCGGAGGCAAGGGTGAGGACACAATTGACGATCAGTCCGAAGTGTCCGGATGGCGCAAAAGGAACATCCTGTATGACTCAAAGAGTAAAACGACCATTACCGGGCAGAAAGAGCTGAAAAATAAAACCTCTGACAGGCAGGAGGGAGTAAATCACTACAATCGCTTCGGGTTTAAGTATGACAAGCTGATGCCGTTGGTGACTGGGGGGTTCAATCCGGACGATGGGATCTTTCTGGGCGCTGGATTTTCACTTACCCGGCACAGGTTCAGAAAAGAGCCCTACGCCACCAGGCATACCTTCACCGCTGCTGTGGCTCCCCGGTCTGCCTCCTATAATTTTAAGTACAAGGGCGAGTTCAATGATGTGCTGGGAAAATGGGATCTGCTACTGGAGGCAGATGTTTTTGAGCCCAGCTTTGCCGATTTCTTTTATGGTTTTGGCAATAAGACTACTCTGGATAAGGATGCACGTGATGAGGACACCCAGTTCTACCGTGCCCGGTACGGTCAGTGGATCTTCAAACCGGAAATACGCAGGACACTCGGTGATCTGCATTTCATAAAGGCAGGCGGATTCTACCGGTCCATTAAAATAGCTACCGATCAAAATGATGAGGAATCCGACAGGTTCATTATTGACTATCCGGCTCTGGTAGGTAGAGAGGGTGATGCTGCTTCACCTTTGTTGGATGAAAGGAGGAACTATCTGGGTGGGCTGGTGACCTATGCACTGGATTCCCGGGATTCCAGATATTTTCCGACACGTGGCTTGTTATGGAATATTGAAGGTAAGGCCGTCTGGCAGCCGGAAGATGAGCAGAACCGGTATCAGAGTATATCATCCGATCTCTCTTTTTATTTCACTTTTGGAGGAGCTCTCAGGACGACGTTAGCCCTGCGTGGTGGTGGACAGGCCAATTTTGGGGATTTCGAGTTTTACCAGGCTGCGCGACTTGGGGGCTTCAGAACCCTGCGCGGTTACCGGAGAACAAGGTTTACCGGAGATCAGTCCTTCTATCAAAACACGGACCTGAGGATCAGGCTGGCGCAATTCCGCACGCCCTTGTTCCCGGGCAGCTTTGGTATCACCCTGATCCATGATATAGGCAGGGTATGGACAGAACAGGAAGATGAGGCACTGGTGGACGACAGCAAGGAGACATGGCACCGGGGAATAGGAGGGGGGCTCTGGATAGCACCCCTGGGGAAGGCGGTCATTTCTGCGGACTACACCGTTTCCAACGATGATGAAAGCGGGATCTTTGTACGGTTGGGGTTCTTTTTTTAGTGAGCAGTGCAGAGGGGTTTGACGGTTCCAAACCGTTTGACCCCGTGCTCCGCTAAGGTGTTGGCGCACTTTGCGTAGTGGTCTTTGCGACCTCTGTTTGTGCCATGAAGTTCTTTTAAAGATGATGGAAAAAAAAAGTGGCTCATCGGCAACACAGTACAGGACTGGGTTGTCAAACCACCCTG
>LYSV01000064.1 GCA_001657315.1 Flammeovirgaceae bacterium BBD 1991-12 | reverse complement strand
AAAACCCCCTGTAGCGCTGATAGGTCAGATCAGCACCCCATTTCCTGGAATAAAGATTGGTCTGGAAGTCAAAAACGTCTGTCTCTCCATAGGTGCCCGGATCCTGCCGCTCATTCGGTAAACGAAAGGATAACTCCAGCCCTATATTAAAAAGGTATACACCCAGTCCCAGATATGAATTTGTAGTAGATGAGTAGGAAACATCATCCACCCTTCCGTTCTGATCCTTTAATTCCAGATTAAGGGTACGAACGGTCAGTAAGGGTTTGATGTAGAATTTATCATCAAAACCCTGAATGTATTGCGACCTGATGCTCTTTTGACGATCCAACGAATCTGCATCCGACTGTCCATAGCCCGGGGAAATAAGTAGTATGTAAACCAACAGAAGACAACCCAGATCCGATCGCGAGCCCGTCACAGTCGTTACAGTATAAACTCGCTCAGATCCTTGTTCCTGACCAGGCCGGAGAGTTTTTCCTTCACCATTTCACGTGTTACTACAATTTTGGCGTTAGGTCCGATCTTGTCCGGCACATCAAACATAAATTCATTAAGCAGCTGGCTCATTACTGTGTGCAGCCGCCTCGCTCCAATATTCTCAACTTCCGTATTAATATGAAAGGCTGTTTCCGCAAGCTCCTCAAGCGCATCCTCCTGAAAGGTTAGCTCCACACCTTCTGCCAGCAGCAAGGCCTCATATTGCTTGGTCAAAGCATTTTTAGGTTCCTTGAGAATATGGAAGAAATCATCCCTGGTGAGGTTATCCAGCTCCACGCGAATGGGAAACCTACCCTGAAGCTCGGGAATGAGATCTGAAGGTTTGGCCACATGGAAAGCACCCGCAGCCACAAACAGGATATGATCCGTTTTAATATGCCCATACTTGGTATTGACGGTACTACCCTCCACTATAGGTAACAGATCACGCTGAACACCTTCCCTGCTGACATCCGGCCCACCTTTTTTGGAAGAGCCGGCAGCGATCTTGTCAATCTCGTCAATAAAGATCACACCGGTATTTTCAGCTTTCTGAATGGCAAGCTCCTTGACTTCATCCATATCTATGAGCTTTGCCGATTCCTCCTCCAGCAATATTTTTCTGGCCTCTGCAATGGTGACCTTTCTTTTTTTGTTCTTTTTGGGCATCATACCGCTGATCATTTCCTGCAGGTTGATCATGGCGGACTCATCCATCATACCACCGCCGATCATTCCTATCCCCGCATTGCCTGGCTGCTTCACATTGACCTCTATCTTTCTGTTTTCGAGCTCACCATTTCTGATCTTCTCCCTGAACCGCTCTCTGGTCTTCTCATTAAGCTCTTCCTCCGTCTGTGGCTCCTCAGGGTAATTCACCGTTTCAGGGGAGGGATTTACGGACGCCCGGTTCTTGAGAGGGGGGATAAGTGCATCCAGAATAATATCTTCCACTATCTGTTCGGCCTTTATCTTCACCTCCTCCTTTTTTTCAGACTTTACCAGGTTAACCGACTGCTCTACAAGATCCCTCACCATGCTTTCCACATCACGACCTACATAGCCTACTTCTGTGAATTTAGAGGCCTCTACTTTGGTAAAGGGCGCATTGGCTATCCTGGCAAGCCTTCTTGCCACTTCTGTTTTGCCCACACCGGTAGATCCTATCATCAGAATATTATTGGGAATGATCTCTCCCTGCATATCCGTTTTCACGTTCATCCTCCGCCACCGGTTACGCAGTGCTATAGCCACGTTCCTCTTGGCTTCCTTCTGACCTATAATGTATTTATCCAACTCCCCGACGATCTGCTTCGGTGTTAGATATTGTTCTTCATTTAACATATTACAAAGCTCTTCTTTTCAAAAACATATTGGTATCGGCCGTAAGCGAAAAGCTATTTGAGCCGCCCGCTGCATGATATCCTCCCCGGCTGTAGGCAAACTCAAAGGCCTTTATCCTGAACATAACACCAAACGAAAATCCTGCACCTCCACCGGTATCTTCTAGTTTTAACTCCTGCCGGACCAAATGGTTGTATCCAGCCCTGAAATTCACATTTTCGGAGATGATCAGTTCCGTACCTATGGTAAAGTGCCGGAATACCTTGTCCAGTGTACCCGGCTCTTCCTCGCCGGAGGCAGCATTGTCAGGATCAAAATAAGCGATATCACCCTGGTAAAGGTTATATCCGGTAAATGTAAAGCGGAAGGGCATATACCGGGGTTTATAGGTAGCTCCCACCTGAACGTCGAAAGGCAATTCACTTCGTTCGGCATCGGAATAATCGGAGATCACAAATCCGATATTCTTAAACACCAGGCCCGCACTAAACTGCTGGTTCGGATGGATGAACGCACCACCAATATCCACCGCCAGCGCAGAGCTGATAAAACCGGCAATATCGGAATGAACGTATTTTATGCTTCCTCCTATTGAAAAACCAGCTACCCGATGGCTTCTGCCCACCGTTACCATAGTTTCACCAGCATCAAATTCACCTGTTGGCGCACCGGAGGCATCAAAACCATCAAAACTCCCATAAGTTACATGATTAACGCCAAAGAACCAGTTTCCCCATTTACCGAAATCATGCTGATATACAGTAGCTACACTGCTGGCATCAGCAAACCAGGAAAGATAGTTGAAGGAGACAAGGCCTGACAGCGTATCCGAAGCCAGCGCCGGATTGGAAATGACCAGGTTGACGTCCTGATTGGCCAATGAAACGTTCACTCCACCCAATCCAACCGTTCCCGGAGTGTAGGGTATATTCATGAACTCATAGGAACGCTGCCCTCCTACCTGGGCAACAGAAGAGGTGAAAACCCATAAAAAACAGATAATTAGCCAATACCTCAGCATAGAATGGGGATAAGGTTACGCTTTATTAACCTTATCTTCAAATGTAAATTGCATTGGCTGCCTAACTTTTTGATCCAGCAAGGCAACGTCCAATACTTCATTTACTGTATCCACATAGTGGAACGTTATATCCCTCAGGTATTGTTCGTCAATCTCTTCTATGTCCCTCCGGTTTCTCTGGCTGAGTATAATATCCTTCATCCCCGCCCGTCTTGCGGCCAGTATTTTCTCTTTAATACCCCCGACCGGCAGCACCTTACCACGCAGGGTGATCTCACCGGTCATCGCCAGCTTACCCTTTACCTTTCTCTGGGTGTAAATGGAGGCCAGTGAAGTCAGCATGGTTATCCCCGCAGAGGGTCCGTCTTTGGGTACTGCACCAGCGGGTATATGAACGTGCAGGTCATACTGATCAAATACATGATAGTCAATGTCCAGCGTATCAGAATTGGCCCTGAGGTATGATATGGCCGCCATCGCTGACTCCTTCATCACATCACCCAACTGGCCCGATAATGTCAGCTTGCCCTTCCCCTTACTCAGGCTGGATTCTATGAACAGGATCTCACCACCGACCTGCGTCCAGGCAAGACCTGTCACCACTCCGGCTATCTCATTCCCCTGATAGAATTCCTTGTCGAAGACCTGTGCTCCCAGTATCTCCTTCACTTCTTTGTCAGTGATCACCTTGTCAACATCTTCTTCCATGGCTATGGATTTGGCCACATGGCGGATCACGGAACCCAGCCGTCTCTCAAGGTTTCTGACACCGGATTCACGGGTGTATCCTTCAATGATCGATGAGATGGCCCTCTTATGGAAACTCACATCCTTTGATTTGAGGCCATGCTCTTTCTTTTGTCTGGGGATAAGATGTTTTCTGGCAATCTCGATCTTCTCTTCCAGCGTATAACCGTTGATCTCAATGATCTCCATTCTGTCTCTCAATGCCGGATGGATAGTATCCACTGAATTGGCCGTAGCCACAAAGAGCACCTTGGAAAGATCATATTCCTGCTCCAGGTAGTTATCCATAAAGGTGCTGTTCTGCTCGGGATCCAGCACTTCCAGCAATGCTGAAGAGGGGTCACCTCTGAAATCCGAGCTTACCTTATCGATCTCATCCAGCACAAATACCGGATTGGAGTATTTAGCCTTCCGGATATTCTGTACGATCTTACCGGGCATAGCTCCGATGTACGTCTTTCTGTGTCCCCGGATCTCCGCCTCATCATGTACTCCTCCAAGGGACATCCTGACATATTGTCGGTTCAGTGCCTTGGCTATAGACTTACCCAGGGAGGTTTTGCCCACCCCCGGAGGGCCGTACAAACACAGTATGGGGCCCTTCATATCTCCCTTGAGTTTCAATACTGCCAGGTATTCGAGTATCCTTTCCTTGACCTTATCCATACCAAAGTGGTCCTTATCCAGTATCTTCCTGGCACGCTTCAGGTCAAAATTATCTTTGGAATACTTCTGCCATGGAAGGTCCAGCAGCAGCTCCACGTAATTCATAGCCACCGGGTATTCCGCAGCAGCAGGATTCATTCTCAGGATCTTATCCAACTCCTTGTTGAAATGTTTTCCGACTTCCTCAGGCCACTTCATCCTCGCCCCTCTGGCGCGTATAGCTTCTATCTCCTGGTCCGGCCCGTCATATCCGAGCTCATCCTGCATCACCTTGATCTGCTGCCTCAGGTAGTAATCACGCTGCTGCTGGTCGATATCCGTATGTACTTTTTTCTGAATATCATGCTTGATCTCCAGTAATTGTACTTCCTTTAACATCATTTCCAGCAGTAGTGTAGCCCTTTCCATACCGTCATGGGTCTCCAGCAGCTTTTGCTTCTGGTCAACCTCTGCATTCAGGTTGGAAGACAAAAAATGCGTCAGGAACCCTACATCCTGAATATTATCCAGTGCCATCTGGGCCTCCTGGGGTATTTCAGGGTTGAGGCGCAGGATCTTCGCAGCGGCATCCTTCAGCGACTGAGCTACAGCCTTTACCTCCTTGGAAGCCTTTTTGGGAAATGAGCTGTCCAGCAGTCTGACCTTTGCTGTTATAAAAGGATCTTCACCTATGATCTCCTCCACTTCAAAACGGCTCTTCCCCTGGATGATAATAGTCGTATTCCCATCGGGTAATACCAGCATTTTAATGATCTTGGCCACTGTGCCAACATTGTAAATATCCTCAGCACCCGGATCTTCAGTCTTTACATTTCGCTGGGCCACTACTCCGATGACCCTGTTTCCATTGTAGGCCTTTTTTACGAGGCGTATCGATTTCTGACGCCCTACGGTAATAGGTATTACCACGCCGGGAAACAACACGGTATTGCGTATAGGCAGGATGCCCAGCTCATCGGGCAGGTCTTCCTTTTTTAATTCTGAATGGTCCTCAGGATTGATCAACTGGATCAGCTCTTCAGTATCTTCCTGTACCAGATCAGATAAATCATATTTTCCAAACATATAATTTCCTTCTCAGTTCTATGCCAAATTGGCACTATTCGTATCCAAAACTCACGTTACCTTCTGCGCTACTTATATTGTCAATACCTGTGCCAAAAACTCTTTAATGGATTCTTCTTGATAAAAATACTTTTTTATAACATCTTTAATGCCAGCACAGCAAGAGGTGGGTCTTGAAAAAAACAGTAAATATTTGGTTGTTATGCGGCTTTTTTATGGTCTTTTGGGTCCCTTCTTCCTCCGGTCAGAAGAGCAAAAAAGTAAAGCGGTCAGCGGGAAGGATCACGCTTAACGATACACTTACCTCCTTCAGCGCCTCCGATCTTTTTAATTTCCCCAATGTCAACAAGCTGCCTTTCTACCGCGATGCGGGTGACCTGAAAAAGATCAGTAGTCTGGACAAACAGGAAAAATGGGAAGAACTCTATCCTGTATTACGCAGCTATGTAAAAAAGTTTGGCATCGTAAATTTTTACAGAGATACATATTGGCTATGGAAGCTGGCCAAGCTCACCGAGACCTTCGGCAATCCGGATGAGGCCAGGCTGCTGTACAAGCTGGTGCTAAAACATCACAGGGAGGATATCGACATAAGAAGTATAGAACTTTATTATGATGAGATGACCAAAAATGACAGGGACTATTATGTGCCGCTGGAGTACTATTATGAGTTGGTGGATTATCGCAAGGAGGTGGACACGCTACGTCCTCCGAGAAGTGTACTCCTGAATATGGGTACCTTCATCAACTCGGACATGGCTGATTACGCTCCTACGCTAAGTGACAATGATGATAAGCTCATCTTCACCTCCAAGCGAAATTCTCATAACCGGGGCATAGATCCCGTTCATGATGAAGATCTCTTCTATTCCAGCCTGATAGATGGAAACTGGATGTCGGCTGAGGAATTTAAGGAAATAAATACACGATACAATGAAGGTTCGGCCTGCCTGAGCAAGGATGGGAAGACACTTTACTTTGCCCGCTGCAATTCTCCCGATGCCTATGGCGATTGTGATATTTTCATTGCCACCATGAAAGAAGACAGCACATGGGGGAATGTGGTCAATCTGGGCACAAATGTAAACAGTATTGGCTGGGACAGTCACCCCAGCCTGTCCCATACCGGGGATACCCTCTACTTTGCCTCCGACAGGATAGGTGGTTTTGGGCTTTCAGATATTTACTATTGTACCAAAACCGGCGATGGGAACTGGTCAAAAGCCCGCAACGCAGGGCCTATTATCAACACCCGGAACTCCGAGGTAAGCCCGTTCTACCATCATGTTTCTGACGTGCTGTACTTCAGCTCCAATGGTCATAATCTCAACTTTGGTGAGTTCGATATCTACAAATCGTACCATGACGGGCGGAACTGGGGCGAACCTCAGAACATTGGCCCACTGGTCAACGGACCGGGCAGTGAATATTACTTCACCATCGATTCATCGTCAGAAGATCTGTATTACGCCCGTTCGGCTGAAGAGGATCTGAACAATATGGACCTGTACTCCTTTCCCCTGCCCATGGAAGCCCAGCCAGACGCTACAACGACACTCACAGGTTCATTGCTCAATGAAGAAACCGGCGAACCTTTCAAGGGGATCGTATCCATAATCGATCTGGACAACGGCATAGAGGTGGCTCCCAAATTCCTAAGACCGGACGGCACCTTTGAATTCAGGCTCATCAACAATAACAACTACCTGCTCATCATTCAGGGTGAGGAGTTTTTCAGAATAGAGGAGTTGTTTTTTCTGGATGGTAAAACGGAGCTGCATAAGCTGACTGAGCCTATTTCGAGCAGGCTGAAATTCCAATCACTGGAGTTTGAAGAAGGCAAGGCACAGCTCACCACACCCATGTACGGTGACCTGGACAAGTTGGCAGATTTCCTGCTGGACAATCCGGACTTCGAGCTAAGGATATCCGGACATACAGATTCGGATGGCAGAGAAGATTTCAATTTAAAGCTGTCTCAGGAAAGGGCCGATGTCATAAAGGAATACCTTGTGTACTTCGGCAACATCGAGGATATCAGAATTGACGCCAAGGGATACGGAAGCAGCAAACCCATCGTTGAAGAAAATACGGAGGAAGACAAAAGCCTCAATCGCAGGGTGGAATTTGAAATATACAGAAGTCAACGTGAAGAAAACTAGTGCAGGACACCAACACTTAACCCGTCATGTCTATTTGGGCACAAACAGCAAAAGGTCTCTTACTGACAAATAGTATAGCGCTTCTGTGTTTCTGTCAGAGCTACGGGCAGTCAACCAACCTGCAGATCGATAGCGACCGGTCTATTGAAAACATTGTGCAGTCCCTCGAGGGTCCCGGAGTGGATATATTCAACATCACTACCTCTATCCCGTCAGAACTGGACAGGTCTGTAGCCTTTTTTAATGATGTACTTGGCATTATGGATATCGATAAGGGGCTGCTCATGACGAATGGTACTGCCTCCAATGCCCGCGGCCCCAACAACGCTTCAGATAAAAGTTTCGGGTCAGGAACAGCGTCCGCAGAAGACCGCAATCTTTCACCTCTTGTACCGGATGAGATCCTTTTCGATATAGTGATCATAGAGTTTGATATTATTGGAACGTTTGATGAGCTAAGCTTCAACTATGTCTTCGGCTCCGAAGAATATCCGGAATTTGTGGGGTCTGAATTCAATGACGTATTTGGTTTCTTCATCTCCGGTCCGGGGATAGCCGGGGAGCAGAACCTGGCAGTGATCGGCAACAATGAGCCGGTGTCTATCAATACAATAAATGCCGGTGCCAACTCCGGGTCGTTTGTTTCCAATGGTACTGGCGATAATCCTGCGCTGAACTTTTATCTGCAGTACGATGGCTACACTACCAAACTTCAGGCGAAGGCCACCATTATACCCTGCGAAACATACCATATTAAACTGGCTATTGCCGATGCCGGTGACGATATTTACGATGCCGGAGTCTTTATAGAGCAGGAAAGCTTTATCACCACCAGCTCCATTAACATAGATGTAAACTACGAGCATGATGTGTATGACTATGCCATTGAAGAGTGCAACAAGGGCTTTTTTACCATTAGCCGATCCGGCAGCACAGATGTGTCCCTGCCGCTCGATCTGGAATTCACCCTGACGGGAACAGCTGAAAACGGTACGGACTATACGTTTGTACCCGGCACTGTGATCACCATACCGGCCAATCAGCTTTCCACCACAATTGAAATTGACGCCTTGCAGGATAATATTCCTGAGGACACCGAAACCGTGGTTTTGGAGGTGATCACCGGCCGCTGTGATCAGACCGTCAGCAGGGTAACCGCCGAAATGCCTTTAAGGGACAGTTTTGAGTACCTCATTCCCGAGGCACAGGGTTGCTCAGGGGTGGAGGTAGTGCTCAACGAGTCTCCGCCAGACAGATATTCCTTTCAGTGGGAGGATAACCCCCTGCTGAGTTGCACGGATTGTCCTTCGCCTGTGGTGAACATTGCCGGCATCGATACCTTCCTTGTGGATATTACCGATAACATCGCCGGTTGCAGGGCCAGTAGTGAGGCCGTTGTTTCTTCCAATCTGGTAGATGCCTTTTTCCGGTATAGCGGAAACGACAACTATACCTCCCTGGATGCTTTTTTTGAAAACCTGACCACAGGTGCGGAAAGGTATGAGTGGACCTTCGGTGACGGACAGGGATCATCGGAATTTGAACCTGTGCACACGTATGACCTTCTGGAATTACAGCAGGAAGCACGTTTCACCATTACGCTAACTGCTTTTTCTGATTCACCATTGTGCTCACACTCCTATGACACTACCATTTTTATCCGTGATCCTTTCTTTATTCCAAATGTGATCACACCCAACGGGGATCTGATGAATGAAACCCTCGAGGTAAGGGGTATAGAAAGAGGAGTATGGAGAATGGAGATATACAACCGGTGGGGACAACGTGTGTATCAAAGTAATAACTACAACAATGACTGGAGCAGCCAGGGGCTTAGCGCCGGTGTATACTATTACAAACTGACTAATCCCATTGGCGACAGGGAATTCAAAGGGTGGGTTCAAACCATAAAATAATGAGAAAAAAAACCGTGTATTCTTTCCATGGCCTGCTTCTGATACTATGGACAGGTACGGTCTGTGCCCAGGCCACACGCCCATTGAAGATCAGCGAGGTAAAGGTGATCGAATTAAACCGTCATGTTAAAAAAATAAAAAGATACGATACGTTTGTAGAGATATATAATGGTTCTGACCAGATGCTCCGGTCCACACGAAACTATTTTCTGGGCACAGAAGATTTTCCAAATCAGGTCCGCTTAAACCCTGTAGCCAGCTTCAGTAACAATCGCTTCCTACGTTTTATAAAAGGATCGGCTTCCATTAAACCATGGTCCTGGAAATCATACCGAATAAGGTATGGGATCATGGGCAAAACAGGCCTGAACATAGAGAACGACAAGGGAACGATCTACCTCACCTTCTGGAATGGATCCGGTTATGAAATGGTGGATTCCATGGCCTACAGATCTCTTCCCGATCCGCGCTCAATGGGCAGATGTAAGCCTGACAGCATAGGCATGTGCTATTATAACATGGCTACCCCAGGCAGGCCCAACAAAGACGTGGCTCCCCATCAGGTCCATTCCAAAACCGCGTCGTTCATTGCACTTTCAGGGATGGCAGTAACAGCGCGCAATACCGGCTTTTCCGAAAAGGCCGGCTACCGGGGCGGCTGGTCTTTGATCATTGGTCAGAGGAAAAACTTCCGAACCTTTTTTACAACGTTTCAGGGTGGCCTGATGAGCCGCGGGTACAGCTTTGATACGCAGGAAACACTCGAAACCTTCAGAGGTACCATAGTACGCAACCTGGACGGCCATTACCAAAGTCTGGACCTGTTTGGAGAGGGAAATGCCGGGGTCTATCTTTTCAGGAATCTGGATGTTTTTGTTGGTGTATCCGTCATGATGAATCTTTCCAGGAGGCAGGTATTCACGGAAAACAGGATCTTTACCCCACTTGACGGAGAGGTCATAGAAGAAACTTTTGACAATGACATGGATATAGAATTTGATTATACTCCTGACCTTGGCCTGACAGCTGGTATGAACTATCAGCTAAATCCCGCATTTGACCTTCGGGCGGCATGGCAGTATTCTTTCAGCACACTGGAAGAAGGCAGTCTGTTTGACAACTCAGAGTCCATCTTTTTCCATGCGTGGATGTTGGGTATAGCCTACAGGATCAATCATCTTCCGAAATCCTACAGAGATTATGTTCTGAGCCGGTAACCGACGATGCTGGCACAGGGCAGCTTCGAAAAAATGTTTTGGTAGTTTGAACCATTTCATCAGGAAAGCGACTATTCAATGTTGACAAGATCACATGAGAGTAGACAAAGTTTTTGATGAGCTCCTGGTACTGAGGTGCAATACAGGAGACCGTAAAGCCCTTGAGCTCCTTGTCAGGCGTTGGAATAAAAAGTTCATCAGCTTTTCCTACAAGCTGGTCAGGGATCTTTCCATAGCACAGGATGTAGTTCAGGAAAGCTGGATCTCGATTATCAAGGGTATTGGCGGACTGAAGGAACCTGGTAAATTCAGCACATGGGCGTACCGGATCGTTTACAACAAGTCGATGGACTGGCTGCGAAGGAATAAAAAGGACCTGGATCTCAACCATGACCTGCCACAGGATGTACCTGAAGAGGGTGACCTCAGAAACGAGCGCGAACAGGCTGTACGTCACTCACTGAAAGAATTACCCGAAAGGGAAAAGATCATATTATCCCTGTTCTATCTGGAAGGACACAGGGTAAAGGAAATATCGGGAATTCTGGGGATACCGGAAGGAACAGTGAAATCCAGAATATTCTATGCAAGAGAACATTTAAAAAAAATCTATCAGGAGGTGTATTATGAAAAAAAACGGGGAAATTGATCAAATCATCTATGAAGCGCTAAGTAAAGAGGAGGCGGAGTTTTACGATCAGCTTGGTGAACAGTCGATCATTGAAATGGCTTTGGATGTCTACAAGGGCAGGAACAGGTGGGTTTCGGTCCTGTCTTCCGTTCTGGGGCTGATCTTTTTTGTGATATTTGTTTATGCCGCCATCCGGTTCTTTCAGGTGGACGAACTTAGTGATATCATAAGATGGATGGCCATAGGCTTCGTGTGTCTGGGAAGCAGCCAGGCCTTAAAGATCTGGCAATGGATGCAAATGGACAAAAACGCCATACTAAGGGAGATGAAACGGCTGGAGATGCAGATCTCCATACTTGACAGGAAGCTTTCGGAAAAGAAGTGATGGAATGCAGTTTAATGTTTTGCGTTTAATGTTTCTGGTTTAAGTTGCTACCAGTTACCAGCAACCAGTAACAACTCGCTATAGGCTCCTACCTCCTGTTCATCTGGCGGCAAATGTCAAGATCCCGTTTTGCCTGGTCCAGATCTTTCTTGTACCGGTCTATGAGATCATCATATTCGTCAAGCTCACCCTGTACATCGCTAAGTTGAATAAGCGATGATTTGGCATTTTTCAATTCCAGATACGTTTGTATGATATTGGAGTACATTTTTCTGCGGTACGTTGAATCTTCCACAGGCAATGAGCTTTGCAGGTCAGCCAGCTCGGAGCTTACCAGTCTTTCCATATAATCGGAGTTTATGCCCGGCATGTCCATGGAATCCAGCAGCGATTTTATTTCCTCCATTTGTTCGGCAAAGCCACGGGCCATGCCCTCCTTATAGAGGATCTGCTCGTTCCTTTCCCTGAACATGGCGTTTTCACGGGCAGGCACCCTGAAGCCAAAGAACACAGCCACCACAATCATACCGGTTGTGACCACAAAAAGTGATGTAAAAAGCAGAAAGGTATTGATTCTTTGTTTGGAATTTAAAGGTTTCATATTTGAGATTATTTTGACTCCCCCCTAAGGCAAAATGGCCCGGAGCGTTGTAAACTTTAGATTAAAGATGGTGATGAAATATATGCTACAGCCTGATGCTATTCAGCCAAAAACCTTCCTCTCCAAACTGATTTCTCTTCATTGGGCTCCTGCTCAAGGGTCTCCTCTTTTACGAAAATGTTGGTTTTGCTCTTCTTGCCAATGTAGTCGAGCTCTGCCAGCTTGTGAAAAAGGGGAGCTATAACATCGATGAACCTGTCTATCTCATCCAGTGAATACCGGATGTTGTGATGTTCATAATTCAGGCCGATCATTTCATCCAGAACCTTTTCGAAACCAGCCTGATTAAGGCCACACCATTCAGAAAGATAATTCAGCAACTGCTCGGCTCCCGTTCCCTGCCGGATATCGATCTCATTTCTGATGACCCGCGCCATGGAGGCCGTATGGGTGACCATATAAACGGGAGGCCTGTTTTGTGCTATCTGCCGGAAATATGCTGCCTGATAGTTGATATATTGAATCAGGTTCCGGCAGATAAGGGTAATGATATGGGCCAGATTGTTTTTGATCTGTTTGGTGAAGATTTTTTGTATGATCGAAACACAGTTACGCTCCAGCTCGCTCAGGAACCGCATTTGTCTTTCCCAGGATTCCATGAGCAATGGATGACTTCCTACGGTCATGGAAGCAGGAATGTAGCTGTCTTCCAAAACCGCCTTACCATGACTGACGGAGATCTTTCCAATCGTAATATGGTACTGACCGAACTCACCCGGCCCCATTTCCTTTTCGGGGACAAGGCTCAATGTATAGTTGGGTAGTGTAAAAGGCTTACGGGGAGGGGTCTCCTCCGGATCTGCATCTCCAACTGGTACCCTGTTGAACGGATCAGCCGTCAACACCACCATGAGGTTATCACTGGAGTCTTTACCCAGCTGCACCATAGACCTGAGCTCATTGGCTGACAGCCTGAGCTGATCGGCAATTGCCTTGGTTATTTCTATCCGTACTCCACCCCGGGTGATCGCCCGGCAGTGATTCAGGTGAACGGTCAGTTGGTTTTGATTGTCAATGTTCATCCAGATGTCCACGGCCTTATCCATGTCTGGAGAGGCAGGCAGCAGACCATAGGACAGGCCATCGATCTGATGCTGCTGTGCATCCCTCAGGTGATCCGTCATCTCATTTTCAAGGCCGATCAGATGGCTCTTGTTGATATTCATGCCATCCACCCAATTGATCTGTTGATGTTTTAGACTTTCCACACGCTCTCAATTAAAAGATTTTAGCTCTGTACTTTATTTCTATTCGAACAATACACTGGTTATGATCCCGGAAAGAGTAAAGGCTCCTTACTTTCAGCTGTTTGCCATCGATCCTTTCCAGGAAATCATTAAAGCGTATCATTTCCCCATTCGCCTTCACCACACTTTTATCAATGCCCACACACAGGTAGGGATCGATCACATCCTTTTTCTGCCGGCGCTCAGCTATATCCTTTATCAGGATCAGCAGGTCATCATCAGAAAGGTACTGGACAACGGGCTCTTCAGGCTCCACGAGGTCTTCCGGGGTATACTCGACGTATTCTTCCGGCGATTCAGGGATGTAAAGTTCTTCTTTCGGCTTTTCAGGCGGCTTTCTACGTTTCTTTTTTCTGGTTTTGGGAAGCACCTTCACCGTTTTTTCAGCAATATATCTCATATCTCCGTTCACTATGAGCGACACCTTTACCCGGCCGGCCTGTCTGAAGGTATAGGCGGGGTTTTTTACAGTGGCATCTACACCACCGGATTCTCCGAATCTCCATTCCCATGAAGTAGCGCCGTCCGTCAGATCATTGAATCTCACTCTTTCACCTACTACTGCTTTGGCCGGAGCTGCAAAGGAAGGAATAAGCCTTTCATCCACTACGGGCACCGGATTTTTGATAACAATAGTTTTGTAGTCGAAGCACTGATCATTTACCATCAGCTTGATTGTATATTCACCCGGCCTGCTGTAAATGTGCATGGGATCGGCCACGCGGGCTCCTTCGGTACTGTCCCCGAAATCCCATACCCGTTTTTCGACCCCTTCCGTAAGATCATTAAAGTGAATAACCTCACCGACACGCAGATTATACTTCTGCACCTCAAAGTTCACCCCGGGGCAGGGCTCATAACGATAGATCTTAAAGCCAACAATTGCTGAAGAAACAATGATCAACCCTACAAAAACGGTCATCACCATTTTATCAATGTGCCACACATCCTTATCACTTTTCGCATCCATAAGTGTGTTAGTCGATTATTACCATTTTATCATCTATAAAAAACCTAAAGGGGAATATATTTACGGACTCCTCCTGTAACGTCACCGACAGGTCACGGCAAAGCTGCTGCCATTCATTTTCAGGAACTGCCGTGCTCGCCGGACGCAAATGCAGGTCCATGGTACGAACAAAACCACCCTTTAGTGAAAGGCTTTCCGTATATCCCTTTTCGATCGTCACATCGGATATCCGGTTACCAAAATGGTGCAGGCATCTCACCCGTACATCTTCACGGGTAACGACCTTGTTTCTGGAAAGCAGCGCGCTACGATACGCATTGATCCTTCCCTCATAGTCCAGTCCGTCCCTGCCGCCAATGGTACTGGTGAGCAATTTGATCCCTCCCTTCATCTCACTGCCTACAAACGGTTTCATCAGTGAACCTGCCCTGATATCATTGGCCTCGGCCCCATTGGTAGTATGGAAATCAAGGAACAATGTATCCTGTTCTTCATGGCTTTTAAGCAGCAGATAGGTGACATTGTGCGGGGTTTTTACGCTGTCCACCCGTTGTTCCAGTCTGGATATCAACTGATTCAGGTTTTTGATCTCCCTGGACAACGCGTCCTTACCGAAAATAGAAAAGGAAGCACTTTCATCCCTCAGCAGTTCCAAAAGCTGTGCAAGAAACTGCGATGCGCTTCGTGAGTCAAACCTCCCCATACCCTCCGTCCTTATCAAAAGCTCTCCCGACTTCAGGTAGGATATACTGTCAAAGCTTTTTCTTGTAAAATTCATACCACTGCCATCCTGCACTTTTTCTATGTCCAGAAAAAAATCGTCTGTCAGCAGCGGAATGATATTGAGGTACTTCCTCAGCTTGAAAATAGAGGTCTGAAATCTCTTGTTGATCACGGGAAAGGTGTTTATCGAACAAAAGACGTCGGACAGCATTTTTTCATTGACCACGCTGGAGAACTCTACCCGGAGCCACAGTACATCCCTGAGCCTGGCCTCTTCGAGCTCCTCTGCTTCAAACAGCGTTGCAAACTGCTCAGGGTAAGACTGTCCACCCGCCTGATCTTTCCTGTAACGGTCCAGCACAGCTTTGCCGACACGGATGGTAATAAAGTTATCACGGTAATAATTATTGATATGCCTCAGTGCCTCCGCATACCGGTTGATCACCTTATCAAAACCCGTAGAAAGCTCAGAGGAAGAGTTGTGGGCCCTATGGTCTGTCCCATATCCCGGGTAGACTTCCAAAGGCGCATCGCCAAGATGCCAGTCCGAATTCCTGAGATTATAGTAAAACAACTTTTTCTCGCCGGGGTTACGGAGGTCGAAGTAAAAAGACAGCGCTTCAAGGTTCTTTATTCTTTCGTTTAACTCAATACCCAGATACAAAGTGGACTGGGGGAGTTTACTGCTACCTGATCTCAGGATGGCTTCTTTGTGATAATCAGCGTCCGTTTCGTACAGTGTGCTACCAAATGCCATGTACCTGACACTGCCATCTACCAGCGTGACGGGCTGTGAGGACGAAAAGAAGATGTCCTTTCCCTGTGCGCCTTGATTCTTTTTAGTGTCCCGGACCTTTTTATTAAAAAAGAACTGATAGTCAGGCTTCAGCAGAAAGGTAGGTTCGAGGGGTCTCCCTGAGGCAATGGCATGAGCCGGAATAACCCCGGAAATAGTATCCGGGCTTAACAGTTCGATCAGCTTTTCCGTTACCCGTGTCTGGGATTCATTGATCTCCTGCGAAATATTGACCAGTTCGGAAGCACAGGCCGTGAGTAGCATCCCTACCAGAGGATCAAACGAAGTTTCAGCTTCGTTTTCGGAATAACCCCACATTTTTGAGACATTGCGGAGCATTCTACCCTTGATCTTCTCCCTACTTTCGGCCATGGCTGACAGAATATTTTTGTTGTAGCAACGTGCAGGAAACCACCTTTCCCGACCACTATGGTCAGTCAAACGGTCTCCCAATACTTCCTTACTAATAGTAGGACAATGGTCCTATGAAGAAGTATTCGTAATAACTAAATTTTTCATTGGTAGCAGCCAACTTACCTTCAACGGAGATGTCTATTCTCTTCTTGATCCTCTGTACCAAAGTGCGTAGTTCACTTTGTCTTATCTCCACCGACACTTCAAAATCTGTTATTCTTTTTTCATAGTCAAGGATGGCATTGGTTAAAGATCCCTTTAGATTTTCCTTTAATTCATTATTGGTAGAAGCATTGTCAAAATCCACCTCCCAGACACTACAACCAAAGTCCGGATCATATTTCGACTCACCCATGAAGGTGGTGGCTATAAGGTGGATATTCTGAGCTATGGATGCCTTTATATCCAGCAAAGGTATTTCATTTTGCCGACATATACTGCCAAGGTCAAGTGGCAGTTTGTAGTATTGGTTTTTCAGGGGCATCTCGTTTCACTCAGAATGAACTGTTCAAAAATAAAATTAAAAAGCTTTTAGGCAATGAAAAACTATTGACAAAAGAAATAGAATAAAAAACATTCCCAATTATAGAAAACAGAGAAAGTATAACGAACAGTAAGTTCAAAGATCGATTTTAAAGGATAAATGATTTAACACTATTGTATTCGATCAAAAAAAATTGTAGTATTCCAGTTCGAACTCAGTAGTCCATAGTTGCGCGGTTAATGCTGATGAGGAACCAGAAATAGTTCCTTTCCACCACTGGATTTTGCGACCCCGACATGCTAAACGCGCTGGATTATACGTTAGCTCCTGAATCTCAGAAAGTTCTGCACATTGCTCAGGCTGTAGCAAAGGAAAATTACCATAGCCGGTTTTCTGTGGCGCATCTGCTAAAAGCGCTTATGCACAAAGAAGCAGGGCTTCATCCGCTACTGGAGAGCCTCGGAAAGGATATCTATTATATAGAAGAGTGGGCAGAGGTACGCATGGAGTCCCAGAACAAGACAGGCAAGGTCCCCGATCCGGTGCCTGGTGATGACCTCGTTGACTGCGTACTGCTGGAAGCTGACATTTTGCGTGAAAAGTTTTCGCATGAGGAAATTAACCCTTCGGATATGCTGGCAGCCCTGGTATCCCCGGGTGTGGGTTTCTCAAGGGATCAGCTTAAAAGCCTTCCGCTAACGCAAAAGGAGATCCTCGATACTGTGACAGAAAGGGTCCCCATGGCTGGGGACGGATCACCACTAAACGACAATGGGCACACTCCTGCCTCCCCAAAAGCGCTGGTGAGGTATTGTGTGGATAAAATGGACCAGGCCCGCTCCGGCAAACTGGACGATATTGTGGGGCGGGACAAGGAGGTAAGGCAGATCACCGAGATCCTCGGCAGAAGATCCAAGCCCAATGTTATCATTGTTGGGGAGCCTGGTGTAGGAAAAACAGCCCTTGTGGAAGGTTTTGCGCTAAAGCTTGCCGGAGGTAATCTGCCCGGCAGGTTGAAGGAAGCCCGGTTATTCGAACTGGACATGGGTTCTCTGGTAGCAGGAGCATCGTATAAAGGAGAGGTGGAAGACAGACTGAAAAGTATTCTCACCGAATTGAAAGCCTTTGGCAGGGCCATATTGTTCATTGACGAACTACATACTATCATGGACAGATCCTCCGGAAATCAGGGGATTATAAATATCCTGAAGCCCGAGCTCGCCAGGGGTGAGCTTACCATTATCGGAGCTACTACCCATGACGAGTACCGAAAACATATAGAATCCGACGAGGCTTTTAAAAGAAGATTTGAAACGCTTACAGTGGATCCGCCGGATGACGCCACAGCAAAAATGATGATAAAAGGCGTACTGCCGTATTATGAAGAGCACCATGGTATCCGGCTGGCTGATGCCGCTATTGGTGAATCCATAAGACTTTCCAGGCGATACGTCAAGGAAAAACAATTGCCGGATGCTGCCCTCGACCTGATCGATCGCACCCTGTCAGCGGCAAAACACATGAGGGAAAATGCAGCACAGGAACTGGAAAGCCTCCAAAAAGAATTTGAGGAACTCACCGGAAGCAACGAAACTTCATTGCATGACCTGCTGTGGTTTCTGAAAACACTCAGAGACAGGGTCAGCTACCTGTTACATACACGCATTGAAGATAATAGTACTGAAACCGAAAATATCCCGGAGTTGGCTGGCTATGTGTCTAACCTGATGGACAAAATGCAGGCGGCCCTGGACCAGCATGAAGAAGAAGTAACTGCCGCAGACCTGGCAGCTACGGTATCTCACAGTACCGGTATACCGCTGGGTAAGATCCAAACGCAGGAGCGCGAGCGGCTCATGAACATGGAAGAGCACCTGAAAGCCCGGGTAGTGGGACAGGACCATACGCTATCTCAAATTACGGAGGCTATTCTGGAATCCCGTTCAGGACTTACCAAAGCCGGTCAGCCTATAGGTTCTTTCTTCTTTCTGGGCCCCACAGGTACCGGTAAAACCGAGCTGGCCAAGGCACTGGCAGAATTTCTTTTCCAGACGGAAACAGCTATGATACGTTTTGACATGTCTGAATTTAAGGAAGAGCATTCTGCGGCCCTGCTCTACGGCGCTCCTCCAGGATATGTAGGCTATGAAGAAGGTGGTATGCTGGTCAATAAGATACGTCAGCAGCCCTATGCCGTGGTGCTTTTTGATGAAATAGAGAAAGCGCATAAGTCCGTGTTCGATATTTTTCTGCAGATACTGGACGAAGGCAAGCTCAATGACCGCCTCGGAAAACAGGGGGATTTCTCCAATGCTGTTATTCTGTTCACCTCCAACATAGGCAGCGAATACATTGTTACTTCTTTTGCGGAAGGAAAGGTACCGGAGGCGTCAGAAATGCTGGAGATCATGTCTGCCTGGTTCCGGCCGGAGTTCCTGGGTCGCTTAAGTGGTATCCTTCCCTTTTCACCCATTACTGAAGAGTATATTGTAAAGATCTTTGATATCCAACTGGCGGAGTTACTGAGCGCCCTGCATAAGCAGGGAATAGAGCTGGAGATATCTCAGGCCGCCAGAAAACATCTGGCCATGCTCGGGTTTACACCAAAATACGGCGCCCGTCCCCTCAAGGGAGTCATCCGAAGGGAAATGAGATCGCCGCTATCGAGGATGATCGTGTCCGGTAAGCTGAAAAAAGGGGATAGCGTCAGGCTTGATATAGACAAAAATAAAGAGCTGGTATGGACGATAAAAGAGTTAAAACCTTGATACATAAATATTTAATACATAATAATTGAAATAAATCCATCAATAACAACGATTAATTCATTTTGACTATCTTTAATATTTAAAATATTTAACCATGAGCACGACATACGGACTAGGAGGCACGGAGGTCAAACAGGATGCAAATGAGGCCATACAGGAAATACCTCAGAACAAGACACTTCTCGTAGAAAAACTCACTGCCGATACACCAGTGAAACCTGAATTTGTGGAGGGCCTAAAAACTGTAGAACAGGTATTTGATCATTTTAAACCTAAGGTCGACCTCGATTTTGAGGACGCCAAGGGAAAAACGGTCAAGGAAACGTTACAGTTTAATGATCTGGGTGATTTTGGTGAGCAGGGTATCACCCGTCAGAGTAACTTTCTGAGGGACCTGCACACCGAGAAGGAGCAATACCAAAAGGTAATAAAGCAGCTCAAAACCAATAAGATCATGAGGGCTGCCCTGACAGATCCGGAGGCAAAAAAGGCATTGATCAAAGCCATTAAATCCATGATCCGGGAATTGGATTAATCTCTAAAAAAGACACCTTACTTTTCACACCATGGCACAAACAGCAAAGGAGCAGGAAATAGCGCATAAGGAAAAGGATGTACAGGAAAGTACAGACAAACTGGTCAAGTTCGGAGGTTTTGATCTTTTGGAGGGCTCCATAGAAGGGGCACAAAACCTGAATCCGGAACGAAAGGCCAGAAAAAAGATATTTCTGTCCGAAGAAGATAAAGATACGGAACGGGCCGTACTCAAAAAGACACTGGAAATATGGGCTGACGTACTCGGCAGCTCCGATGATATCAGTGAGATGATCAACAAGGCCAATGAAGGCGCTTCAAATGCTGATCATTCATTGGCCAAAAACCTGAACCAAGCTCTGGATGATACCCGGGAACTGGAAAAGTCCTATCGTTCCATGGCGCTGTTCTTTAAAAACACCGAATCCGACAAAATAAAGAACGTGACCATACTCAATGCCGAGCCTGACCAGGTACGTGACCTGGACAACACCCGTTTCATTGATGCTGTAGCCGAGGAGCTCAAGGCCAATTATGACCGGCTGGACCTGAGGGATAACTACGGTATATTGATCGTTCCAGGCTATCTCGGTTCCAATAAGGTATTGGAAAAATGGGCAAAGATCGCCCACGAGAACAAGGTAATGCTCGTTACCGATTTCGAGCATCTTGACGAGCCGGATGATGTAATGGAGATGTTCGAATCCGCCAATCTTACGGGAGGTGATATTTTCCGTTCCAATGTGATCATGACCTGCAACTGGCTCGTTGGACGAGGCAAAGTGGAAGAGGTAGGAGAAGAAGAAGACCTCTTTGTACCTCCTGCTGCTGCACTGGCCGGCAAGATCTACAAAACCCTGATGTCTCAAGTTACTGCCGGAAAAAAATATGGCGGGATCAACGAGGTGGATGCCGTTCGCTTTGACCTGAAGAAAAGTGAAATTGCCAGCCTGGAGAAGCTGGGTCTGGTGCCCATGGTCAACGAATACGGTAAAGTGATGGCATTCTCTGCCAAAACCCTGTTCAATGGCGATAATCTCGGGTTGCAGACCTACTCTGTAGTACGGGTCTTCGACTATGTGACCAAGGTACTTATGGACTTTCTGAACCGCAGGGCCTTTGAAAATTTCAATTCCAAAATGAAAAAGGAGCTCATTGGCCAGATCATCCGGTTCCTGGACGGCGTAACGGGCCCTGACCGGCTGATCGAAAGCTTTGATATCAAAAGGTTCGAGCAGGACCCGGTACAGAAAGATCGTATATATCTGGACATTCACATGAGACCTTATTTCCCGGCCAAGAACTTTATGATTAAGCTGGACGGGCAAAAAGGTGATGACGGTACGGAATGGGACACTGAATACGAGCAAAGCTAGATGGCGGATGGCTGTTGATTGATAGTGGATAGTTGATTGGACGTTTGGTTCGTTCTGGGTTGAATGATAGTAGAGGGCTGACGTAAACCATCACTAATAGTCACTTTTGTGTACCGGATGAAATCCCGTAAAAATCAGAAAATTATAGTGATCATTACTATGGGATTTGCAATGTCCATGGCAGCCTGCGGAACGGCCGGCAAGCCACCTGTGACCCGCACGATCCTGGTGGACACCGGTAAGAAGCCTAAATCGTCTGTTGAAAAAAAGTATGCCCGTGTGCTGGGTGTACCCGAAGACAGCGTGAACAATGAAAAGCTGTATTCCTTCGTAGATAAATGGCTGGGCACTCCCTACCGTTATGGTGGTGAAGACAGCCTGGCCATCGATTGCTCCTATTTTGCACAGAAACTGTATCACAGCGTATACAACTCCCTACTGCCCAGAACGGCTGAATCCCAGTTCAACTCACGGGATATTTACCTTTTTAAAGGTAGACAGTACATCAGGGAGGGAGACCTTCTGTTCTTCAAACTTCCTGGCCGGAATAAGGTTACTCATGTGGGTATCTATCTGAAAAACAATCATTTTGTACACTCCACCATACGGAAATCCGCCCGTGGTGAAAACGGTGTTCAAATAAGCCGGTTGACCGAGCCCTTCTGGGACAGGGCCTTCATGGCTGCAGGCAAGGTAAAGCAATAAGAGATCAATGAACGGCTGAATTCAGAAAATATGGACAAGGATAATCTGGAAGAGATCATACAGGCAATAAAAGAGCTGACAGCGGACCTGCGTGCCGAAACAGTCGTTGCCGATCTGGTTGAAAACAACATAGACACGGATCATCTGCAGGTGAAGTATGAAGGAGCATTCTTCCGGCCGATACGTAAAGACATTCTTTCGGCAGAGGTCAGAAGTCATGACGGATTCGAGAAGGTGCTGGAACTGATCCTGTCGCGCAATGGTATATATGACGCCCTTCCTGAAGGGCTTTTTCATCAGCCAGCCGAAGAGCTGCCCGGTAAAAAGTCTGTAAAAACACTTGCCGATGAATACAAGGGCAGGAAAAAGCAAGAACAGGAGGCACGGAAATTTTTCCAACCCATAGAAAACGAATTCTTCCGGCAGCGGGTAAACCTCGAGCTGAAGGAAAGGCAGCTTTTGTACAAATTCAGACACCTGTTCAATGACTTTTTACTTTCCTTCTGGAAAATTGACCGCCACCTTCCAAGAGAGCTCACCATACGCCTGATACGGATATTGCCTATGGCCCATCAGCTGGCAGGCAATATGAAAGAGGTAAGCCGTGCATTGGCCTACACCCTGAACGAAAAGGTGAGCTTTCAGATCGATTACAAAAGGTCCAAAAGACCGGACGGTGCAAGTAAGGTTGGTGTAGCAGGCCTGGGAAGCAGCCTGATCGCCGGTGACGCCACGGAGCCTCATCCTGTAGTTACATTTACCATAGGCCCTCTTGAAAACAGCGATCTGGCTCACTTCCTGCCAGGTGGTCAGGGGTTAAGATTTATCAATGTATTCTACGGCTATTTTATACCTTTCCATATTGATGCAGAAACGAAGGTACTGTGTGATCGCTCCTATCGTCCCACTCCTGAAAGTATGGGCGTACTGGAATATGCCCTGCAATTATGAAGAAGCTTCTGTTCCATGGAGCTTTCCATCCCGATCCATTGAAGGCCCGAATGAGAAAGTGCAGCTTTTTGGCCGGATCAATTAAAATCCATTCACCGGACCAAAAGGAACTTTAACGTTCGTACCGTACGACCAACAGTCAGGAGAGCAACTCAACGAAAATATGTACTGTTCACATAAAGCGCAACAACAATAGATAGTACATAAAGTAAAAATTGCATATTTTTATAATCATATGTAATTAATAAAAGTTTTTGTAAATGCCTGACAATAAATAACTTATCTATGAATCCAATGGTTATGAAATCCGGGTTGATCATGTTCATCATAGGAGGAATAATACTCTCCTTTGTGGGTAGGATCAAAAGAATTTTCACCAAAGACCGGAAAAAGGGACTGCTTTACCTGCTTTGTGTGGTGCTGGTGTTTGGACTGACCGGGCTGATCACCTACAAATGGGTAATAAGCACACTGCCCCTCTCAAAATTCATCACCATGCAGCTTATTTTTCTGCTGGCTGGCGTTGTACATCAGTGGGCTATGGATAAGTATTTCGACTGGCCTGAAGAGCGGCATTTCTGGTATAAGCTTTTATTTACGATTGCAGCAGGATTCATAGGGGTCTTTGCTTTTTCATGGGTGATCAGCCTGGTTGGCACCCTTGATTTTTACTACATTTTCCTGTCAGCTTCCATACCCTTTCTGATCCCATTCCTCGTATGGGAAACATTTGTACACGCCCTGATGATCCCCGTACCGGTATTCAAAACGTGGCATTACCCCCTTCGAAAACTCAGGGATCCGGTGGAAACTGACCTGCGTAATCCGTACGTTATCAGTTTACACTTCAGGAAAACGCCGGAGAGTGGCGATATGACACATTTCCGGGTGAAGGCTCCTGAGGCCATGCATTTTGGTACATTTTTCTATCATTTTATAAACGATTACAATGCAAGCCACCCGGAGAGTAAGATCGAATTTTTCCGGGGAGATGACAGCGGTGAGGGCTGGGTATTCTACTACAAGCCGCGTTTTTTCGGTTGGTCACGGCATGTAGACCCGGAATTTACCGTAGACCGTAACGGCATCAGGGAAAATGATGTGGTGATCTGCCAGCGGGTAGATACCAACCTTAAAAGGGCCATAGTGAAGTGAATTTAGACAGCTAACCAAAACAACAATCCGATGGCAGCAATAGCAAAACTAAAACTTGACGATGAGGAATTGACTGTTCTCCAGATAAAATACCAACTGAACCAGGGAGTGGATAGCAGTAACCGGATCAATACAATCGTGAAGGGGGGCATTATCCACATGGTGGTAGAATCTTCCGAAAACGAGGATATCCATACCTGGGCAGCATCGAATGATATGACAAAAAGCGGCGAGGTGATCTTCAAGCGGCAGGATACGACCAGTGCCATGCGTAAGCTCAGTTTTAAAAATGCCCATTGCATCCAGTTCAGTGAGGAATTTCACGCGCGTGACAATCAACCCATGGTGATGGCCTTTACACTGAGCGCAGAGGAGATCTCAACCTCACGAATGACCCATAAAAACCCCTGGTAGTGTATGGAACATCCCGGTCTTTTTCAATTGGAGGTGACCTATCGCAGGGCTGTACAAAGAGCCCAGCTACGGGCGCTTGAGGCTCTTCAGCAGGATCCTCACCTCAATCCGGAGGAGACCTTACGCACACACCTTGAATTTGAGCTGTCACTTCTCGGTACTGAAATACCAGCACTACTCCAGGGCTGTGGCCTTACCACCCAGATCATACAGTCACAACTGGGTCCGCAATGCCGCGTTACCTCACCCTCTATGTCTTTTGAATCCGGATTGTTTTCGGCCGTTGGATCGGTCCATGAGATGAAACCGGGTGATAGCCTTTGGAAGATTGCCAGAAAACAGGGTGTCACTTTAGATCAGCTCTATGACTGGAATCCTGAGCTGAAGGAGCTGGATGAACGTAAAATCCCCATAGGTACCAGGGTAAAAATTAAGCAGGATACTCCCACACAGGAGAGTTCTCAGTCCCGACCCTATACCGCCGATATCATCATTCAATGTGACCCTGACAGTCTGACCGATCTGGCCAGGAACCTTGGACAATACGGAGACCCACCCTATTCCATGCCACCACCCGTATTTACCCATCCTGAGTTTGGTCCTGAAGAATTCACGGGTGAGGGTCCGTTCATAGGGCCGGCAGAACCCGGGCCTTTTAGTTTCGGACACGATGATGAAAACACTCACTTTGACTGGCAGAGTGTGGGCACGGTTCTGGACTATTCCATGTGGGGAGTGAATACCTCAGTAGGAGGTATGTCCACCTACCTTGTTTATGGAGGAAAATATTACAAGTGGAACGAAGTATGGCACCAAACCAAAGGAAGAGGAACAGCATGGAGATGGCAAACCAAACGCTGGAATAATCCCGGCGCCAGACATTGGAGAAATCAGCAGGTAAATTCTGTGAAAGGTGCAAGGAAGTGGGCAGGCAGACTCACCAAAGCAGGTGGAGTACTGATCGTGGCGGATGTGGCACTTTCAGGTGAGCTAAAACCTTCGCACGCTATCAACGCTGCTATGCTGGGAGCATCTACCACCGGAGTAGGCGCCATTGTAGCGGGAATTTGGTTTATAGCTGATTTCGGCACTATGGGTGTAAATTACCTTGTTAATGGAGAGGGTAAGGGACTGGGTGATATGATCGATGAGCACATCGGAACATTGGAAATGTATGAGGGAGCCTATTAGCATCCTGTTCTTTTTCTGAACTACAATATGGCCATTTCATATCCCATACTTAATATAAGTTTACCGGACTGGAACGGAGAATTGGTGAACGAGATATTTCTGGACGATGATCAATATCAAACGAAGGACGAAAACTTCATCCAGGAATATATTATCGGCCATAAATTTGTCGATTGTACCGGTAATGTCTATAAGATCGTTAACCGCTCAGCATCAAAAATAAATTGGTGGCAGTCATTGTTCAACGTTAAAAAGGGCCACTTTATATTTCATGATACGGGGGAAAAAATGACATTTGATGAGCTGAAAAATATGATGGTAGACAAAATCCAAAGGCTCGACTGGAAAGGCGGTCAGGAGGATTGGCTAAAAGCCATCAAAACAGCACGCACCATTCAAGAACTGATCAAGGGATAACCGCACACACGACAGCCGGATGCTTCATCTTTTCAGCACCTGCCGGGTACTCAATCAGGAAGACAGGCCAAAAACCTACTTACCGGCTCAATTCAAACCAAACAGCTTCTTAACAAACTCTATCTTGAAAATATCATTGAAGATGATAAAAACCATCAACAGGAGCAGGAAGACCATCCCGATCTTCTGAGCCGTCTCCAGAAAGTTATCGGACGGTTTATGTCCTGATATCATCTCATAGGACAGGAACATCACATGACCACCATCCAGAGCAGGTATGGGCAGCAGGTTCATGAAAGCCAGTACCATGGACAGCAGACCCGTCATACGCCAGAATCGTTGCCAGTTCCAGTTTCCACCATAGGCTTTGGCAATTCCAATAGGACCGGATAATGACTTGGTAAAGGACAACTCACCACTGAACATCTTGCCGAATGCCTTGATCTGCAGAAATACAATACCAAAGGCACGCTGTGTACCCAGTGAAACGGACCTGCCCAGGTCATAGTTGATAATGCTTTCATCAAAATCCACCAATGGCAGGTAACCAATGATGGTGTCGTTTTTGAAGTACTCCGTGAAGCTCAGCATTTCTTCACCCCGCTTAACCTTTAAATGGATGGTGTCTTCATCAAAACCTTTCAGTTTGTTGATCACTTCATCCTGAAAGGTGACCTGTGTTCCGGAGATCTCCATGATCTGATCCCCTGCCTGTATACCGATCCTTTCTGCAAGCGTATTCTTACCCACCTCGCCTACAACGGACTCAAGCCTGGGAAAAATAAACCGGGCCATCGCCTTGTCGTCATTCAGGTTTTCAATAAAGTTACCGGGAATGGGTATATCGATCAGCTCACCTTCACGCTCTACAGTATAGGAAGCATTGTCGGCAAGAAAAACCTCCCCGTCAATAACATCCTGAAAGTCGTCAAAATCCTCACCGTTTATCTTTACGATCTTATCCCCTGTTTTCAATCCTATACTCTGCGCCAGCTCATGGGCCACTATACCTCCCCTGGCATTTACTGCATCCTTGGAAATATAAGTGTCCCCAAAAATATAGGTGAGTGCTATAAAAATGATCACACCGGTGATCACATTGACGATGATCCCTCCCAGCATCACGATCAATCTCTGCCACGCCGGTTTGGACCGGAATTCATAATCTTTTGGTGGTTCCTTCATGGCCTCCGTATCCAGCGACTCATCGATCATTCCGGAAATTTTCACGAATCCACCGAGTGGTATGGCACTGAGGGCGTATTCGGTTTCTCCCCATTTGAAGCTAAAGATCTTAGGGGGAAAACCTATCGAAAACTGCTCCACACGCATCCCAAACACTTTGGCGGCTATCAGGTGGCCGGCCTCATGCAATCCCACCAGTATGGATAAGCTCAGGATGATCTGAGCCGTCATTATTAATCCTTCCATTTATTTTATTGATTCCAATGCTTTAATTCTTGTTTCCTTATCTGTATGTACGTAGTCCTCGTAGGAGGGCTCTTTTATAAAAGCAATTTTTTTCATGCAATGTTCCACTACGTCCGACATTTCCAGAAACCCTATCCGGTCCTTCAGAAATTCGGCTACGACTACCTCATTGGCCGCATTCAGAACACACGGCATATTACCTCCCTGTCGTAAGGCATCAAACGCTAATGCAAGGTTACGAAAAGTTTCGGTATCAGGTTGCTCAAATGTAAGAGCCGGGTACTGTGAAAAGTCAAATCGCGGAAAATCGGACTTAAAACGTTCCGGGTAGGTTAGTGCAAACTGGATAGGCAGCTTCATGTCCGGCAGGCCCATCTGGGCTTTTATGGACCCATCCTCAAACTGCACCATCGAATGTATGATCGACTGTGGATGTACCACCACCTCGATCTGATCAGCATTCAGTCCAAAGAGCCACCTTGCCTCGATCACTTCGAGCCCTTTGTTCATTAACGAGGCAGAATCAATGGTGATCTTTGCACCCATGTCCCAGTTGGGATGTTTCAGGGCCTGGGTTCGCGTTGCGGTGGCCAGGTCTGCCCGGCTTTTCCCCCGGAAAGGACCCCCGGAAGCGGTGAGGATAATTTTTTCAATGGGATTGTGGAATTCACCTACCATACATTGGAAGATAGCCGAATGCTCCGAATCCACCGGATAAATATTCACCCCCTTTTCACCGGCCAGACGGGTGATCAGCTCTCCGGCCACTACCAGAGTTTCCTTGTTGGCAAGGGCAATATGCTTGCCGGTCTCCACAGCCCTTATTGTGGGCTTCAACCCACAATACCCAACCAGAGCAGTAAGCACCAGATCAATGGTATCCATCTCCATTACCGAGGCTATGGAATCTTCACCACTGTATACCTTTATCCCAAGTGGATCCAGCGCCTGAAAGACCTCATCATAGCGATCATCATTGCCAATAACCACTACATTTGGCCGGAATTCGTCAGCCTGTTTTATTAAAAGGTCAGCATTGTTCCCTGCAGTCAATACCTCTACCTCAAAATGATCAGAATGGGTTCGGATCACATCAAGGGCCTGTGTACCTATTGAGCCGGTGGAACCAAGAATGGCTATATTTTTCCGTTGCCCAGGCTTCATTGATCCTTGTTTTCTGAATAATAATCCATGATCCGGACAAGCCCTTCTACTGTGTTCGACTTAACATTATTCTCCTTCATAAAGTCTTCTACCTTGTAAAAATCGCTGCCCAGAGATTCAGACAGCAGACGCTTATCTACTACTTTGAACTTCCTGACCTTATTCTCAAGTTGACTTTCTTCAAATTTCTTTTCGTCATGCTCCAGTTTATAATTCCCGTCCGAACTGGCAGTCGGATAGGAACGATATGTCGGGGTGAAATTAAAATCCGTACTTTTTTTCCCCTCTAAATAAGGTTTTATTGAACCCAATGCATTCGCCAGATAGATGACCTCTTTAATACTCTCCACCTTGTTCGCGGTAGGAAGAATGTAAAATGCCGCAGCAGGATCATCGGACAGTTGAGTGTTTCTAAATTCCAATACATTCCGGGACAGAAGAGCTATTCCTTTCCCTTCATAAATAACGTAAAAAAAAACAGGTCTTTCCCTGTCAAACGCTTCATCTTTATACGGTAGTGAATAAAAGGTCTTTCTGTTCCCGTCTTCCTGTATCAAATTGAAAAGAAGCACTTCCCGGGCATTAAAAGTTTCAATTTGATCGGATCTCCTGATCCGCAAAGTCTGGGACACAAAATTGTAGTTCAATTCCCCTTCTATAGTTTCTTTATCTATCAGTTGTATGGCACCAGGAGACCAGTATTCATTTTCGGTGTTGTAGTTCTTAAACTGACCTGGCACTTTCAATGAAAAAAGAAGGCTGGAACAAAAAAGCAATAAGAGCCTGCAATGCCTTGTGTGGATCATTTTTTATTGAATTCAAGTTCCTGTGCAATTTGACGGTCATTCGACAGCCTGGGCACCTTATTTTGTCCCCCTAATTTCCCCTGTGACTTCATGTAAGTAATGAATGCGTTTTTCTTAAGGGGAATGATCTGCAGGCTTCTGAGAATGTTTCCCGAGATAAGGTCATCATAGTAGATGTTCAGTTTCCGAAGTTGCAAATCTAAGGCTTTTTCAAAAGCGGGCAAGTCCTGGGGTGGCCTGGCAAATTCTACATACCACTCATGCAAGGGTAATCCCTCCGCCGGAGTGACATTGGGGGCTACAGTAAACTCCACGAGCTCCGTCTCAGGGAACTGATCACAGCAATATTTCATTGCCTTTTCCACTTCCTCACCGATCACATGCTCACCAAAAGCCGAAATAAAATGTTTTATCCTGCCTGTCACCAGCAAGCGATAAGGATCCTTAGAGACGAACTTCACCGTATCACCGATCGAGTAACCCCACAGACCGGCATTGTTGTTAATGATCAACGCATAATTGACCCCGAGTTCCACATCCTCAATGGTCAGGCGGGTAGGGTCCTCGTTAAAGTATTCATCGGCAGGAATGAATTCAAAGAAAATACCGCTGTTCAGCAGTATCAGCAGCCCTTCTTCTGTCTGCGAGTCCTGATAGGCGATAAAACCTTCGGAGGCAGGATAGGTTTCTATGGCATCAACGCTTCTGCCTATTGAATCAAACAGCTTTGCCCGGTAGGGCTCGAAATTAACACCACCGTACACAAACAGGGAGAAGTTGGGAAATACTTCGCAGATCTTTTTACCTGTGCGTTCAATGATGTTATCAAAATACATCTGCACCCACGGAGGGATGCCGGATATGAGGGTCATATCCTGCTGCAGGGTCTCGTCAATGATCTTATCCAGCTTTTTTTCCCAATCTTCTATGCAATTAGTGGTGTAGCTGGGCATCTGATTATTCCTCAGGTAGGCCGGCACATGATGATTGACTATACCGGAGAGCCGGCCTGTTTTTATTCCGGCCGTTTCAGTCAGCTCAGGACTGCCGGAGAGGAATATCAGCTTACCGTCCAGAAATTTTGAATTTCCAGTTTCATGCACATAGCTGAGCAAGGCATTACGCGCGCTGTTGATGTGATTGGGAATCGAGTCTTTGGTGACCGGAATGTACTTAACACCGGAGGTAGTGCCGGAGGTTTTCGAAAAATACTCCGGTTTACCGGGCCAAAGCACATTTTCATGTCCTTTTACGAGTTGGTCGATCCATGGGGTCAGTTGCTCATAATCGCGGACAGGAACATTCTTTTTAAAATCTTCGTAGTTTTTGATTGCAGCAAAATCATGATCCCTGCCAAAGACGGTGTCTTTTGCCCTGTTGACCAGGTGTTGAAGGATCTTTTGCTGATAGTACCCCGGCTGCGATGACCATTTCAGCGTCTGGCTCCGGATATAGGACGCAAAGGGTTTGCTGAGTGCTGATCGAAATCCCATGGCGGCAAAAATAGGGATTAGAAGTTGGAAGTTGGAGGTTGGAGGCTGGAAGTTGGAAGTTGGAAGTCGGAAGCTGGAAGTCAGAAGTCGGAAGCTGGGAGTTGGAAGCTGGAAGTTATGGGAAGTTGAATGCCAGTGGGAAGTTGAGAGCCTTTAATAACCAATAAGCCGGATTTCGGAAACTCCTTTTTATCATTACCGTTTTATATTTGATGATCAAAGTTTAGTGAAGTATGCGAAGAACGATCCAAATTGTAGTAACAGGCTTTCTGGCAGGTTTGGGTGGGGCCTACACGTTCCAACAGATAAGTGACGACCAACGGGGCGAACATCCGCAACGTGTGGATTCTACACTGCTGGTAAAAAACACAACGGAAAATACAGGTATCACCAGACCGGAACCTGCGAGGGAGAGGAGCAGAACTGCCAGCGATCTGCCCAACACTGATTTTGTGCTGGCTTCCGAGGTGAGCACAAAAAGTGTAGTGTATATTAAAAATATATCGGAGCGTTACTACAGACGGAGCTATCTGGATTGGTTCTTTGACATTAACCCGGGCACACAAACTCAGGTGAGCAGCGGCTCAGGGGTAATTTTCTCCAGTGACGGATATATAGTTACGAATAATCATGTGGTGCAGGATGCAGACCGCATAGAGGTGGATTATAACCGGCAAACCTATGAAGCCTCTCTGATAGGCACGGATCCATCTACAGATCTTGCGGTCTTGAAGATCGAGGGAAAAAACCTGCCCGCCATCCCGATCGGCAGCAGCCGGCACGTAGCCATAGGTGAATGGGTGATAGCCGTGGGAAACCCCTTTAACCTCACTTCCACTGTTACTGCAGGTATCGTCAGCGCCAAGGGTCGTGAGATCAATATTCTGGAAGGCAAATTTCCTATCGAATCATTCATACAGACGGATGCAGCCATCAATCCAGGTAACAGTGGAGGAGCGCTGGTCAACAAGAACGGAGAGCTGGTTGGGATCAACACGGCCATTCTTTCCCGCACAGGCTCGTATGCGGGCTACGGTTTCGCAGTACCCATCGATATCGTCAAAAAGATCGTGGGCGATCTTATCGAATACGGGGAGGTACAAAAGGCCTTTTTTGGAGGGGATGTATCGGATTATGATGCCTCTGTGGCTGAAAGACTGGACCTGAAGGTGGACACTGACGATATATCCGGTGTGCTATTGTCTTATGTACAGGAAGACGGCGCAGCGGCTAAAGCCGGAATGAAAGAAGGGGATATCATTTTAAGGATAGGAAATAATGTCATCGACAGCAGGAGCCAGTTTGAGGAAGAGCTGAGCTACCATTCGCCAGGTGATGAAATAACCGTAGCTTATCAGCGAAATGGTAAAAACTATACTACCCGTATGACACTCACCAACCGGGAGGGCACTACAAGTATTCTGAAGCGTGAGATCTATACCTCCGAAGCACTGGGGGCTCAGTTCGAAACCGTTCCGAAGGTAGAACGGGATCTGCTCAATATAGATTATGGTGTAAGAGTGTTCAATATCGGGAACGGTTTGATCAAAAGGATAGGCATAAGAGAAGATTTTGTGATCACCGATATCAACAGAAATGCCATAAAAGATCCCAAAAAACTGGTGGAGATCCTTGAAAGGATCCGCGGCAGGGTCATCATTGAAGGTGTGAACAAACAAGGCCGGGAAGGATATTATTCCTTTTATTTGCGGTAAAGACTCTTTTATGGATGTGCACTTTGAACACCTCCGGGTGACCAGAAATAACCTTCTGGGTATTATGGACCGCCTTGACCCTGACCGGTTGAATGAGATCCCCGAAGGGTTTTCCAACAACATCATCTGGCATGCCGGCCATGTCATCACCACCCATCAGGGGCTTATTTACAGGTTATCAGGGCTGGAAGGATATCTTGAGAAGGATTTTACTGACCGGTACAGGAAAGGGACCAAACCCGGAAGGTTTATTGAGCAGGATGAGATCAAATTCATCAAGGCAAACATGCTCTCCCTGGTAAACCGTATCGAAAAGGACTATTCATCGGCTCTGTTCACTTCTTTCAGGGAATACCGCACAAGCTATAACATAACCCTCAGAACTGTTGAGGACGCGATCATATTCAACAATATCCATGAGAGTCTCCATCTGGGATATGTTATGGCATTAAAAAAATCTTTCAAAGCTTAACAGGACCTGGTGTGGTAAAAAAAAGATTTGGAAAGGGTCTGATATCTCCGGCAATTCTCCTTTTGAGCCTTTGCTGCTATGTGAGTGTGAAGGTCCCCCCTCAGATCTTTTGGCCTGCAGCCATCCTGGGGTATGCTATCCCTCTGGCCGTTCTGGTCAACCTTTTTCTTTTTCTGCTTTTTTTGACCTTTAAAAATAAACGTTACTGGCTTCATCTGATAGGTGTATTAAGCGCTGCTCCGTTTATCTGGATATCATTTAACCTGGGCGGTAATCCGGGAAACACTGCTGAGAAACAGTTCACGCTGATGAGCTTCAATGCCAAATTATTCAGAAAGTTTGAAACTTATGGCAAATTCTCAAGGGAGACGATCGATTGGGTAACGCAGGATTCATCCGATATCAAATGCATTCAGGAGTTCAGCTACAATGCCCACTATCCAAAGCTGGATGTACTTCAGCAGTTAAAAGACCGTGGCTACTATCACTATAATTTTCAGATCAATCAGATCCATAACCCGGGTCTGGCCATTTTCAGTAAGTATCCTATTGTATCCAGAGGGATGGTGAATCCTGAAAATACCACGGTGAACAACATCATATATGCCGACGTAACTATTGGGAAGGATACCGTAAGGATCTACAACGTGCATCTGAAATCCATGCGGTTGGAGTTGCAAAGATATCGGGACCGTGATACCGATAAACTCCCGGGCACCATGAAAATAATCATTAACAAGCTGCGATACGGAGCCATAGTAAGGGCCGGGGAAATTGAAAAGCTGCTTGCACATGTTAGGGAATGCCCCTACCCCGTGATCGTATGTGGAGATTTTAATGAAACTCCCTATTCATACAATTACTTCACTATGAAATCCATGTTCAA
>LYSV01000063.1 GCA_001657315.1 Flammeovirgaceae bacterium BBD 1991-12 | reverse complement strand
CGGCCGGTCAGGCAGCGGTTCCAGTTTTGAAAGTCTGTGGGTCTGCTCATCAATAACCCCTTTGACCAGTAATTTATCCAGTAGACGATCCCGTTTTTGTCTGAGCTGATCGGAGTTTTTGCCCGGATAAAGCAGGGAAGGCGCATTGGGTAATACAGCCAGTACAGCGTATTCAGCCCATGAAAGGTTGTAGGATGAGCGTCCAAAATAACGCCATGAAGCTGCCTCCAGCCCGACGACATTTCCGCCCAGGGGAGCGTTTGCAATATACATGGCCAGTATTTCCTCTTTGCTGAAGTTGATCTCCAGGTGGATAGCAATAAATGTTTCTATCAGCTTTTGGTACCAGGTACGCGGTTTTCCATTCCGTAACAAACGTGCCACCTGAAGGGTGATGGTACTTCCACCCTGTACGATCCTTCCTTCAGATATATTGACCTTTAGCGCACGTAACAGGGAAGCCGGATTGATGCCGGGGTGATAATAGAAGTACTGGTCTTCAAAATTGAGTAAACATATTTCAAAATTGACAGGTATTGAATCACCGGCCGGGAATCTCCACTGCCCGTCAGCCGCTATGCGTGCCCCAAGCAGCTCACCATTCTGAGCTTCAAGTACAGTGGCTGTAGGCGTGTCAAAGGCAGGATCAGGCAGAATAAAACGTGATACCAGTATAAGTCCCAGTGCGGAGATAAGAAACCAGCGGATCGATTTTTTTTTGATCTTTTTCATCGGGATGTTGCTACCCTTTGATACTTTTTATGGCCGTGCCTATGAAACGGATATCAACCAATCAAACCCGGTGAGTTTGCTGACTTTAATATAGAAGTTTCTCATGTTGCAATAACCAATCAACCCTACAAAACCATTTTAGTTACTTTCCATTATTTTAATTATTTCTGCCCAATCTGCTGGTGTATTGCTGTTTTCAACCTCAATACTACCTTGAAAATCATTTATTTCACCTAACACGTGAGCGGTGTGGAAGTATTCCCTGAATCCGAATTCAACATAGTTTTCAAATCTGGATGCATAGGTTTGAAAATAATACCCGTTGATTTTCTCATATTCAACCGTGGTTCTGAAAATAAGTGTCTGCTGCTGTGGGTCCGGTTCATTATGTTTCTTCAGGGGAAGATCATCAATATCCCAGACAATTTCAGATTCGATCTTTAAAATCGCGAAATCCTCGGTATTGATAAATATGTTTCCTCTGAAGATTTTCGCATCTCTGGCATGATAAACCGAAGTTTTGGGCCCAATTCTGTTACATATAAAGCTGATCTTGTAAAGCTGTTTATTGCTGATGGTGACTATATCCTCAAGATGGAAGGAAAAATGTTTATGCCTTCTGATGTCGAGAAAGCTATTATCGTGGTATAATATACGATCAGCAAGGCTGATCCCAATGAAATCATAAATTGTAGGTTTGTAGGGTTTGTAAATAAATCTTTGACCGAGATCCCGGTAAGTGCCTTTTCTGGCCTGTATCAGTTTCCAGTTAGGCTCATACCTGTTACTACTATAGCCGTTGGGAACGTAAATTTTAGCCAGCCACTGAATTGAAGCAGGAGTTTTATTAACGGAATCAAGGAGTATGCTTTTTTGGAGCACCAGGTTTGAAAAGGGACCCTGATAAAAGTTTTCACCTATTCTTTCAATAGATTCATTCAGTATTCCCAATGCTGTACTTTTTTTATCGGAAATAATGATTTCCGGAAGTGTGACCGTTTTTTCATCCAGTATAATGGTTAGAAAGTTGTTTGCATCAATGTTCTGAAGTGGAAGCTCTTTTATCTTATATGCTACATTTGAGACAGTGAGTGTATCTGATCCTGAATTTGGAATTCTGATGAAGAACTGACCCTTTTCATTGCAAACTGTACCATAGGGTAAGCCTTTAAGGAACAGAGAGCTAAAGGGCACAGGCTCACCGGATGCATTTAACACCTGCCCTTCAACCATTACTCCTTTTCCACGTAATACCAAAACCTGTTTTTCCCTGAGCAATGGAAGCGCAATATCAGGTTTTTCGTCAGTACGGGTATCCCCGGCTTCATGGCTCTTATCATTTATGATGGCAACCCCTGTCTTTGGAGAGATCTCTTTTGAAAAGATGACCCAATCAAATACGGTTGACCAGTCCCCTGCAATTGGATCTGCTTCAACAAAAACCGATGAAAACAACGGCCCTTCATTTTTAAACCCATCTAAACTCACAAGAGCGGCGTTATCAATGATCTGAGATAGTTTGAATTCAACACTGTTTTCAGGCAGGTCCGGCATAGGGTACAAATTTCCTGTCCACCCATATTCACCACTGTAGCCCATAGCACCAATACTAAGAGCTTCATTTCCAAAGTAGGAACCCATAGGCCTGAATTTTTGGATGTCCGGAGCTTTTAAATGATCCAATGACCTCGCAAAATGACCTGAAGCTCCCCAGCAAATAATTTTAGACTGTGGAAATAACTGCATATAGAACTTAAGATTAGTCGCCATTAAGCTGTCGCGCGTATTGGCCATTTCGGGTTTCCAGCTATTTTCAGACTGGTCTGCTATCCCCTCGATTTTCAGGTAATGGTAGAGTCCTTTTATGTTCCTCAATACCTGTAGCCATATCCGTAATTCATCTGTTTTTCCTGCTCCTTCTGCCGCCTGATCCAGAAGGCCCTTCACTTCTTCAAAGATGGTATTGAAATGATCCGGCTCAAGGTTGGAGACCTCCCATAATGTCAGAGCTTCACAAATATCGGCAAATGCAGTGATCACACTGGAATCAGGGGTTATACCAGTCCCCTTAAGAAGTTCGTAAAGCTCCAGATCAATATCTGCATAGTGTATTCCTGAAAGCTTGGGATCAAATCCGATTAGTTTTATTTGCTGTTTGTTTTTATCAATGATATCGATCAGGGGCTGAAGGGACGGGCCTGACCATACACTGTAGATGCTTTCGGAAAGGACTGAATTCACATTCTGGCCTTTATTTATCTCTTTATCAGCTATATGAAGATCATAGATACCACTTTCAAAAGCCAGCGTGTTAAAATCATGTTCCCTGATCAAATAGTCGATCACAACAGCACGAAGCGAATCTATATTAGCCTCTCCATGAATTATGTCACCCAGGAAAACGATCATTTTCCCGCTTAATTCGCGGGAAAATGTTTCTATGTTGTTGTTGAACCGGAGTTCTTTATCTCTATTAAACTTAATAAACCCGTGATCCTGAGCCAGTGATTTTAATGGGATAACTATTGTAAAAGCAAGGATGAATAGTTTCATTTTTACCGTAATAACGTTCCTTACGAGTGCGATATGTATATCTGCTCTCCATAAAAAACCGCCTTTTCCGGAAAACGGGCCTGGTATTTCATGGAGAACTACCGTCCGGCCACATTAATAGCATTCAACGATCAACCAGCCACCGTCAACAATCAACACAAACACTTATTCCCCCGGCCTGACCACCTCTACCCACTGACCGGCCCTGCGTGCGAATATCTCATTGTCATACATTGACTCTGCCAATACGGATGGCAAATAGTACCGGCCCAGGTAGGCTGCATTCAGCAATATCCGGAATGTTTTCGTATGTCCGTTATCCCGGTAGGTCGAATACCTGCTCAGATCAAAATACGTAAGCACCCGGTCGTCCCGAATGTCCTGGTAGTCGGGCCTGTCCACAATATGAGCGGATTCCGTGCCATCCATTCGGGTGTTAAGGATCTCCCAGCCGGAAGGGAAGATCTGGTTCAGTGCCATATCCTGAAGCCGGATGTTGGGGTTGGTGTGACTGATGGTAACTTCAGCCATGAAATCGGTCCCCTGCTCTATTTTCGAAGGATCTATCGTACCTCCGTTCATATGCTTGTAGGTTACACTCATCTGCAGGTTCTTTTCTTCAGATGTTTCATTGCCCATAGGCGGTATACCGGAAATAGCCATTCTTGCAAAAAGTACACCCTCACCTTCATTGGCAATGGTTACTATGCCGGCTTTGTCCCCTGATGCATCCACATCGATAATTTTCAGAGGTAATGTGGAAGTCATATTGTCTTTTTTCCCGTTGATGTCATAGCTGAATTTCATGGCCTCGGAGGTGCCTTCTTCGCCGGCAAACTTCACCATTGCCAGCAGACAGTAGGCTGTGGATTGTGTACTCAACCACCTTCTGCCGGACAGAACTTCAGATATTTGTTTAACCAGCGTGATCGCCTCCTGCCGTCTATCCATGACGCTCATGGCTTCCAGGATCATGGCATTATCCCGATCCACGGAACCGTATGTGTAGCTGTCGTTTCCTTTGGTCGGCACATAGGTATTGATATCGGCGATCATTTGCCGGGCTACCTCTGGCTGACCGGCCAGGTGGTAGGTCAGAGCCAGGCGCCAGATGCCTGTAGCGCCCAGCTTGTTATCTGCTTTCAGACGGTTCATGGCACCCATCTCTGGCTTACCGGCCAGCGCAAGTGTATACAAACGATAGACCTGGGCAAAATCATAGCGATGGTTCACATGGTTTCCTCTTGAGTCAGTGGTGACCGTAGGACTGTAATTCCGCGCGGTGCGTCTTTGGTACTGTATCCATTTGTCTTTCATGCCTGCAGGTAATGTAAATCCTCTGGTTTCGGCCTCCAGCATAAAGTGCCCTGCGTAGCTGGTGGCCCAGTCACTGGAACGGGTACCATTGGGCCAGTAGCTGAAGCCACCGTCATTGTACTGAAAAGAATTGAGCCTTCTCAGGGCAGCCTTTACGTTATCGGACATACGCGTTTCCACACGACTGTCCACCTCCATCACGTTGTTGATATAGAGCTGAGGAAAAGCCTGGGAGGTGGTTTGTTCGATACATCCATGGGGGTAGGCTATGAGGAATTTCAATCTCCGTTCAAAGTCAATGGGAGGGATGTTGGACAGCTCAAGGGTAGCTGTGTTGGTGCCGTCCACACCGAATAACTCATAGTTCAGCGTCGAAGCGCTTCCGGCATCTATTACAGCTTCCACAAAGTCGGTCGTGACCGGGTTGGGGTTGCGAACCTCCAGTTCGATATCGTAGGTAGCCTTTTCACGACCACTGCTGACAGTCACGGTCACCTCTCCTTTGCCTATGCCGGAAGCCACCTCCAGTTCAAAGTTTATCACCTGATCACCGGTCTGGTCGAAACGTAGGGTTTTGGTAGCGGTAAATCCTTTTTTGAAAAGATCGTTGGCTTCCACCCTTATCTGTACATCCCTGATCTTCTCATCCATAGCGAACACTGTAACGGGCAGCTTTACCGTCTCTTCCGGACCCAGCACTCTGGGGAGGGTGGCCAGTACCATCAGCGGTTTTTTTACAGGGGTGGTTTTTTCAGTATGGCCATAGGCACCGTCCTGACCCGCGATTACCATGGTGCGTACGGAACCGATATAATTGGGAATATCAATGGTATGTTCATTTTTATCACCACTGCCTAGTGTATAGGGGCCTAAAAACCGCACCATGGGCTTAAAGCGATTCACTTTTTCTTTTTCACCCCCTTCCAGCTCTTCGTCACCCCCTATACTCAGCAGTCGCTCCAGCTTCCCGCCGTACGCACCGATCACGTGATCGTAAAGGTCCCATGTTTTTACACCCAATGCTTCCCGAGCATAGAAAACAGGATGAGGATCAGGTGTTTGGAAGCGTGTGAGGTCCAGTAGGCCTTCATCCACAACGGCCACGGTATAGGTCATGGGTTTTCCTTGTTTTTCTTCAATTTTAAGGGTCACCTTTGTTTCAGGCGCCAACTCATCCGGCATAGTGATCACAGGCTCCAGATGAGTGTCGGGGTCTTCTACAGATAGCGGAATTACACCATACAGGCGTATAGGCAGATTATTCTCATGAACATGCGGTTGCAGCATCGTTACGCTAACATATGCATTCGGAGCCATATCAGGTGTGATAGGTATGCTATGGGTGACCTCATCGGTATCCACCTGTAGCCAACTGGCGTTCAGTATCTTTGAGCCAGACTCCACAGTGAGTAATGCCCGGCCTTTTCCACTGGAGGGGATGGATATTTTTGCTGTTTCTCCTACCGTGTACTTTTCCTTGTCGGAGGAGAAGGACAGCATGGAGGCACCGCCAGGGTTTTCCCGTTGGCCTCTGCCGGCCCAGCCTGGCCAGTCCACATATACGATCTTGCCCGTACTGTGCCCGCTTTTACGGTCGGTAACACGGATCATATATCTTCCCCAGTCCGGGTATTCGACCTTAAAGGCAAAGGAGCCCTTACCATTTACCGTTTTGGCCTTGAATTTTTGCAACCAGTTTTTATAGGAGCTGCCCACGTAATTGGCCAGGTATTCTTCGGAGGAATCCCACCACCATCGCCAGCGGAGTTTGTAGACACTGACATCCAGATCATTGACACTCACCGACCGTCCCTCCGGATCCACAGATACCAGTTCAATAGTGTGCAGCGTATCCGTGAGCAGCATACCGCGGCGGTCTCCTTCCGGTGTTTTAACACCCAGATATGTATCATAGGGAGAGTAGGGGATGGAAAACCTGTCGATACTGAAATCCCCGCTCTCTTCAAATACACGGGTGACAAAGTTGGCTTTCAGCATTCCTGGAGCCGCATCGTTAACAGTGATATTGGAGGATACAATGGCCATACCGTTGTTATCGATCTTGCTGTCAAAGAGTACCTGTTCATCAGCGGAGAATCGCCGGGCCGGGTCGGTAAAGATATAGTCGGGGTACCGGTCGAAAGAGGTATTACCTTGTGTGAGGGTAACGGCCACTTTGGCCCTGAGATTCCGGGCTACGGCGCCGTGCAGCCATGTCACCTTCATTTCTCCCATTACATCCGGCTGATCGACGGAAAGCATATCCACACCAAAGTCCATCTTCACCTTCAGACGGTTGGGCTTTATGGCTTCAATTTTCACAATTTTGGTAAACGTGGCGCCTCCCACTCTGACCTTTACCGTCCAGTTGCCAGTGGGAGCTTCCGGCTCGGTGGTGACCGTGAAGTTAAAGAAACCGTTGAGTCCTGTATTCTTTATCATGCGGTGGGTGATCTGCCCCATTGGATTGGTCATTTCGAAGATAACCGGGTGCCCTTTGGGCAGTAGTCTGGCCTTGTCTTCCAGTACCAGATTAAGAAACAGCGTATCACCCGGCCGCCAGACGCCTCTTTCACCGTATATATATCCTTTGATACCGTTTTGTACCGTCTGGCCGCTTACATCAAACTGACTGAGCGATAGGGAAGAACCGTCGTCCAGCTTCAGATAAGCCCTTTCAGAGCCATTACGGGCGATCAGCAGAAAGGGCTTGCTCTCAAGATCTACCTCCAGCATGCCACGCTGATCAGTGGAGCCGGTGGTGATGAGCTGATTCTGAAAGTTGTACACCTCAACACTGATACCCGACAGTGCTTCCGTAGTACGTATATCTGTGGCGGTCACCAGTATCTTTTTGTCTTTACCTCCCTTGGCGATCAGGCCTATGTTAGAGGCGAGGATGTTGCGGCTTACCTTTCTGTTCTGCCGGTAGTAGGCTTTGTTGCAGGGGTTATCGCGCTGGCTCCAGTCGTAGTCATAGCCATATCCGTAATCATCGTAATAGTAGTCTTCATAATAGTCCCATTGTGAGCTTTCCAGGTTCTCGTAATCGTCCCAGCTCTCTTCAGTACCGGAAGCGTCATCCTCTTCACTTTCTCCTTCACAGCTGTAAAGAGAATAGGCCTTACGGAAACCGAGCTCCACCCGGTAGATGGCCCCGGGCTCCTCATTGATCAGGTCGGCCAGGTCCAGTGTAAAGTTGTTCCATATCCCATAGTCAATAGGGCTGTTGGAGGTCAGGTTTATTTTCTTTTTTAGAACAGGCCTGCCCACACGTGTGAGTTGCGAGGTGCCGTTCAGGCGATTGACCTGAAGGAACTGCCGGATATTGTTTTCATAGATCTTTACGATCTTCACATCCACGGCATTCAGGTTAACAGCTTCAAAGGGGAATACCATACCATCCGTACCGGGCAGAATGACCCCGTTTCCGGAAAGCCTTACAGCAGGTTTCACTTCCACGAACTCCAGCTCTATTTTTTCCGCTTTGCCAAGATTGCTTCCTGCCACGTTTTTTATGCCTCGCTCGAGGTAGAGGAATTTATTTCCCTTTTGCCGGCGGCCGGTGTAAATCTTCACTTCATTTTCATTAATGACATACCGCAGGTTGGAAGCATCCTGCAACCGTATAAGCCCCTCAAGATCCTGATTCTTCCTGAGCGGATCAGAGAACCGGACCAGCACGTACTGCTCGGGAGACTGAACAATACTGGTACTCATCATTTTGAAATCACTCAACGAGGGGATCTCGTATTCCGTATTTCCGCTTACGTCTACCCCGATGTCTTCTCCCGACCACTCCAGCAGGACCTTTTCAGCAGCCTCTTTTCTCTCTACACTGTCTACTACAAAACGATGGGATTTACCTGATGCGTCATGTGTCCATCGGATCTTCAGACGTCGGTTGCCTTGTTCGGCATATAGCAGGGTCACAGCTTCTTCTTCGGATAAATAATCCACAGCCAGAATGTTGCCCTCAAGGTTATTCCACATGAGATCATTTTCATTGTACAGTTTGGTGCCTTCCACCTTTACTTCAAAGGACTGTGCCGGCGTTTGCACCTGATAGTCAAATTCTTCAAATTGGGACTCTACATCCAGCACATTGCCCAGCGCGAAGGTGACATCATATTGTGTCCCCGACTTCAGTAGTTCACCGGGCTGGAAAACAATGGTCTGATTATCTACCCATGAAGCCTGTCCCTCCACCGAGGGCGAGAAGTCAAACAGATCCTCCTGGATCAAACCATTGGGCTCGGTAAATTTTTTGCTGGCCTGTGTGAGCCGGATGGTAAGCTCCGATTTTTTGGAGATATAACCAGAGGTAAAGCTTAGGATGTACTGGCTGAAAGCGGGGTCAATATCCCGGACTTTTTTTTCTTTTTTGCACCCTGTAAAGGAAAGGATCAGTGTACAACAGAGGATCAATACACTGAGTGACGAAGGTTTGATGGTCATGGGAATCGGTTTGATGAATTCGACCCAAATTAAGCATTAGATTTTTAATTTGTGTGAGATGGGAAAAAGAGTTTGGGGTGTAACCTGGAAGTTTTTTGTTATATATCCCAGTGTATTGTCTGAAGTTCATTATTACCAATCGTTATCCCTAATTTTGTTATTTTTGATTAAAAGGATCCGATGCCGAAAATATTCGAATACCTGGGAATCATCATATTCTTTTATTCCAATGAACATGAACCAATACACGTACATGCTAAAAAAGGAGAATTTGAAAGCAAGGCAGAGTTTTTAATCTCAAACGGTGTAATAACGGAGATAAAAATAACATCGACAAAAGGAGCAAAACCTCTGAAAGGAAAAGAATTAAAGGATTTTGAAATTTTTCTGAATGAGTATGCTGATATAATTGTTGAAAAATGGGTGGATTATTTTATCTATCACAAGAATGTAACGTTTGAGAAAATAACAAGGAGGATTAAATGAATATTCTGGTTGATTATAAAGAAAACGATCTACGGTCCGTCAAGGTCTCAGACGTGAAGTATCTTGGTGATTTTGCCATGAGGATAAAATTTGATGATGGAACAGAGAGATTGGTTGATTTTAAACCTTTTTTAACCGAATCCGCTCACCCTTCAATAAAAAAATATCTGGACGAGAAAGTATTCAATACATACGAGATAGTAGATGGAAATTTGAATTGGAATGATTATGATTTGATCTTTCCGATTTGGGATTTATATCAGGGAAAGATCAAGGGTTAAGAAGCTATTATTGTAAAACTTATTCTTGCCGGATTATACCCGGGATTTTATCTTAGCTCTGAGCATAAATCAAACATCTTTGGACAAGGCATTTCTGCTGAAACAACAACATGACGCCGGTCATATTAGTGATCTCAATGAGGCCAGGAAATACCTTGATAACTCAGAATTAGTAAAGGAACTGTTGGCTGATTTTGAGCTCAACGTACTGAACCTGCTCCATCGTCTCACTGAACTGGCTGAAATACCGTGGACCTGCAAGCTTGAAAAAGTACAGACCTGGCTGTCACAACTGGTAAAGATGTCATGGTGCGGAGATGGCTTTTCCATCACCGGTAAAAGCAATGATATCCTGTCCTGTTACAACTCTATGATCACCAGTGTTTTACTTCGTATGCAGTATCCTGAAAAGGAATGCGTTACAAAAGGTATCAGATGGATCCTTGACTATCAAAACGTGGAGCGCGGACAAAAAACAAACTGGAATGGTCCAGGGATTCTGAAGTACGGGGGTTGTATGAAGGCAACACCCTGCTACATTGGTGTAGTAAAAGCCATGATCGCCCTTTCGGACTACAAACACAGCGATCATTATCAGCAGAATGATCAATTGGAACAGAAATTAAGCACAGGACTGGAGTACATTCTTAGTCATAGTATTTTTAAGCGAAGATCGAAAGATGAACCGGTGACAAAGGATATTATGAAACTTACCTATCCTTTTACCTACAAAACGAACATTATTGAGATCTTAAGACTAATTATGGATAATAACCTTCACACGGACCCCCGGTGCTTACCGGCCAAGGAGTATCTTGGATCCAAAAGACAGAAAAACGGGTATTGGAAAGTAAACAGTTCCTATTTACCCAAATCATGGGTTGTATTTGACCGGCTGGGTGAACCGGGAGTGTGGATCAGTCATGAGATAGAGAAGCTTGTGGCAGATGAGTAAACCTTAGTAAACCGGAGGAAGTGGCCATTGCACCTATGAAGGGAGCCCTGAATGTACCGGTCTCCAGTATATTGGATAAAGAATTCAAGGAGTTGTTTGTTTCGGAAGCCGTTAAAGTCATTTTGGCGCACGATCCTGTTGTGGCTCATGAAACATGGATGCTGCTGACACAACTGGGCTATGAAAATTTTCGGGTGATGAAAGTTGAGAAGGGGATGTAAAATTGACATCGATCAAAAGTGTGTATATTTGGTGAAAATCGAAGTATGAGAACTATATCGATACCGGTAGATATACCATCAGATTTGTTAATTGCACTAAATGAATCTGAACAGGAATTGAAGTCACATTTTCAGGCGTCAATAGCCCTGATGCTATTTCATGAAGGGAAATTGACCTTTGGCAAAGCTGTTCAACTTTCTGGATTAACCCGGTACGAATTCGAGAAGGCTCTGGCGAAAAGTAAAATTCCGGTTTCTCGCCTGGACGAGGATCAAATCATATCTGATGCCAGGAAGCTACATGATCGGCAGTAGATGAAACTCATTATTGCTGACACTGGTGCACTAATATCCCTTGGGCTTATAAATCATGTTGACCTAATCGAAAAAGTATTTGGGGATTTTTATATTGCCAGTGCCGTTTGGGAGGAGCTTCAGGAATATGAAAACCCTGAATTTGACAAAAGTTTACTTTCCGGTTTTAAAAACAAAGTGGTCAGGATCAAATCCAAAAACCATTTATCAGTGATTATGGATTACGGCGAGTCTGAATCAGTCATTCTCTATGAAGAATTAAATGCAGACTACCTCTTGATTGATGACAATAAGGCGCGTATCATAGCTGAATCCTTTGAAGTAAATTGTATAGGCTCTATTGGTTTGTTGTTAAGTGCAAAACAGATGGGACTGATAAATGATTTAAAACCCTCTTTTGAAAAATGGATAGAGAATAAAAGATATTTCTCAAAAAAACTCTTGAATAAGATCCTGATCCAGGTTGGCGAAGGACCTATAAAAGAATGAGTTTATCATCTGAATTGATCTTATCGCCGACTGAATACCTGACTGAGGTTCTATCCAACTCAATTGATTCAACTGTTAGTGTTTGCCCATTTTTTTGATGTCTTAGTGAACCAACTCATCTGCCGGATACCTAATTTACACTTTAAATTGACGCTCGTCAATGGTCCATGTAGAGATTAAAACCGTATCGTATCAAATTATTTTGACGTTTTAGGTAAGGACTAAATAGAATTAGCCTTTTTGTGAGTATATGCAAGTCACAGTTCTCCGAAAGTTCCCCAGGAGGGCATGTAAGTAATCATCTCTCCCCATGATGGAGGTCATCGCCTTTTCATACAGAACGGTACAAATTCACACAACAAATATATTTTGACAAGGGAAACTTATGTGAATTTTAAACTGATATAAGCAATGAGATCCAGCAGGAAAAGATGGTTAATCAGGTGGTTTTTTATGACATTTTCATTTATGGGGTTGGCATTGGCGTTGTTTCTGGTTGTGTCATGCAGCGATGACGATGACGATATCCCCGAACCGGCCGGTGGTAAACTGGTGATTAAATTTGAACACCGGATATCGGGACAGCAGTTGGCACTGAATGACATGCGGTATGTGAATGCAGCCGGCAATCCTTTTGAGGTAACAGAGATCCAGTGGTTTGTTTCGGATATCACACTCCATAAAGAAAACGGGTCTTCGAGATTGTTGGATACCTCCGGAGACTTTGTTCATTATGTAGACACCAATATCCCGGCGACTTTAACCTGGGAAAAGAAAGACATTATTTCAGCCGGTGATTATACGGGTATAGCCATAACATTTGGTATTAAAGGACCTAAAAACACACGGAATTACTTTACAGATCCCCCGGAATCGCTCATGGAATGGCCCATTCACCTTGGTGGAGAAAATGGCGGGTATCACTACATGAAACTGAACGGCTTCTGGCGTGACCAGGAGCAGAACAGGACAGCATTCAACTTTCATCTGGGAGTGGCTCCGAAAAAAGACAATCAGGGGAATACCATATTCGTCCAGAACTGGTTTGAAACCATGCTTCCTGATTCTTCCTTTGACTTTGCAGATGGCGAGACCAAGGAGGTCGTCATTGTAATGAATGTGGAAAACTGGTTTACCAACCCTCATGAGTATGACTTTGATGAGCAGGGCGCCGGTATTATGAACAATCAGGCAGCGCAGCAAATCGCCAAAGAGAACGGCAATAATGTCTTTTCCGTGGGAACGATCAAAAGCATCGACAACGAACAATAACCGGTAGCTATGAAAAGGTCTGGTATATGGATAAGTTTGGCGGCGACGCTGTTTGTTTTTTCGGTGATGGTATCCTGTTTTGATAATGATGACGATCCAAGGCACGTACCTACACCATACGATCTTCCTGAAATCGAGGGCTTCCCGGGTAACCTTAACATACCGGAAGATAATCCGCTCACTGAGGAAGGCGTTAAACTGGGACGCTACCTTTTTCATGACGGCAGGCTTTCAGGGAGGCTGCACCCTGATTCGCTGATGAGCTGTGCCACATGCCACATCCAGGAAAAAGGTTTTGAGGCAGGGATAGATCATCCTAAGTTCAAGGGAGAGCAACCAGTGGGGATCCCAAATGAGCAATATCCTCATGGGAAACCTACACCTCACTTTATGCTGCCTACTGTTAACCTCATCTACAACCATAACGGCTATTTGTGGAACGGAAGGGTTCATGAAAGTAACGAACAGTTGGGCAGTACTGATTATGGTGTGCCTCCTCTGCCGGAGTTTCATGGTAAAAGTATTGAATCATTTGTATGGATGGCCATAGTTGCTCCCCATGAGATCAATGGCAGTCTTGACAAAACGGTAGAAACGATCAGCAATATCCCTCTGTATCCACCCATGTTTGAGGCGGCCTGGGGCTCGCCGGAAGTGACCCTGGAAAGAATAAGCAAGGCCATTGCGCAATACACCAGAACGATCATTTCCTACCGCTCCAAATATCATAAATGGACAAGGGGAGAAGCAGAACTGTCCCCCGCCGAGAAACGAGGGTATGATCTGTTCTTTTCAGAAACAGCGGATTGCTTCCATTGCCATGGCGGAACGCTGCTTACTACCCATCAGTTTTACAACAACGCAAAAGACTCTGTTTTTGATGGAATGGGAGACCGGTACTCGGTGACCGGTAAAGTATGGGATATGGGCGCCTTCAGGGCCCCTTCTTTGGTTAATTGTGAGATCACGGCCCCCTACATGCACGATGGCAGGTTCAAAACACTGGAGGAGGTGGTGGATTTTTATTCCGAAGGATTGATCGATTCAGACTATATTCATCCGCTGATGAAAGCGGCGGGTCAGGGCGGGGTACACCTTAATGCAGAACAGAAAAAGGACCTGATAGCATTTTTGAAAACGTTCACTGATTACGAATTACTCAACGACCCTGCATTTTCAAAACCAGCGGATTTGGGTACGTTCACCGGCGATTGAATGGTTTTTTCACCGCGGAGACACGGAGTCGTAATGTGAGATTTAAGAATATATGATGCAATGATTTTTTGATGTTTCCCTCCGCGTCTTGAGCGTATTCTCAGCGGTGAAAAGAAAGTCATGTGCTGCGGCTCTGGTGATGGGTATTGCCAAAAAATAAATTAAATTAGAAGGACGTTAGGTATTGACCATGTCTTTTAAAAAACTCTTCACTAACCCCATTCTCAATGGCAAAAATAGCAATGCTCGGCTCGGGATTTATCGCTGGTTTTTATACAAACGCCTTACAGAAATACCGCAGTAGAGATGAAGCAGTAATAGCATACAGCCGTAACGAAGAAAATCTACGAAGATTCTGTGAGCAATATAATGTGCCGGAATATACTACCGATATGGCAAAAGCTGTACAGAGCCCGGAAGTGGATCTTGTAGTCATTGGGCTACCCAATCATTTGCACAGGGAAGCTATCGAACTATGTGTGCAGGCGGGGAAGGGCGTGCTATGTACCAAGCCTCTGGGTCGCAATGCACAGGAAGCTAAGGAGATGCTCGATATAGTGGAGCAGGCAGGCATATTCAATGGCTACCTCGAGGATCTGGCCTATACTCCCAAAACACTGAAAGCACTGGAGTCAGTCCGTAACGGGGCCATAGGCAAAGTGACCTGGGCCCGTAGTCGTGAAACACATCCCGGACCACACAGTGACTGGTTTTGGAATATTGAGTTGGCAGGAGGTGGCGCCATAGTAGATTTGGCCTGCCACTGCATTGAGATCGCCCGGAACTATATAGGTAAGGATGTGCGGCCGGTAGAGGCCATGTGCTGGGCTGATACCCTTGTAAAACCCATTGCTGCCGAAGACAATGCCATTGGGCTGATAAAATATGCAACCGGAGCCATTGCCCAATTTGAGGTAAGCTGGTCATTCCGCGGTGGGCTGGACCTTCGTGATGAGGTAGCCGGCACTGACGGTACCATCTGGATCAACAACTTTCTTCGTACGGGTTTTGATATGTTTTCAGCCCCGGGAAGAGGAGGGTACGTTTCGGAGAAGGCAGAAACTGAATCAGGGTGGATATTTCCCGTGGGGGATGAGAATATCGAACTGGGCTATCTCCATATGTTCGGTGATATGATCGACAACTTTGAACAAAAAAGCCCGCCCATGGAGTCTTTCTACGACGGCTATGTAGTCAATGCCATTATGGATGCCTGCTACCGGTCCGCAAAAACAAAAAAATGGGAACCTGTAGAACTTGAGGACTGGAGAGGGAAAGATCAGGTGGACCCGATCATGGAACTGCATGATTACAATGACCAGTACTACCTTGTAAAAGAGGAAAAACTCCCCGATGGAAGCGTCAAGACCATTCTGAAGGATAAAGCCACCGGAGAGTTCAAGCAGGAGCACGTCATGCCATAAAATTCAATCTCATCCTTGTTTTTAACAAGGATAAAACGAGAAGAGCGTTTGCAACGCTCCCGATAAATACGTCAGAGTAGATCATGGCGAAAAAAAGCGCAGGAATATTACTTTATCGATTTTCAAATGCAGCGCTGCAGGTATTTCTCGTACATCCTGGTGGTCCGTTCTTTGCCAAAAAGGATCTGGGGGCGTGGTCCATTCCCAAGGGAGAATTTACGGATGAGGATCCTTTGCTCGCCGCAAAGCGTGAGTTCAGGGAAGAAACCGGCATTTTTTTAGAGGGTGAGTTCCTTGCACTGCAGCCTGTAAGGCAAAAGGCAGGCAAAGAGGTGTATGCCTGGGCGTTGGAAGGAGATCTGGATCCTTCTGCCATTATCAGTAATACCTTTGAACTTGAATGGCCGCCACGATCCGGCCGGTATCAGTCCTTTCCTGAAGTGGACCGGGGGGAATGGTTTGACTTATCCACTGCACGGGAAAAGATCAACGCGGCACAGGAGGCATTGATCGTGGAGCTGAAAGAGAGACTTGACTAGTCTTTTTCTATATTGCAGGGATATTGTACGATCACTGAAAATCGTTACTTTCATAATCCATTGAAAAGGGCATATATTCACTTATCCTGTAAATCAAAACCAACGACCATGAAATCATTTATCATCTCTCTTCTTGCATTACTTGTCATTATAAGTTGTGATACCCGGCCTGCGAAGGTAGATGCCGGCGAGGCAGACAACCCTCAGTATTCATCCGAAATCGAGGAAAAAATAGACCGGATCATCAACAACCTTCAGATGGAAACCGCTGTGAATAAGCTTTATGACAGCAGATCACTCATGGATCAGTTGGAGCATTATCACACCCCAGGAGTAAGCATAGCCGTGATCAATGAGGGAAAAATAGAATGGGCGAGAGGGTTTGGAAAGCGGGATCTGGCAAGTGATGCTCCCATGGATATCCATACTCTTTTCGAGGCCGGTTCCGTGAGCAAACCCGTTTTTGCCATGACAGTCATGCGGCTGAAGGAAAAGGGGATCCTTGATCTGGATAAGGATGTCAATGAATACCTGGAGTCGTGGAAGGTGCCAAAAAACGGAGACTGGCAGCCGAAGATCAGCCTGCGTCAGCTGCTGAGCCATACTGCCGGCCTGACGGTCCATGGTTTCCCAGGTTATCTCAAGTCAGAGCCCATCCCCACTGTACCACAGATCCTTAGTGGGGATCCACCTGCCAATACCGGGGCTGTAAAAGTGAATATACTGCCGGGAACTACCTTTCGTTATTCCGGTGGGGGCACTACAGTAGCCCAACTGGCGGTTTCAGAAGCGCTTGGAAAACCTTTTCCCGCTATTGTCCGTGAAGAGCTTTTTACTCCGCTTGGATTACCCTCCAGCACCTACCAGCAGCCCCTCCCTGACTCGCTGGAAAACATGGCTTCCACAGCATATCCTTATAAAAATCAACCCATCCCCGGCAGGTTTCACATCTATCCTGAAATGGCGGCCGCGGGACTATGGAGCAATCCAACGGAGTTGGCTACCCTGCTGATCGAGGTACAGAAAGCGTTACAGGGAGGATCGTCCTTGTTCAGTAAGGAGACCGTCGAAGAAATGCTGACACCCCAAAAGGTTGCCGGTCAGATCGGTATTGGATTTTTCCTGAACAGCAAGGGAGACTCACTGCGATTTGGACATGGTGGATGGGATGAAGGCTTTGTTACACAGGTAACTGCCTATAAAGATCTGGGTATGGGGGCCGTGGTCATGGTAAACTCCAACGCGGGATACTCTTTACTGGATGAGATCATGAGAGCTATAGCCATAGAGTACAAGTGGCCGGATTTCATACCCGCCTCTGTGGAATACGCAGAAATGAATAACGAAGAGATCGAACGCCACAAGGGAACTTACCTTCACTCAGATGGCAGGGAATTCACGGTAAGTACATCCCATGATACTTTGTTTTTGGCTTATGATCGTCAGGACCCCATTGCCCTTTTTCAAACAGAAGATGGGGAGTACAGAAATGATCAGCTTAACTTCAGTATTTCCTTTGATCAAAATGAGCTGAGCTTCAAACAAAGAGGTAGAACGGAGAGCTATGTGAAGAAGTAGGTACCTTCTTACGGTCTGGTTTTTCTGTCCAACCTATTGAGGTGGTTAAATGGTCTGTGGAGACACAGACCATGGATAGGGATGGATACACATACAGGTATTGTTAACCTAATGACCGGTTTGTGTCCTGTACCTTTTTCTGAAATCAAGGGGAGAAAGTCTTTTGTATTTTTTGAATTGCTTGAAAAAGAAAGGCAGGCTCTCATAGCCACAGGAGTATCCTATTTCCGCCACCTGTTTGTCAGATTCTATCAGTAGCCTGCCCGCCCTGTTGATGCGGTATTCGTTCAGAAATGAAAAAAATGGCTTTTGCATTCTTCTGCTGAAAAAGCGTGAGAATGACTCATTGGTCATATTCAGGAGTCCGGCCATTTGCCTCAGCGTAATTCGCTCATGAAAGTGTGCGCTCAGGTATTCATGGATCAGATCCAGACGGTTGCTCGTCTTTTTTGAGATATCGATCTGGTAGCTGGCCCCTGCGAGTACCTCATAACTGCCGGATCTGGTCAGTTTATGAAGCAGATTGAGGAAATGAGTAAATCTTAAAAAGGGCTCTTCAGCAGCGACTGTCCTTAAAAACATTTCTTCCAGATCTTCCGAAAACCTGACCCCACGTTGGGAAAGTTTTAACAGGCGCTTGATGGCATCGAATTCCGGTATGCCAGGCAAAGCTTCCTCCCTCCATTGAATGACCACAGACTTTGCTCCCTTGCGCGAAGCACTTGTTCGCCAGCAATGCGGGAGCCCGGTACCCAGCAACACCATGTCGCCCGGCGAAAAGGCGCTAACATGATTGCCTACATATCGCATGCCGGTCCCTTTCAGGATCAGTGTCAGCTCATACTCAGGGTGATAGTGCCACGGAGCGTTGAAGGTATCATCTTCGTAAATGAATGCCGTGAAAGCCCCTCCATTTTCACTGTATACTTTTTCAAATACTGCCTTCATAGTTCCTTTATTGACATGATTAAGCGATACCTTTCGAATAAATGCTAAAATAGTTTACTTTTTGAACAAAATAGAAGAATTGGCCGCCAAAAAAAGCCTGTAGTTTTGGTATATAGAATAAACTGTAAATCAACATGGAACTGGAAAACGACCTGTCATTGCATCATGAACCGGTGGGAGGCTTCTTCCCTGAACTAACGGCTAAGGAGGCTTGGGAGGCCTATAAATTGTCCGATGAACAGGTGGCTCATTTCAACGAATTTGGTTATCTCCATAACATAAAACTCCTGGAAGATGAGCAGGTAAGTCAGCTCAAAAAAGACCTGGATGAGATCATGGATCCGGCTCACCCGAAGCATGATCTGTTCTATGAGTTTCATACCAATGAGTCTGAAGACCCCGATGCTGTCCTGTTCCATTCACTGGGCCACTGGCGCATAACCAGGGCCTTTCATGATATATTATGGAACCCCCGGTTCATTGTGGCTGCATCGCAGCTTCTTGGCACCAAAGCCGTGAGGTTCTGGCATGATCAGTTGTTTTGCAAACCAGCCCATCATGGAGGGGTGGTCGCCTGGCACCAGGATTACAGCTACTGGACCCGCACATCACCCATGCAGCACCTGACCTGCTGGGTAGGTCTGGATGATGCCAATGTTGATAACGGCTGTTTGCATTATATTCCCAAAAGCCACCATTGGGGACTCCTTGACAAACCCAGCCTGGCCGGCGATATGGAAAAACTCAATGACTACCTGACGGATGATCAAAAAAAGGAATTTGAAAATAAAGTAGCCATTGAAATGCCGAAAGGGTACGGTTCCTTTCATCATCCTCTTACAGTACATGGCTCCTATGAAAACAAGTCTCCAAATTCAAGAAAAGCTTTTGTACTCAATGTTTTCGCTGACGGCACACAATCCAATACGGATGAGGAGATATTAACCGGTGTACCCAGGGTTATGAAAGGTAAGAAAATGGAAGGTCAGTTCTTTCCCTTACTTTTTGACCCCGGGCAGGTTCAGAATTAACCATGAGCATCACAAGCCTGGCAGCCGTTGCCTATGGTGACGGACAATATGGAATTGAAGAGATAATCGTCGGTGAACCCAAAGCGGATGAAGTACTGGTAAAGGTACAGGCATCGGGCCTGTGTCACACGGATCATGATTCGCTGGGCTGGGGAAAACCTGTTGTATTGGGCCATGAAGGTGCCGGAATAGTGATGAAGGCTGGTGCAGAGATATCTGGTATTTACGAAGGAGATGCCGTGATCCTTAACTGGGCCACACCCTGCTACACCTGTGAACAGTGCCAGAACGGATATCAGAATATCTGTGAAAACAACTCTCCGGTGGTGGCCGGAGCCAACGGATTTACACCAGGCCATGCCTACAGAGAGGGCACTCTTTGGAGGGGAAAACCGATAGAGCGGTCCTTCAACATCGGTACTCTTTCAGAATACACCCTTGTAAAAGGCTCGGCTGTGGTAAAAAACAGTAGTAAAAAGCTCCCGTTCGAGGCGGCCAGTATTCTTGGCTGTGGGGTTATGACAGGCTATGGCTCGGTAGTGAACTCGGCCCGGCTTAAGGCAGGGTCTTCCGCCGTGGTACTTGGAACGGGAGGTGTAGGCCTGAGTGTGATACAGGGTGCCAGGATCTCGGGCGCATCCATGATCATAGCTATTGACATTAATGAAAACCGGCTCAGGCTGGCCACTGAATTCGGAGCTACCCATACCATACTCGCTGAAAAGGAAGATGAAGGCTTGTTGAAAGCATCGGAGAAGGTAAAAAAGCTCACCGGAGGTTCAGGGGCGGATTACGCCTTTGAATGTACCGCCGTTCCTGCCCTGGGAGCTGCGCCTCTGGCCATGGTCCGCAATGCCGGTACAGCAGTGCAGGTAAGCGGTATCGAGGAAGAAATAACCATAGACATGCGATTGTTTGAGTGGGATAAGGTCTATATCAACCCGCTTTATGGGAAATGCAATCCTCAGATCGACTTTCCCAGGCTTATCAGGCTGTATGACCAGGGGCTGCTGAAGCTGGAAGAAATGATCACCGGAACCTACAGCCTTGATCAGCTTCCTGATGCTTTCGAAGATATGCTTTCCGGTAAGAATGCAAAAGGGGTGATCCGTTTCAACCAAAAATGACGCGTTTTAGAACCACTGAAATATCGGATCCTGATTACGAAAGCAATGATCTACGCTTTATCACCGTAAAAACCCCACATTTGAAAGGGCGCGGAGATATTTGCGTGTATGTGCCTGATATGCCAGACGCTACTGACCTTCCGATAGTCATATTGCTACATGGTGTGTACGGTAGTGCGTGGATATGGTCTCAAAAAGCAGGTGCGCACCTGACGGCCGCGAGACTCATTGCAGCCGGAAAGATTACGCCTATGGTGCTGGCCATGCCTTCGGACGGACTTTGGGGAGATGGTTCCGCCTATCTTCCTCATCATCAGTTTGATTTTGAGCAGTGGATCGTTTCGGATGTGCCTGATGCGGTCATTGAAAACCTGCCACAGGTGAGTGATCAGTCCCCGGTCTTCATTTCCGGACTGTCCATGGGGGGATTCGGGGCACTTCGGCTGGGAGCCAAATACCATGACCGCTTTAGTGGAATATCCGCACACTCATCCATTACCCACCTGGACCAGATGACTCTTTTTATTGAAGAACTGGTAGAAAACTACAGGCAGGCTTCCAAAACCAGTGAAAGTGTTTGGGGGACCATTCTGGAAAACCGGCATTTACTTCCACCGGTGCGGTTCGATTGTGGTAAAGATGACCTGCTCATCAGTTACAACAGCGATCTGCACAGGAAAATGGAAGAAGCACAAATTCCACATACTTACCTTGAGTTTCCCGGCAAGCACGAATGGAGCTACTGGAGAGAACATCTTGAAGATACTCTGCTGTTTTTCAACGGTTTACTGACTACTTAAAACACACTTAAATGAAGTACTCATCACTCATTGTATTAAACATTGCCTTCACCCTTTTTGGGTGTGCCGGATCTGCCACCCGGGATGTCGTAGACTTTAACTTTGACTGGCATTTTTATCTGGGAAACGTTCCGGACAGTGAAATGATGCGTGATCCGGAGCAGTATGAATGGAAAGAAATACGTCTTCCCCATGACTGGAGCGCTGAGTCTTCCTTTACAAAAGTCAATACCGGTGCTTCCACAGGCTTTCTGCCTGGGGGGATAGGTTGGTATAAAAAAGAATTTTCTCTGGAAGGTAGTGATAAAGGTAAAGTCATCAGTATTGAGTTTGATGGCATCTACAATAATTCGAGAGTATGGCTGAATGGTACTTTCCTTGGTGAGCGCCCGTATGGTTACAGCAGCTTTGACTATGATCTTACCCCCCATCTTAATTATGGCGGTAAATCCAATACCCTGCTTGTAAAAGTAGATCGCTCCAACTACCTTGATTCCAGATGGTACACTGGTTCGGGCATTTACAGGGGTGTCAGGCTCATAAAAAGATCCAAAACCCACATTCCCAAATGGGGCGTTTTTGTGACAACTCCTGAAATCACCGAAGAAAAGGCTTCTGTAAAGGCTGCAATAGAAATTATCTCCAACAGACCGGCTACCATCGAACTGAAAGGCACCATTCTTTCGGGAGCGGGTGTGGCCGTAGCCTCCTCGTCCCAGGAGGCTTTCATCGATCGATCCGGCATTGTTCATCTGGACTTCAGCATTAATGATCCGGAGCTATGGGGCATTGATTCCCCAAATCTTTATACACTGGAACTCGAGCTTGTCAAAGACGGGGATGTTATTGATGGGTTATCACAATCATTTGGCATCCGTAACGTCCGGTTTGATGCCGACAGAGGGTTCTTTCTGAATGGAGAAAACCTGAAATTCAAAGGGGTCAACCTGCACCATGCCGCCGGTGCAGTAGGTGCGGCAGTACCCATAGATGTATGGAGGAGACGCTTTGAAAAGCTTAAAAGTATTGGCTGCAACGCTATCAGGACCGCTCATAATCCGGTAGACCCCAAATTCCTTGATCTGTGCGATGAAATGGGCTTTTTGGTGATCAATGAGTTTTTCGATGAGTGGGACATTCCAAAAGGTAAAAACCTGCACAAACTTGGTGATAACCTCGCGCCCAAAGAGGTATCGCGGGGATACAGCGAGCGGTTTGACGAATGGGCTGAACGTGACCTGAAGGATTGCATGCGCAGAGACCGCAATCACCCCTCGGTGATCCTTTGGAGCATTGGCAACGAGATCGAATGGACACATCCCTACTACTCAGAGGCATACAAAGCAGTGAACGGAGAGCAGGAATACTATCTGTTCCGGCCTGATTTCGACTCCCTGAAAATGAAGCGGGCGCTGGATGAGGTTACCGGTGGCCAGGATTCACTCTTGTCAACGGCAAAAAAGCTCGTGAAATGGGTTAGGGAAATGGATACTACGCGGCCGGTCACCTGTGGCAATGTGCTGCCTTCCGTCGGACTCGCCAGTGGGTATGCGCAGACGGTGGATGTGCTGGGCTTTAATTACAGGGCAGTGGAATATGACGGCGCGCATAAAGCTTATCCGGATCTGCTCATCTATGGATCTGAAAACTGGGGAGCCTACAGCGAATGGAAGGCGTGTGCGGACCGCGACTTTGTAGCTGGGATATTTTGCTGGACGGGATTTGCCTATGCCGGTGAAGCAGGTCCGTGGCCGCACAAGGGGCTCAATATCTCCTTTTTCGATTTTGCGGGTTTTAAAACTCCGAGAGGGCACTTCTTTGAAACCCTTTGGAAAGATGAGCCTCACGTATACATAGGTACTACTCCGGCCAGCGAGTCCGAATTCAACTATGATCCTGACACCGGGTTTACTGTGGAGTACAAGAAAGAATGGATCAGAAGATGGGCATGGTACGACATCTATGACAAGTGGCAGTATGAAGCCGGAGAAGACATCATTGTTCAGGCTTATACAAATTGCGAAGAAAATGAGCTGTTCCTCAATGGGGAGAGCCTTGGGAAGAAAAAACTCAGTGATTTTACAGAAGACAATATTATCAAATGGCTTGTGCCGTATGCGCCCGGTACACTTCGGGTAGTAGGTTACCGGGCGGGACAGCCTGTCTCGGAGTATGAATTGAAAACCACCTCCGAGATCGCTCGGATCGACCTGTCCGTTGATAAAACCTCACTTCAGGCAAACCAATATGATGTGCTACATGTAGAGGCAAGGCTGCGGGACAAAAATGGCAATCTCGTCACACACGATCCGGCTTTGATCCGCTTTGAAGTGGACGGAGACCTCAGGCTCCTGGGTATTGATAATGGATCAGCCTACAATGTGCAGGACTACAAGGCTTACCAATGCGAATCCCACAACGGAAAAGTACTTCTGGTCCTGCAGTCAAAAAACAATACCGGACAGGTGAAGATCATGGCCCGCGTAAAGGATATTGTTTCGGAAATGGTCGTGGATGTCATTTAAGGGTGTAGGAAGCCTTGAAAAGATTGTAAAATCCTTACCCTTAAGCAGCATTTGGCGTGATCCTAATATTTACACCCTTAATTAACGGGTGTTTACCACCCTTCTGGCCTTGAATGGAGCTTTATCTTTGAAATGTGTGTGAATTGAAAACAAAAAAAGATAGAGTAAACGAGGTTATTAAATGAGAAAATTATACTTATTATTTATAATGGGATGGTTGTTTTCATCTTGTGATGATCCGGTAGTGGCTCAAAACATATACGTGAGTAAAGATGGAAGTGATATGAACGACGGGTCAGAATCCAGCCCGTTCTTGACCATAGGAAAGGCCGCCAGCGTGGCAGTGGCCGGGGATATTGTTCACATAGGAGAAGGAACATACGAGGAAACATTAAAACCGGCAAACTCAGGGACTGCGGGTAATCCTATCATTTTCCAGGCCAGGGAAGGAGAAAAGGTGATCATTTCGGCTATGCAGGCCCTTAGCGGCTGGACGCAGGATGCCGGTGCCATTTACAAGACGACCATAGACTTTCCGTCATTAGGTCAGGAAAACTTTGTTATGAACGGTGATGTAGCGTTGGATCTTGCGCGATGGCCCAACAATGAGGACGGCAAACCTTTTACCCTGAATTCCAGAAGGAACACGGGAGGGAGTGCACCCGACGTGGTTTCAGGTGCTTTTTTGACCTCTTCAGAGATCCCGAATATCGACTGGACAGGAGGGGCAGTCTTTTTTTACGGGGATAAGCCCGGTGCGGGGTGGATTGCGTGGAAGGCGTTTATAACCAGTAGCTCCGGTGGTCGCGTTGATTTTACCTTGAACAAGAATCCAACCTGGATACGCACAGTTCATGCACCGGCAGACCTGGGTGATTTTTACCTGGAAGGTGTAAAGGGAGCATTGGACTATCAAAATGAATGGTGGTTTGATCCACAGACCAGGGAACTGTTTGTCCAGTTGCCGGGCGGTGAAGCTCCGGAAGATGGCATGGTGAGAATGCGGAGAAGAAGAGTGGCTATTGATCTTAACAACAGAAGCTTTATTGAAGTAAGGAACCTGGCCGTGTTTGGTGGCGCTATTGAATTAAAAACGAATTCCAACGACAATGTACTTTATGGTGTATCTTCATTTTACGGAAATCATACCCAGGGGATCTTTACAGGCTTCAATGCCAACAGGCCGAGCGTAGACGTTGACGGAGAGCGGAATGTGATAGAGAAATGCGAAATTGCTTTCAGCGCGGCTACAGGTATAAGAATGGTGGGAAGCTTTCATGAGCTGAAGAACTCCTACATTCATGATTTCAACTACCTGGGATCCTATGATGCGCCACTGGTGGTACGATTTGCCGATGACAGCAAGGTAATTGGAAATACTATTTTCAACGGAGGCCGTGACGGGATCAATTTCAATGGAAAACGGACTGAAGTAGCCTTTAATGACGTATACAAAAGTAACCTGATTGCCGATGACTGTGGCACATTTTATACAGTAGGCGGACCGCAGGGTTCGGAGATCCACCATAACTGGTTCCATGACATAGCCTCCCGGGGTGATAAGTTCAAGGCTACAGGCATCTATCTTGATGTAGATCCTGAAGACTTCAGTGTGCATCACAATGTGATCTGGAATACGGAATGGGCCGGGATACAGATGAACTGGGATGCCAGGGATATAGATATTTTTAACAACACTTTCTTCAATAACTCCACGGTTATGGGGGCCTGGCACAAGGAAGGCACGGCCTTTTCCAATGTACGGGTGTGGAATAACCTCGGAGACAATGATAACTGGGAGCCGCAGTCGGACAAACAAAACAACTTTGTGATCGGGTCCGATCCGTTTGTCAATAGTGCTACTGGCGATTTTAGGATCAAAGAGGGAAGTACATCCATCATCGATCAGGGTGTGGAAATACCAGGGATCACCGATGGATTTAATGGCAGTGCCCCTGATATCGGGGCCTATGAGTTCAATGGAGAGGCCTGGAAGGCCGGTGTAGACTGGGACCCCAGGCTGGGACCAACAGGTCTCGGATGCTATGGGCTGCCCGGTGAGAACTGCGCCAGTGACGTCAACGACCTGGACGGTGATGGTGTACCCAATGAAAACGACCTGTGTCCCAATACACCTGAAAATGAGGAGGTAGATGAGACGGGTTGCCCCGTTGTGGTTCTATCCACTAATGGGCCTGTTGACCGGTACTTCACCATGTACCCAAACCCGGTGGATCATCTTTTGCGTGTAGCCAGTAATAAGCAAATTGATAGCATACGGATCCTCAACCTGGTCGGGAAGCAAAATGCAGGACTGGTAAGTGAAGATCATTCCATAAATACGTCACCTTTAAAGCCGGGTGTATACCTGCTGGAAGTCACGTTCAGTGATGATAGTGTTGAAATTCAAAAGTTTATGAAAAGGTAGTGAGTAAGAATGACTAAAAAAGTCATCGGTGGAGCCGGCAGCTTTGTCGGCACTCCCAAAAATCACGAATGAGCCTGAATGTATGGCTCCATACAGATTAAATGTATATGGCTGATATACCCAACAGTTGCACAAATGCAGAAAAATGTAAAGTTTTTAACCCTCCGGTAACATGATCAGATCCCTCTTTATGTTTTCCTGCCTCCTGTTTTCCACGGTTCAGGGGAAGGATCTTACCATTCCGAAAAAAAATTATACGGATACCGTTGATTTCTCCCATGCGCCGGAAAGGCAAAACCACCGGTTCCCACTTTCCGATCAGCAAAATTCAGGAAAATGGCAGGTGCTCACGTCACTTTCAGATGAGTTTGAAAATGACGAGCTGGACACAAAGAAGTGGTATCCCAACAATCCCGGCTGGAAGGGGCGAAAACCTACTTATTTCCATGGGTCAAATGTGAGCCTCAATGATGGGGAGCTGATCATTAAAGTAAACCAGCACGGAAATGAAGAACTACCTGAAGGCTACACACATTCCTCCGGATTCATCAAAAGCAGAGATAGGGTGCTGTATGGTTATTTTGAAGCTGAGCTTAAATTGATGGACGCCCCATGGGTAAGCGGTTTTTGGATGTGTAACGTAGGCAGGGATTGGTGGACGGAAATTGATATTTGTGAAAATGCACCCGGCTTGTCCTATAACCGGCATGACCTGAATTCAAACATCCATGTTTTCAGGGCGCCAAAAGACAAAGGTGATGTAAAGGAACACTTTGCCAGGAACAGGAAGTACTATATTCCCTTCGAACTGCAAAACGACTACCACGTCTGGGGACTTGAATGGAATGAAGAGGTGATCCGGTTCTATATCGATGGCGTACTTTTCCGGGAAGCTGAAAACACCCATTGGCATCAGCCGCTGGAGATCAACATCAATTGTGAATCCAATAAATGGTTTGGGGCTTTACCGGATAATGATCGGTTGGATGGACAGTACAGGATCAGGTATTTCAGGGCGTGGAAGCAATAGGATAGCTTATAACAATACCTTGGATCACAGATACGTGTGTCTTTAATTTTTTAGCCACAGAGCATATGCATGGTATGGGAAACGAACATCAAAACAGGTAATTTTCAATGACCAGGGCTATGAACATGATGGGTTTTCGGATTTTTACTTTGTGTCACCTTAGTGTTTTTGAGCCTTGGTGGCATAAAAAATTGTGTCGCCTTGCCACTAAGTCTCGAAGGCACCAAGAAACCACCAGGTTGTATAATCAAATTTGTTATATAGCAGACGCTACAGCGCAGGGGTTAGCTTGTTTGCTGCATTCCTTTTACAAAAATTAATTCCCTTGTTGGTTTCAGTTCTATAAATACAACGGGTACTTTTACATGCCCGGCAATCATGCCGGTGAAATTTTACCTTTTTTCCGATACCGATTATTCCACTTATCGATTTCATAGGACTCATGAGGGCGCTTGTGTTTAAGGTAACGCCACAAAAGCCTTTTGGCAGTAGTGAAAAAAGCCTATGCTGTTCTGAAGTGTCCCAGTCACAGTATCCGGGGCTGTATCTGTTGGTGAGAAAAAGCCCTTTTGGAATGATCTGATCACCTAATTTCTGCTGGATAAGATCCATGGCCTTTTCTACCAGCAGGGTACCAGCGAGGTCGCTGATGTAGCTTTTGAGAAGCTCCCCCTCTTTTTTGTATCGAGCGATCAACTGCTCAATGCCCTCCCCGGCAGTGCATACGAAAACTGCCACGTATTCCGCACTTTTTAAAAAAGAGGCTATGCCTTTTCCCGTATGAAAAAAGAGGTCGTCTGTTGCAAGGCTTCCCTCTTTCGCAGAAATCTCGTGTACTTGCTTGAAAACAAGCCCCCCTTTGACCTTTTGATAACGTGGCAATGTGCTCAAAACTATATCCACGGTTTCTGAAAATGGGACCTGCATACCTGTATCCAACCGCATCATTTCATAGATCTCGTTCCTTTCAATGTAGATATCCTCGTCATTAAAACAATATGAATAGCTACCGTTCATGGGCCGGATAATGATCTTTAATGTGTTTCCTGAAAAACATATTCTCTATGTAGATTTCCTGAAAATCTGCGGACGTCTCCAGCGAAATGTGCGTGGTTTTGGACAATACGTTTTGACAAACCTGAAGGTCTGAAAACAAAAACATTTTGGCGCCCATCAGCGCACTGTTTCCAAGCCTGGTGATCTGCCCTGAGGGGAAATCCAGCAGCCCCACCCTGTTTATACTTTTTTTGGACAGGAAATTTCCGAATGCTCCGGACAGGTATACTTTATCAACCTCTTTCACGGTAATATTCAAATGATCCAGTAAGATCCGGATGCCTGAGGCTATAGCGGATTTGGCCAATTGAAATTCCCTGATATCTTTTTGAGTGATCCAGACCTGCGGTGTGAGACATATCCTGTCTTCACCGCTTGTAATTGCTCCGCTAAAGTCAATCTTACCAAATTCCAGAAATGTGGCCACGGCGTCGATCAGGCCGCTTCCGCAGATGCCTTTGGCTTCACTTTGTCCAATCGTCTGAATGGATAGTTTGCGCCTGTTCATTTTTATCGAAGAAATGGCACCGGAGGTGGCCCGCATACCATGGGAAATACTGATGCCCTCGAAAGCCGGCCCCGCAGCCGTGGAAGCACATACGATCTGGTCTTTATTGCCAATGGCGATCTCCCCGTTAGTTCCAAGATCCACGAGCACAGTGTACCTGCTACCATGAAGCATTTTTGACGCCACGATACCGGCCATTATATCACTACCCACAAAACTACCGAGAGGTGGCAGAAATATGATCTCTGCATTCGTGAGTTGAGGAAGGTCCAATTCATCGCCCCGGAAAATGCAAACCTTGTTTTCCGGGGAGGTAAAAGGATAACAAGCCAATGGTGATACATCAAACCCACAAAAAATATGATACATCACCGAATTACCCACAATAATCACTCTGTTGACCTTTTCAGGCATGTCCATGCTTAAGGATGCTATCAGGTCCCTGATCTTTTCTTTCACCAGCCTTTGAAGTATGGCCTGCCCGTTTTGCCGGGTAGCAGATCTTATTCTTGCAATGATATCGGCACCATACGGGATCTGTGGGTTCAATGCCGTTTTGACATCCATAACATGACCCTTCTCAAGGTCGAGGAGTTGTGCTACGAGGGTGGTGGTGCCCAGATCAAGGGCAATGCCGTATCCGTCAGCCGGTGTGAAATCAAGATCCGAATCATCTGCCAGAAACAAGGTCTCGAACTGGGATACTTCCAGTAAAATGTCAGACTCAACCCAGGCGCAACAGCTGAGCCGGTAATTATTGGGGATGTCAAGCGCCTTGAGGCAACAGCTTTCTTTTTTCGTCAATGGAATATCGCCTGCCAGAAGTTTCACACGACACCTGCCGCAGGTGCCTTCCCCTGCACAGGGGAATTCAACCCCATGTTCATACAGTATGTCGGCCAGACGGCTGCCTTTGTTAGCGGTTATCTTTTTACCCAGAGGTAGTAATTCAATGTTTATTGTCGAACTCATTCCTCCCGGGATTTTCGGACCTGCTAAAACTGATTCAGATAATTTACTGCACCCTGTGGGTCAGGGGAATAAAAATCTGCACCTATCTTCTGACAGTAATCCATGGAAAAAGGTGCGCCACCCACCAGTATTTTCTGATGCGGGTGTTTGTGCTTGATTTCCTTTACGGCAGTTTCTACATTCACCATAGTCGTAGTCAAAAGTGCGCTAAGGCCGAGGAAACAGCCGGGATTTTTCTCTATTACTTCCATGATCTTTTCGGTACTCACATTCACACCGAGATCAATGACATCCCAGCCGCTACCCCCTACTACCATAGCGACGAGGTTTTTGCCAATATCATGCAGATCACCGAATATAGTAGCTATGACAAAAGTGCCCCTGGACTCAATTTCACCCGATTCAAAGAAGGGTTCCAGGTTTTTCATAGAAGCTTCCATGGCCCTGGCGGCCATCAGCATTTCAGGGACAAATACCTTGCCCTCGCTGAATTTTTGCCCCACGATACCCATGGCCCTGATCAGGGCTTCGTCCAGCAAAACCCTGGGTTCTATGCCTTTTTCCAGCGCCTCTTTGGTAAGTTCATCAGCGCCTTTCTGGCCTGCCATTTTAGGTGGATAGGGTGAGCTTTGATTGACCTTGCCATTCTCTACCGCTTCCTGCAATTGTTTTAAGATTGAATTTGCCATGGTATTCTTTTGGTTAACTATTACAAACCATATTCTGACGGAATGAACTTATCATTACCTGCAATGGCGGTCATCTGCTGAATAAATTCCTCCTCCTTGTTAGGGATGCTTTCGAGGTCAGCCCGGATCATATCTATCCATGGGAGCTCCTTTTTATCCAGTTTCAGGCTTTTGGAGCCTACAGCCTCATCGATCAGTTGAAGTGCTTTCAGACTACCAAGCTTTGCATTTTCCAGATAACTATCACCTTTTATCAGCTCTCTGGAGATCCCGATGACATTGCGGGGAGACAGTATGAAGGCCTGGGGGTCTTCGAACATATCCGAGTCTACCAAAAGTTCCTGCAGAAGCTGTCCGGCGCCAGCACCCTTTTCAGCGGCCTTGTTCATGAGCCGGGCATCATACTCCAGTTGTTCCAAATATACGGTGGGCGCCATTCCTCCCAGCAGTTTTACATTTTGTATGGACTCATTGCTCCACAGGTCGGCACAGGCTGCTGCAATATTTCCCAGCGGGCTCGAATGAGCACATGCGGAGGATTTTCCTTCCATGGAGATCGGTATGCCGGCAATGGCTTTCAGGAACGGACCTTCATAGCCGCAGTCTTTATCAGGTCCTGCTGCTCCTTCTTCATGGGCTACAATGGTACGCACCACTGTGATGACCCGGACTATGGCTGCAAACACTTTCGGTATCATGCCCTTTTCCGCCATCACCATTGCGGTATTGCCAAAACCGCAGGCAGTGTCGCCTCCGGCTATCCTGTTGTATTTTTTTGCTACGGAGCAGATCTTACCCCACAGCATTTTCATATCTCTGACGCCAAGAACAGCCACGGCGAACATCACACCCCTGATGTCGCACATCATGAGTGCCTCGTCAGAAACTTCCTTACCTCCGGTACTTTCGATAGAAAGTATTTCAGCCCCTGCTTCCGCTCCTCCTTCGAACAGCTGCATCATAGGCTCCAGCAGTGTGGAAGTTCTTTGCAGGGGAGGCCGTTCAAACTCCCTCAGGTCATTGGGAGTTAACCGGATCTCACTTTTAAAGCCATGTTTTTGGTAGTATTCTTCACACACCTCATTCATGACCTTCACCAGGTGTATGCCAATTTCCGGTTGCTGAGTCATTTCCAGCAGGGTTTCAAATTCAAAGACAATGCCCGGGCTATTGAGCTCGATACCCCTGCGAAGAGCATCCCGTACAATTTCCCGGTACTGATCATAAATGCCGGGCAGAGCGCTGTTTTCAATTTTCATGGGAGGCAGCGTGAAATTCAGCTCCGGGTACACCGTACCCCCTCCAAACTCAAGCCCCCTCCTTGTCTTTACAGGGTAGGGCGCTTTACCAAAGATCAGTTCTTCCGGCGTGGTGATGGTGAGACTCTTGTACTTCATGAGTGTTTATGATTAGATGTGGCCACATCAGTTTTACCCGTATGTTTTAAATAGGCCGGTTGCTGCTGCGCAACGTCAATAAAAGCCAGTATGTTTTCCAGCGATGTATCGCCCTCTACTGAATGCGACGGAGAGAAAATATAATCTCCTTCAACTCCCGTTTCCAGAAGCCATTGTGATTCCCTTTTCACATCTTCTACAGTACCCATGGGTAACGTTTTCTGCATCGACAGGCCTCCATGAAATGATAACCGGCCCCGGTACTCCTTCAAGATGGACCCGACATCCATTACTTCAGGCTGGAATGGATTGAAAGAATTAAGCCCTGCATCGATGAGTAGGGGAAAAAGCTCGTCCACATCACCGCAGCTGTGGATCATGACGTATTTACCGGCATCACGTACCCTTTTGTACATTCTCAGGAGTCTGGGGTAAATAAATTCCTTCCAGGTGTCTATGCCCATGATCAGGCCGTGCTGTTGTCCCCAGTCATCCCCAAAATAAACAGCATCGATATCGTAGGTAAGCGCTTTTTCTACCTGTGCAATGTTGTAGTCAGCGATCCTGTCGAGTAACTTATGGGCAAAATCCGGATACAGCATAAAATCCATAAGGATGTTTTCCATACCGCGCATCGACCAGGCGCGCTCGTAAAGGGAAAATCCGATCTGGAATACCCGGAACATGTCCGGCTTTTTCTCTATTTCACTTTCAATATTGGCAAAAAACCGAGGATCATGCGGGTCCGGAAAATAGACGTTATCCATCACAGGTTCCTTGATCAATGGCTCATTGGGATTACCGATGTCTTTGTCAATAGACCTGTCCCAGACCACCCTGAAAACATCCCGGAACATATCCGGCGCTATTTCTTCAAAAAAGCCTATGTCGCTGCCAAGATTAAGGATATGATTGCCCAAAACCGGGTCAAGATCATCGGTTTGGTAATACTCCTGGAGCATTTTCAAGGGTTCCAGTGTAAACTTGAATGACCATGGAACGTACGGAGGATACTCATGATCCAGCACCGTTTTTATTACTTCTCTTTTTGTCATGGCTTTGGAGAGATGTTTGCATCAAGTTAACCCCTGTTATCCGGAAATTTGAATCCGATTTTGTACATTTTACATACTATATTATCCATTTTAATGTTATAAGAATTATTTTTGGGTAAAATAAGATATTTTGAAACCACAACTCGAGTTAGTACCACAGGAGGCTGAAAGTTCGATCCACGCTTTCCGGTATGAAAAAGAATGCTTTGGATCCCCCTGGCACTATCATGGTGAACTGGAGCTGACATATATTGTCAACAGCTCAGGTATGCGGTATGTGGGCAACAACGTTCAGCATTTTACACCGGGAGATCTGGTCCTGCTCAATGGTAATTTGCCGCATTGCTGGAAAAATGACCTCAGTTACAAAGGGGGAGCCGTTTCTCTGTGTGTACAATGGAAAAAGGATTGCTTAGGGAAGGACTGGTGGGAGGCAAAGGAGTTTGCGCTGGTCAGGAGGATGCTGGGTAAAGCTGAGCAAGGCATAAAATTCACTGATCCCGATTGTGTGAAGGCAGTATCCATGGAAATGGGAGAGCTGTTGCATTTATCTCCTCTGACTAAGCTGATCAGGTTTTTGAGTATTCTGGAAAGGTTGTCCAGGTGCGGGTCCATGGAATTGCTTTCTGACGTGACCCGTATAAAAAAGGAAAACATAAAAATGGAAAAGAGGATCATCGATATCCTCAGTCATTTGGAAGCACACTATCACGAAAAGATCACACTGGAGCAGATGGCAGAACTCACGTTTATGACGAAGGTGTCGTTCTGTAAGTTTTTTAAAAGGAAGTTCAATAAATCGTTTGTCTCCTACCTGAACGAGTACAGGGTAGGAAAGGCCTGTCAGCTATTACAAAAAACTGATCTCAAGCTTCTTGACATAGCCGATCAGTGCGGCTTCAATACTCAGGCCTTTTTTCATCGTCAGTTCCTGAAAGTAGTAGGAAAGCCGCCAAACGTGTACCGAAAGCAATTTACAACACTTTTATAAAGGATTTGGCGAAATCTTCTCCTGAAGTTTGCAAAGAGATGTTTAACTATCGTCCCCGTTTACTATTTTAACGTGAATTCGGGATAAGGAACATTTAAAAACCCCTCAAAACCATCAAAATATGCCTTTGCGAGGCTTTTGGGTAGGTTTAGGGGAAGGAAGCCACGCCTTTTCCAACGCACTGGCTTGCAAAAAAGGCAGTGACGATGGGAGTCTTTTTTATGGATTGTTATCTCGAATTCACGTTAAAATAAAAAACGGCTATAAAATCCTTGATAGCTATCGGAACGGGGTTGTGCCTAAAATCTGGCTGTTCATATTTGCTATTCAAAACGCTGTTTGGCACAGCAT
>LYSV01000062.1 GCA_001657315.1 Flammeovirgaceae bacterium BBD 1991-12 | reverse complement strand
TTTTTTTAGTCATCTCGTAGTGTAAACGGAGAGATCTTTGCCCCGAAGCAGGTAAACGTGTCTTTTCTTTGTGGCAAAGATATCTTCACTATGTTGCGATATGACTTAACGGGTTTAATGCAACGCGACAATTTGAAATGCATCCGCATTGTCTAAAAATAATCCATCTCCATACTGTATTCCGTCCTGTGTTTCCTCGGCATCCAATCATTTTTTGATTATTTTTAATCATACTTTCCGGCATGTTAAAATACCTCCTCCTCATCGGATCATTGCTGTTTTTCAGAGCGGTTCTTTCACAGCATCACAACGCTGACGATAATCGCCACTCTATGGATTCTGTACAGCAGCATCTCCGTACAAAGCTGGATAGTCTGTCCCGTATCAACCTTTCCACGCCAGAAAACGATTCCCTGAAGCAGGCCTGGCAATCACAACTCGATAAGCTGGACAAGCTTAGTCTCAGCAATCACAGGCTGGACTCGCTGCAAAGGCACTACCAGTCCAGAATAGACAGCCTTAAGGCGCTGGACCTTCCTCATGAAAAATATCTTACGGCGCTTGACAGCATCACCAGCCTGCCCAACGAAAAGATATCGGAGAAAATGACTGCCTGGCAGGAGCAGGGTAAAGAAAAGCTGCAATCATGGAAAAACGATATCAGTGAGAAGACAGATGTCAGCGTTCCGGATGTCCATGAGGAGATACCTCTTGAAGAAATGGATCTGGCCGGTGTGGAGACATCAGCTATTACCGAAAAAGTAACTATGAAAGAGCTGGACACTGGGCTGGCACTGCCCGATGAGCTTGTCGATACCGGAGAGCTTAAAGAAGAGCTCAAGCTGGATAAGGTGCAGCAGGAAGTAGCCGAAATACAGGATATGCCTATAGCGGAACTTGAAAAGGCAAAGGAAGCGGTGCATATGGATGATATTTCCGGTGAACTCGACAAGGTCAGTGAATTAAGTAGTGAAGGGGAGCGCTATGCGGAAGAAGCACAGGCCGTGAAAGAGGGAGACTTTACCAGCGTAGAAGAGAAAGCAGGACAGGAAATGAGCAACAACTTCGATGAGATCGCTGGCCTTGAGGAGCACAAAGGCGCCCTGGAACAGGCCAGACAGGAACATGAAGAATACCTGGAGCTGCAACGAGAGTATCTGGTACAGGCAAAACAGTACAACGACCCGGAGTTTGTAAAACAGCGCATCATGGAAAAGTCGAAGTACGTGGCTAATCAAAAGCTGGTGGAATATAAAAGTCAGGTAGAAAATGCGCAAAAGGAGCTTTTAAACCTTAAAATGGATACGTTGAGGTCGCTTGCGGACATACCTGATGCCACGGAATGGCCGCTGAAAGATCGAATGATCCTGGGGACTAACCTGGAGGTCTCCCGTGATGAGGTTACCCGGCTGGACCTGGCGCCTTACATAGGGTTCATGCTGAATGACAGATGGCATATTTACGGCGGCTATATGTACAGGATCCGGTTCAATAATGATAAAACCAGACTCCAGACAGATAGCCCTGTATACGGACCCAGACTGGCCACCACCTACCGGTTTTTTAAAGGTTTTTATGTCCGCTTTTCCGGAGAGCAGATCCGTGCCAATGTTCCTGTTTCGGGCAAAGGGGATGAAAGTACAAGAGAGTGGGTGTATGGAGCCTATGCCGGCATTGGAAACCGGTATAACATAGCCCGTCATGTAAAGGGCACCGTTCAACTCATGTATAACTTTTTACACGATGCAGAGAGTCCGTATACCCGTACCTTTAACATTCGCATGGGCTTTGAGGTAGATCTGAAAAAAAGGACCACCCGGAAAGATGTTATCCGGGAAATGGAAAAACGGGGAAAGAGACAGCGGGTGCTGAATGCCTTGAAAAAGTGATTTTTTCTGTCTGTTCGCAGTAGCCTTGTTTGGTTCAGATCCGATATACAAAGTGAGCTGAATTGGAGTTGAATTACAGGTTTTTCACACGAAGCCCGCTAAGGTTCTGACGCAAAGAACACAAATCCACTTCGCGGTCTTTGCGCTCCTTATTTTACTTTGCGTGAAGGCATAGTTGGATCATGTAGCATTAAAATGTTCTGTTATCCCGAACTAAGGTGAAAAATATTCACACTTGCTATGAACTGTGTTTAAATACCTCTTACCCCTGACTTGCGTTAGAAATAGGTGTCATCGATTTCAGTCCTCAATCCCCTGTTTCCAGCCAAAAAAATCTCGGACGGTACATGTGAGGATGCTTCAAAATATAATTAAAGTAATCCATAGAGAAACCAATGGCTGCTCCACTGACGGCAATGACAGAAATAAAGTAGACAGATCTCACATGGGGTGCGTTGTTGATCATATATCAGGTCCTTACGTACGCTTTTAATGTGGCTATTTCCTTGCCTTTGCTTGGTCCCGTGGGCCGGACAGTGTATTCTTTTACGTTGGCCGGAATGATGAAAGCTTCGGCATAATTGACAAGGAACGGCTGAAAAACGCCTGTAGGGCTTTCCACAACGGCCTGCTGACCTTCTACCACCATCAATACATTTACTCCATTTCCTGTCTGATGCAGAACTGTGCCTGTGTGCCAATGCCGGCGGGTTTCTATAAATTCCAGTTGGTGAAGCCCTGTTCTCTCTTCTCGCCAGCCTTCTCCTTCTGCTATGGCTTCTATGTTGTTAATCAGATTCTTTCTGATCCACTCACGTTGCCGGTCCCATTGTATTACTTTTTTACCATGCTCAAGGTGGATTGGTCGTGGCCGGCCGTCCATACCCATGCGACCCCAATCCCACAGTTTGAAGGTGAAAATGTATGGTGTAGCACTGATTTCCAGCACCATACAGCCCGCCCCTGAGCAGTGAACTGTTCCGGCAGGGATCAGAAAATGATCATGTTTTTTTGCAGGCCACTTTTGCGCGTATTTGTCGGCATCAAAAGTGTGTCCGTTGGATTGTGCTTTGGTGAGTTCTGTAATCATACCTTCACTATCCACCTTCTCTTTCAGGCCCAAATACACTGACGCGTTCTCATCCGCGTCCAACATATAGTAACTTTCGTCCTGGGTATAGGCCATCCCAAAATTTTCTCTGATGTAGTCAGTAAGTGGATGTACCTGCAGGCTGAGATTTCCACCGCCCATGGTATCCAGAAAATCGAAGCGAATGGGGAACTCATTCCCGAAAACCTCCTGCACTTTTTCTCCCAGCAACTCCTTGGGCCTGAACAATACAAGGTTGATAGCCGGGGTTTCGAATTTTATCCCGTCAAAATCAAGCAACAGGCTGTTTTCTTCAGGAACGCAATTGAAACACCATGCAAAATTGGAAGGCTCAGGGTCCAGATCAAACTTTTCACGCATCCACTGGCCGCCCCATGGCCCAGGGTCGAAGAAGGGGACCAGGCTGAAAGGTTGATTTACCGCCTGCTCCATGCCTGCGTGAAACATTTGGGCGGTGATCATTTTTGGATTATGCTTGTCGTTCGTATCCAATACGTAGTCCCAATCCGGCATTCGTTGCTGTTTGAGCTGGTCACATATCCGCCAGTCCAGAAAATAGCCACGCTTATACTGTGTTTCAAAAGGGTCTGTATAATTGCTCAATCCTACATTGGAGACTTCTTTTTTTCGCATCCGTTGCTGGATCTCCCATCGGGCCATATCAGCATGGATATATAGGTCGGGGTCTTCCGTTATAAGGGAAGCGCCTGTGCCGATAACAAAGGTGAGCTTCGTGCTTTCTTCTATGGATTGCTGCATCCGGGAAACTTTGTGCAAATAGAAGAAATCCGACAGAGACCGTTGGGTCATGAAACCAAAGATCCGGTCTTCGGTTATATCCGGATGGGTCAATTCCCGGATCTCTTCTTCACTTTTCAATGCTACGGAGGCATCAATCACCTGTGACCCCGGAAAGCCGGTTTTGATCCGGTTTTTGATGTATTCTATGAAAACTCCCTGATAGCACTCGATCACTACCTTTTTTGCTGATCTGATCCCAATCTCTTTTGAGATCTCTTCTGCAATATCTGTCCAACCCACCAGACAGTGTTTGGGTGTATTCACTTTAACAGATGGGAATTTATTAAATGCCATAGGCTTATTGGAATTAGTAGTTGTCGTTCTGGGTGAGTTTTGTATTTAGATCGCGCTCACGCTGTGGAACAGGCAATAAATTGCATCAGGATTCTCTTTCACTTTCTACCGTATACACTATACTGTCTGATTTATAGTATCCTATATTGTATTCTATAGGCCTTCTGCCAGGGTCAAAAACATATCTTTTTCTTTTCAGAATGGGTTCACCCGCATGAATGTGCAAATGTTCTGCCAATGACGAGTCTGCCGCCAGTGCAGTGATCTCTTCCTTGCTCACTTTTGCTACCACAGAAAAATCCTGTTCGAGTATATCGTAAAGCGGACGGCTAAAATCTTCTTTTCCGGTAAGGCCGATTTTTGGATTAAAGTAGGAAATGAAATATACAAACGGACTCTTCTTGTCACCTCTTACACGTTCCATTTTTAACATTTTTACCTTGTTTTCGCATCCAAAAAAATTGAGCACTTCCCGGGGAGGGATGGCCCAGCTCAAATCAATGCTGTAATTCATCACCTCAATGCCTTTGGATCTCATTTCCTGACTAAAACTCATCCAGTTTTTGGCTTTGCTATTCACAGGCTTTGAAACTATGGTTCCCACCCCTTTTTTCCTGAGCAGTAGCCCCTCATAAACCAATTTATTGGTGGCCTGACGCAATGTATTCCGGGATATGCCAAGCTGTCTTGACAGATTTATTTCCCTGGGGAGCAGTTTGCCTTCCTGGTATTCGGGCATGGCTATCATTTTTCTCAGTAATTCCTCAACCTGTATGTGCAGGGGGATTAAACTATTATGGTTGATTTCCAATTTCATCTGTTACGCTTTAATTCGGTCACTTGCATTAATACAAACCCAGAGTTTGCCCGGAAGTTGGGCTAATTTATAAATTCCTTTTTAATATGTATGAACATATGAACAATATATTTTGAAGGTTAAGATAAACTTAATTTGCTGACCAGGTGGAAGGATGTTATACAGTAAATAAAAAACGGGGACAAAGGCAGTACCGGATAAGTTGGGAAGGTAAATTTTTCAAGGCAATTATATATTTTTTTACATCAAAATGATTTGATATGATGTAATAATCTACTATTTTTGATGTATCAAGACGGAGATAGAATGATTAACACCAATTTCAAATCCATCTTAGACTTAGTTAAGGCTTTTCCCGACGAACAATCTTGCATTGACCATTTAACACATCTTCGATGGAATGGAAATGTAATTTCTCCCTTTGATTCTGAAAGTAGGGTATATACCTGTAAAAATAATCGTTATCGCTGTAAAAACACTAGCAAGTACTTTAATGTAAAGACTGCCACTTTATTCGACAACACAAAGATTGAACTGCGTAAGTGGTTCATGGCTATATACTTAATCACCGGTCATTCAAAGGGAATTTCATCTATCCAACTATCTAAAGATATTGATGTAACCCAAAAAACTGCTTGGTTCATGTTGCAACGTATCAGAAACTGTTTTGGTATTGACACTGACCAACTGGACAATGAAGTAGAGATAAATAAAACCTACATAGGTGGCAAGAATAAGAATTGACACGCTGATAAAAAGGTTGAAGGATCGCAAGGTAGATTTTCTAAAGACAAAGCTCCAGTACTTGGAATGATAGAACGAGGTGGAAAACTGTCAGCTAAAACGGTTAAAGATGTGAAAGGGATCACGCCAACCCCTGAGGTTATAAAAATAGTCAAGGAATCGGTTACTATCTATACGGATGAATGGACGGGGTATAACAGCCTGCAAAGGTTATATGACCATTCTTTTGTTAAACACAATCAAGGTGAATATGTTAATGGCAGAATTCATACAAATACTATTGAAGATTTTTGGTCCCTACTAAAAAGAGGTATTACAGGCATCTATCACTTTACTTCAAAAAAGCATCTTTAAAAGTACGTTGATTAATTTGTATTTATATATAATTTAGAAATAGTATCGTTCAAATGAGATTTAATGATCTACTCTCTAATACCGAGTATAGATTAACGTATAAAGAATTAACAGGATAATGGGAAAGCAATTAAAGAAAGAAGAAAAAAGCAACCGATTAGCAATATTTGAAGACAAAGAAATTAGAAGAATACTTGTTGGTGATGAATGGTATTATTCAGTTGTTGACGTGATATCAGCGTTAACCGATAGTTCTAATCCAAGAAGATATTGGAGTGATCTAAAAGATAAAATTCAAAAAGATGAGGGGGAGTTGTACGAAATAATCGTACAACTGAAATTGCCATCAAAAGATGGCAAAAAATATGCCACCGATTGTGTTGACAATGAGGGGATATTAAGAATAATACAGTCTGTTCCTTCCAAAAAAGCTGAACCCTTCAAAAGATGGTTGGCAAGAATAGGCGCGGAAAGGATTGAGGAAATTGAACAACCAGCAAAAGCTATTGAAAGAGCTAAAGGATACTATATCGAAAAAGGATATTCTCCTGAATGGATACAAACCAGAATTGCTGGTATTGATACAAGGGTCACATTCACAGATAAGCTAAAAGAGAGTGGAATAAAAGAAGGCTACGAATACGCGGTACTAACAAATGAAATGTATCAATCTTGGTCTGGTTTTAGTGCTGCTCAATATAAGGAACATAAGGGCCTTAACAAGAAAGATAGTTTAAGGGACAATATGACTCCAATGGAATTAGCAACAACCTTGTTCAGTGAAACTGCTGCAAAAGAACTGATAGAAAAATCGGGCGCTAAAGGTTTTGTTCAAACGAAACACCAAATACACATTGCAGGGAATATTACAAAAGATGCATTGGCAAAGATCGAAAAGGAAACAGGGAAAAAAGTAGTTACTCATGAAAACATGAAATCACTCAATAGTCCCGAAATTCAAAAACAACTCGCTCAAGATAATATGGTGCCTGCAAAAGCTACCGATGAAGAATTATCGGACTTCAATAAGAACCTGGTAAAAGCAATAGAGCACAATCCAAAAGATAAGGGCAATAAATGAAGTGACATGAAATATAACGAGCAATAAAGAGTTCTTAGAGGCTCAATTCTTTTCATTCATAATTTCTAAGAGCTTAAGCCCATTCTTAAATTCTTCTTCTACTTCCTCCATTGAAATTACTGATCCCATCGAAGCCATGTCCATAATGTAGAGTTTCATAGATTTTTTCAAAGCGTCTTGAAGTAAGCCTAATGCTTTGCTGTCTGGATTTTCTTCCTTGAGTACTTTTATAGCGGAAATGATGGAGGAAATGTTCTCTTGCATTTGATTTGAATAAGGTGATTTCAAATATAAGTCAAACGCAAGAAATTAAAAACTACTAGTGTAAACAGGTATATAGTTACCTTTTTAATACCACCTGGTTCCGGTGTATACACCGCCAGATTTGATGGCAATTCGTTACTTTGTCCCTGTCATTAAAAATTTACTTAGCATACCTGATGAACATCCCAAAACTCTATCGCTACCTGAATATCCTCAGTTTGGATGTAGTGGCAGGTGCGATCATCTGCTCTATGTTCGTGGCCAAAGTGCTAAAAGTAAATATGCCTGTGGCTGTTCCGGTGGCATTGGGCCTGGCGGTATGGGTGATCTATACCTTTGATCATTTGATGGATGCCCGCGTCAGCGATAAGGCTTTGGCAAGTGAGCGGCATTCTTTCCACAGGAGACATTTTTATCTGCTCAGTAGTTGCATGATCTCAGGGTTGGCAGGCATCGCTGTCCTGCTGTTCATCATGCCGCCTGTGACTGTCTTATGGGGTTCGGCACTGGGATGCGCCGTGTTGGCCTACTTTCTGATGATCCACCTTCTTCAATTTAAATGGCTGGTCCACAAAGAGTTGATGGTTGCCCTTATCTATGCCAGTGGGATATTTACCGGGCCTCTAAGCATTTATACCGGGCAAGTGGGGTTGTTGCACGTGATCCTTTTCCTTCAGTTTGTTATCATGGCACTACTAAATCTGATCATATTTTCTCTTTATGACGAGGAATTCGATCGGAGAGCCTCGTTTCCCTCTCTGGTGCTAAGCTTTGGGGAATCCAATTCACACCTATTCATTAAAGTTTTGTTAGTGTTGGAAATTGGTTTGGTCGTTTTCAATGCTGGTATCAATAAGATAGGTTGTGCCCTTGTTTTCCTGCTTATGCTATTGCCGCTGATGATCATCTATATTTATCGAGGGAGAGCTTTTATTTTCAATAACCATCGTTCGATTGGTGATGGAGCTTTGATACTGCCCGTAATTTATTTACTGTGATCAGATTGTTTTTAGACAAGCGTTGATTTTGGTAAAATAGCAGAAGACATCGGAAACAAAATGATAAAAAAGGTTATCTAAACATTCAATTCTTTATTATTAATATTTAATATTAATTTCTTAGCAAAAGAAGGGTTTACTTAAACATGATTTTTGCTTTTGACTCAATGCCATGAGCATCATTCCTCGATAAACAAAATACTGATTGATCTGATAACCTTACGTTATGCCGAAAATATTGGAAACCAATGGTTATAAGTTTTATATTTATATTAATGATCATTTGCCAATCCATGTTCATGTTTGGAAAGGAGGATCAGAAGCTAAGGTGATTTTAGTTCCTGAGATATTGATACAGGATAATTATGGATTTAAAACCAGGGAATTAAGAGATGTTATCCGAATTATTATTGATAATTACGAGTTTATACTAGAAAAATGGCATGAAACCCACGGTTAGCAAAGAAACCCAGGACTACCTGAAACAATTGGAGGAAGCAGAAAAGGCAGGAAGAGATTTAGGTCACTATCAGGCTTATCCTGATGCTGTAGATCAATTTATTAAAGATCAGAACCTACGTATTCAAAAATTGTTTTTTGATACGGATCTGGATTTAATGCTTGTTGTACTGAATAATCGTAAAATTTTAAAAGAATCACTAAGTAGTTACCGTGGTTTATCCCAAGCTACATCTTCTCAATTACAATCTTATGAGATTAGCCCAATGGGAGTCCACTGGCCCGAATTGGATGAAGATCTGAGTCTAAAAGGTTTTTTGGAATCCGCGTTATTTACCTCAGTCGGTCAGGAAAGTAAAGTAGCCTGATCATTCAATCCCATTTAAATGTTCTTAAAATAAGACTCAAGAACTCCTAACTGACATGTCATAGAGTTTTTTCATTGTCCGTATTGCATATCAGTTGATAAGGAACAATTTTGACAAAATAGCCATTTTTTACGATCCGCTGGCTCATCTGATCTTTGGTCAAGCCATAACGGAATCACAGTCTCACTTTTTAAAGGCGGTCCTCCCAGGATCAAAAGTACTGATCCTGGGAGGAGGTACCGGCCGGATACTGAAAAGCCTTGATCAACTGAACATATCGCTCCACCTGACTTACATCGAGCAATCTTCCAGGATGCTGCAGTTATCCCGTGAAAAAGGACCTTTTCAAAATCTAACGGTTGAATTCATCCATGGGACGGAACGGGATATTCCTGCCCAAACATTCGATGTGGTGATCACAGCTTTTTTTCTGGATGTGTTCAACAAGCACCACCTCCCGGTGGTCATGGAAAAGATCAGTGACCATCTCAGGCCCGGAGCGATCTGGCTGATGACGGATTTCATCAAAACGGATAAACTGTGGCAAAAGGCATTGGTTAAGATCATGTATCTTTTTTTTCGCCTGTTTGCCGGTTTGGAAGGGAGTGAATTGCTGGATTTTCAACAACGCATTCAAAGATTGGGATTTAAGAAGGAGAAGGAGAAATTCTTTTACCGGGCGATGATCATTTCAACGGTCTTCAGGAAGTTGGAGCAGGTCCCGTAGCAGTTTTTCCACTCTTGTGTACAGCCCGCCTTTCACATTCCATATCTGGTCCAGTTGTCCTCTGTTCCAAACGTTCCGGATGGACTCATTCAACTTCTGGATATTATGAGCGGCCCAGAACAGATTTTTGTTTTCTCTCCCGAGTAGTTCATCTTGATAGAAGTCATTGAAAAGTATTTCAGCAATGGTATAGTTCAATTTTCTGAAATCCTTCGGAAGGAAGCGTTTGATCCGGATGGGGACCTGATGTTTTGCTGCAAGCTCAAGGAGTAGTTCATTAAGAGGACGGGTATATTCAGCCGGAGGTGAATACAGGCCTTTGTACTCATGATGATCATATGAAAATCTGTAGAGCTTTTCATACCTGGGGATCAGCTCCGGACGGAATTGAGAAAGGTTTTTAAAGAACCAAAGTGCCTGTTTGTTGCGTAGCGTCATCCCTGAGCTGAAAAGAAGATAATCTGCGCCGCAGTCTTTGGTCTTTTTTACCAGATCTTCCAGGGCGTGCCGGTCATCGCCGAGGTAGGGTACAACGGGTATGAGCAATATGCCTGTCTGTATATTTTTTGTTTCCTTTTTGATTCGCTCCACCAGTTGAAACCTTTTGGCGGGTGCCGGGGCGCGGAAATCAAGAAATTTAGACATGTGTGGCTCAGAACTGGTGATCGTTACCGATATAGTAGCCCAGCTTGCTTTACCTATTTCATCGATCAGGCCGAGGTCTTTTTCGATAAGCAGTGACTTTGTGGCTATATGGACAGGATAGCCATGTTTGAGCAATACGCTCAGGCAATTTTTAGTATTCTTATAGATACGCTCGGCTGGCTGGTAGCTATCGGTAACACCACCTATTCCCACTACATCTTTTGGCAATGTACGTGCCCGTGTCAGTCTTGCATTCAAAAGGGTATGCGGCTCTTTCTTGATGAGGATTTTGTTTTCAAAGTCTTCGGGCATGTGATAGTGGTCGCTTCTGGCATCGCAATAAACACAACCAAACGAACAGCCATTATAGGGGTTGAGCGTGTAACGATCCCAAAACCACGGATCGATGAACTTTTTCACATTCAGGATCGAACTGATCTCCTTTTCAATGAATTCAGGCATCCGGTTATGTTTTTTCAGGAGATCGTGGATTCATTACCATTTTTAAACCAAAGTATTCATGCATAAGTAGCATACATGGTTAGGAGACCTTTGTGTTTTGTGCCATGGCAGATCGGGAATAACAGTTTTTTGATCCGTGGGATATTTAATTTTTTTGTCAGCATCTGGTGGCACTGAAAATCGTTAATTTGCTGATTAAAATTACTTATTTATGGTAACAAGAATATGGATTGTTTTTTCACTGATCATATACACCTTTTCCTGCCAATCCAAAAAAAAAGAGATATCTGATGAGCCGGAAATGCCGGCGGTCATGCCGGAAAAAGTAATGAATGTTGCTTTTTTGATTGTTGATGGAGTGTATAACTCAGAACTGGTCGCTCCCATGGATATTCTGCACCACACTGTTTTTCATACTGAAAAGGGGATGAAGGTTTTTACCGTTGCGCCTGACAGAGATCCCGTAACCAGTTTTGAAGGCCTTCGGATCCTGCCGGACTATTCTTACCTGCATGATACGCTTCCGGAAATCGATGTTTTAGTGGTTCCGAGCGCTGAACATAGTATGGATACTGACCTCGAAGATCACGCCCTGATCGATTTTGTAAAAACTACCGGTCAGGAGGCTGATTATGTAATGTCTCTGTGTGATGGGGCTTTTGTGCTGGCAAAGGCCGGTCTGGCAGATGGAAGGGAATCCACCACCTTTCCGTCAGATATTCAGCGTTACAAAGACACCTTTCCCCACCTCACTGTACATGAAGGGATAAGCTTTGTCCATGATGGTAAGCTCATTACATCGGTCGGGGGAGCAAGATCCTATGACCCTGCGCTGTACCTGGCAGAGCTGTTGTATGGCAGGAAAGCGGCAGAAGGTTTGGGACGCGGGCTGGTCATTGACTGGAAATTAAGTGAAGTGAAGTATGTCCGGGTAGATAAGGAAGGAAAGAAACAGAGTGTGAAAAATCGATAGTATCCGGTCCATAGTAGATGAATTAATGTTTTTGGCCATGGACTGAATACCCTGTACCAGCTGCGCCAGATCACTGTTACAGAGCTTTCTTTGAGATACTAATCAGTTACGGTGGTGTCCTGCGCCAATTTGGTGATCACCCTCACTTCTCCATGCAACGTTCGGTGTACAGGGCATTTATCAGCGATCTCTATCAGTTTTTGCTTCTGCTCCTGATCCAGGTTGCCAAAAAGCTCGATTTCACGATCGATCTGATCAATTTTAGACTTTTCATTTTCACAGTTTTCACAGTCCTGCTCGTGTACCTTGTTATGATCAAGGTGAACACGTACCTCTTCCAATGGCCAGCCCTTTCTGTCAGCATACATTCTGAGTGTTATACTGGTACAGGAACCCAGGGCAGCTATCAACAGATCATAAGGGGTAGGCCCCAGATTTTTTCCACCCAGCGACGTAGGTTCATCGGCCAGAAAATAGTGATCCACCGTTTTGATCTCCGTGGTAAAGCCATCATCTCCCGTTCGGGTCACTACCTGCCGGTCAGAATCCAGCCTGGGTTCTTCCGGTGCCTTAAGGTAGCGGCTGGCCCATGACGAGATAATGTCACCTACGTACAGGGAATCTGATTTATTGCTCAGGAGATGATCAGCTCCGTCCAGGGTCACAAAGCTTTTGGGATGTCGCGCTCCTTCATATATCTTTCTTGCATTGTCAATCTCTACGATCTGGTCCTGGGGAGAGTGCAGGATGAGCAGGGCTTTGTTCAACCTGCCCAATGTGTCTTTCATATCACTTTTCTCCAGGTCGTGGAGAAGCTGCTCCTTTACTTTGAAGGGCCGGCCCCCTATGGATACCGTTGCTTCTCCGCTTTTACTGATCTCTTCCAGGCTTTCCTTAAACAGGTTTTTCACGTGAGGAGGATCAGCCGGCGCTCCTATGGTGACCACAGCCTTTATATTCTTCATGGATCCGGCTGCTACCAGTACAGCAGCTCCTCCCAGTGAGTGGCCTATTATAATTTCCGGCGCCTCATAGTTCTGCTTGAGAAAATCATAGGCTGACAGCAGGTCCTCTACGTTGGATGAAAAATTGGTATCTGAAAAGTCACCTTCACTGTCTCCCAGACCTGTGAAGTCGAATCGTAACACCGCAATTTTTCGCAGGTTCAACGACCGGCTGATGTTCACCACAGCCGACAGGTTTCTCGAGCATGTAAAGCAATGAGCGAATATGGCATACGCCACCGGCTGGCCTCCCACGGGCATTTCCAGGTTCGCGGAAAGCTTTACGTTATGCGCATTGTTAAAAGTGACCTTGGTGGAGTTCATGTCATAGGATTTTTCAGCAAATTAGTAATTTCACAGTAGAAGACAGTGTCTTACAAACAACATTCCTATTGGCTTTTTATCAATTCCCGTACAAAGACAACCGACCTCATCCGCAGAAAAAGTGGATATCACCAATTTTAGAATTATCTTGCAAGAATGATCGTCGGAAAAAAAGGTGGTCTTGCTCTTGAGAGCATTACTGAAGCAGCTTTCATCATTGACGGGCATATGAACGTAGTAGTGTGGAATGAAGGTATGGAAGGCTTAACGAAACTCACTCAACGTGAGGTGGTTGGGAACGCCTTGCCGCAGATCATGGATCAATTCTCCCAGGGCTGGTTTGTCACCTGCCTTGAAAAGGCTCTGAAGGGAAAGGGAGGTTTTTCGTCTGTTCCGCTTTCATTTGATGACTTGCAGGTGTTTACCCCGTCCTTTACTCCAATGGAATCGTCAGATGAGCAGTCTGTGTCATGCCTTGTTATGTTCCATCGCTCATTCAGGGATTTACGGAAAAAAGAGGAAGATAGCCGATATAAACCATTGATTGAAGAATCGCCGGTAGCCACTGCCATTTACCGTCCTGATGGCACTCCAAAATATTATAACCGGGCCTACGGCAATATCTGGGGTGCCGGTTCTGAGATTGGCCGGAAACTTGTGAAAAGTGGCAGCTACAACATCCTTGAAGACGAACAACTGGATGAACTGGGAATGAGACCGTTTCTGGAAAAAGGATTCAGTGGGGAGACTGCAGACATACCCTGTATTGCCTATAACCCTGAGCGAACAAGAGCACTGAGGCCGTATGGTATGGATATTACCAAATTCATAAAGGGTCATATTTTTCCTATTATGGATGAAGGAGGTATGGTAGAAGAGGTGGTGCTGGTGATTTCTGACGTTACCTACCAAATGCAGGCAGAAGAGATACTCACGGAGAACCACCTTAAGTTCCAGTTGTTGACCATGGGACTACCTGGCGTCATTTATGAATATGAACAGGAAGGCGATAACGCCATTGTTAAATACATCAGCCAGGGATGTATAGAAATGTTTGGGTATACTCCTGAAGAAATATTACATGATCCCCTGCTGATCCAGTCACTGGTCCACCCGGAAGATGTTGACCAATTCATCCGCACATCAAATTACAGCGCACATAACGCCATAAAATGGGAGTGGGAGGGGCGGTTTATCATTAGCGGACAGACGAAGTGGATCGAAGGAAAGTCCGATACCCATGGCAGTAATCCAAAGGTGAGATATGGCATGCTCCTGGATGTAACCGAACGGAAGCTGGCGGAGCAGAGGTCCAAGCACAATGAGCTGCTTTTCACCCAATTGTTCGACAACTCGCCGTTGGGACTGGTCCTATTGGATGAGCAGCACAAGGTGTTGCAGGTCAATCAGGGCTTTATCAATATTTTCGGCTATTCGAGGCAGGATCTTTTAGGCTGTCAGGTCAATGATATTATTGTGCCGGAGGGGTATAAAGAGGAGGCCCTGGATATAGAACTGTTGACGGCCGAGGGTGAAATAAATTCCATCGAGTCCATGAGACGACATAAGAACGGTTCTCTCGTGCCGGTGATCATTTATGGCGTCCCCGTAGCTCTGGGTAATGAAACCATAGGGATCTATGGCATCTATGTAGATATAACAGATAGAAAAAAGGTAGAAAATGAGCTACAGGTGAGAAATGAAGAGCTGGACAATTTCGTTTACAAGGTTTCTCACGATCTGCGTGCACCGCTTTCTTCTGTGCTTGGGCTGGTGTACCTCGCCCGGCATGATAACAGCAGGAATCTGCTTAAAACCTATATAGATCTTATCGGGAACCGGGTTGAGCAACTGGATCATTTCATCAATGATGTACTAAGTCATTCGAAAAATCTTAAGCTACAACTGGAAGTATCTGAAATTGACTTAAACGATACGGTAACAAGGTGCTTTGAAGAACTCAGCTATCTACCCAATGCAGAAAACATCAAAAAAGAGGTAAATATTCATCCTGCAGAGTTTTACAGTGATCAATGGAGGATCAATGAGGTATTCAGGAATCTCATCTCCAACACCATAAAGTATCTTGATCCTGCGAAAGCTGAACACTTTGTCACAATTGATATTGATGTCAGTGATATACAGGTCGAGATATGTGTCTCAGACAACGGTATTGGTATCAGTCAGGCTACTATCCCTAAAATATTTGATATGTTTTACAGGGCCACTGAATTTTCGGAAGGTTCTGGTATAGGCCTTTACATAGTAAAGAACGCTGTAGATAAGCTTGGAGGCCGGATTGATGTATCCAGCAAGGAAGGTGATGGGACAACCTTTAAAATAGTCCTACCAAATATGAAAGACTCCTGGAAATCCTCTTATTGATCAAGAGAAGCTTTATTATTGTGGGATGATGCAAGTGCTGGAAATAAAAGACGCGAAGCTGGCCAAAGAGTTTCTGGAGTTTCCCGTCCGCCTTTACAGGAAGGAAAAAAACTGGATAAGGCCACTTGATAAGGACATCGACACTGTCTTTGATCCAAAAAAGAACAAGACTTTCCGGAATGGTGAATGTACCCGCTGGATCCTGCGTGACGGGTCAGGAAAGACTATTGGACGTATAGCTGCTTTCATAAACCAAAAAACGGTCAAAAAAGACAATGATCAGCCTACCGGTGGTCTGGGCTTCTTCGAATGTATAGATGATCGCGATGCAGCCTTTAAACTGTTCGATACGGGTAGGGAATGGCTGGAATCCAGAGGCATGGAAGCCATGGACGGCCCCATAAACTTTGGCGAACGTGACAAGTGGTGGGGGCTACTGGTGGATGGATTCCAGATTGAGCCCAATTACAACTGCAACTACAATTTTCCCTATTATCAGAACCTGTTTGAAGCCTATGGTTTTCAGATATACTTCAAACAGTTCACTTTTGGCCGCCGGGTGAGAGACCCCTTTTCTCCGCGCTTGATGGAAAAGGCTGAAAAGGCATTCCAGGATCCGGCCTATACCTTTCGTCACCTCGAAATGAAAAAGCTGGACGAGTATACAGAACATTTCCGGATCATTTACAACAAGGCATGGGCACGACATAAGGGTGTAGCCCAGATGTCCGGTCTTCAGGCAAAGAACATTATGAAACAGATGAAGCCCATCATTGATGAGAAGATTATTTGGTTTGGATATTATAATGATGATCCGGTGGCATTTTATATGAATTTACCAGAGGTGAATCAGATCTTTAAATATGTGAACGGTAAACTCGATCTGATCGGCAAGATGAAATTCCTGTGGCATAAATGGAGGAAGACCTGCAAAAAAATGCTGGGACTGGTTTTTGGCATTGTTCCTGAGCACCAGGGCAAGGGCCTTGAAGGCGCATTGGTAATGGCTACAGCACAGATGGTACAAAAGGACTATACCCGCTATGATATCATGGAAATGAACTGGATAGGGGATTTTAATCCAAAGATGATCCGGGTAGTGGAACAAGTGGGAGGCGATATCGTTAAAACCCATATTACATACAGGAAACTCTTTGATGAGACCAAACCTTTCAAAAGAGCTCCTATGCAATAGTTATTATGGGTCTGTTGGATTTTAAGTCGAGATTCCTGCTGAGGAATCTGTTTCGTGGTTTTTTTGCGCTGGCGGTCATAGTGGTGCTGTACATTCTGTTACAGAAGTACACTCCAATAGAGGGCTTCATCGATTATATAGGTAACTGGCCTTTTGCCGTCTATCTTGTGTTTATTATATCAGAGGTGGCTTTTGGGATCATACCTCCGGAGCTGTTCATGATCTGGTCTATCAAGCATGGTATTTTCCAAACTTATTTTCTGAATATTCTGCTGCTGGCTTCTATCTCGTTCGGTGCGGGGGTGCTGGGATATTTTGTAGGCAGCTATGCGAAAAATATGACATGGTTGAAACCCCTTTTTCAGCGGTACATTTTTCGTTACAGGAATACACTGAACAGGTTTGGAGGCCTGCTGTTGCTTGTCGGGGCTATAACTCCGGTGCCATTTTCTGCTATTTGCATGCTTATAGGCTCTACCAACTATAATATGACACGCTTTTTACTCATAGCGTCCTCCCGTTTCCTCCGTTTTGCCGCCTATTCGGCTATCATATTCCAGGCAAACATTTGAATGGCCTGTGAAATAGCATTTTAAAACTTACAGCTTATGCCCCTCATCAGGGAAGACAAAAAGGTAAGGAACCATTACCTTTGTGCGCTGTTAATAACATTTGATGGAATCAATAAAAGGAAAAACAGGGGTCTTATTGATCAATCTGGGTACACCGGATAGCCCCTCCGTGAGTGATGTAAGATCATATCTTTCTGAATTTCTGAACGATCCCCGGGTAATAGATATCCCCAGGCTTTTGAGATTGCTGCTGGTCAACCTGATCATAGTACCTTTCAGGGCGCCAAAGTCTGCTAAGGTATACAGGGAATTGTGGACTGAAAACGGTTCGCCTCTGCTCTATTACAGCCAGCAGGTGAGTAAGCTCCTGGATGATGCCCTGGGTGATGAATGTGAAGTTTTCCTTGCCATGCGTTATAAAAAACCTAATATACGGGTTGTGCTGGCTGAGATGAAAAAAAGGAATTTTAAGCGGATCATCGTGCTTCCCATGTTCCCGCAGTATGCCTCTGCCACTACAGGCTCAGCCTATGAACTGGTCATGAGGGAGATCACCAAATGGTGGGTGATCCCTGAGGTAAAGTTTGTGGGTCAGTATTACGACCATCCGGATTTTATAGCGGCCATTGTGGACCGGGGTTCGAAATATACACTTTCCGATTACGATCACATTTTATTCTCCTATCATGGACTGCCCGAACGACAGGTAGACAAGGTATACGATGAGGGATTGTGCACAGACAGGGACTGCGAACATGAGATCACAGAAGAAAACCAGTATTGCTACAAGGCCACATGTTATGCTACTACACGACTCGTAGCGGACAAGCTGGGGCTTAAAAAGAAGGACTACACGGTTTGCTTCCAGTCGCGACTGGACAAAAACTGGCTTGAGCCTTTTTCGGACAAGGTGGTAGAGCAGAAGGCTAAGGAAGGGGCTAAAAAACTACTGGTGTTTTCCCCGGCTTTTACGGCCGACTGCCTGGAAACGATCATAGAGATTGGCGATGAATACCAGGAATTATTTGAAGAACACGGTGGTGAGAAGGTGCAATTGGTAGAAAGCCTGAATGATCACCCGCTGTGGATCTCGTGTCTGAAGGATCTGGTGTTGAAGGGATAAACCTTTCAATAGTTTCACCAATAGCATGGATTGTTCAGTGTTTCAAATGCGCCTTGCAATTTTCCTCCTGTTGTTTTCGATAACCGGCAGGATACAGGGGCAGGACTCAACAGGTCTTTTGCAGCCAAACGTGGTCTGCTTCAATGATAGTGGATCAGGTGGTAAACTTGGTGTTTTTATCTATGAAGGCTACTCGGACTGGCAGATTGCCCGTGAAGATCCAAAAAGTGTGCTGACCTTTGGGTTTCAGTCAGGTAAATCAGCATATGATGTATCTGAGCTTAGTGCCTGCCTTTATGTCCCGGTTTTTGATCCTATGAAGGCAATTCCCTGTACTTCCGGTAAATTGATTGTGTCCAACTATGAGCCAGGATTCAATGTGACGGGAAGCTTCTTATTCGAATTCGAAGATGGAACAACGAAACAATCAGACTTTTCAGCTTCCTTTTGTCCAAAAAGAGAATGATGATACTTTCTCTATTCGCGGACTGCAGACAATTACAGACTTTTCGGAGACGTTATTGATAACCCAAAACCCACTTGCCAATATCCTGTAAAACTTATCTGTTTAATTCTGGGATAGAGCATTTAGAATCGTTTTAATACTGCTCGCTCCCTTTCATTTTGATAATCATTTTAGCAGGATTTTGATAATCAAATAGCGTGGGTTTGAATGTTTTTATATAAATCTGATTAGCCGGGTAAACCAACCGGGCTCAGAACCAAACAAGAGTCCGCATGTAATTAACTATACCTCTACCTTATAAAACTCAGCCAGCGTCTCCACGGCATAGTCGATATCTTCTTCAGTGTTGAACTTACTGAAAGAAAACCGGACAGCTCCCCGGTTGGGGTCTGTTTTCAGGGCGGTGAGCACATGGGAACCTGTAGACGCTCCGCTTGAGCATGCACTGCCACCTGAGGCTGAAATGCCGTTAATGTCAAGGGTAAAGAGCAGCATATCATTATCTTCAGACTCCGGCAGGCAAACATTTAATACTGTGTACAGGCTCTTTTCAGGATTAGTGCTGTCTCCATTGAATCCAATCTCCGGTACATGGGCTTGCAGTCTTTCGATCATCCGGTCTTTTAATCCCTGTATATAGCTGTGATGCTCGTCCATGTCACGGTAGGCAATTTCCAGGGCTTTTGCCGTGCCAATAATGCCATAGACATTTTCCGTGCCCCCCCTCATATCGCGCTCCTGGGCTCCACCATGTATGAAAGGGTGTATTTTCGTTCCCTTACGGATGTACATGAATCCGGCTCCCTTGGGACCATGGAATTTGTGTGCGGCTCCGGTAATGCATTGTACCTTTAGCGCCTGCAGGTCATGCCTGTAATGCCCCACAGTCTGCACGGTATCCGAATGAAAAACAGCATCATATTCTTCCGCCAGCGTACCGATCAGGTTAAGGTCGTTGATATTGCCGATCTCATTATTGGCATGCATTAGAGATACCAGCGATCGTGGGTTATTCTTCAGTAATTCTTCCAGGTGTTCAGGTATAATATGGCCTTCGTCATCCAATTCCACAAAGCTCAGGCTTATCTTTCCTGATCGTTCCAGATTTTCCAATGTGTGTAACACGGCGTGATGCTCTATTCTGGAGCTAATAGCATGCTTTAGTCCATAGGATTCAACACCGCACACGATCAGGGTGTTGTCTGCCTCCGTTCCTCCCGAGGTAAAGAAGATCTCCCCGGGGCTGGCGTTCAAAAGCTCAGCAACGGACTTGCGGGCGTGCTCTATAGCCGAACGTACCTGACGACCATGGGCATGGATAGAGGAGGGGTTGCCATAATGATCTTTAAGAAAAGGAAGCATGGCTTCAAGTACCTCGGGGTCGAGCGGAGTGGTGGCGGCATTATCCAAATAGACACTTTTGCTGTTCATACTTTTTCGCTTATAATTTCCTTGATATCGGTGATGATCTTATTGGCAAGGTAATCTGATGTAGCCTCTGAGTCAGATTCTGAATATATTCTGATGATGGGCTCCGTATTGGATTTTCTCAGGTGCACCCATTCGTTCTCAAATTCAATTTTCACTCCGTCAATTGTGTTCACCTTTTCCTTCGAATACTTCTTTTGGATCTCCAGTAATATTTTATCTACATCGATCCCTGGTGTGAGCTCTATCTTATTCTTTGAGATGTAGTAATTTGGATATTTGGCCCTGAGCCTTGAAACGCTCATGTTTGATTTTGCAAGGTGAGTAAGGAAAAGTGCTATACCTACGAGAGCGTCCCTTCCGTAGTGCAGATCCGGGTAAATAATGCCACCATTACCTTCTCCTCCGATCACTGCTTTGGAAGATTTCATTTCATTTACCACATTTACTTCTCCTACCGCAGCTGAAGAATACGATCCTCCGTTTTTCTCGGCCACTACTTTCAGCGCCATGGAGGAAGACAGATTGGATACTGTATTGCCCTTTTTGTGTGACAAAATGTAATCTGCCACGGCGACCAGCGTATACTCTTCGCCAAAGGGAGTGCCATTTTCCTGTATCAGGGCCAGACGGTCCACGTCGGGGTCCACCACTATGCCCAGGTCATAGCTGCCATGCTCCATTTCTGCGCAGATGTGGGTTATGTTTTCAGGAAGTGGTTCAGGGTTATGGGGAAAATGTCCTGTAGGTTCGCAATACATTTCCTTTACTTCCAGCACCCCCAGTGCTTTTAAAAGTTTGGGAATGGCGATACCTCCCGTAGAATTCACACAATCTACTGCTATCCTGAACTTTTTCTGACGGATAGCCTCCACATCTACCAGTGGCAGATCAGTTATCAGCTGGATATGCCGGTCAATATAGGAGTCATTCGTGGAATAATTCCCAAGGTGAAGTACTTCAGTGAATACGTAGTCATTCTTTTCGGCGATTTTCAATACTTCAGCACCATCCCCGGCAGAAATAAACTCGCCTTTGGCGTTCAGTAATTTGAGTGCATTCCACTGCACGGGGTTGTGGCTGGCCGTAAGAATGATCCCTCCGGCCGCTTTTTCCAGTGGTACAGCTATTTCTACCGTGGGTGTGGTGGAAAGCTCCAGATCGACCACATCAATCCCCAACCCTACGAGTGTACTGCTCACCAGATTGCTTATCATTTCTCCTGAAATTCGCGCATCACGGCCCAGCACTATTTTATTAATACCGGCCTTGTCTCTGGCCCATATGCCAAAAGCTGCAGTAAATTTTACAACATCTACCGGAGTAAGATTCTGCCCCACCTTTCCTCCAATAGTACCTCTGATACCGGATATAGATTTAATTAAAGTCAAGTTTTCTATAGGTTAATTTATGTAAAGTTAAATAAAACCTTTAAGGGTGTCCACTTACTGACCCTTTGAAGCAAAAAAGCGGGACATGCCCGCTTTACTAAAAACTATCTTATATCGCTCTCTTTATGAGAATTTTGATATCACCTTGTTTACTTCAGAGTCAGGATTTCCACATTCAGTACCTTCACCCACTTTTTTGCCACAATACCCACAGGTAGCTCCTTCTTTATTCAGGTAAGGGCTTTGGGATGCGCAGGTGCCTTTGAATTGCCCGTTTTTTATGAAAATGAGCCGCACCGACATTAGCCCGAAAAACAGTGCCACAAGTCCAATCCCCAAGAGTAAAGTAGCCATCTTTGAATTATTTTTTACAAATTTAACTAATTGACATTTAAACAAGCGGATAAGGACTAAAGTTTCTCAAAAGCAAAGCTATGAACAAAATACAGGCCTCTGCGGACCCAAAAAGAAAGCAGAAACTGGCAGCCTTTGACAGGCTGCTCACTATTATGGATGAATTGCGGGAAAACTGCCCCTGGGACAAGAAGCAGACCATGGATTCTCTGAGGCACCTGACTATAGAAGAAACGTACGAACTGAGCGATGCCATACTTGAGGGTGACTATCAGGAAGTTAGGAACGAGCTGGGTGATTTGATGTTGCATAATGTATTCTATGCCAGAATAGGGTCGGAAACGGGAGAATTTGATATAGCGGATGTATTAAACTCCGTGTGTGACAAGCTCATTGAGCGTCATCCGCATATTTACGGAGATGTAGATGCGAATGATGAAGAGACCGTAAAGCAAAACTGGGAAAAGATCAAGCTAAAGGAAAAAGGGAACCGTCAGCGATCTGTTCTGGGCGGAGTACCTCAGTCCTTGCCGGCACTTGTAAAAGCCATGCGTGTACAGGAAAAAGCCCGGGGAGTAGGATTTGACTGGGAGAAAAAAGAGCAGGTTTGGGAAAAAGTAGAGGAAGAAATGCAGGAGTTCAGAAATGAATTCAACATTGCGGAAGACACTGCCCTGGACAAACAAAAAGCTCAGGCCGAATTTGGCGACCTTTTGTTTTCACTGATCAACTATGCCCGGTTTTTGGATATAAACCCAGAAGAGGCTCTCGAGCGGACCAACAAAAAGTTCATCAGGCGCTTCCGCTTCCTGGAGTCTGAATCACAGAAAGACGGGAAATCCATAGCCGATATGACATTGGCAGAAATGGATGTATACTGGGAAAGAGCCAAGAACCACTGTTAACCGTTACCTGTAAAATTTAAATAACCCATAAACTTTATGTATTTTCCCAAATTCAGTTAAACTCCAATACCTAAACAGTGACAGACCAGAATACTACACTTATACTTTTTGCAGGTTTTGTTATTGTTGCAATAGGAGCCAATCAGATTGCCCGCATTTTTCAGCGGATCAGGCTTCCGGTGATAACAGGATTATTGGTTATAGGGATGCTATCGGGGCCGTTTGGACTTGGTTTGATCCCCACCACATCACGTGAAAACCTTCATTTTATCAATGATATTTCGTTGGCCTTCATCGCCTTTGCAGCGGCTGCCGAACTTTACCTAAAGGACCTCAGAAGCAGGCTCAAAAGTATTAAATGGATGACTTTCGGGCAGTTGGTGGTCACATTTGTCATGAGCGCAGTCATGGTATATGTACTGGCAGACCATATCCATTTTATGCAAGGAATGGAAATAAAGGCAAAAATTGCCGTATGTATATTGGTAGGAACCATTTTTGTTGCCCGGTCACCGGCTTCTGCCATTGCCGTGATCAATGAAGTTCGCGCTAAAGGCCCCTTTACTCAAACGGCAATGGGTGTTACAGTGCTCAAGGATTTTCTTGTCATTGTTTTATTCGCCATTACCATGTCCATATCAAATGTCCTGATCAAGGACGCCGATATGGATTTTTGGTTTTTACTCTTTCTGCTTTTGGAGTTGACAGCATCTTTCGTCCTGGGCTTTTTCCTTGGCAGATCGCTGATTTTCATCTTATCTATCAATGCGCCCAAATTAGTTAAAACAGTATCTATTCTGGCTCTTGGCTATGCCATTTACCTGCTGTATTATTTCCTTAAGGCATATACTCTTGCATCATTTGGTAAGGAATTTTTAATAGAGCCACTTTTAATATGTATAATAGGAAGCTTTTTGGTCACGAATTACTCCAGATACCGTTATGAATTTATCAAGATCATAGAAGACGCCGGGCCGGGAATTTACGTGGCATTCTTTACCCTGGCCGGTGCTACAATGTCACTGGATCTACTGGTGAAAGTCTGGCCGGTAGCCATCTTGTTTTTCGGTATTCGGCTGATAAGTATGATATTGGGAGCCTGGGTTGGCGGGACGCTGGCCGGTGATCCGCCCCTTTTTAATCGCATTGGCTGGATGCCTTATATTACCCAGGCCGGCGTTGGGCTGGGGTTGGCTACGATTGTTTCGGGGACATTTCCCGAATGGGGCATTGAGCTGGCCACCTTGATCGTTGCCGTAATTGTACTGAACCAAATTGTAGGTCCGCCACTATTCAAATGGTCATTGAGCATCGTGGGGGAAAGCCGTGAGCGCCATGAAACTCCGGAATTTGATGGCGTGAGAGATGCCATAATTTTCGGTCTGGAAAGCCAGTCCGTAGCTCTGGCACGTCAGCTTAGTGAACATGGCTGGATGGTTAAAATAGCCACCCGAAAAAAGAATATTAATAAAAACGAATATCCTAATTGCGACATACATATCATAGATGGCCTGACTTTGAACTCATTGGAAGCGCTGGAGGCCTCCAAAGCGGAAGCTATCGTACTGATGCTGACGGATCAGGAGAATCTGGAGTTGTGCGAACTGATATATCAGCATGTGGGTACCAAGGAAATGGTTGTAAGGTTGAATCACCATTACAACTTTCAGAAATTCCATAAGCTGGGAGCGCTGATCGTGGATCCTTCTACAGCCATTGTGAGCCTGATGGACCATTTTGTGCGGTCACCGCAGGCCACTTCGCTGCTCCTGGGCATGCAGGAAGGGCAGGATACCATAGATCTGGAAGTGTTGAACCCCAATTTGTATGGCTTACCTTTGAGGGATATCAAATTTCCTGCTGATGTGATCATTCTTTCCATCAGGCGCCGTGGTCAGATGATCATATCCCATGGATATACGCGATTAAGAAAAGGAGACTGGGTAACTATGGTAGGTTCAAACAAGAGCCTGGAGAATATGACATTGCTTTTTGACAGAAACTCATCATGATGTTGCAAGACTCATGGAACCATTAAAACTCTGGCTTGAAAACTTTTACCTGGGCAAGGGCAAAAGACTGCAATTGCTCGTTGAAGAACGTCAGCGGGCTGTACTTACAGGGCATTTGTTACTGCTGGCCCTTTTTACATGTGTATTCTATACCTTCCTGGAAATAGGCATAGGCAATCTCTTTTACGTACCCTTCTATACTACCATTATTTTGATCTCCGTTGGGTCATTGCTGTTTTTGCGTTTCGGGTGGTTCAGGCTGGCCAAGCTTACTTTCCTCATACCCATTGTAACGATCGTAGCAATTTTCACAAGTCTTGAGAAACATGAAACAGGGCTGTATATGTATTTTATAGCCTGCTCCCTGTGTGCCTTCACCTTATTTGGCTATTCTCAAAAAAGCTACGCTGTATTTGTCGTTTTGTACATTCTTGTACTTTTCGGCATCACCTACCTGACAGATATCCGGCTATTTGAGCCCGTTCCCATGACGGAGGAGTATATCCGGTCAAGCTTTATCTCTAATTTTCTGATCTCTACATTGACGTCTGTTGTAATGATCTACTACCTGATGCTCCTTGACAGGCGATCTAAAAAGCGTCTTGTGGTGGCGGCGGATAAACTGAAGGAGAGCAGGAAACGATTTGAGCTGGCGGTACTGGGCTCGAACGGAGGTATTTGGGATTGGAATGCAGGAACACGCAGGATCTTTCTGTCGCCAAAGATTGCCATTATGCTGGGCTACCGGATAAACGAACTGCAGTATGTGGATGATGACTGGATCGTTAAAAATATTCATCCGGATGATCTTGAAGATTTTACAAACACTTTTGTTAACCATGTAAAAGAAAAGACCCTGTTTTCCATTGAATGCAGATTTCGTCGAAAGAATGGTGAATATCTATGGGTTTACGATACAGGACATGCTGAGTGGAACAGTGATGGAAAGGTATTGAGAATGGTGGGGACCATAACTGATATTACTAAAAGGAAAGAAGCGGAGTATATTCTCAGGGAACAAAAGCTTATGCTGGAGAAAACCAACAATGAGCTGGACCGCTTTGTTTACAGCACTTCCCACGATCTGAGAGCTCCGCTCAGCTCTATACTGGGCCTGATCAACATTGCTCAGATGTCTGATGACCCTAAGGAGCTGACATCTCTTCTGGACATGATGAAGGTGAGAGTAGACAATCTGAATGAGTTCATTGATGAGATAATCGACTACTCAAGAAATTCCAGACTGGAAATTGTCAAAAACGAGGTGCGGCTTTTCGAGCTTCTGGAAGAGATCTTTGAAAACCTGCAGTACTATGAGAACTACCATAAAATGACCATTAAAAACAATGTACCGAAGGATCTCGTTCTTCATACCGACTGCGGCCGTCTCAAAATAGTCTTAAACAATCTTCTGGTAAATGCCATCAAATACCATAACCCTGAGCGGGAGCAATCCTACGTGACCGTCGGTGCCCTGGAAAAAGACAGTTTCACGGTTATTGAGGTAGAAGATAATGGTATAGGCATCGATGAGGAGATACAACCCAGGATCTTTGATATGTTTTTCCGTGCCTCCGAAAAGTCGATTGGTTCAGGTCTTGGATTGTATATTGCCAGGGAAATGACTGAAAAGCTTGATGGTGAAATAACGGTACGTTCACAAAAGAGCAGAGGCTCGGTTTTTACAGTGAAAGTGCCTGCCGGTAATTCAGAGCATCAGATAGCATAACTATTAAATTCCCATATCTTTGCGCCCTATGGCGAATCACGATGATAACCTCCTGAGAAAAATTGTAGCCCATGCCAAGGAGTATGGCTTTGTTTTTCCATCCAGTGAAATCTATGATGGGTTGGGTGCGGTCTATGATTATGGTCAGTATGGGGCAGAGTTGAAAAACAACATCAAGAGTTTCTGGTGGAAGGCCATGGTGCAGATGCATGAGAACATCGTGGGGATTGATGCCGCCATATTCATGCACCCCACTACATGGAAGGCTTCCGGTCATGTGGATGCCTTTAATGACCCGCTTATTGACAATAAGGATTCCAAAAAACGTTACAGGGCAGATGTGCTGGTGGAAGATCACATAGCCAAAATAGAAGGCAAGATCAGCAAGGAGGTAGAAAAGGCAAAGAAACGGTTTGGAGAAAGCTTTGATGAACAGCAATTCCTGACCACCAATGGCAGGGTTTTGCAATATCAGGAGAAGATCGGCAACATCAACGATCGCCTTAAGGCTTCTATGGAAAACGGTCAGCTGGAAGAACTGAAAACACTGATTGAAGAACTGGGGATCGCCTGTCCCATTTCAGGATCCAAAAACTGGACCGATGTGCGCCAGTTCAACCTCATGTTTTCCACAGAGCTGGGCTCACTCGCTGATGGCGCCAATACAATCTACTTAAGGCCGGAGACTGCCCAGGGTATATTTGTTAACTTCCTGAATGTGCAGAAAACAGGCAGGATGAAGATACCCTTTGGTATCGCCCAGATCGGCAAGGCTTTTCGGAATGAGATCATTGCCCGGCAGTTCATCTTCAGGATGCGTGAATTTGAGCAGATGGAAATGCAATTCTTTGTGAAACCCGGAGAGGAAATGGAGTGGTATGAATACTGGAAGGAAAGAAGGATGAAGTGGCACAGTATACTTGGTATGGGTGACGATAACTACCGTTTTCATGATCATCTGAACCTGGCGCATTATGCCAATGCAGCCTGCGACATTCAATTCAACTTCCCGATGGGTTTCAAAGAGCTGGAAGGTATTCACAGCCGCACGGATTTTGATCTAAAGGCGCATGAAGAGTACTCGGGTAAAAAGCTTCAGTTTTTTGATCCGCAGGAAAACAAGAGCTATGTGCCCTACGTGATAGAGACCTCCATTGGTCTGGACCGGACCTTCCTTGCCGTGCTGTCAGCTTCCTACATGGAAGAGACACTGGAAGATGGGAGCGAGAGGGTAGTGCTGAAAATACCTGCAGCGCTTGCCCCGGTAAAGGTGGCTGTATTGCCGCTGTTGAAGAAAGACGGACTGCCCGAAAAGGCGAGAGAGATCATAGATGATCTGAAATTCAATTTCAACTGCCAGTATGACGAAAAGGATGCTATCGGTAGAAGGTACAGACGTCAGGACGCCATAGGTACGCCTTATTGTGTAACAGTGGACCATCAGACACTTGAAGATGACACGGTAACATTGAGGGACAGGGACACAGCCGTGCAGGAGCGATTGAGCATACGGGACCTCAATGAAAGAATCGAAGCTTTGGTTTCGATCAATACACTACTGCGCAAGCTCTGAATGCTCTGGTACGTTGTTGTCGGTCTGCTGCTGATCGGCCTTGTAGCGGCAGTGGTAAAGCTGTTTTATGACGTGTTTGTCATAGCACGTCAGGAGCTTGAAAATTTCTTTCATCGTCGCAGCCCCTTAAGCCAGCAGCATCGCGAGATCTTACAGGAGTACTCGGCCTACTACAGGCTGCTTGCGCCGGAAGATCAGAAAAGGTTTGAAAGACGCCTGCAGCGTTTTATGTATTCCAAAAAGTTCGTTACACGGGGCTTTAAGGTAGTTACGGATGAAATGAGGGTGCTGATCTCAGCCTCGGCCATTCAGCTCACTTTTGGACTGCCTAAGATCTACCTGGCCAACTTTGACCGGATCCTTATCTACCCTGACTCCTACTATTCCAATATTACACAGCGGTATCACCTGGGAGAGGTAAATCCGCGTGCAGGTATCATTGTCCTGTCATGGAAGAGTTTTGTGGATGGATATGCCAACTTAAAGGACTCTTTAAATGTAGGTATCCATGAAATGGCCCATGCCATTCATTTTGAAAACAGAATAAAAAACAAGGAATACGACTTTCTGGACAATGGAGCACTGCAAAAGCTGGCCGAGATCACACGGCGTGAAGTACCCATTATAAGGGAGGGAAATGGCCATTTTTTCAGAGACTATGCCGGTACGAATGCCTATGAATTTTTTGCGGTTTCACTGGAGTACTTTTTTGAGAAACCCCTGCAATTCAGTGAGGCCATACCTGACTTGTATGACACACTAAAGAAGCTGCTGAACCAGGATCCTGTCGCGTTGTATCAGGGGAGATAGGTTGAAAATTAAAGCCTTGTACAGTTTTTTTAGACTATCCTGGTTAGCAGGACATGTTATACGGCTTTTTTTTCTATATTTGTACGTATAGCTATGGGCATATGGATGCAAAACTAACTTTGAAACTTGATAAAAACGTGATTGAGAAGGCCAAGGAGTATGCTGCTTCACGTAATAGAAGTCTATCCCGAATAATAGAGGCCTATCTTAAGGCTCTGACTATTCAGGAAAATCAGTCAGAAAAGCAAACAATAGAAATTTCACCCTACGTTAAAAGTATATCTTCAGGAGTTAATATTCCGACCGATATCAATTATAAAAAGGAATATTCAAATTATCTTGCCGAGAAGTATAAATGAAGGCAAAACTGTATCTTGATACGAATGTCATGCTGGATTTATTAGGTGAGCGAATACCTTTTTATGAATCAATAGCAAAAATTGCAACATTGGCTGACAATGGACAGCTTGCCATAGTTGTATCTGCATTGTCTTATGCCACTGTGAATTACTTTCTGGCAAAATTTGAAAACTCTGAAGCGGCAAGGGTCAAATTAAGAAAATTCAAGATACTTTCAGAAGTATGCGATCTAGATGAATCGATAATCGAAAAAGGTCTCAATTCTTCTTTCAGGGATTTCGAGGATTCTCTTCAGTATTTTAGCGCATTGAAATCCGATTGTAACATACTCATTACGAGAAATGGGAAAGACTTTCAGCAGTCAAGGATTCCGGTGATGACAGCTGAAGAATATTTAATTAGCATAGGGAAAAAATAACTTTTTTTCTTGCTTCGGGCGCCGTGAATTATACTCGGAGAGATTTAAAGTTCTGGATATCCAAGCCCCATCCCCCACCTCCCGGAGTTTCAATGATCAGCCTGTCACCAGCTTCAACCACTGTATTATCAATTCCATGTAACTCATGTTTTGTACCCTCCTTACGGATAAGATACTGTTTGCCCACCTTGCCAGGCTTTCCATTCTCAAGGCCATAGGGAGCTTCTTTCCTGTGTTGGGTGAGTAAGGTCAGATCCAGCCTGTCCAGGAACGTATATTTCCGCACCACACCATTTCCGCCGTGCCACTGCCCTGTGCCGCCGGAGCTCTCCCGGATGGCAAATCCATCCAGTCGCACAGGATAGCGATGCTCGATGATCTCCGGATCGGTGATGCGGGTATTGGTCATGTGTTGGTGAATAGCGTCATGACCGTTGAAGCCTTCACCTGCCCCTGTGCCCCCGCAGATGGTCTCATAATAGCCAAATCGCTCGTTGCCAAAAAGAAGATTGTTCATAGTACCCTGACTACAGGCGGACAGTCCCAACGCTTTGAGTAGCGTATCGGTCAGGCGCTGGCTTACCTCGGTATTGCCACCCACCACTGCCGGCTGATGATCTTTGGTGAAATCAGGGTTTAGGAGACCCTGGGGTAATACAATCTCTACATTTTCCAACAAACCTTCATTCAATGGCAGGTCTTTGTCCAGCAGCAGTCTCAGTACATAGAGTACAACACTATTGACGATGGCCTCGGTAGCATTGAGATTGTTTTTATGCACAGGACTGGTTCCTGCGAAATCAAACCGGATCCTGTCGCCAATGGTGAGGTCAACGCAAAGCCGCGAGCCATCATCCAGTCTCTCCTCAGCCTGAAAATGCCCCTGCCATGGGCGGATGTTTCTGTTCAGTGTGTCCGCCACATAGCTCTTGAGCGTACTCATATAACCGGTCACATTCTGTACTCCAAAGCGCTCACATAGTAGCTTTACACTGTCTACACCCATTTTAAGCGCAGCAATGCCACCGCGCAGGTCAGCCAGGTTCTCTTCAGGTGACCGGGTGGGATGGGGCGCATGCATCAACAGTTTTTTTAGACTATCCCACCGCTCCTTACCATCACAGATCAGGTATTGAGGTATTATGATCACCCCCTCTTCCTCCAGCGAGGTAGCATTGGTGGGCATTGAACCGGGGGTTTTCCCACCTATTTCAGCATGATGCGCACGGTTGGCTACATAGCCGGTCAACTGCCCCCTGAAATATACCGGACTGATGAGTGTGATATCCGGGAGGTGCGAACCACCGTAGGCCGGATGATTGGTGATCACCACGTCACCCTCGTTCATAGGAAGTGACTCAACCACTTTTCTCACGCACACACCCATGCTGCCGAGGTGTACCGGAATATGAGGAGCATTTACGATAAGGTAGCCCTGCGCATCCATCAATGCACAGGAGAAATCCAGCCGCTCCTTTACATTGACAGAAAACGAGGTGCGTTGCAGAATGGCTCCCATATCTTCTACCACCGACATGAAGCGGTTTTTGTACAACTCCACGTTGGCCTCTTCACTTTCAATGACAGAAACAGACGCTGCGGTCTGATAGGTGAGGATGGCTGTGTTGTATTCATCAAGGTCAAATTGCCAACCCTTTTCGAGATAAACAGTAGTGTTATGGCTGAGGATTATGGCAGTTCCCTGAATGACTGCGCCGGCACGGAGCTGTTCCCAGCGATAGACGGGGGTACTCATCCACTCTCCATGGCTGTAGCTTTCCTGAAATATTGTGGTTTGAGGTTGATATGCTACCTTCGGGTCAGGTTCATCTGCAGGGCGGTCATGATGTACCGTGGCGATAAGCTTCAACGATTCAATTTCTATCTCAGGCCCCTCAAGCCAGTGCCCGTAAAGTTTTTCATAGGCCTCTTTAAAAAGTTCAGGTACATTTCCGATGTCTTCTGTTTCGATAGTATTTTCCTGACCTTTAAATCGTAGATAATACAGTCTTTTTTTGACTTTTAACTGTGCCTGGTCATAACCCTGATCCTGAAGGTTGTCAAAAGCCTGATTTTGTAATTCGCGCCATAATAATGCATGATCGTTGACAGCTGACCATGGCTTCAGTACCAGCTTTTCGGCGAAAACCTCCACATCGGCATTTCCAATGCCAAAGGCACTCAGTAAACCTGCTGCATAGGGTATGATGATCTTTTCTATCCCTAAAAGCCCGGCGATACTACAGGCGTGCTGGCTACCGGCTCCGCCAAAGGTGAGCAGGGCATAGTCTCTGGGGTCATGGCCCTTCTTCAATGATACTTTCCGGATGGCTTCGGCCATTTTTTCATTGGCAATGGTAGTAAAAGCTTCCAGTAGCTCTTCCAGCGAATAAGATTTTCCGTGCTGTGACTTTATTCGTTCTGTAATATCAAGCGCTGCCCGTTCAGCCATATCCCGGTTTACCGGAATACTGAAGCCCTCAGGAGAGAGCTTGCCCGAGAGCAGGTTAATGTCCGTCACGCTTAAAGGACCACCGGCACCATAGCATGCCGGCCCCGGGTCAGCGCCGGCGCTTTCCGGCCCTACGGTAAGTATCCCTTCTGTGAAGCTGCATATGGAACCACCACCAGCGGCTATGGTCTCTATACGAAGGCAGGGGCTTACTATTCTGGCAGCTCCTACCTTTGTTTCATAGGCGTAATCGTACTCACCGTTAAAAATGGCCACGTCGGTACTGGTGCCACCCATATCAAAGGTGATGATCCTGCCCTCCCCGGAGCGTCGGGCGGTTTTTGCCGCTCCCACAATGCCTCCGGCAGGCCCGCTTAGCAGGCTGTCCTTGGGTTGGAATCCATCGGACTCAATGATCGACCCGCTACTGGTCATCACCTGTAACCTGCCTCCTGAGAGTTTGCTTTCAATACCTTGAATGTAGCTTGAAATAACCGGCTGTAAGTAGGCGTTGGCTACTGCAGTTTCAGTACGTGGCAGTATTTTAATGGCTTTGGAGATCTCCGTTGAGCAACTGATGTGCCGGAAGCCCATTCCGGTCAGCACATGCTTTAGCTCCTGTTCATGCTGGTCATTTACGTAGCTGTTCATTAGTGCTATGGCTATGGCAGTATCCCGGGGTATGGACGCTAAATGTGGCAACAGGCCGGTGGTATTGATCTTCTGAAGTACTGCCCCTCGGTTATCTATTCTTTCATCTACCTCCATCACCTGATCATACACAGGCCCGGGAGTAACAATGTTGAGTGTAAAAAGATGAGGGCGTTGCTGGTCCCCTATTACCAGCAGATCTTTAAAACCCTTCGTGACCAGTAGTAATACACTGGCTCCCTTTCGTTCAAGAAGGGCATTGGTACCCTTGGTGGAGCCCAGTTTCATGTGGAGTTCCGGCAGTGATTTGTCCAACGGGGTCTCCGTTAAAAGTCGTGCGGCCAAAACGGGCACTTCCTCACCTGTGCTTATCTGAAATTCCATTTCCGTAAGGCTGCTATCCGGGGTTTTATCCAACTGTATTATCCCACTTTCAATATCTACATGTTCGATACGGGCCCTGAAATCGGTGGTGAGTACTTCAAACTGATAGTTCCGGAATATGTCCGTGCCTATTCCCCATGCGAAATGGCATTGAAGGGTATTTCCGCTGATCCCAATAATTCTCCCTCTAAGGCTACTGTTACTCAATATTTTAAGTTGCTTCTCCTCACCGGACGGGGTAAAGGCGATACAATCGGTGAAAGTTCCCCCGGTATCAATCCAAACTTGCCACATGCTTGTGATAATAAGGCTGTAAATAGAAATTAAAGATCATTTGGTTAAATATCGGTAAATTCGTTACAAAGCATAATAATGAAAACGATACAAATTTTTCTTAGGTCTTTGCCGTGGCTCATCATTATGGCTTTAATTGTTTGGATCGCTATACCTACCAAAAGCAGCGAAAAACCGGCTCTCACTATCAAACGTTCTGCTATCCTCAGAGAAGTGGAGGCCATGGGTAAGCTGGAGCTGGTGAAGTACAACTTTAAGGAGATTACTGAACTCACCGAGCTCAGTGAAGAGTTTCTGACCATCTTCAAGCTGGGGCCTGATTCCAAAATTGCGCTGATAAGTATGGGAGAGGCGGTAGGATGCCTTGACCTGAGCATGATGAATGCAGAAGATGTAGTCCTTGAAGGTGATACACTGTACATTCAATTACCACATCCGGAAATATGCTATTACAAGCTTGATATGGAAAAAACAGAGATCTATTCTCTTCAGACCAACCCTTTAAAGGACGAGGGGGCGTTTGTACAAAGGGCCTACCGGCAGGCAGAACGTGAAATAAAGGAAGCCGCTCTCGCCTCCGGTATTCTTGATCAAACCAGAAATAATGCCATTATTATATTGAAACCTATGCTGGAAAGAATGAGTGGCCGGACAGTTGTTTTCAGGGAGCGGCCCGACAGTGTGCGTATCAGACTTGACTGAGGTATTGAATTAGTGCATAAACCCCCAGTAGTATAAACACGATTCCCGGCAGCAAACCAACCAGCCTGTTTTCCCTTGAAAATGAGCTGAGTTTGTGTGCCAGCAGCGCAAGGAGCGCCAGCAGCGCGAACGTGCCCGAAGAAATACCCAGAACATAAACGAATACCTCCACCGTCCCCGACAGTCTGATCCACTGCTGATGGTTAAGGTAGGCCGTTACACCTATCCAGAAAGGGATAGCCAATGGATTAAGAATACTGATCAGTACTCCCTTCCGGAAACCGCTTTTTCTTAGCTTTTCGTGTAATTTCCCGGTCTTTTTCCGGGTGTGGGATGCAATATTGATCCCCCCAAGTGTCAACATCACCAAAGCTGCCAAAAGGCGGAAATTGTCAACGATCCATGGCGAGGAGGTGATCAGACTTTCGAATTGTACAGCTATCCATGCATAGGGAAACTCCACCAGCGCTGCTGCCAGGGCAAATCTGAAAGCAGCCTTTATCTGGTTATCCAGGGACAACTGGATCACGCTTAGGTTGATGGATCCGGGAGGGATAGAGCCCAGGAAGCTGAAAACAAAGGCTACTATGAATGTGACGAACAATCTATTTTAATTTATTTAAGGCTCTTACCCTGGCATACTCTTTCCGGCCTTGTCTGAAGGAAAGATAGGGAATTCCTCTTTTATGATTAGCCACACTTATTTCGTACAATACTCTCCAGTGATGAAAAAGTACCTTAAGGCCTTTAAATAAAGAAAAGTCCGGATCATAGATATGGGCTGGTTCGGAGCCGGCGCCATTCAGCTCCATCACCATGATCCGGCCGGCGTACAGATCCTCCAGAGAAGCCACACGCAGGTCAAACCTGCCGAAATAAAAGCCCGATATGCTCCTGCTGATCCTGTCAAAGGTTTGATGGAGCGCATCGTTGATCAGGTGATTGCCGTTGAGGAATTTGGTGCCCAGACAATGATTACCTATGGATACCAGTTCTTTTTTCTCGCCGGGGCCTGGGATATTGACCAACTGATCCCTATACTTCTTCCTGAGCGTGTCCCATTGAAGTTTAGCCCTGTCGTTTTTCCAAATAAGCTCCTCCAGCGTGGAGTTACCATCCCCTGTGATATACAACATTTCCTTGATCACAATGGAAGAGACCTTTCCCTGTTCGTTTCCC
>LYSV01000061.1 GCA_001657315.1 Flammeovirgaceae bacterium BBD 1991-12 | reverse complement strand
AAGAACTTTGAAAAATTATTGACAAATTACACCTGTCTCAAAGTGGCACCATATCACCGAAATCACTGGCACCATTAGACCGAAATAGCCAATTTTGCTTCCTAAGCCATTTGCTATTGGTCAGACCAACTTCTTTTACGCTCTCCAGCACCTTGAATAAATTCGAGGCTTTTTCGTACCCAGGAATATAACCAGACTTTTTGATGTGAGAAATTACATCGTCACATTTCGCAAATGGACGTGAGGTTTTTTCAAAATGCAACAATATAAAGAATTCAAAGCATGGACTTGTAAGTGCTACCTTAATAACTGGCTTGTTTGTTCTGGCCCATTCAAATGCATCCGGAATTCCATGATGCCCATCTCTATCAAAAACTACCCAAACAAAGTCATAGTCATTTCGATCTTGTTTTGCTTGTTTTATCAACTTTTTCGCATGTTTGATCAGTCCTGTCGGCGAGTGATCTTTTGGTTTAAAAATTTCAACACTAATAGAAGCAAACCTTCTGCGATATTTTTCCTGACTTATAAGTCCCTTGAAATAGTTTTCTTCAGTCTCACCTTCACATAGTATCAGTCCGTGTTTGTTGAATTTTACTTTAACATCTCGTTTTCCACGTCCCTTTCCCATTAATATTGAAAGTCTAGCTCGTAATCGTTAATCACAGGCATTGCACCAAACCTTCCAGACATATACCATTTTTCGTATGGAATATTCGATCTGACACCTGCTATATCCGAGATGGAATAATAATGGCTACACCCTTCATATTCTTTTTCTGCAAACCAAACCTGATCCCTTCTAAATAATTCATTATTTAACAATGAGACATCATGCGTGGCAAATATTAATTGCGCATTATTTGGATTTGTTTTTTTGTTATGAAAGAGGTTAATCAAAGCCTTTGTAAGCTTTGGGTGAAGACTTTTATCCAATTCATCTATTATCAAAACTTTTCCATCAGACAAAGCTTCGAGAATAAGACCACCAACTGCCAAAAGTTTGATTGTACCTGTTGACTCATCCAATAACCTAAATTCCACTTCTCCGGAAACTTTGTTTTTATCAAAAATCTTATGAACCGTCCTGACTTTATATTTGTATTTTTCTATTAATTCTCGTTTTTCATCTGGATTCATATCTTCCGGTAATAAAGATTCATCCATTTCCTCTTCCCGAACGATTATTCTATCAATACCAGTGTCCGCTACCTTCATTAATTTATCGATGTTCTCCTTAAAATAGGGAATATCGCTTCTTCCCATTTTACTGGTAAATACCTGGATTAGAGCATTGTCATAATCTGTATCGTGAATTGTTGAAGCGAACATTTGTTCGGAAAAAAAAGCAAAGGGGATCTTAAGCTGTTCGTTTTTTTCTGTACCCACTTTTGATAAAAATAATTGATTTGGATACAACAGATCTTCTATATCCTTTTTCCTGCCTATTAAATATTCCCCATAAACCGTCTTTTGATTTTTGACTCTGTTAAAAAGAGTTGCAGGTTGAGACTTTGGATAGAAAATAAGGTTTTCGTATTCAATTTCGAACTCCGTAAAACCTATAGAGTAAACATATCTAATGTTATCTTCTCCTAGAAAGGAGACTGATAACTCTATTGGTTCATTTGTATTATTTGAGCATAATCGGTATGGTTCATAAGGAGGAATTCTCTGTCTGTTTTTGAATTCCGCAGACTGGAAAACCAGGAACTGAAAAGCTCTAAAAGCTTCTAATAAATTACTTTTTCCAGAAGCATTGCGTCCATAAACAATTGCCGAAGGAAGGAAACTGTATCCAGACCTTTCAATTATGGATTCTTTCAATTCCTTTACTTTGTTTTCCGCCAACATAGAAAAGCTTTGCCAGTCTTTAATTGAACGGAAGTTTTTGACTTTAAATTCTAGAAGCATTTCCTGTTTCAATATTCTATTTGAAGAAAAAATACAAAAACTACGTAAATATAGAAAATAAAGCTGATAACAGATATTAAATCGCCATAAGTTGACGAGCTACTTGCAAAGAGAAATGCAATCCGATCCGCCAGCTTAGAAGGAATTAACAAATGCTAAACTTGGATCATTATTCAGCCAGTCCAGGAAGTTCTTCAGGCAGCCTACGGAAAACTTCAGGATTGACCACCCAATTCAGCTCATATACAGATTCATCTGACAGCAACATGAGTAGTTAAATGCCAAAAGTACAGGAATAACAGCCCTGTGGCGTTGTGAGCGGCTCTGAACGTTGCATTACGAGATTACCCCGTGTGTAAAGTGAATTTACCCATTCGTAGAGAAATGGAATTATATGAAATTTCGATCAGTGCCAGGTCGGAATATTGTGATCATCAACTATTTCGACAGGTCCGAGCAATAAATTCAAATAAAACTGTACTATATGAAGCACTTTAACTTACTACTGTTTTTTATTGCCATTTCATGCTACTCCATGGCACAAACTGTGGTCAATGGAGTTGTAAACGATGAGAACGGGGAGCCTCTGCCAGGGGTCACTGTAATTGAAAAAGGCACCCAGAATGGCGGCATTACTGATGTTGATGGTAATTACCGTATTAAGGCAGACCCCAACGCCACACTCATTTTTTCGTTTGTAGGCTACACTACTGAGGAGATCCCGGTGAATGCCCGGTCTCGCATAGATCTCTCCATGACCCTGAGCATCATCAGCCTGACGGAAGTAGTGGTGGTCGGCTATGGCGAGCAGAAAAAGGAAAGTGTACTCAGCGCCATAGATCAGATCAAAAGTGAGGATATTCAAAAAGTGGGCTCGCCCAATCTTGCCAATGCGCTTAGTGGCATATCTCCTGGGCTGAATGTAGTAATAGAGTCAGGACAGCCGGGTATTGAAGATGGCCAGATCTTTATCCGTGGTAATGCGGATCCTCTTATCCTCGTGGATGGTGTTGAAATAGTAGGTGGTTTTGCCAACATCGATACCCGCGACGTAGAAAATATCAGCATTCTCAAGGATGGTGCAGCTACTGCGGTATATGGTATCCGGGGAGCCAATGGTGTGATCATTATAACAACAAAAAGAGGGCAGACCGGCAGGCCTAAGATCACGCTCACTTCCGAATATACCATTAAAACCCCAACCACCACTCCGGAGGTGCTCGGTGCATTTGACGCCCAGTCTGCATTGAATGTAGGGATACTTAATGATCAGGCGTACAATGCCGGATATTCCAGTGAGGCAGACCTCGCGCACTGGCGTGACGGAGACCTGCCCTATTTGTATCCTGATACAGACTGGTTTGACCTTATGGTAAAAAAATCCGTGGCCAGTCATAACCATAACGTAGGGCTGCGTGGAGGAAACAAATTCGTAAAGTACTTCGCCTCGGTAGGTTTTCTGGAAGAGGGGGATATTGTAAAAACTGCCAAATTCTACAATTACGATCCCGAGTTTGACTTCAAACGATATTCCTTCCGTGCCAATCTGGATTTTAAGCTTACCAAAACCACCACATTAAAAACCAGCGTGCACAGCCGCTTTGAGGACAGAAGCCAGCCACGGATACAGGGCAATAATCCTCTAAATCTGCCCAGGATCTTTGGCGGACTCTACTCTGCTGCGCCAGGGGGTGTGGTGCCTCTTTATCCTGCTGAGGTCATGGAGGAGTACCCTGACGAACTGTACCCGGGATTGGCGGAACCGAGGTTTGGTGCCGGATCCAATCTGTTCGCGGATATCAACAACCAGGGAGTGGTCCGACGATACAAGACCGTATTCACCACCGACTTTGAGCTCAGGCAAAAACTGGATTTTTTAGTAAAGGGCCTTACGCTGATAGGGAAGTATAACTTTATTACGGATTACAGAAGCTCGGAGTCCACCACATGGAATGGTGTTTTGCACCCACGCATTGACACCTACATCCTTGAGAGAGATGGCTCATGGTTCTCTTTTGAGGGGCGCAACTATGCCCGTCCCATAGAGCATAATCTGAACAGTGAGAGCCTGAACAGTAATCAGGAAAATACCTACTTCCGCGGACAGCTTATTTATAAAAATGAATTTGGTGATCACAATGTTACGGGAATGGCCCTTTTCAGCCGGCTGAAAAGGACCATAGCTACCAGCTTCCCTTCATTCAATGAGGACTGGGTAGGTCGTGCTACCTATAACTATGACTATCGCTACTTTGCGGAGGTAAGTGGTTCCTACAATGGTGATGAGACCTTTGCCCGTGGTGAAAGATTTCAGTTCTTCCCGTCCTTCGCGGTTGGCTATAATCCTGCCAACGAAAAGTTTGTAAAAGATAATCTCCCCTTTCTTAGCAATTTCAAGATAAGGTATTCGTTTGGCCAGACAGGTCAGAAGACAGGCCTGAGGGTAAGCCGGAATCCGGATCAGTTTGCCCGCTGGCAGTACCTCAGCTTTTATGACTACCTGGGAGGCAGGGAACGAACGAGATATTATTTTGGAGAGGATTTTGATATTCCTCTTAGTGTAATAGGCGAAGATCAGATTGGAAATACCACCCTGTCATGGGCTATCGTAACCAAACAGAACTTTGGTGTTGAATTTGGTTTACTGGATGATAAAATAACCGGTAATGTAGAATTTTTTGATGACAGGAGGGAAGATCTGATCCGTCGGCCTTCTGCCGCAGTACCAAGTTACGTAGGATCTATTGCCCAGCTTCCCTTTGCCAACCTTGACGAATCAAAAAGTCACGGATGGGAACTGGAGGTAACCTACCGGAACACCCTGCCGGGCGGCTTCAAATATTCCATTGGTGGCTTTTACGGATTCAATGAAAACCGGGTGGTAACCAGTGTTGCCGATGGCGCCGGAACTCCTGAGTATGCCCGGGCCAGTGGTAAACCGCGCGGTGTGACCCCCCTGTTACAGGCTGACGGTTATTTTCAGAATATAGATGAAGTAGTAAATTACCCGGAGTTTGCCGGTAACCCGGGCCTGGGCGATTACCGCTACATCGACTATAACGCCAACGGAACGGTGATAGGTAACGAAAATGAAGATCAGGTAAGATTTGATCTGCCTAACTCACCCAGGAACAGCTATACCTTCAGATTCTCAGTCTCTTATAAAGGAGTATCCGTCAATGCAGCTTTCAATGGTGTCTTTGGACACGAAGGGCTTATTAGGGAAAACCTTGCCTATGCCTTACCCGGAGGAGAAGCTGCCGGCCGGCCGGAGCAATTGAATTACTGGACACCGGATAATCCCAACGCAGCGTACCCTGCCCTTCATGCTGAGAATAACCCCAATCTGTTTGCACCGCACACGGCCAGGGTCATAGACCTTGACTATTTCAAGCTGAGAAGCCTGAATGTCAGCTATGATTTCAACATGGATAAGGTGAGGAATATCAGTAATCTGACCCTGTATGCCAACGGCAACAATGTTTTTGCCATATCTGAGATCGATTTCGGCGATCCGGAGGGGAATTCTGCCGGTAGCTTGTATCCTATAGTCCGGCGTATCAACTTCGGTGTGAGGGCATCATTCTAACATTAATTTTTATCAACATGAAAAAGATAGTTTACAGCATAGTGCTAACCTTTTTCTGGATGCTCTCCGGATGCGAGGACTACCTGGATAAAGTGGAGGAATTTGAAGGGCTTCAGCAGGAGGATGTATTTTCCGATATCCAGTTGGCCAGTGATTTCCTTGACGGCGCCTACACGCGTTTGATCTCGGAAACCAGCGCCAGGGATCACCGGTCCGACTGGCTGCCGGGCCTGACCATGTCCGGCGAAGGATACCCTGGCAGGCTTGGGCTGAATGTACCCGAAACCTACAGTATTTATGCACAGGGCGATTATCTGAGCCTGATGAACAGACCTTCACAGGCTCAGACCACCCCCTACTTTGTAGACCGCTACTACGAAGGGTGGAAAGGTATAAGAACTGTTAATACGCTCATTGAAAAAGCTGACCAGATACAGAACGGCACTCAGGAAGAGATCAACGGACTGCTGGGGCAGGCCTACTTTCTAAGGGCTTACTTTTACCACCTTATGACCAAGCGCCATGGGGGGCTGGTATATCTGAAAACGAACCTTGACCTGAATGCTTCATTTGACCGGGAGAGGGATGCATATGAGAACAATGTGACCAACATGCTGGCAGACCTGGACATGGCCATAGATTTGCTCCCCACCTCATGGAATTCAGGTGGATATGGAAGACCTACCAAAGGTGCTGCCCTGGCGCTCAGGTCCAGGATCACCCTGTTTGCCGCCAGTCCTCTTGCCAATACCTCAGGAAGTCAGGAATTATGGGAGGCTGCCGCCTCAGCGGCATGGGATATGATCGATCATGCCAATACCACCGGCCTGTTTCAGCTTATCGATGCCAGCGACGCCATTAACATGGACGTAGATGAGGGAGGCGCAGACCTTTTCGTGTCAGAACCCGTACAGCTGGCCCCATACCGCAATATGTTCGTGGGACCGGGTACGGCCAAGGTCATTCCGCAGGAGGTCATTTTTATGGAGCTGAATTCATTGTTTGATCTGCCAGGCAGTTCTTATTTGAACCCTGTCCCCCGCCTGAGCCTCACTGTGGGGTTCGATATCATAAAGGGGAATACAAGCCCCATGAATATTGGCACTCTTGCAAATTTTATTGCACATTTTGAAACGAAAAATGGGCTGGACATTGAAGATGACCCATCGTACAATCCTCAGAACCCTTTTATCAACAGGGACCCGCGTTTTTACAATGCCGTACTGTTTGACGGAGTACCCTGGCAGCACACTGTAGGGGCCATTAACAATACAGGGTTTGCCGACCTTGCCCTGGTAAATGAAGACGGAAGAAGAGGGCTCGACCTGCATGATCCCGCCACCCCGACATCGCGCCTGTGGAGGATAATGAATCTTACGGGACTAAGGATTCGTAAGTGGGTGCCAAATGGCGCATTCTGGCAATCTGGGAATAATGGTTTATTTGATTTTTATGTGAATAACATTCATTTCAGGCTGGCGGAGATCTATCTGAACTACGCTGAAGCGGCCAATGAGGCCTTTGGCCCCACCGGTACGGCGCCAGGGGCTTCCCTCACAGCGCTGGAAGCAGTGAACCAGGTGCGCAACCGTGTAGGCATGCCGGATGTCAATCCTCTCTATACCGGTTCGAGGGAAACGTTGCGGGAGCGGATACAGACAGAAAGGGCCGTAGAGCTGTGCTTTGAGGGACATCGTTATGATGACCTGCGCCGTTGGAAGATAGCCCATCTGGAAGAACAGACAAAAGTAGAGTTCCTGGTCATGCGCTGGCAGGGTGGGCCTTCTGCTACCTATCCCACAGGATTCAGCTTTGTCATTGAAGAGCAGGCTAATCTGCGTAAGACTTTCAACGAACGGAACTACTGGTGGCCTATCCCTTCCAGTGAAATTGCAGCCGTTCCTTCCTTCAGGCAAACCCCCGGTTGGTAGATCAGACCAGTGAACTGTACATCAATGTGACCATAAACATTTACACATGAGATCAAATTTTACTTCAATAGGAATCTGCACCTGTGCCATCGGTTTCAGCCTGTTTATACTGGGCAACATCTATGGACAGGTAAATGAGAACAAGGAAAATATGCCGGATGCCACGCTGGCATCCTCCCGCACATACCCTGGTGCTCCTGCATTGGCGCCCGCCACGGATCAGTCTCTGGCGCAGGACACTTCCCGGCTTGGCGGGGTGGGCGGTGACAGGGTTTTGAAAACACCTTTTGGTACCTTTAATCTGAGCCAGACCACAGGCTCCGTTTTCAGGGTGTCCGGTGACGAACTCAGAAAAACCCCGGGAAACAACCTGTCAGAAGCGTTGAGAGGTCGGGTACCCGGGCTGCGGATCATCCGTGGTACCAATACTCCCAGCAGTGACGGTGGCTATTCGTATATTCTGAACGGAGGTACTCCTTTCATTCTGATCGACGGGCAGCCAAGAGGACTTCAGGTGGATCTGAGGGAAGTGGAAGAAGTGCTGGTGCTGAGTGACGCCACCTTCAACTCCTTAATGGGTATCCTGGGTGACAATGGCCTGATCTACGTGATCACCAAAAGCGGCAATACGGAAAAAGCTGTGGTGGAGGTGAACTACCAGTATGGTATCAACCAGCCTACCCGCCTGCCTGAGCTTTTGAATGCCTATGAATACGCCAACGTTATTAACCAGGCAGCCAGAAACGATGGCTTTGGAGATATTTATAGCCAGGAGGAACTGGACGCGTGGCAGAATGGTACTGCCGACCCGGTTCTGCTTCCTGATGTAGACTACATGAATGAGTTTGTTAAAAGCTCAGCGCCATCGAATTTTGCTTCGTTGGGTGTTTTTGGGGGTACCAACAATACCGTTTACAGTGCATTTGTCGGGTACAATGACTGGAAAGGCCTTGAAAAGGCAGGCCGCCGGATCAATGGCAGAGACATCACCTTCAGGACGAAGATCAGGGCCAGGCTGAGCGACCTCATTTCCACACATGCCAGTGTTTACGGCAGGTTTGGTGAGAATGATCGCCCGGTAATAGGTGCCAACCAGATGTTTGAATGGATCACTACTACACCGGCCAGTGCATTTCCCCTCATATTTGGTGATACAGCTTATATTGTAAGCAATCAATTCAAGACGAACGTTTTGTCAGAACTGGAAGCAGGGGGTACCCGCACGGATTATGATGCCAATATGTTCTTTGATTTCGGTTTTGATTTTGATTTCAGCGAATCTGTGCCCGGGTTAAACTACCAGACCTACCTGCTGCTCAGAACTTTTAATTCTCAGTCATTGCAGGCTAACAACACCCCAGGCACCTTCACCCTGGAAACCCTCACCGATCAAAACGGAAGCGACTCTCTGGCCCTGAGAGTAAATACAGTGGAATTCAGACAGCTGGACGTGGGCAGGACCAGCTCCGGCGTAGCAAGGAACTTTACCTATGGTGGAAGTCTCAGCTACTCGAAGCTGATCGGTTCGGACAAGCTGAATGTCAATCTGAGTCACCTGCTGTATTATATTCCTACACGCTCCTCCAGCGAACCGGATGTGCGTAATCTGACCTTCAACCTGAATGCCTCCTATGCTTACCGGGACAAGTACATTCTTTATGCCAATCTGAACTCCAGTAGTAGTTCTAAATTCATAGGAGATAACAGGACAAGACTGTTCCCTACCGTTGGTGCAGCATGGGTAGCTTCTGAAGAAAGTTTCCTGAAGGACAATAATATTATTGATTTCCTCAAGATCCGGGGTTCGTTCGGTCAGATCGGTACCGAATATACTGCATCCACCTTTCTGTACCTGGACACATGGGCGGGTGGTAGGAACAACAGCACCCTTTACACAGGAATAGCAGATACGCGTCAAAATGAATTTGGATTCAGGGTCAGCCAGACCAGCAACCCGGATATAGACTGGGTGATCTATGATCAGCTTTTTGCCGGAATGGACGTAAGACTGCTCGGCAGGCTTTCACTTACGCTGAACTACTTCAATATCTACATCAGTGATCAGGTGACACAGGCCGGGGAGCTCTTTTCCGATGCCCTGGGGAATGACGCCTATCTTCCGTTCATCAACTATACCGAAAGAAGAAGTGAAGGATTAAATGCTGCTCTTAGCTACGATGCACGGCTGGGTGATTTCAAATACTATGCTGGTGTTAATGTGGGGTACAATAAAAAGATCCTGAAAAAGGTGGCGGAAGTACAACATCCTGAAACTTACCGCCTGACTGTAGGACGTCCTGACGATATCATTATGGGCTTTGAGAGCGACGGACTTTTTACCGCTGAGAATATTGGTGATGCCCTGCCGCAGTTTGGAGATGTGCAGGTCGGTGATATCCGGTATATTGACCAAAATGGGGACAACGTTATTGATGCCCGGGATCAGGTAGAGATCGGGAACAACAGTCCCAGAGTGAATTATGGTATAAGTCTGGGGGCAAGCTACCGCGGCTTTAACCTTGATGTAGTAGGCACAGGCACAGCAGGCTATGATATAAATCTGTCAAACATTTCGTATTACCGGCATTCAGGCCTGGGGACCTATTATGGTAGTGTGAACGAGGATCTGCCCAATGGAAATCCCAATCCAAGGCTGAGTGCCACGGTCAATGACAATAACTTCCGCACCTCCGATTACTGGCTGGTAAAGGGTGATTACTTCCGGATATCCTTTGCAGAGCTGGGGTATTCGCTTCCCAGGTCATTGATATCCGGTATCAGGGTGGACGATGTCAAGGTATTTCTCAGAGGCAGTAACCTGGCGCTTTTCAGTAAAATGAAAGACCTGGACCCTGAGGACACACGGTCTGGTCTGTTCGAGTATCCTATGATGAGGAATTTCACCGTCGGTGCTTCTGTCAGTTTTTAATACAACACCGCTAAACCGAAGTTATATGAAACATTTATATAAACAACTCACCATGATCCTTCTGGTCACCATCCACATTACCGCCTGTGAGGATTTCCTGGAAGATGAAATACAGACTTTGAAGACTGAGGAAGTAATCGACTTCAGGGAGCAGTCGAGGGGATTGATCAATGATATTTATTCAGACTATGCCTTTAACTATTTTGATGACTTTTCCATAGAATACCTGACGGACAATGCTGTGAACAGCAGTTCACCCCATCACCTGGCTACCGGGTTTTGGGGGCCTACGGACAATCCTTTCGGAAATGTGTGGAAGCAATCGTACAACAACATCCGGCAGGTGATCCAGTACATAGAGGAGGTTCACAACACTGGGCTTCCCTTCAAACCTGCTCCCCAGGACTCCCTGGAGAACGCACGGACGATCCGACGGTATTTCGGTGAGGCCCATTTCCTGAAAGCCTGGGCTCAGTGGGAGCTATTGAGGACCTATGGGGGACCATCCGCTGTTACAGGCGATATGCTTGGCTTTCCTATTATCAACCGTATTCTTGAGCCTCATGAATACGCCAACCTGTCAAGGGCATCCTTTGAACGATGTGTGGACCGTATCATGGTGGACCTGGATACCGCCATTCAATACCTGCCACTGATCTATTCAGGAGAAGGCAACAGCAATCCTGGCTATAGCGTGACGGAAACAGGGAGGGCCAGTGGCCTGGCAGCACATGCACTTAAGGCTAAAGTGGCCCTTTTTGCGGCAAGTCCCGCCTTCAATCCCACGAATGACGTGAGCAAATGGGAACGGGCAGCACGGCTGGCTCATGAGGTGATCCTGCAAAACGGAGGGCTTAGCGCCCTTCAACCTTATGATTTCAGAAGGGAGGACAATCCGGATCATATCTGGAGGCTGAGAAGTTTCAGGCAGAACAACAATCTGGAGCGCAGGCTTTACCCTCCTACACTTTTTGGTGGGGGTGAGGTGAATCCGTCACAAAATCTGATCGATGCATTCCCGGCAGCCAACGGTTATCCCATTAGTGCTGTGGAAAGCGGCTTTGATCCGGATAACCCCTATAACAACAGGGACCCACGGTTCAACAGGTTCATTTTCTTTAACGGTGATCACTGCTTTGACAATTCTTCCGGTTGCCTGAGCTACGACACTCTGGAGATCTTTGAAGGTGGGAGAGACTACTTCGGTGGCTTTATCCCCGATGTAGGTACCCGAACAGGGTATTATCTTAAAAGATTTCTGACCGACCTTGATTTTGATCCTTCAGTCAATGATGCTGTTACCAATCTGCCAAAGGTTTACGTACAGCTGGGACTGACAGAAATGTACCTGATCTATGCTGAAGCTGCCAACGAAGCCTATGGCCAGCCCGGTACCATACCCCCGGGAATGACCTTTTCTGCCCAGGAGGCACTGAGCCTTGTCCGGCAGCGTGCGGGCATCAGTCCGGACCCTTACCTGGATGCAGTATCCTTATCCGAGGATGACTTCAGGGAATTGATAAGGAATGAGCGTCGGATCGAGCTATGCTTTTCAGGCGAGCGGTTCCACGACCTGAGGAGATGGAAGGTCATTGATACCATGGACAATGTACGGGGGATGAAGATCATTAGAAACGACAATGATACCTTCAGCTATGAGGAGATCAGTGTGGAAGATCGTGTTTTTGAAGAAAAGAACCATTATCTGCCGCTGCCCTATGAAGAGCTGTTGTTGAACGTTAACCTGGAGCAGAACCAGGGATGGTAGATGTTATTAAGTTATTGGTTCCTGAGTTATCAGGTTTGCGAACACCTTAATGACCTTATACTGAATGACTCAATAACAACACTGAAAATTAAATGATGAAGTATCAAGAAGTTAAAGACATGCTTTACAGTAATCACAGAATATTTATGATCATCCTGCTCATTATGGGAGCCCTGCTGGCTTCCTGTGGCTATGATGATTTTGTTGAAAACGAGTTTGAATATACAGCGGTCTATCTGCCCAAGGCTGAAATAGCACGTACGTTCATCATGGATGAGGGGATGCGCATAGGTGTGGGCATCGTGCTGGGAGGAAGATTATCCAACGACAGGGATGTTGAAGTCACTTTTTCATTGGATCCCGCAGCTACTGCAGAGGCAGGGTATACTGTGTTGCCGGAAAGTCACTACAGGCTTGAAGGCACCGATGGGCAGCCTGCCGGCAATACCATAATCATACCCGCCGGCAAAGTGCAGGGATTTGTGTATATAAAGGCTGATTCGGCCACTTTTCTGTCGGATCCCGCTTCCCTGGGGCATAACTATGCGCTGAGTTTCCGGTTGGAAGAAGTTATTGGAGCGGATTCGATATTGGCCGACCTGACCACTGCCACCATCTCCTTCTCCTATATCAACCAGCTCTTCGGAAACTATGTGCAGCACGGGCGGATCGACCGCACGGAAAATGGTGATCCTCTTGAACCCGTTACGTATCCTGCTGGTATAGATGATATCATTGAACTGACCATGTATGCACCGGACACTCTGATTGTCAATGGTATAGGGGAATCCAGGCAGTCAGGCGATAAAATGAAGATAGCCATTGGTGCTGATGATGCTATTGATATTTTCAGCTTTCCCGGGGCAACACCGGTTACGAATGATGGAGGATCAAGGTTTGACAGGACAGCAAGGAAGGTGATACTTAACTATACCTTTGAAGTTAACGACATCATGCATACAGCCAGAGATACGCTTGACTTCAGGAACAGGGTAGTTGACGGAGTCAATCAGTTCAACCTGTAGTCCACAGAAGGTAGCAGGACCTGATCTTCGGATTGCTTTTTCCTCTGGGAATGACTAAGTTATGTTTCAGTTTTGATGGATAAGTGGCTGAAATGGATGAGATGTGCACAATACAATAGTCTGAATGAATGGAATGACCTGTTCAATATATGCAGGAGGTGGGTCCTGAGGAATTACTGCCCGTTAATGCGGTATGTCATATGGCTTTTCTGTCTTCAGGTTACAGCGCATTCTGCATTTTCCCAGTACACCCTGAATCACCTGTCTGTAAATGACGGTCTTACGCATAGTGATGTAGTGGCCGTCGTACAGGATACATCCGGCGTTATCTGGCTGGGTACCAATAATGGACTGAACCGGTATGACGGTTACGCCTTTAAGGCCTTCAAGCATGATTTTGAGGATAGCCTCAGCCTGCCAAACAACCGGATGAAGGACCTGTTTTGCGATTCCCGGAACAGGATCTGGATTGCCACAGAGAAGAATTTCATATCGTACCATGAGCCGGAGACCGGTCGTTTTTACCATGTATCGCTGGGGAATGGTAAAAACGAAAGGATCGGACAGGTGGTGGAAGATAGCGAAGGTAATATATGGTGTTTGACAAACCGTGGTGGCCTGAATAAAATAACCTGGAGTGATGACGGGTATCATATCTCCGGCTTTCTGGTGCCATTGGAGCTCAACGTATTGGAAATTCTGGCCTTCGACGGAAAGATATGGATAGGCACTATGGCTCATGGACTATGGCAGCTTGAGATCAGCACAGGAAAGATCAGCAGGGTTCAAACAGGCCTTTTCAGGTCTGCCTATTCCATGGGCATACTGGAGGATGCCCTGATGGTAGCCACTGATCGTGGATTGTTCAGTCTTTCCGATAGCAGGGAGTGGAAAGAACTGTTCTCGTGGAAAGACCGGCCTATCAGTGATATCGTCACAGATTATCATAAAAACATATGGATTGGGGTATATGACGGAGGTGTAATGCAGTTGCAAAGACAGCAGGACGGGAAATACGCCCTCGGATACACGTATACTGCATCCAACCAACTCAGTACCGGTAGAGTAAATGACCTCATGATAGATTCCTTCGATGTGCTGTGGATAGGTACTTCCGGAGGAGGTGCTCATTTTATTGACCTGAGGGCCAAACCATTCCGGGTTATCAACAGCGCGAACAAGGCAATTCCGGATAATTACGTCACGGCAATCCATGAAGATCATGATCAACTCTGGGTTGGTACCCGGCATGGACTGGCCAGGATCAGCAAGGCAGAAGAAGTCACCGTTTATGAACCCGAGCGACATATCTCAGCACTGCACAGGGATCATGCCGGGCAGTTTTGGATCGGAACACGCTTCAATGGCCTCCGACTTTTGCGGAATAACGGGACTATACAGGAGTTCCATAGCCAGGAGAAACAGGGGCTTTCCAGTGAGAAGGTAATAGGTATTGGTGAAGATACTTTTGGAAGATTGTGGATAGCTACTTTTGATCAGGGCGTGACGCTGATGGATAGAACAACAAAAAAGGTGCTGGCCTACCTCAACCAGGACAACTATCTGCCTACCAATAATCTCACATACGTCTATTCTGATCCCGGAGATCCTCATGTGATGTGGCTGGGGACAAGGGATGCCGGGTTGTTAAAACTTTCGTTTCCTGAGGTTTCACAGATCTCTGTGGAAAACTATCGGTTCAGTGCTGCGGACAGGTCGTCGATAAGCTCCGATTATGTATGGCCTGTTTTAAGGACCAGCACGAATACTCTTTGGGTGGGCACTATTGGAGGAGGACTGAATAAAGCCGTTGAAACTTCCGGAGGTATGGTATTTCAGCGTATCACGGAGAAAGACGGACTTGCTGATAATGATATAGAGTCCCTGCTGGAGGACAATTCAGGAAAACTATGGATAGGAGGAAAAGGGCTCGTACGGTTTGATCCGGCAGACAGCAGCTTTGTAGTTTATGATGTAAATGACGGACTGCAGTCCAATTCCTTCAAAATAGGAGCAGCATTCAAAAATGATAAGGGACTGTTGTACCTGGGCGGCATCAATGGGCTCAATTATTTTGATCCGGAAGAGATCACCCCCAATCCACATAGCCCCAGGATAATTTTTGATGATCTGAAGATCTTCAACCAGTCTGTAAATGTTGGGGAAAAAATAAATAAGCGCATACTGCTCCCCAAAAAACTCAACTTTCTTTCTTCCATTACCCTAAAGGCTGCTGAGAATGAATTTACAATAGACCTGCTCGGGTTGCATTATGCCAATCCTGGTCAGAACAAGTATGCCTACAGGCTGAAAGGCTATAGCCAGGACTGGGTCTATCAAAACGCAGACCAGCGTCGTGTCACCTTTTCCAACCTCCGGGCAGGTACGTATGAGTTTGAAGCAAAAGTATCCAACAGCGATGGTAAATGGAGTGAAGGCCGCACCCTTATGATCACCGTGTTGCCGCCATGGTGGGCTACGTGGTGGGCATTTTTGGCATATTCCCTACTCACCCTGGGACTATTGTACCTGTACGGTTTCTTAATGAGGCGCCAGTCTGCCCTGCGGCACGATCTGGTACTGGCCGAAAAGGAAAAGGATCTGAATAAGCAAAAAATACGATTCTTTACCAATATATCGCATGAGATCCGTACGCCTCTCACCCTTATCCATGGCCCGCTGGAGGAGATCATTGAAGAGGGCCCTGGAGTGAATGGATTTTCGGAAAAACTAACCCTTATCCAGAAGAACGTGAACCGTCTGCTGGCGCTGACCAATCAGCTACTCAACTTCAGAAAAATGGAAAGCGGCAATATGACACTGCAGGTGGCGGATGGAAACTTCGTAAAATTTGCCCAGGAGATCTGTCTGGTCTTTCAGCACATGGCCCATGAAAAGGAGATCCGGTATAATTTTCAGGTAGGCACTGAACCTATCCGTCTGACCTTTGACAGGGATAAATTTGAGATCGTATTGACCAATCTGATATCCAATGCTTTTAAATATACAAAAGCCGGTGGCAAGGTTGATATACAAATGAAGTCTGTAGGGGATGATATAAAAGAGGCGGTTTTTGAAAAGGTAAAGGGAAAAGACAGACTCGTCAACCACTATCTTGAGATCAGGATCAAAGACAGCGGAATAGGCATGTCAAAAGAGGATGCAGGAAGGATATTTGATCGGTTTTATCAGGTAGGAGGTCTCGACACACTATCCATTCATGGCACCGGTATCGGCCTTGCACTGGTGAAAGGGATCATTGATCTGCACAAGGGAGAGATCAGGGTGAAAAGTACGCGGGGTAAGGGCTCTGAATTTATCGTAAAAGTACCATTTGGCAATACCCATTTTGACAGATCGCTGCTTTTAAAGGATTTCAGGGATAGTGACGATCGTGTTCACTATCCTTCGGTAGAAGTAGAACCGCAGGCTATGGAGCATGAAAATGAATCTTCAATTGCCAATGTAAAACAGTGTATCCTTATTGTAGAGGACAACAGGGATGTGCTTACCTACCTGGGTGACCATCTCCGGCGACATTACCGGGTGGTCTGTGCCGCTGACGGAAAGCAGGGCCTGGAAAAAGCACGACATCATTTACCGGATCTCATCATCAGCGATGTAATGATGCCAGAGATGGATGGCCTTGAAATGCTTTCAGTGATAAAGCAGGACCCGGACCTTTCCTTTATCCCGGTTATTTTGCTTACGGCAAGGACTGCCACAGTCTATGAGCTGGAAGGGATAGGTACGGGAGCTCATGACTACATCACCAAACCGTTCAATGTCCGAATACTGATGGCCAAGGTAGCCAGCATACTGGCCACCCGGGAAAACTTTAAGCGCTACTATGAGGCCCATATCCGCTTACAGCCTGTTGCCGAAGCTGTATTACCTAATGCGGAGCAGAAATTCCTCGATGAGATCACCGGCCTCGTCATGGACAATCTTACGAACGATAATTTCTCCGTGCAGATGATGGTAAGGGAAATGGGAATGAGTCAGTCTGCCTGTTACAAAAGAATAAAAGAGCTTACCGGCAGGTCCGCCGTGCAGTTCATCCGGGATATCAGGCTAAAGAGATCTGCAGAGCTGCTCCGGGCCGGAGAGTTGAACGTATCGGAAGTGGCCTATAGTGTAGGCATCAATGACCTGAAATATTTTCGGGAGAAGTTTAGGGAGCAGTATAGTTGTAATCCTAGTGATTACCAAGAAAATGAGATGGTAAATGTCAAAGAGTGAGGAGGAGGGTATCAATTGATAATGTTTAACGATAACAACTCTCATAGCCGTAGAAGCCCGTTGTACAGGCAGCTTTTTTGGGGAGTGGCAACTAAGAGTTAATATATGCTATCCAGCAGATTTTGACATTTTGCACCTATCTTGTAATCAAGATCAAGGAATTGTACGTTATTATTAAATCCCCCGGTATTCATCAGGCAACCTGTTTCATTACAATGATGAAGGCCAATCAAATGACCCATTTCATGTCTTGCAGTTTTAATTAAAAGCTTATGATATGGGGCGTTTTCTGACTGTTCATGTTTTAGTTTATAGGTGGATATAATGGCTAGGTTCCCTGGCACTGACTCAGCAAATCCCCTTACTAAATATTTCATGCTGTATTCAAAAGGAAGTTTTGACACTGTAAGCTTCTTATCGGTCAATAGAATCGTTTTTGACCATGTTGAAGGTAAGGAATGTTTTTTTAACGTATCCAATAGTGGCTTGGCATAGATCACTTCTTCGTTTAACATACTCTGCACGGTTCCGTTCGTTAATGGTAATTCCTTGAAGATTACCTCTCCTGGGTAATAGCTTTCCAGGCCTTCTTTTACGATAATCTTCTCTTTCATACTCACACCATGAAGGCTTATGACAGTCACTTGGATACGTGACAGCTGTGGAGGTGCCTTTGTTACAGGGTAGCAGAAAAAAATAAGTAAGACAATACCCTTACCCAGGTTCATCTAAGCCTGTTTTCGGTGAAACATGAGAATACATACTAAGAGGCTCTTAATAACTTCGTTCAGTCCTTGAATTAAAAGAAATACTTTGAAAATGCTGCTTCTACATAGCCTTAGCGGGTATACTACTACAATCCAGAACTACAAAAGTCAACACACCAATTCTCACCAGATTCAACACAGGCATCACGTGCTGACTGGTCTAAGGGGTCATAAAGATCATCGCAGTCAGTGGCAACATCACCCCAGCATGTTCCTAAACACTCCATACATTCATCGGTAGGGCATGGAGAATTGGATGATCCGCCTTGGAAATTAATAAGTTCCTCTTTTTTCAATACTTTGGCTTGCGAAAGCTTTAGTTTACTTAGTGTTTTTGTCATTTTACTATAATGTAGTTTAAATTAAATTCAAGTATGGTCAACAAGCCCATTACCCCATTGAATATCTTTGATAAATTATGACCAAATTAAGTACTACTGGTATATTATTATTATACCGGTTTGACATCGTGTTAATTTATTGGGTTCCTTTCCTGGTTCGAATGGGCAATCTTTATGACTTAAAATTAATATAAGAAAATACAGGATAACACATTGATAGTCAATTGGTATTAAAAAAATATTTTTTTTAAAAAACTAATTTATCCCTTGGTTATGATCAAAATACCCCCGGGCATTTTGATTTCTTTATCTTAGTTTTCCATTCTAAAATGGATATGAAGTAAGCCCGTATACAAGCTACTCTTAGCAGGGAAGTACCAGGCAGCTTGTCTGTATAACTCCTTATACTTATAAACCTTAGGTGGATATTTTTTCATTACATTAAAATTGAATGAGTTTGGACTTTAAGCTAGTACAATCGGTAATTACTGACGTCATACTAGAACAAAGCCCTTGTATGGATAACCCTGGACTTCTACATGGAAAAATGGGGATCAGCATTTATCTCTTTCACTTATATAAAAAAACAGGAAAGATCTTGTATAGGGACCATGCCGAATTGCTAATAGATACGATATGGGAGAAGGCCGAAGATAATGTCCTGCCACTGGACTTTGAGAGTGGACTTGCGGGGATTGCCTGGGGTATTAAATACTTAGTAAAAAATCGTTTTATAGAGGCGGAAACTGATGACATCATTTATGAACTTGATGATAAGGTCTTCAAATTCCTGGCAGACCGCAAGGAACTGCCTATAGATTTGCACGAAGGTCTCCTTGGCTATGGGTTTTATCTCCTTTCTCGACTGCAAGATAAAGAATTTGAAAATATGACAAATCGAGATTTTATGCTTAAGCGGTTAGCTATAGATCATATCAACCAAATCTACAATACAATGGAGCGTAAAAACGACCTTTTTAAGGAACCTGTAGGATTTAGGATTGATTGGCCGCTTCCCTTGTTGTTTGTGCTTTTGGTCGAATTCAGAAAATTGAGGTTTTATGATCGTAAAATAGATATAACACTTGAAAGGCTTTCAAAAATAGCCTTTTCCATTTTTCCTCTCAATACAAGCAATAGGCTCTATTTGTCGATAGTAATGATGATGATTGCTAAGGAAATGGATTGCGCTCAATGGGAGCAACACGCCGTCCTGTTGCAAAACCACATTAATGAGAGGCAATTATTATCAGAATTTCCAGGTAAAAGCATATGGGTTTCCAATGGGTTGGGTGGTATTATTTTGTATTTAAAGCAGGCAGGTAAAACCAATAAAAAAAGCAAGATGATCTCCTGTAAAGCTGGCCACCGAATTTTACAATCTAGCTTGTGGCAAGATATTTCATCGGAAGGAAAGTTCCATCCAAAGAGATTGGGTTTATATGAAGGTATTGCCGGAGTAGGGTATTCAATGCTTGGCCTTGCAGATCCGTAATTATCAAGCATTAAAATAGTTTGATTTTCAAACCATAGTAAAACAACTCACATTCTTCACCCTCTTTAAAACTACATTCGAATGAACCAATATGATAATACAATTGCGGTAGTAAAAAAGGCTGTTTATTACTACGGACTGTCAATCTCAGGAAACACAGTTACAGAAAACTTGCTGTCACACCCCCATTATCCCACCTTAAAGAGTGTTTGTGATTTTTTTAGCAAGTGGAAAATTGATAACTACCCGGTGCAGATAGATAAAGATGGTCTCGTCCAGGCAGAAGCTCCTTTTATCGCACACTTAAATGATGGCAATGAAAAACTAGTATTCGTTCCTAAGCTTACAAAAGACACTCCTGTAAAATATTTTGATTCGCCCGGTAGGCCTAAACTGCTTCAGGAAAACGAATTTTTTGAAAAGTATAGTGGGGTTTCGGTATTCATCAACCCTGGTGAAAAAGTTGTTGAATCGGATTATTCTAAAAAGAGGCAGGTTGAATGGTTGCATAAAGCGCTGCCATATTTAGGAGGCTTAGCTATTGTGTTTTTTATAGTTTACTCAATTTTAAAACTTAAAACTTTTTCGAACATTACGGTCATATTTATTGGATTACTGTTCACAAAACTGGTAGGGTTGAGCTTGTCCTTTTTATTGGTATTGAAGGATTTAAATATCAATATAAGTTTGGCAGATACGTTGTGCAATATTAACAAAAAGACGGATTGTAATTCTCTATTAAGAACTGACGCCGCAAAGGTATTTGGCTGGATTCACTGGAGCGATGTAGGGCTGATTTATTTCTTTACAGGCCTTTTAATGATGGTATCCATTCGGGATAGCAGTGAATTTGGATTAATGACCATTATAGCTTTGTGTGCTTTAGGATATGTGGTATTTTCCCTGTACTACCAAATAGGTATCGTAAAAATGTGGTGTACTTTATGCGTGGGTGTACAGGTTGTTTTTGTGGCTGAAGCGGTATTATATATTACCGCTGGTTGGTCCTTTGATCTTACAGGTTTGGCTTTGTTAAAGTACATAAGTATAGGCCTGGTCATAACTTTCGCTTTCGCCACCTATAAGATTTATGCCAATAGCAAGAAAAGGGCTTATCAAGAGAGGTTAAGCTATTTAAAGCTTAAAAGGAACCCGAAGATATTTACCAGTTTGCTTTATAAGGGGAAGAAGAATAACTGGGATATTTCAAATGAAATCTTCACTATTGGAAAGGAGGAAGCTAAAGTGGCGGTGTGTGCTTTTCTTAGTTTACACTGCTTTCCTTGCCAAAAGGCGTTCAATGAACTCAAGTGGTTATTTGAGCAGGAGCAGGTAAAGACCCATTTGGTATTTTCTTTGAGGAATGATGATAAAGTTTTTGTGATCCAAATGGTCCGGTTATTTAAAGAAAAAAAATACAAAGGGGCTATCAGGTTGTTGGAGACCTGGTACAATAGAAGGAGACTTAAGCATATGATATATGACGAGAGTGAAGAAAAAGATAGCAATGATAAAGTTTTCAAAAGTTTACAAAATACGCATCGTGAATTATTCAAAACTGCAAAGACAAAAGCTACTCCTGCCTTATTCGTAAATGGTTACAGGTTTCCGAAAGAGTACCAGTTTTCTGAACTGGATTACTTCATTGATGAATTGAAAGCGGAATAAATACTACTGCTATGAATATTATCAAGTATTTGGATAGGATCAAAAAAATGGATGACCTGATACGTAGGAAAGCAACAGGTACCCCTGGGGAGTTTGCGAATAAAATGGGGCTATCTCGTATCTCCTTACTAAAATATATCCAGATGCTCAAGGAAATGAATGCTCCATTGGAGTATAATTATGATCGGAAAAGTTACTGTTATTTATTCCCGTGCAGGTTGAAGGTAGGTTATGAAATGAAAAAATTAGACGAAGAAGAATTGGTGCAAATCAATAAAAAAAGTCTTGAAAAAATATGTAAAGTTCTTTTAGCATAAAAATAGTATACCAGCGGTTTTTAAGTTAGATACGGTATTAGATAATCTCAAAAAACAGTAAAATGAAAAAACTTGGTAGACTAAAATTAAAGCCTGAAAAACTATTGAAAGAGACAGACCTACTAGATTATAGAGGTGGCAGCGTTGGTAGTGGCAGTGTTTGCCTGAACATACAAACAGGATATTATGGCTATGGTCACGATACGGGTTGTCATTATTATGGTACACTATATACAGATAATAGTTGCAATACTCTATTTGTTCCTGCCTCTGGAACAAATGCTATCCTTAATCCCCCAATATGTGGAAGTGGCATTTGGACATGATAGTTAAAATACTTCTTTAAAATTGAGGTCTGGGTTTAAATGAAATGGCTTTTTTGGATTTCAAGAGATAGTTTCCAGATTATTTGAAGGTTTTTAAAAAAGGAATCAAATAGTCTGGTTACAGTTTTTAATTTTGGCCTTCGTACTCAACAATAAAAATGAAAAAGAATATATTGCTTCTGTTTATGATGCCTCTCTTTTTTACGGTATATGCCCAGCATGATACAATAAAACCAGATAGTTCCATCAGCGTATATCATAATGTAGAATATCAACATTTTAAAGATATTCTGGTGGGGTCGCCTTCTTTGGAAGTCCTGATTATTGACGGGGACAGCCTCTATAATATGGTTAACCCACATGAATTTAGAAACAAAGTTGAGGCAGATGACAGAAGTATTAGAATAATTGAAAATCCAGACACAATACAAAAGATTATAGGTGATAGAATTAAATCATTGATAATTATAACAAAAAAAGAATGACATTCACCTACACCTCTCCAGAAGGGTTTAATAGTGAGAATGTATCGTTGAGATAGCTCTTCCACAATTAGCATAATCATGTGTTGCTGTTCAGCTATCAAACAACGAAAATAACCTCCTTTGTTGTCATACTGTCCGCCAGTGGGGTGGATAGGAGCGCAAACAGGGATTTGCTCACTCGCCAAACGTGAATTGGAAAGTTTGTTCGTTTTTGTTTCCCAACCAAGTAGATTCCCCCGAAGGGATTTCACAATGCTATTAAGCTAAGGATTTCGGTCTAATTGAGTTATGCTGAAGCTTGTTAACAGATGTAGTCGTTGCACATGTTGTGATTCCGCAGAAATCGCTTGTGAAATTTCCTGTGGCGGTGATAGTGTTTGCTATGTAGAATGTGTCATTAGCCAATGCAATCAATGCATGGATGGTTATGGTTGCAGCCAGTTTGGTTGCTGATGAATTTTGTTTTCATGAAGGTTAAGCATAATATAAAATCGAACATAGGTATCTTAGTATCGGTTATATTATGCTTTCCTTTTAATGACATTCTTTGCCAAGAGGTGGAAAAGATTGTTAACAACTATTTTAGTACTGTTCATATCGATTCTATCAGGGCTGTAAAAGCGGCTTACCTGGAAATTGAATCTTACTATGAGAATAGCCCACGTAATTATGTAATACCATTACCCGGCCAAAGTAATCATTCTATCCATAGAATATATAGATGTTGGCCAGGCTATCACAAAACTGAAGTGTATAAAGATGAGACGCTAATAGCGACATTTTATTCCATTGAAGACTCAACATCGTTGAATTTTGCAAACCATTACACTACGTTAAATCTCAAGCCGGTTAAATTTGAATTTTATCCGATTCTTGCAGAGCGGTATATCAATGAAGGTAAATCAATTAAGTTGGTGGGTGAGAAAAAGATTGACGAGTGTTACTTTCATGAAATTAGGGTTAAGCTACCTGGTAAATCTTTTGTTTTCTTATATTTTGATCAAGCCTCTTACCTGCTTAATTATATTAAACAAGATAATGGTATAATTACTCAAGCAAGTGATTACAAAAAAGTAAACAATTTTTTAATTCCCTTTTCTATTACAAAATCTAAAGATGGGGTGAAATTTTTTGAGTCTAAATTTGTCAAAATAGATATTGATGAATGTTTAGGAATAGGTGAGTTCAGGTAGATAATCATCGATTCTCTTGTAGTATAAAAATCAGTTATGAGATGAAGTGTTAGCTTAAAGAAGCTTAACATTATTCAATAACGGTACAAGGAATATGCAAGAAGCTCTTTTGGTATAAAAAATATACCCGCCCCCTTTTTTAATTAGTCATAGTTATACCTGCTGGACACTTAATCTTAACTTATGGATATCATTAAATACATGAAAAGGCTTGGAAAAATGGATGACTTGGTCCGGAGAAAAACTACAGGAACCCCGGGAACTTATGAGTGTAAAAATAATATACTGGCGATTTTTACCTTTAAAAGTGATGTACCAAAACGCATGCATTAAAATATCATTCGGAGAAGCCGAAAACCGAAGAGAGTAGGCACAAATAAAAATGTCATTGGGATGAAAAGCTTAAAAAAACTTAAACTAATGCCTGAAAAATTATTAAACAGGGAAGAGTTGCTCGATTTTAGAGGAGGAAGTGGGGGAGATACTTCATGTTGGCTGTCCAGTTGCGTTGATGGACAAACTCATTGGGCCTTGTGCAGTTATTGCACTGATGGAGTACCTGATGATGGCTCGCCATGTACGATTCAGGGTGTTCAGGACGGTTGCTGGGCTTGAGATAAACAGAAATGTATTCCTGTGATTTAATTAAGCTGATTATGAAAGTTTTTCTGATGTATACCATACTTTGCTTATTTATTTCTTTACAGACATTTGGGCAGGAGGATAGTATTAATTTTAAGAGATTATACTCTCATAATGATTTCAAGGGAAATCATTATGAGAGTATTTTTGATTATGTTATGCCGATTTTTACCTATAAAAAAGATCAATCTTTTATCTCCTTAGGTAGAAAAGATGTAATACCACGGTCATTTATTAATAGAGCAGATTCAGTATATCTTGAAATTATTATCGGGAATAAGACCTATGCCATTTTACCTGGGGCTTTGGAAAAAATCATCGATAAATCTAAAGTCTTGTATAAGCGCTTGCGATGGCACGAAAGTAGTACCGGAATGAGGATTCTCCAAAAACAAGTATATCTTAAAGAATTTGAATAGAATAAAATGGTTCAATGTTGCTTCGTAAGGTTTAGTTTCGTGGTCCCAGGCTTTTTTCCCAAGACCCTAAATGAGTAAGAACGTTTATATTAGGTCCGGCTTTTGCAAGCCGGTGAACAAGGCCTGCTTGACGCTAAGTTCCTTGACTTAGCGTTACTATCATAATAATTTCGAGCAAGACTCTATTGATGATGGCAGGATCGTAGCACTATTCCCTCTGTTGATACAACGTATACCTTGGCCTGGGTGTATGGGTTATTCAGTTTTTTTATTGGGAGTAAACATATTAAGCAAAGAGCGTTGAACCTATATGCTCACTCTTTGAGTTAATAGGGTGGATTCAAAAATTTCTAGTAAAAAATATCAGTATAAAAATAATATATCACAGCTTATTAACTTGGTTAGCTGTTTAGGTAGTGCACTAAAAGAAATATACGGGAGAGTTGAAACCTATATATGCTTGTGAAACTCAACGTATCAAAATCAAACCTCTTTGAAATTCCCTCATTACAAGCAATTGGATAAAATGGATTGTGGTCCTACGTGCCTACGGATCATTGCTAAGCATTTTGGTAAGAATTATAACCTGGCTTTTTTACGTGACCGATGCTATATTACCCGCTTAGGTGTTTCTCTCCTGGGTATAAGCGAAGCGGCGGAAAGTATCGGATTTCACACACAGGGAGTCAAACTTACTTGGGAACAATTACGTGACGAGGTGCCATTGCCCTGTATCGTCCATTGGAAAAAACAGCACTTTGTAGTTGTTTTCAAAATACAAAAAAGGCGAAGTTCCTTTTTTTCATTTGGTAAAAGTATTAAAGAGGATGTAATCCATGTTTCTGACCCCGCTCATGGCCTCATTTCCTATACCCGGGAAGAATTCCTCAAACCCTGGCTGAAGTACAAAGAACAGGATACTTATAATGGGGTAGCACTTTTATTCGAAACAACCCCCAGGTTTTATCAAGAAGAGGATGAAGGAAAAGGTAGGCTTAGGTTCATATACTTACTGGGCTATTTGACACCTTACACAAAGTTTCTCATTCAATTGGTGATAGCCACACTTACGGGTACATTACTTAGTCTTGCTTTTCCTTTCCTAACCCAGTCTATTGTAGACTATGGTATCGGGAATAGCGACCTTACATTCATAATAATGGTACTGGTAGCGCAGGTAGTACTCACTTTCGGTCAGGCTGCCAATGGGTTGATCCGTAGTTGGGTAATGCTCCATGTAACCTCAAGAGTGAGCATCTCTTTAATTGCTGGCTTTCTTGCAAAACTCATGAAGCTTCCCATATCCTTTTTTGATGTAAAACAGGTCGGGGACATCATGCAGCGTATTGGCGATCATAAACGGATCCAGTCCTTCTTAACAGGCTCACTGATCAATATTGTGTTTTCCATATTCACGCTGGTAATGTACACATTCATAATGGCCAGTTATCATACTGGTATATTAGGGATATTTTATTTAGGTAGTGTTCTATATATCCTTTGGATCTTATTATTTCTTAAGAGAAGGCGGGAGCTGGATTACAAGCGATTTCAACAGTCCTCTGCTAACCAAGGCAACTTAGTACAGCTAGTAAATGGAATGCAAGAAATCAAACTTAATAATTGCGAAAAGCAGAAGCGCTGGGAATGGGAGCGAATACAGGCACAATTATTCAAGGTAAGGGTAAAAGGCTTGATGTTAAATCAAAATCAGCAAATAGGCTCAACACTAATTGACCAGGTAAAGAACATAGCAATTTCTTACTTAGCTGCCAGGGGCGTAGTAGAAGGTAATATGACTTTAGGAATGATGATGGCCATGCAATATATCATTGGCCAGTTAAATGCACCAATTCAACAATTCATCGGGTTTACCCAGTCTGCCCAGGATGCCAAAATAAGCCTGGAAAGACTAGGAGAAATTCATGACAAGGAAGATGAGGAGGGATACGGAGACAACAAGATAAGACATATTCCTAAAGATAAAGTATTATCCATTAAAGATTTGACATTTCAATACGAGGGCCCTCATTCTGAAAAGGTACTGGATGGCATAGACTTGGAAATTCCGCCAAATAAAGTTACAGCAATTGTTGGTATGAGTGGAAGTGGAAAGACTACTCTTGTTAAACTGCTGTTGGGATTTTATCAATTAGTTACCGGTAAGATTGAGATCAATGGAATCCCTTTTAACAAATACAGCCCGAGCGCATGGAGAAGTAAATGCGGCGTGGTAATGCAGGAAGGATATATCTTTTCCGATAGTATCGCCAATAATATAGCAATTGTAGATGAGGTTCCAGATATGGAAAAATTAGGGATGGCCATTGAAATAGCAAATATCAAGGAATTCATCGATTCATTACCCTTAGGGATAAATACAAAGATAGGTAGTGAGGGGCATGGTTTAAGTAGTGGCCAAAAGCAGCGGGTTTTGATCGCGCGTGCTGTATATAAAAATCCGGATTACCTTTTTTTCGATGAGGCTACCAATTCACTGGATGCGAAAAACGAACGAGTCATTATGCAAAACCTACAGTCATTTTTTGAAAATCGTACTGTACTTGTTATTGCACATAGGTTAAGTACGATTAAGAATGCTGACCAGGTAGTAGTATTACACCAAGGTAAAATTGCAGAAAGAGGATCACATAATGACCTGGTAGCTGCTAAGGGAAAATACTATCAATTGGTGAAAGACCAGTTAGAATTGGAGAGAACAAAAACGGAAGAAGTAGGCTTAAAGTCTGTTTGTTTTAAGAATGAGATAAATGAAAAAAATAATCAAACCGGTCAATGTTAAGCCTGGTTTAGTGATGGGATCATGGCAATTGGACAAAAAATAAAACTGGAAACGCATAGCGAAGAAGTACAGGAGATCATGGGATATATACCATCATGGATTGTTCGCTGGGGGATTACTTTTTTCTTTTTTATATTTCTTTCCATAGCTGTAGGTAGTTACTTTTTCAAGTATCCTGTTGTAGTTTCTTCACCTTTCATTTTAACTACAATTAACCCCCCGGCTCCAGTAATTTCTAAAAAAGGAGGTAGGATCGATCAATGGTATGTCTCCGATGGGCAAGATGTAGAACCAGGCACAGTCATTGCGTTGCTTGAAAATGCTGCTAACTATAACCACCTGGAATTATTGAATAATATACTGGTAGACTTGGAAAGGAATTGGCAAAAAGAGGTTAAAAGTATTGATTTACCAAATAACCTCTCTTTGGGTGTATTACAAAATACATACCTCAATTTTCAAAAAACATATCGTGACCTTAGCTATTATTTGAGACAAGACCTGATCGACAAGAAAATCAATTTGCTTGAAAGCAGGATACTTAACCATGAAGAACAATATGACTTAGTGCTCAAGCAATGGGAATTGAAAAAGGAGGAATTTGATTTAGCCAAAGACATTTATTTACAGGATTCTGCGATTTATTTTATGGGAGGTTATGGTGTCATTAAAACGGACTATGAACGTTCTTTGCAGGCCTTTCTTGCCCGGAAATCTTCGTTATTATCCTTTGAAGCATCAATAAGGGATACAGAAAACACTTTATTACAATTAAAGGAAAGCCTTTTGGAACTTAAGCTAAAACGGGAAAATGATTTGAATACTTTCCGGAACACTTTAGACGAAGCGTTTACATCTCTTCAAACACAAACGGATGAATGGTTTGCAAGCCATGTATTAACTTCTCCTATAAAAGGTAAAATCACCATGACCAATTACTGGAGTGAAAATCAAGTGATCGAAGCAAGTGAGCGTCTTGCCACGGTTGTCCCCAGGGAAGAGACGATTATCATAGCCAGGGCATTTGTATCTTCTTCAAACCTGGGAAAAGTTGAGGCAGGGCAAAAAGTGAATATTAAACTTTCAGGGTTTCCATATATGGAATATGGTGTTCTCAACGGTCATGTTAAGACGGTGTCATTAGTACCAGCTGAAGAAGGGTATATTGCTGAAATTGAATTGGTGAAAGGCATGGAATCTTCATACAAAGAGAAATTAAAGTTCATTCAGCAAATGGATGGTACCGCAGATATTATTACCGAGAATACCAGATTAGTTTACAAATTTATAAACCCGCTTCGAGCCCTTTTCAATAACTAATTGATAAAAGAAGCCCTCTATCATGAATACAAAATCAAACCTGCAGGATGTTGCCTTCCTAATTCCTTTAAGGGTTGATTCAATCGGACGGTTGGAAAATCTACTGGAGGTGATCAAATTCATTAACCGGTTTTTCGATACCAATATCCATGTGCTCGAAGCTACGGGTTACAATAATCAATTGTTATCTAAGCTGTTGCCAGCCTACGTTACATACACTTTCATACAAGATTATGACCCGGTTTTTTATCGTACGTATTATATCAACCAGTTATTGAGAAGTACAAATTCTACCATCGTAGGTGTATGGGATAGCGATGTCTTGGTTGCTCAGCACCAAATTGAGGAAGCCGTGAATCTTATAAGGGCAAAAAAGGCAGACTTTGTCCTTCCTTATAAAGATAAATTTCTTGACACCACTGTAATAATAAAAGAGCTTTACTTAAAGACGCAGAGTATTAAAATGCTTAAAGAGAACGAAATGAAAATGAATGAACTGTATGGCCCTGACCCAGTGGGCGGAGGCTTTTTTGCCCATCGAAAAACCTATCTTGCATCTGGGGCGGAAAACGAATTTTTTTACGGTTGGGGGAGAGAGGATGGTGAACGTGTTAACAGGTGGAATAATCTCGGATATAAATTGGAAAGAGTGGACGGCAATATGTATCACCTTACTCATAAAAGGGGAAGTAATAGCAGGTTTCATTCCCGGCAAGAGGCAGCAATGAAACAGGAAGAACTTACACGCTTAGCCATGATGTCAAGTGATGAAATAAAACGAGAAATAAGGAATTGGAAATAGCCTTTCTTCAGCGTGTTTAAAGTAGTGCCTAATCATCATGGAAAAAGGCGAAGATGAACTATTAGGTTGGTGCATCCGGGTCCTGAAACAGGAGCTGTCGAAGATGCAGTCAGTAGGTCTAATGAATGGGAAAATGGGTGTCTGCTTGGCCATGTATCATTTTGAGTCTTTGATTTCATGTACAAATGCGACTATTCTGGGTGATAGCCTGATTGATGATGTTTTCAGGAATATCTCCAAAAATCTCACTTTAGATTTTTCAGATGGTTTAGGAGGTATCGGGTGGGGGCTAGAATACGCTTTGCAACAAAAGTTTGTAGAGGGGGATGCAGATGATTTATTGATTGATGTTGATAAAAAGTATATGTTATCCCTGGTCTACAAAAAACCGGGTGAACTGGGACTAATGAGTGGGATGTCCGGGTATGGTTTTTATTTTTTAAGTAGGATCAAGTGCAACAATGCTCATGATGAACATTTTTTCACAATAACCAACAAGTACTGTCTTGAAAAGACAATTAAACATATCGAACAGCTACTTGGACAACTTAATTTTGATATTGATGAACCTAAGGAATTTTCATTTTCCTGGGATTTGCCTGTATTAATATTTTTGATGGCAGAATGTATAACAGGAAAAGTATGTATTAAAAATGCTACAGCTATTGCGAGGAAGCTTGTAACTGCGGCAAATAATAAAGGTTCCATGAGAGCCTCTTCACGACTATTACTTTGGTTGGTTTCGAAATATTTTTGTTTTAAAACCGGAATACCCTTACTCTTAGATATAGACGCTCCTAATGTGTATGATTTAAAAGAAGTTAAAAATGATCTAAATGAAAGGTATGGCATTGATGGGGCATCCGGCATTGCTTTGTTATATCATATGATCTTTAAAAATAGCCAGGACTTAAACATGCGAAAACAGGCGTTGTATTGGCTGGAACAAGCGTCTCAATCAATGAAAAATACTAAAAATGACTTTGAGGCAGAAAGAGTTTGTTTAATACACCATTTAGGATTGTTAAATGGAATCCCTGGTTTCATACTTGCAAAATCAATAGTAAGCCCTAAAAGCCTTAAGACCTATGGCAATCACAACTAGCCCTAAGAAATATATTTATTTACTTTCAAGTATGCGTGCAGGATCTACCCTATTAAAATCATTGCTATCTACAAAGGAAGAAATAACAGACCTCCCGGAAATTCCTGTTCAATTAGTAGACGAGGTGGTGTCCTTAACCAGGGAAGATATGGTCTTGATCAAAAGACCAAGAAATTATTCTAACTTAACATATCCCCATTTCCAGTTTCAACCGGGTTCCAGGATCATAGTTTTAATTAGAAAGCCATACGACACTATCCTGTCTTTACACAAAATGAACCTGGAAAATCATTTTCTTAACATTCATTGGTATGATGAACAGCGGTTATTGGATTATTGGGTAGCAACTTATGCTTCAATATTAGAAAATATTGATCTCCATGCAGAAAATGTTCACTTGACTAGGTACGAGGATTTAATACAATCACCTCTAAAAATCACGGGAAAAATCTTTGGATTTTTAGGTACTACGGATACCTCGGGGGTTGATAGCTATCAAAAACCCGATGGATATCAATGGAAATGGGGATTTGGAGATGGTGGAAATGTTATCAAAACCCTCAGGGTTGTGCGTCGAAAGAATAAGGGATTGAATAAAAAACTAGTTGATTTAATAGAAAGTTCTGGTTCTGTTCATAGGCTATTGTGTAGTTATGGCTATAAGAATATAGTAAAAAGTGATCTAACAAAAAACATAAAGAGGTTGATAGGTTTAATGACTTTAATCTATCCCAGGATGGAACTGGATCACATAGAAGAATGGATTGAACATCATGCTTCCCTGGGTATCAGCCATTTCTGGATTTGTAATCATGGTGATTTTGTGTATGATGCCCAATTTGGTAATCATCAAACGAAAACCTGGACAAAAAAGCCTGGAGCTAATTATAATGTTGACCTTAGCAATGAAGAGGTAATAGACAAACTACATCAAATACTTGATCATTGTAGAAATAAGTATGAAGTACATATTTCATTAATACCAGTTACGCCAACCGAAACTGGGGTTTCCGCTGACCAGGTCTCAGTATCTATGCAAGTATTGCCCATAGCAAGAGAATATGTCGACTGGATAGGCTTTTTCGATATTGATGAGTTGATCGTAGGGGATTTACACGGTCTTGAAAATATTAACCAGGATACGTCGGCCATTGAACTCCTGCAGAAAGTATTCGAAGATCGATGGGAAAGTAACAAAGCCGTGGCGATGAAATCAATTGTAAGCCATTATGGATTAGTTAATTTTAATCGTAAAATCATTGCTCGTACTAGTCGCGTAACCCAATGGCATCCAACGGTTCACGAGATTAGCCCAATGTACCGGGATGGACGATTAGAGGTGGTTAATCCTAATCTTCTACGATTTCATCATTTCAGGGGTAATGAAGTCCCCAAGGTTAAAACGACACATGCTCACAACCTGGATAAGTATGCCAAGCTTATACTTCAGGATGAAGTTGATGCTTCACATGTAAATACCTAGGCATCTTTTCTTTTAAGCCAGTTTAGTTGAAAGGCATCAACTACGTATTCATAAAGGGTTTGCATACGAGTGGTACAACCATTCTTCACAACTGAATATTGAAATTCAACCTGGGTAAGGATAATGCCTGTAAGATAATCATAGAAAGCTTTAGAGAATGCGTATGATAGAGATTTATGGTGCTCCAAAAACCATTACTAGCAGTATGATGTCCTATATGGGATGGGAGAAATTCGCCTTCAGGTGAAATTTTTTTTGACTAAATTTTAAGATCTTAAGTACCATTTGGAATGGATAAAAAATATAGAAGATTCATGATAACCGGAGAAATTGCCCATCTCAGGTGTGTTCTGCATAAACAATTATACAAAGAAAGTGATCAGAGAATATCAAAGGCCATGTACTGAAGGACTTTGTGCATATATTTATTTCAGTTCCTCCTTGTCTTTCGGTGAGTAGTTTGAGAAAGAAACTGAAAAAGTTGGAAACAGCCAGGGTTTAGAGCTTTAAGGTGATAATTTTATCATTACTTCGGATAAATAGTCATCATATGATCGCATACTCAAACTCATAGACACATTTTTCCCGGATGCCAGTGACTTGAATATTTGAATTTTATTATAATCAAAACTTATAAGCAAATTGTACAACACCTTTTTTCAATAGTACTTTTATAAATACAATACACAATTTACCCCTTAACACGTCTTAATATCCCCCCCTGTCATCATTAAAATTTGGTGTTCCTTTAGATCAGGCAATATTTAAAACCGTCAGTATGATAAAACACTGCACAAACCCCTGTATGTTGGTTATTTTAATAGCTACCCTGGCAGGCTGTTCTGTAAATCCTATGCCGGTGAGTGAGCAGAAAAGTCGCTATTCCTACGACTTTGACCTCGATTGGAAGTTTCACCTGGGAGATTTTCCCGAAGCTTCCCTCTCGGACTATCCGGATGAGGACTGGAGGACGCTGAACCTCCCTCACGACTGGAGTATCGAAGGGGAATACGATAGCCTGAATCCGGCAGGCAGAGCCGGAGGATTTCTTCCCGCCGGTATCGGGTGGTACCGCCGGCACTTTGAATGGGAGCCTGAGTGGCAGGATAAGCGGGTGATCATAGAATTTGATGGTGTATATTGTAATTCTACCGTTTGGATCAACGGTGTTGAGCTGGGCACCAGACCCAATGGATACATAGGCTTTTCCTACGACCTGACCCCTCATCTTCACAAGGGTAAGAATGTGGTGGCCGTACGTGTTGATCATTCCAAAGTGCCGAGCGGCAGATGGTATACAGGATCAGGGATTTACCGGCATGTAAGGCTTACTGTCACAGGGCAGCTATATATTCCTGACGGAGGCCTGTTTATACGCAGCCCCGAAGTGGATACGAGATCAGCACAAGTGGCAGTCGATCTGGAAGTGGTCAACGAGATCCCTGAAGTAGACGAGGTGCAGATTGTTTGCAAAATAACGGATCAGAAGGGGCACCGCCAGGCAGAAAATTCCATGAAGGTGGAACTTATACAAGGGAAAACCCAAACGCAAACGACACTGGAACTTCCGGACCCTTTGCTCTGGTCACCGGACGATCCTAACCTGTACTACCTGACCGTTACCATTGCCTCCGGAGGAAAGGTATGGGATGAATACAGGTCTTCCTTCGGGGTGCGGACCATTGTCTTCAGTGCCGAAGAAGGTTTTTTACTCAACGACGAAAAAACCATCCTGAAGGGAGTCTGCAATCATCACGATGCTGGTCCCGTAGGCGCTGCGGTGCCCGTGGATGTTTTACATAGAAGACTGAAGATACTCAAAGATATGGGATGCAACGCTATCCGTACGTCCCATAATCCCTTTGCCCCTGAGTTTTATGCCATGTGTGATTCCATGGGCTTTATGGTGATGGATGAGGCATTTGACGGATGGGAAACGGAAAAGGCGGCTTTTGACTACGGGCTGGATTTTGAGGAATGGTGGGACAGAGACCTCGAAGCGTTCATAAAAAGGGATCGTAACCACCCCAGTGTGATCATCTGGAGCATAGGCAATGAAGTAAAGAAGTATACGAACGCTACACAGCGCAAGCTGGTAGACTTTGTAAAAAAACTGGACAGTACCCGGCCGGTAACACAGGGAAGAGGATACAATGGGCCGGCCGTAGACCTTGCAGGGTTCAATGGTCATGGAGAATACAGGAACGGGTTGAAGCATTTTCATGAGGAAAACCCGACCAAACCCATAGTGGGGACTGAAATCACTCACGGACTGCAGACAAGGGGGGTCTATCGCACCAAAACGCAGTACAGGCGAAGGGATTATCCGGCTCCGTGGGAGAGAGGCAAGCCCTTTAGCGGGATAGCCAAAAGGATCTTTCTTGTAGAAGATCTGACGGATGAGGAGCTGTTTGAAGGTATTGACCCCATGTATCATTCATCCTATGACAATTCCATCGTACGCATGAGTATTCGTGATTACTGGAGAGAAACAAAAGACCTGACATATTTCCTGGGTTCCTTCCGCTGGACAGGGTTCGACTATCTTGGCGAATCCTTCGACTGGCCCGCCAGGACCATGAATTTCGGAGTGATCGACCTCGCGGGATTCCCGACGGACAATTATTATCTGTATCAGAGTATATGGTCGGACAGGCCTATGGTGCATATGCTTCCGCACTGGACCCATCCCGGTATGGAGGGGGTGGAGATCCCTGTGGTCGTATATACCAATTGCGGATCGGCAGAGCTGTTCCTGAATGGAGAATCTCTGGGTGAAAAGCCGATGACCGATGCATTAAGGATCATCTGGAAGGTGCCTTACAGCAGTGGGGAGTTGAAAGTTGTGGCTAAAACAGAAGGTAAAATAATGGCTACCCAGACCTACCGAACGGCAGGGGAACCCTATACCATCGACATTGCTACGGACAGAACCATACTTTCAGCCAATCATAAGGATGTGGTTCATGCAGAAATAACGATTGTAGATAAGAACGGGGTGGCCGTACCTGATGCTGGTAGTTTGCTGAACTTTGAAGTCGACGGCCCGGGAAAGCTCATTGGGGTGGAAAACGGGGATATATTGGATCTGAGCCCACACAAGGTGAGTTACAGAAAGGCTTTCCATGGAAAATGCCTTGCGATCATTCAGGCCACGGGTACTGCCGGCGAGCTCGAACTGAAGGTCACCTCGGACGGACTGAAGGAAAGTAAGGTGAAGATGGAGATCAGGCCCTCCAAAAAGCCAATTTAGTGACCTGGTCCATTAACGTGACAAGAAAGTTGAAAAGTAGGAAAAACATGAACTGGCAGGAAACTGAGAAGAAACGAAAGGCATTGAGCAACTCATTGTTCGTCATATCTCTGGTAATCACCGGCCTGATACTACTGAT